>JBKDKA010000111.1:0-34062 GCA_046345315.1 Planctomyces sp.
CCGGCAACATTGATCAGTGATTCGACGCTCGCACCGGCGGCCCCGGGAGCAATCCCCCCGCCGGGAACGGAATCTTCTACAATTGCTGCCTGCCCTCCGGGAGTCGCAATTCGCCAGAGCTCAACGCCGCGAGTGCCATCATTGGCGACGAAATACAGTGATGTACCGACAGCCGCAAAACCTCCCGGACTGGATGACCCGGTGCCAGGATTAATTCCTCCTCCGACCACCGCGTCTTCGACCAGTTCCGCAATACCCGCTGAATTGATCCGCCAGAGCTCCATGCCGGTCTGATCATTCAGCGCACCGAAATAAAGTGTTCCCTGAAAATTAAAAAGTGATAACGGGTACGAACCGGATCCTGTGACATTGATTCCGCCACCAGGAACCGCAACTTCCACCAAAACCGCATTGCCCGAATCACCGACTCGCCAAAGATCCTGTCCATACACATCATCTGTGGCAGAGAAGTAGAGGGTTCCACTGACGTTGGTAAAACCTGTGGGGCCGGAGTCAAATACATTCCCGGCAAAGCCTGGATCCCCGGTACCTGCACTGTCATCAATCATTTCTGCCACACCGGCGGAGTTGATCCGCCAGAGTTCTGCACCATTCGTCCCGTTGTTGGCTCGGAAGAACAGTGTACTGCCAACAACCGTCAGCTCCTGAGGATTCGAAGATCCCGGCACCAGCTGTGGACTGCCAATCGGATGCACGGGATACCGAGTTTCCGCAACCGGATTGATCCCATCCCCCGCGATACTGTCTTCAATCAGCACGGCCGTACCAGTCGAGTTGATCTTCCAGAGCTCACGTCCCGACAAACCATCGTCGGCTGAGAAAAACAACGTCCCGTTGACGTTGGTGAGATTGCCGGGCAACGATCCGCCGGGCTGGTTGATGTAATAGCCTGTATAGAATCCTCCGCCACCTCCCGGAACATAGGTGTAGACCTGCTCGGGCACCGCGCGGATTCCCTCGCCGGCAACTGCTCCCTCCACCATCACGGCCGTTCCGCTGCCATTAATCCGCCATAGTTCATGGCCGTGAGCACCATCATCGGCGGTAAAGTAGAGGACACCGTTGACGTTCGTCAGCTGCGAAATATTCGCACCCACAGCTCCGGCACGAATACCTCCGCCCGGAACACTGTCTTCGACCAGCTGAGCATTTCCGCCAGCCGGAATCCGCCATAACTCCGCCCCGTTGATTCCGTCGTTGGCGACGAAGTACGTTGTCCCGGAGACGTCCACCGCCGGGCCTGGTCCCGAAGACTCTGTCCCGTTGTTCAGACCGCCGCCCGGCTGAAGATCTTCGACCAGAATGGAATTGCTGCTGAGCAGACTTCGAACTTCGAATGCCTCAACGCGTGTTCCGGCACCAGTGCGCCGGCTTCGTCTCAGCAATGCTCTGTTCGAGAACTTTGTCCGTGCTGTCAGCAGATTGCGAATTTCCTGTCGAAGTTCTCGGAGCGTGGGTTTCATGGTGTACTCAATTCGGGCAGACGCTGAACAGAAAAAATGGTTCGTTTGTGGTGGGAACGATCGATACCGGGTTTCCCGGAAAACAGCAACGCGTCGTCGTCTTTCCCTGGACAACTGCTGACAATACTCGTGCTGCCGAAACCGGGACTGGCTCCAGTCACGCAGGCATTGTCCTGCAGTATCTGCAGCCGGAAGTGCGCCCGTCCCGGTTTTGAAAGCCGAACTACGATCAGAAAGACCGAATTGTGGCGGCTAATGAGGCTTACTGCTACTCAGTAAGGCTGTCACGAGCAGCGGATTGGGCTTTTCACCGAAGAGATGCAGAATTCTCTGAAAACCGAAGGTCTCTCAGCTTCACCGATTTTCTCACGCGAGCTCGCCCGGTCATGTCATGGATTCGGAACGTCACTGAAGGCGGATCCTGCCAGTTGATATCAAGCATGCCGAAATGGAAATCCGAGCAGGCCTCACCGATTCGATTACGATTCGGTTCCACATTCTCCCAGTCACGATTCAAACCACTCGCCGTCAGATCATACAGTGGATAACACTCGGGAGGTTTCAGAGCGGACAGTTCTCCCCAGTGCACATCTCCGCTGATGAATACGACACCCGCCGCACGCGTTGATCGGATCAGGTCGACCATCCGCATCAGTTCACGAGGGAAGTTCGTCCAGGACTCCCACCCGTTGTACTCGTGCGAAAACTGAATGCTGCTGCCAATGATGCGAAGATCAGCCGGCTCTTTAAGTCGTTCTTCCAGCCATTTCCACTGAACGTCCCCGAGGATTGTTTTCTCCGGATCGGTGTCCGGCAGGTAGTCGTTCTTCCAGGAACTGAACGGATTCTCGAGCGGTGGGTCACGGAAAGTTCGTGTATCCAGCAGAATGATCTGCAGCGACTTCCCTGCCGTTTTGTCCTCGAATCGATAACTCGTGTAGATGCCTTCGTGGTCACGGCGAGAACTCGGATCAGGTTCGTTCCAGAACCGCAGAAAGATGTCCCGGGATTCCTTTCGGAACGGATAATCCTTCCCGGCGTCGTTGCTGCCGTAGTCGTGATCATCCCAGGTTGCGATCGTCGGAACGGCGGACCGCAGCATTCGGAATTCCTTTTTCGCCCCCATTTGAGCGTATCGAGCTTCGAGCACCTTCATATCATCGGTGTCACCGTAGATATTGTCACCCAGATAAATGAAGAGCTGCGGTTCCCATTCGAGAACAGTCCGAAGGATGGGTAGTGGTTCGTTCTGACTCTGGCAGGATCCGAATGCAATCCGCGAAATCAGCGGATGCACAGCGGGAACAGGCGTTGGTGGGATCTTTGGTTCCAGTGCCTCAGATTCAGCAGCGAAGCCGACATCGATATTGATCGCTGCCAGAATCAGGAATAGACACAGGTTTGATAAGAACTGTCGCATTGACATCTCCGATTGGTGAGCCGGCTCAACCTGCCGGTCTGACGTGTCAGTGCCGTCGGATGTCTCTCATTTCACGACGGTCAGCCTGCTCTTTCATTCGTTCTCGCTTGTCGTGCGTTTTGCGACCGCGACAAAGCCCGAGCTTTACTTTGACTCGGCCACCGGCAAAGAACACCGCCAGCGGCACCAGCGTGAGCCCATCGTGTTCCGCGGTTTCTGCAAACTTTCTGATCTCCCGCCGGTTCAGAAGCAGCTTTCGTTTTCTTCGGCGCTCGTGATTGAAGACGGTTGCCTGAGGATACTCCGCGATGTCTGACCCGACGAGCCAGACTTCACCGTCGTCGACGCGAGCGTACGCTTCATCGATAGAAATCTTGTTGTTACGAACACTCTTCACTTCGCTGCCGACGAGAACGATTCCACATTCAAGCTCATCCATCACGTCGTATTCGTGACGTGCTTTCCGATTGGAGCACACAACGCGTTCGTTGGGATCGTCTTTGCCAGTATTTTTTCGCCCGGGAGATGCCATGAGATTGTGCTGGTTTCCTGAACCGGTCAGCTTCTGCGAACGAGTTTGGTAATTCGGCCAGTCTTGACCCACTCGGCAACATAGATGTTCCCTTCGGAGTCAAAGACAGCGTCATGTGGATGAATGAAACGACCAGGCTGCCAATCTTCCGGCTTTGCCCGCATCGCAAAGTTGTCTGCAAGAACCTTCGCACGCCACTCTTCGTCATCACCCAGCTGCGCGACAACTTCGTTTTTCTCGTTGAGAATAGTGATTCGAGCATGCAGGTCCGGCACTAGCATCAGTTTTCCCTGAATGTCAATGTCGGCCGGGAAGAGGAATCCGTCCATCGTCTTCAGCCAGCTTCCGTCCATGCCAAACCACTGCAGCCGCTTGTTGGCTCGATCAGCAACGACCAGCTTTGGAGTGCCGTCACGGTCATCCAGCCATTGTCCGTGAGGCGTACTGAACTTTCCGTTCTCCGATCCCTGTCCGCCGATCACGCGTACGAATCGGTCATCGCGATCGTACTCAAAAATGATATGGCTTCCGTATCCGTCACCGAGATAGTAACCACCATCTGGTCGGAAGCTTGTATTCGTCGGGCGGAATCCCGTCTTCGGGTCTTCAAGAGCTCCACCACTTTCCTGATTGATGGCTGCCCGGTCTTTCTTCCAGACCAGCTCACCTTTCAGATCCATCTTCGCGAAGAACATGGATGTGTCACTGGGGGAGAGATAAATGAATTCCTGCGAACCTTCTTTTCGAATGTCAATCCCATGGCCTTTGGAAGTCCCCGGGTTGTGAAACTCACCGAGCGAGCGAACAAATTTGCCTGTGGGGTCAAAGACGAAGACGGAATCCGGATTTCCCTGATGAGTGATGTAGATCAGTCCCTGCTGATCAATGGCAACACCGTGAGCCGCATTGCCATACTCGTGACCGGCCGGAAGTCCGGCACGATCCCAGTTGTGGATGCACTCGTAGACGTATTCGCCACTGCCAACGGTGGGGAGTTTGCCGGAACCCTCGGCCATGGTGTAGCCTCTCGCTGGGGATATAAACGTTGGAGCCAGAGCACTGGCCGCCGCAAGGGTGGATGTCTTCAGAAAACCTCGTCGAGAGGCTTCCGATGGAACAACCTTTCCTGAACCGGAATCGCTTTTGAATTCAGAATCGGAAGTCGCCATGACTTTCCTCCGCAGAATGGAAGCAGAGCAGAACGCCCGATGATAGTCAGATGTCCGACTTTCGAGCGACGCTATTCTGACAGCATCGCATTGGCTCGTCTATCGTCAGACCGGTCTCTGGTGTCAGTCGGAGAATGCTCCGCAGGCGGAGCTTCAGGAGCGTCCCGACTTCAATCCCGGAGCATCACCTTTTCATCGGGAGCTTGTGATGCAGAATGAAATGCCGGCTGGAGTCACTTCAGGGCGTGGTATCTCGAATTCAGTGATCCGCCTTCCCCGCACGGGCGGAATCATTACTGACAGCTACCGTCGACCTTGCGTCAGCGGAGGTTATAAGTGACAGCTACCGTCGGCCTCGTGCCGGCGGAGGCGATAACTGACTGCTACCCACACAACGAAGACGCCGCTCCTGGGTCTCCGTCTGGCTCATCCAGGCGGAACCAGCGATCCGGGCTCATCCCCCACATCACGCTCTCAACTCGCCGCTCCCGCCCGGATAAACCGGACGGAGAGCTGACCAATGAGTCAATCCGGTGTCGCTGGCCCCTGCCCTTGTCCATAGCGGGTTCCGCCTGGACGAGCCAGACGTTAGCCGTAGCTCTCAATTATGGCCTCCGCCGACGCAAGGTCGACGGTAGCCGGAGGCAGTCGTGCTGCAGGTGGTTTCAAGTCCGGGACTGGTTCCCGATCGAAGAGGTGTTTTCCTGCAAAGTCGGCAACAGCAAGGATACCTGTTCCGATTTCGAATTGCGCTCTATGTCAGAATCTCCGTCACGACGCGGCCGAAGACATCCGTCAGTCGATAATCTCGCCCTGCGTGGCGATACGTCAACTGCGTGTGATTGATTCCCAGCAAGTGAAGCATTGTTGCATGAAGATCGTGCAGATGCACTTTGCCGTCGATGGCTCGAAACCCGAAGTCATCGGTGCTTCCCCAGGTCAGACCGGCGCGAACACCGGCTCCCGCCATCCAGGCACAGTAACCTTCCGGCTGATGTTCTCGCCCATGAGTTTCAATTGGAGATGTTCCCGAAAGATCCTGACTCCATGACGTTCGTCCGAACTCACCGGACCAGACGACCAACGTATCTTCGAGCATCCCTCGCAGCTTAAGATCTTTGAGCAGTGCGGCAACGGGCTGATCGCTGCCCGCACAGCTTCCCGGCATCGCCTCACGGATGTTGCCATGATGATCCCATCCACCGATTGTCACCTGCACGAAACGGACACCCGCCTCACTCATTCGTCTCGCCAGCAGGCAGGCACGGGCGTTCTTATCAGTCTTCGGATTGCCGACTCCGTAGAGATCCTGAATCGATTTCGGTTCCTTTGAGAGATCGATCAGCGCCGGAGTTTCGGCCTGCATGCGAAATGCCAGTTCGAAAGATTCCATCATCCCGTCCATCTGGGCGTCCGATGCAACTCTCCGGTTCAATCGATGGTTCATCTTCTGGATCAGGTCGAGGCGGCGGCGCTGAATGGCCGGTGGAGTCTCAGCATCTTCCAGGTAGCGAATTGCGGAATCACGAGCACTGCTGGTGATGCTGACCGGTGTTCCCTGATGCTGAGCCGGAAGAAATCCCGGTCCGTACGTTCGCACATCAGAATCCGGCTGGATGGTCAGAAACCCCGGAAGATTCTGATTTTCCGATCCCAGCCCGTAACTGAACCATGCTCCCATTGACGGTCGGACATCTATCGATGCTCCCGTATGAAGCTGAAGAGTCGCCGGTGCATGAGCTTCACTGTCGGTATGCATTCCTCGGAGCAGACAGATGTCATCGGCAACGGTCGACAGATGCGGCAGCAGGTCAGACATCAGCATTCCGCACTGACCGCGTGGCCGAATCGGAGCCACGGACTTCAGTGCAAGATACCGATCAACTCCCACGGAAAGCTTGTGCTCATTCGCTCCCGGAGAAATCTTCTGACCATGCATTTTCGTGATGTACGGTTTAGGGTCAAAGAGATCCGGCTGAGATGGCCCCCCCTGAAGAAAGAGAAAGATCACTCGGCGAGCTCGCGGTGGAAACTGCGCGGACGGGTGACCATCAGACGAAGCAACGCGACTCGACGACGCAGCCTCCGCCTGATCCTGAAGGAGCCCGCGAAATGCAAGACTTCCAAACCCGCAGGCGGCCGTCTGAAGAAGTGTTCGCCGTCCCGGGAATCTCGGTCCTGATGGATTCTGTGCCGTCATGGAGTTGCTATCCAGATGAGTACCCAAAGAAATGTCGGAAGTCGTCCGTTGATTCATGATCGTTACATCTGCACCAGAAACTACATCCGCATCAAAAACTCATTCGACGCCAGCAGGGCGTGACAGAGTTCTTCCCATGATTTCATTCTGAACGTTTCCGGAGAAACGGCCTTCCGGGCTTCTCCACCACTGGAATCGCTGGGGGGCGCACCTTTGCCGGTTGATGCTGTACTGTCACCGGACTCCGACGATTGGCTTGTAGTCTCACGCAGTGCGACGGTTGATTCATCAAGAAAGAGTCGCGCGTCATCGCGGTCTTCCTGAGTCATCGGCCGATTCAGCGTCAACATCCAGAGTCTGTTCAGACGAGCGTCATCATCCGCAAGACTCGTATCCTCCAGAATGCGATTCGCGAGATGCCCGGCGAGCTCGTTCATTATCTGACTGTTCATGAGAAAGAGCGACTGCGTCGGTACCGCCGTCACAGTTCGCCTGCCGGAAAATTCCGCAGGCTGCGTGAAGTCGAAAACGTTTCGAATTTCAGCCGGCCCTCCCTGTGGTCCCGACCGAATGACAGGCAGATAAACAGTGCGAACATACGACTGCTCCGGCCGGAACTTCGCCAGACGAAAACTCGGCGGATTGACGTCGCCTTTAGCGAGGCCCCCGGTGTTCTCAGGATACTCCAGCGGAAGCGAAGTTCCTCCGCTCAGAGTCATCAGACGACCTGAAGCGAACAGCATCGAGTCACGAATGGCTTCCGCATCAAGCCGCCAGCGGTTCATCCGGCTCAGGAATCGATTGTCAGGATCAACGGAATCCGAGGATTCATCTGAAGATGTCGCAGGCCGGCTGCTGAGACGATATGTGCGACTCAGCACGAGATGCCGAATCAGTCGTTTCTGGGACCATCCATCGTTGACAAAACGACGAGCCAGAAAATCAAGCAGTTCCGGGTGGGATGGCTGATCGCCGCGAGTTCCCCAGTAATCGAGCGAACGAACAAGGCCTTCCCCGAAGAGCTTCTGCCAGATTCGATTCACGAGCACCCGCGGCGTCAGAGGATTTTCCGAACTGACGATCCAGTCCGCCAGTTCCCGTCGCCCACTCCGGCCGGCAGGAATCTCCAGCTTCGGAGCACCAGCCCTGATGAGCACTGTTGGAAGCCCACGCGACACGGGATCACCCAGTGAGTGAGCATTTCCACGGATGGTGATTCTCATGTCTTCGGGAGTCGGAATGTCTCGAACCGCGAAGACTTCCGGACGTTCGGGGAGAAAGAATTCCCCATGCAGGATATCCCGGTCCAGCTTCTTCAGCTGTTCACTCAGTTCCCGCAGTCGCTGCTCTCGCTGTTCCTTCGTGAGTGCCGAGCCGGTCGGAGCTGAAGCGGTGGGTGCCGAACCCGTGGGTGCTGAACCAGCCGGATTCTCAGGCAGTGTCGGTGGATCAGCCTGCTGTTCCAGTTCGACCTTCTCCTTCTTTCGAGCTTCCCTTTCCGTCTTCAATGCGTCCACACGCGACTGCATATCGCTTCGAGTGGTCTGTCGAGCCGCGATCTGCTCAGCCGTTTCCGGCAGTTCAGCCATCGCAGGCCAGCTCCAGACACCCCACTCGGCCAGCGTCACTGATTCTGTGGAATAGAACATTCCCGCAAGGGCGTAATAGTCGTCTCGGGAAATCGGATCAAACTTGTGATCATGACATCGAGCACACGAAAGCGACATTGCAAGGAGCGACTTTCCCAGCTTGTCTATCTGCTGGTCAATGACATCGACTCGCAGCTTTGCCTTGTCAGCTTCCACAACCTGCAAGTCACCCAGCAGCAGATATCCTGTTGCCACGAGCTGATCCGCACGCTGTTCCGGCAAGGTACTCTCGAGAAGATCTCCGGCTATCTGTTCGCGAATCAGCTGGTCGAAGGGACGGTCTTCGTGAAATGCTCGAATGATGTAATCGCGGTATCGCCAGGCATGTTCAGCAAAGATGTTATTCGCTGTTCCGATCTGGTCGGCATAGCCGACAAGGTCCAGCCAGTGTCTTGCCCACCGTTCACCAAAGTGGACAGAATCAAGAAGTCGATCGACAACGTGCTCATGGGCCGCGTCACTCTCGTCATTCAGAAACGCCTGCATGTCCTCAGGAGTCGGCGGGAGCCCGGTGAGATCCAGCGTCACGCGGCGCAGCCAGACGGAGCGATCCGCATCAGAAACAGGAGTCAGTTGATTCTCCTCCAGTTTCGCGAGGATGAATCGGTCGGTTTCGTTGATCGGCCAGTCGGACAGCTTCAGCATCTGTGGCGGATGTGGATCCTGCAGAGGCTGGAAGGCCCAGTGCTTCCGACCTGTTTCGAAATCGATGGTCTTCTGCTCCGGAATCGATGCGGCCACTCGCGGATCATAAGCACCGCTCTTCACCCATCGCACAAGTACGGCGATCTCCTCATCAGGGAGCCTGCCGGTTGGAGGCATCATCAGGCCGTCATACTGAACAGCCTTCACCAGCGGACTGTTTTCAAGATCTCCCGGCACGATCGCAGGCCCGGAATCGCCACCGGTCTTCCAGGCTTCGCGCGAATCCAGCATCAGCCCGCCCTTGGCCTGCCCTCCTGAATGGCTGTGGCATTCGTAACAGCGCTGCTGAAGAATCGGCAGTACCTGATCCTTAAAGAATCGTTCTTGCTCGTCCGAGTCACTGGCAGAACAACAGGAACCTGCAACAGGACACAGCAGGATCGTCAGCAGCAGTATCAATCGAACATCGTTCATCCAGGTGCACTCCCGACATCTGGTCGGCCAGCAGGAATTCGTGGACTGTTGCATCTGACAACAGGATAAGGAAAAACATCTCCATTCGGAAACGATTTCCCTGCTGAATCGTAATGCCAGGCACACTCAGAGAATCGGCAACGGGCTGCTTTTCGCTTCCAGTCGACCTCGAGTCACTCCGACCTGATTCGCTGCGTTGAGCTCTTTCCAGACGCGGGGGCCGGGTATCTGTCCTTTGAGCAGATCTGTGTAAAGATTCAGGATTTTCCGAATCTCTTCCGTCGTGTCGCGAAGAAGTTCAACACGAAACGATCGAACTCCCCCAGCCAGGAGTTCCGACACAATTTCCGAAGAACTCTGCGGGACGGCATTGAACAGCGTGTTCCGGCATCCAACATCAGCAACAAGCGGGTGATCGATACCCGTGCGATCACGAAGTTCGACCTTGTGAACATCGCACGGCCGACCACAGTTTGTTTTGTTCGTGCCCGGTGAAAGCACCGAACAGAACACACAGTGCTCCATATGAAACATCGGCATGTGCTGATGAATCACGACTTCCAGCCATTCCGGTGGCACTTCGCGAACAAGATCCAGGAGCTGTTCCCGATTGAGATCGTAGGATGCTGTCACACGGCGCACTCCCCGATGCAGCAGATCCCCAGCGGTGAGTTCATTGGTGACGTTCAGGGAGAAGTCCGCAATCACGGGTATGCACTGTTCACGAAACCACCCGAGCCCACTCAGATTTCGAACAAGCACTCCGTGAGTCTGATGTTTCTGAATCAGACGAAAGATTCCCATCTCTTCGGGTTTCTGAATCCGCGGTGTTGCCAGCCAGAGCGGAATCGCATGGTCCTTGCCGCAATGATTCGCCATGAACTCCGCTGCGTCACGAAACTCCCGAATGTCCTGAAAATCCGCGATCACGGAATAGTGCAGCGAATCGCGATGCTCCGCAGAACTCCGATGCATCACGTCGCTGGTCACAAACTCCACCACATCCCTCAGCTGACTCATCGAACGACAGAGAACACTGAGCTCAACGGGAGATGAGGGATCGGAAATGTCAGAACGAGCGGATTGCTCTTCGAAGCCTGCCAGCAGTCCACTACGCAGTTCCGGCAGAACAGATTCCGTCGCGATCTGACGCCGCTGACTCGGAATGGACGCACCAAGCTGTTCGATCATCTGACGACGCACTTGCCCGAGAACGCTGAGTGGTATCATAGGGCTTCCGGAGATCTCCGTCTCGATCATCGTCGCTTCGTAGACGGTCGCCCCCAGTCGGTTGAGGTGACTCGAAAGCAGCTCGGAGGTTGCAGCATGCTTTCTGGCAGCTTCCAGCGGCTGTTCCGACATGACTGTGCAGGACGCGCCGTTGGCAGCTTCGGCTCGCACCTGCAATGGTTCGCCGGTGACAGCCTTCACGAACAGTGACAACGGAACCTTTCGCTGCGGGTCGGCATTCTGGTAGCTTCGCCTGAGCTCTTCGTTCAGCCGGGGATCATCGGTTTTCCAGATTTTCTGCCCCGGAACAATCTGACTCAGATCAATAGCTCGACGATCGAAACTCAGTTCGACGATTCCGGACTCCACGGGAGTCTTCTGCAGAATCTCACGACGGAACACCTCGTAGACCCGGCCGCCCTGTTCGGTCCCCGAAATCCGGTCACCGTCGAACACGATACCATCGCCCGCAGCGACGGAGTATTCGAGATCCACGGAAACACTGTCACGGTGAACTGCGGTGACGGTTCCCAGAAGAACACCTCGCTTCGAAGAACTCAGTCCGGGAACCAGCATTTTATGGTCACAGCCCTGCAGCCAGCCGGGTGAGAATCCTCTGGAGAACGACTGCTCCATCTGCTTTTGCTGCCGTTGAGTGAACTTCACTGGCTTTCCGGCCATGGCAGCATCAATCGCTTCACGGTAATGTCGCGTGATGTTCGCGACATACTCCGGTGTCTTGAGTCGGCCTTCGATTTTGAACGACGACACGCCGGCATCGATCAGCTCCTGTGTCAGCGAATAAGCCGCCAGATCCTGTGGGCTGAGCAGATATTTCTGGTCGCCAAGATCGCGGAGCTCATCATCGCAGACCAGTTCCCACGGAAGCCGACATGCCTGAGCACACTGACCACGATTCGCGCTGCGACCTCCCAGAGCTTCGCTCGTCAGGCATTGCCCGGAGTAAGCCACACAGAGAGCCCCGTGAACGAACACTTCGATTTCAATATCCGATCGGCTGCGGATCATCCGGATTTCGTCCAGTGACAATTCCCGCGCCAGTACGACTCTTGAAATGCCGAGGTCCCGGATTTCGTTCAGGCATTCGGCGCTCGTGATTGTCATCTGAGTGGAGGCATGCAGACTCAATTCCGGACAGACGGCACGGCAGAGCCTTGCGACACCGAGATCCTGAACGAGCACCGCGTCAACGCCCGACTGTGCGAGAACCCGAATCAGTGACTCCAGAGACTCAAGTTCGTCTGTGAACGCCAGCGTATTCAGCGTGACATATCCACGAACACCCCGCTCATGCAGGAAACGCATTGTCGCGGCAAGTTCTGATGAATCGAAGTTCCTCGCTCGAGCTCGTGCGTTATGTCCGTCCGCCAGCCCGAAGTAAACTGCATCCGCGCCGTTCTCCACTGCCGCTCGAACGCATTCCGAATCGCCAGCCGGAGCGAGCAGTTCGGGAGCACACTTCTGCATTACTGTTCCGTTTCTCTTTCGTTTCGATAACCTCGAGCCTGAAGGAACTGCTGAACGGTCTGTTTCCCGGTCAGATGTCCAAGTCCGACAGCAAAGAAGTACGAATCCTGCGGATGTTTCTTCATCAGGTCGTCGGCAGCTTCGGCCATCACACGATTACGATCATACAACAGGCCCGAGAGAATTTTATCGGTGAGTTCCCGACTCAGCCCGATTCGCTGAAATTCTTCCTCGAAGAGCGTTTCGAACTTTGTAATGTCACCTTCGGAGTAAACATCAAGAATTTCTTCGATTCGGTCAACACCTTCGTCGTCATCAGTGTCCATGCCATCGAGCGTTGCCTTCAGAAACTCTGTCTGTTCTTCGATCGTCAGCGCAGTGATTCCTCGAAGCTGGTCATCCGGAGACTCCAGACCACCGATCCGTTTTCTTCTTTGAGTGGCTGAAAAGTAAAGCCGCATATCCAGGGGCATTCGCCCCGGATGTCGAGCCTGAGCCTGAAGATTTCCCAGCAGGAGGGGCCAGATTCCAACCTGAACATCCGGAACCTGGCCCCGTACGAACATCGGCGAAAGCTTTTTCAGCCGCTGATCAAGCCGATCAATCAGTTCCGCAGAGATAAGCTCGTCCAGTGATTCACCGTCCGGAAGTGAAATGGCTTTTGTCTGAGCACCAGTGTTTTTGATAAAGTCAATCTCGAAATACGCCGCATTGGCGTCATCGAAAGCCGACTGCACGAGCGGATGCAGTGTCGTCACTTCTTCATCCGGTACATGAATCGTTCCGAATATCCACGACGTTGGGGTCTGAGGCTCACCTGCCGGATCCGCTTTCACGATCCTCCACAGAAACGGCTGTCGGACCGCTGCTTCCGACTCCTTCTTCACCTCAGCATCGGAGCTCACAGAGCTCTCTGCTTCAGATCCGGAGACGCTCGAAAAGGAAACCGAAAACAGCAGGAGACAAACCCACCACCGGGAATTCCTCGCTCGGCATTTCCATCCTGTCAGGAAGAGGCCGGAAACCCGATTCCGAACCGTTCTGCTCCATATATCATGACATCGGTATCTGGTAACACGTATCTCTGATGGCTTCGTACTCGACACGGAAGAATCCTGTGCTGTCGCGATGATCAAAAAGAGCCAGGATTGAATTTCCCGAGGGCTGGCTCAAACGGAACCCGCATCGTATCGATCAGATGGTATTCATCAGACGGATGACCACTGTCGAGAAACTCGGTCCGCACATTTCGGATAGTGATCACAGAGGGACCGAAAGTCTTCCGGAGCGATCGACGGAAATGCCCGATTCTCAATTTTTGGGCACCGTGAACCCAGTCCGTTGCCCTGGCTTTCGGTAGCAGGTCGGTTGTGCCTCGATCGATTGCTGCATCGAGTACCGTTGTTGTGCCGTCATCGCATAATGCTGATGCGTTCTGTTGCCAACCTTTTGATTGCGATTCTGCCCCGGATGTGGAAACACATATCAGCTTTGGGAACTACCCGAGGTGCGCAGAAACCTCTGTTTTCCATCCGCGTGAATCAGGTGCAGTTGTCCGTGGAAATCTTCAATCAGGGCGGAACAGCTTTCGATCCAGTCACCAGTATTGCAGTAGGTGATCCCATCCAGTTCGAGGACCTGCGGAGCATGGATGTGTCCGCAGATGATGCCATCACAGAAACGGTGACGTGCATGTCTAGTGAGGTTGCTCTGAAACCTACGCACATGCTGCTGAATTCCGGAAACAGCAGCCTTGAATCGGCTGATCATCGACGATTCCCCGGCAAGAGAAGAACGCGTCAGACATCCCCACAGCCGGTTGACCTGCAGCAGTGCTTCGTAACAGACGCTCAACGCCCATCTTGATATTCGCGATTTCTGTTCGCAGTGGTCAAACTGATCTCCGTGCATTACCAGAAAACGCCGACCGTCAGCCAACAGATGATGAAACTCTTCATCGACAGTGATTCCGGGGTTCTGGCAGAGCAACGACTGGATGACAGAGGTGCGAAGGAAGTTGTCGTGGTTTCCCACGGCAAGATGGATGCGGGTTCCGTTTCGCGACAACTCCAGCAGTCGCTGAATGACGAGACTGCATTCTGGCTGCCAATGCCAGCGTTTCCGGACACACCAGCCATCGATGAAGTCACCGACGATATAAAGCCATTCCGGCTCATAGGTTCGCAGCAGCTTCAGAAGCGGCTCAACCTGAGAATGTCGAAAGCCGAGGTGCAGATCACTGATAAAGAGGCTTCGAACGGAAAGGTTGCGTTTCACGTAACTTCGATTCGGCACATCCATGTGGCACTCTCTCCTTAGACTGACCTTCAGCGAAGCAGCGGACTGACATGTGTTCGGACGAAGGCAGCATTCGTCGCTCCAAAATGTCCGCCAAAATTCCATTCACGAATCATCGCGGCGCGATATCTCACCTGATGCAGCCGAGGCTGCGATTCTGTCAGCGACTGTGTTTTCAGTTTTTCTCGAAAGCCAAGTGCCCCGGCAGAGAATGCGTGCCGACGATCCATTGTGCCGAACATCAAGGTACCGAGACCAACGGTCGGCATGTCCAGCGGAGAATAAAAATTCCAGATGCCGCGAGTGGTTCGACCTGTGAGTTCGTCGACAGCAAAATCACGCGATATTGCGGCTGCGAGAAGGATCACCGTCGAGACTTTCAGATGTTCCGGCATTGCCTGCAGGACAAAAAGTGCCATCCCCGCGCCGGCAGAATGACCAATCAGGTGAACCGAACGGCCCGGGAAGCTGTTCAGATAGCCCACCAGAACCCTTGCAACTTCCCGGGCCTGAGATCGATTATGACGTTCCATGGTCAGGTAAAACGGATTCCACGGACGGGACTTGCGCCAGTCGATGATCATGACTGCATGCGGAAGACCGGACGCAACCACACCCAGAGCAATACTGTCGTTGACGGAACTTCGCCCTTCGATCCCCGGCAGAATCACGACCAGCCCGTTTTGTTTTCTCTGTGGAGAATCCAGATCGCAGCTGAATCTGACGCCGCGTTCTCCGAATGGGGCCAGTCCCAGCGAAAAAGCCGATCGGGCTCCGAGACGAAGGTTGCCGTCATGCTGCAGAGAATCGCGGACCGTAACGCTCTTTCGATCCCGCCGTAGTTCTGAATCCGGTTTGAAGCGCAAGTCGATGCTTCCATCAAAAGACAATCGCCAGACTGATCTCGCTGATGATCAAACCAAAGACCGCTCCCAGAATGACATCCGTCGGATAGTGAAGTCCGAGGATCACTCGGGAGAGAGCCGTCAGCAGAGTAAAGAGTCCAAGCACAGGCACGAGTCCGGGAAACCAGGCGCAGGCGATCGTAGAAAAAGCCACCGCGTGCATCGTATGTCCGGACGGAAAACTGTACTTGTCCAGCGCGTGTGTGCCTGTCTGAATGGCGCTGTAGACGGCTCCCGGACGAGGTCGCTGAGCAGCTCCCTTCACGAGACTGTAAACCAGCAGCGTTGCGAGGCTGGAAATGCCCATGTGCGCGGATGCCTTGAACCCATCCACTCCCTGAAACAGGGGCAGCAGCAGCATAAGGGTGTACCAGATTCTTCCGTTTCCAAGCAGACTCACTGAAACGAAGAACTGACTGACGCCCCACCAGCGGCTCAGGCGATTCAGGAATATCGTCACTGCCCGATCAGCGTCTACCACCTGCTTCATCAGTGAATTCTGAATCATGCGATTTCAGTCCTCGTCTGAATTGATCTCTCCTTCGCATGGCCGAGAGATCCATGTGCTGATCCCCTCGCTGCGACTCCTTCCGGATACAGTTTCGAACCTGATGATTAAGTTCGATGCGCTCGTGATGTGTAATTCTGGTGAAGAGCCGCCGCGACCTGAAAAAGGCGAACGAGGGTCTGTGTACAGATTCTTGCTGCGCGTGACACACGCTCGGAGGTCATCTGTGCCGGAATACAACCGTCGATTGCCTGTTGATAGTTTCTTCTGACTGACATCGCCGCTTCGTTCCATGTTCGAGCTGATGCTGAACGCACTGCAGCGTCGGAGATCTGCTGTCGAAACTCCGGCTGATTAAGCAACTGACGCAGGTAGCCGACAGCCTCCGCTTCACAACCAGGTTCGTAAAGAAAACCATCAATACCGTGATTGACCAGACTCGGAACTCCGCCTGCAGCTGCTGCGCAGACTGGCAGACCAGAGGCCATGGCTTCCAGGATGACGTTACCCATGGTCTCAGTTTCCGATGCATAGACGAATGCATCAGCAGACGCGTAAGCCTCTGCGAGTTTTTCTCCCTCCAGATAGCCAATGAATGTTGCCGGGTATCCCGCAAACAACCTTTCGAGCTCCTCTCTCTGAGGTCCACCTCCAACGATTGCCAGCCGAGCCTCAGGCACCTGCCGGAGAATCCTGATCAGAAACTCAACATTCTTTTCCGGAGCAAGTCTCGATACTGTCAGTAGCAGAGGTGACTCCGGATGATCTCCGGAAAGTTTTCTCCTCATCGCATCAGATCTGCGATTCGGTGAATACATCGTCGCGTCGACAGCGGGAGGCCATAACGTCACACGCTCGAAACCTCGCTGCCGGAGTTCCTGCTCGATCGGGACAGAAACTGTCAGATTCACGGCGGCACGGTTGTGGTAACTCTTCGACAGCCACCAGATCAGTTT
Source organism: Planctomyces sp. (assembly GCA_046345315.1). Lineage (GTDB taxonomy): Bacteria > Planctomycetota > Planctomycetia > Planctomycetales > Planctomycetaceae > F1-80-MAGs062. The sequence continues at coordinate 16,959 of JBKDKA010000111.1, forward strand.
CGAAACGGAGCTGAGGCCCCGATACTTTTTTACGAACTCACCGTAGAGTGTGTGAAAAGAAAACACGATCGGGATGTTGACAGGTTCCCGGGAGATCAGGTCGTAGCACTGAAATCCAAAAGCAAACGGATTCAGAAAATGGATAACGTCCGGCTGAAATTCTGCAAGACCATCAATCAGGGTTCGATCCGGCATTCCGATGATGTACTCGGGATAACTGCTGCAGGGAAAGCCGCGGAATTCGATCACCGGCACGGGCGAATTCCTCGGTAGCTTCACTTCAGGGCAGATAACCAGAACTTCATCACCTGCCTTCTGAAGCTGCTGAATCAGATTGACGGTGCGCCCGACAACGCCGTCAATCTTCGGCAGATAGACCTCTGAAATGATTGCGACCTTCACTGATGAAGTTCTCCCCGAGGAGCAGTGAAACACTCGAGCGGTTCTACATGGAGCAACTTTGGTCTCACGCACCGCCAGGGTCAGATCCTGCGGCTCTCAGTCAGTCTGCTGGTCTACGAGCAAGCACGATGACGATGCTGTGGTGATCACGTACCGGAAAGACTGTCCGATTCAGCACGGCCTTCTGCCAACGAGAGCATCGATGGAGTCCGACCTCCTCAATGAAAGGTGTCAGCCATCCGCCGTGATAGCCATACTCCATGAATGACTCGAAATTCGGAAACGATAGTCCGGGTTCAAAGGTTTCTGAAACCACGATTTCGAATCCGTGCTGCATCAGCACCTTCCGCACGTCCTGCTCGTTGTCGGGGCAGATCATCCCCTGCAGGTTCGGTGAACGACCGCCGAAGAGCAGTTTCAGCAGAGGATGAGCGGATCGTTTCTGAAGTTCACTGTAGCCCGCCGTGGTACCGCCCACGAATGACCAGTAACCTCCCGGAACAAGCTTCTCGAAGAGCCTTGGTGCAAGATGTGCGATTGGCACGAAGCCAGTGACGAAATGCGTGGCGACAAGTCCGAAATTCTCCCCGTTATGGTACCGATCGACGTTGGCGCCATCATCGATCGTGGCGACAAGATCTGGCAGTTTCTGCTGTGCCAGTGCCACCATCTGTCGGGAGATATCAATACCGTGTGGTTCAATGGCTCGATCAGATACTCGCCGCAGCCTGTCAAGGAACAGTCCCGTTCCCATCCCGATATCCAGTACTCGCAGTGGTGGCAGAATCCCGTTCATCACATGTGCGTCACGAAGATGATTCAGAGCTCTGTCGAGAGAATCTCCTGTCACATTCTGCGGATCAAGGTCGTATTGTCCTGCGATCACATTGTCATACTGACGTTGTATCAACGCTGATTCCATCAGCTGTATTCCTGCTACGGGTTTTGTGAGAACTTACCTGTTACGGTCGCGGCTTCCGAACACTCGACTGGATGAGGCGCTCGGAACTGATGCATCTGTCGACGCAGCGGTGGATCGTGTTCTGACGAGCTTCTGTTAAGAGGTTGCTTATTCCGTGTGAGCTTCGTGTTAACCAGAAGTGTTCATGAAATATTCCCAATGCGTTCATCATTTTCCGCATCAGAGTACCGACACTTTCGCATATGGAATTCGACTTTGATGTGATTGTGATCGGAAGCGGCGCTGGAGGCGGAACTCTCGCTGCAGCCTGCGCTGCCTCAGGAAAGAACGTGCTGCTGATCGAGCGAGGTCACAGTCTTTCAGCGTCATCGAGTCACCTGGCCAACAGCGCAGTCACTCACGATGAGCAGTCAGTACTGATCGATAAAACTCCGTATGATGATCGCGAAGTGATCCTCAACGGGCGCGGAAATCGTCTCTACATCAGTGGCGTTACGGGTGGCGGTACTGAGCTTTACGGAGGTGCACTGCTGCGTCCCCGGCCGGAAGATTTTGAACCCGGACGTTATTACCGTGATCGCCTGCCGAAGGCGATCCACTGCTGGCCGGTCGGATTCGAGGAGCTGGCGGGCTACTTCGACGTCGCAGAGGGACTCTACCGTGTTGTCAATCCGGATCTGGTGCATATTCAGCCGTCGAATGTGACGCCATCGATGAATTCATGCCGCAGCGGACTGTCCCTGCTCAGAAAGTCTGAGCCGAAAGTCTCTGACGAGAGTAAAAACCGAGACACGGGACTTCCGCTTGCCGCCGTTAACGTGCGCCTTATGGGCTGTGCGCGAAATGCAGGTCTGATGCCGTACCGCCTTCCATTGGCGATCGACGCGAGGACCTGCCTTCGGTGCGATCACTGTGCCGGATTTCCATGCCCGACGGGATCTCGACGCTCTTCATCACAGCTGATCGCTGACAGTATCGCTCGGGGAGAATCTCTGACGCTGATGACCGGATCAGAAGTCGTCCGGCTGATCCGAAATCGAAACCGTCGTGGAGACCCCAGATCATTGCTCGACGGTGTGGAGATCCTTGATCGCGCCAGTCAGCGTCGGCAGACTCTGAGAGCGAGACGTTACGTTCTGGCTGCGGGAGCAGTCGGTTCCCCCGTGATTCTGCTTCGCTCCGGTTACGAGCATCCACTGATCGGCCGGAACTACATGACACACTATTCACCGCTGTCAGTCGGAATCTATCTTCGTCGAACGGAAGCGGATTCTGCGTTTATCAAACAGGTTGGTCTTTCCGACTTCTACTTCGGAACTGCGGATCTGCCTGAGAAAATGGGAGTCGTCCAGTCGTTGCCTGCACCGGGGCCGCTGATGATGCGCAAAGCAGGGCTGAAACGTGTCCCGAGCAGACTGCTGCAGACACTGAGAGCTCGCATGCTCCCTCTCATGGGCATTGTTGAAGACCTGCCCAGCCCCGGGAACCGCGTGACGATTGCGGATAACGGAAGAATCGGCCTGCGGCACAGTTTTTCAGAGTACGACAGCATTCGAGGAAGGGCGCTCGAACGGGAAATGACGCGTCTCCTGCGTCTTTCGGGCGCTATCCACTGCGTCGGAAGTCAGATCCCTTCGCGTGAGCACGTCGCTCACCAGTGTGGAACGCTGCGATTCGGAACGCATCGCGAATCCGCAGTTGCCGACCGCAGTTGCCGTCTTTTCGATCAGGAAGATGTTTTTGTCGCTGATGGAAGTTTCATGCCAACTTCACTCGGAGTTGGTCCATCCTTAACAATCGTCAGCAACGCTCTGCGGGTGGCTGACACGGTGATATCTGAATGCTGACGAGACATCATATCAGCCGTGGTCAACGTTGGTTTCAAAACCGGGACTGGCTCCCGACATACGCGGTGTTTTCCCTCAAATTCCGCAACGGCAAGGGTGTCTGTCCCGTTTTTGAAATGCGATCTACGAAGGAACGTCATCCATGAGGGTGCGGCTGGAACAGTTTCGACAGGCCCGAGAGATTCACGGCGGCACTCTGAACATGATGGGAGCTGCTCTGGGAGTAAAGCTCTCTCGAATTCCTATTCCCACAGCGGCACTCCGACGAAAGGTGTTTCGTATGTTGTACGGTGGAAAATACCAGGCGCTCGATGAAGCTGAGCTGGAAATGCCTCTGGAGCATTACCCGTCAATCAATGCTCTGTTCACACGAGGTATTCGCCCTGAGCAGCGACCGATTCCGACAAGAATCGATCAGTTTCTCTCGCCAGTCGATGGAACGGTACAGGATCATGGCCTGATCCACGACGACACGGTAATGACGGTCAAAGGGGTTCGATACACGCTGGAGTCTCTCTGCCCGGAGACGAATGTCCATCCCTATCGAGATGGGCGGTTCGCAATTCTCTTTCTTTCGCCGCGCGATTGTCATCGGGTATTCACTCCTGCAGAGGGAGTTCTTGAAAAGCTGGTTCATGTACCGGGGCATCGACTGCTCGTGCATCCGCCATTTCAACGTCCGGAGTTCCCGGTTTTTGCGCTGAATGAGCGTCTGGTGATGGAGCTCGACACCACTCTTGGGCGATGCCTGATGATCATGGTGGCTGGCTGGGGAGTCGGTCACATCACGCATCCGTTTCGACTGGCTCACCGATTCAGCCCCAGACGTGTGTCCGTTACGAAGCTTGATCCCGCCCGCAATGTGGCTCGCAACGAATGGATAGCGACCTTTGAACTGGGATCGACGGTCATTCTGATCGTCGAGAAGGGACTGTCGTCCGAAGCCCTGTTTCAGAAGGATCAGCAGATTCGGATTGGTGAGCCACTCTACGACGCCATTCCCGCGCGGAGTGAAGACACGAAACCTGAAATCAGCACACCCTGAACAGGATAGACCAGTATGTTGTTCGGTAGCGCCGACCACGGCTCAGCACTTTCCGAAGAAGTCGTGAACTATCTCCGCACTTCGGGCGAAGCGGGAACCTGTACCACTGAGCAACGGACTCGCCGCCGTCTTGTACTGACTGACAGCGGTGGTGTTTCTGTTGAAGACTACATTAACGCAGCTGATTCCCTGAATGCCGATGAGCGATTTCGCTCCGGTTCGACTCATGGCTGCCTGATCACGGAAACAGAACTCCGAAGCTGCGACGTCAGTTCAGCGCCGGAAGAAATCGTCGTGTTCATGGAAGGTTCGGTAACTCCGAGAGCTCTGAGGCTCATGTCTCTGGTCAGGACTCTGGGCCAGGGGAACAGAACTCAATGTGTCGTCGTAATTACTTCGCTGCAACGACACCTGACGGAGAATCCGGATCAAACTCTGGAACAGACTCTCCTCTTTCAGCTTAAGCCCTGCCTCTCGGCGCTGACTGTCATTCGAACCGGGATGATTCTGAGCCCCAACTCAAGTGTTACACGCAGTGCTCGTCGTTTCGGAGCCACTCTTCCCCTGATCAGTCCGGCACTTTCCGGGACATTTCTGACGATCGAAAGTCTCGTCGCGATCATCGAAACGGAGATGCAGCTTCAGCAGTTGCAGGACAACTGTACGCCGTTGACAGACTCATCGGGAGTCCGAACGCTGACAGTGCCGGGCAGCCGCCGATTGCTGAGAGATGTCGTCTCGGAAGTCACATCCCCACCAGAAAATGTTTCGTCCCGAATCGTGCAGTTCGCGTTTCAGGCTGCCGCTGCAATCGGTGTTCGGTGGATGATCGCGGAATCGCTGCGGTTCCTCGCGAAGATCTCCACATCATGCAGGAAGCTCACAAGTGATACGCTTCATCCTCAGTCTGTCGAAGAACTCAGGCAGCTCTGCAATCGACACAGCACAGACCAGATCCAGATCGCTGGCTGCAACAACGGTGTTCGACATTTCGGATGGAAGTTTCCGTCGAAAACGGTCGTTCTGACAACCAGAATGCCGGGCCGTGCGGAACTACTGGACGATCCACCCGGTGTATCTTTCGAAACCCTGTCGTTCACTGCTTCGGTAACTCCAAACGTCGGGAAGCCGGTTCGTCGATTCAGAGTCGATGCAGGGCTTACACTGAAATACTGCATCGACGAGCTCGCGCGATCCGGATACGAGTTCTTCGTTGTTCCGAACTATTCCTATATCAGTATGGGAACGCTGTTTTTCGTTCCGATACACGGTTCCGGAAGTCGCGTGTCTACGCTGGGTGATACGATTGAGGAAGTCACACTCTGGAACCGCTGTACAGAGCAGCATGCAACCGCTCGCAGGGGTGATGAGCTGTTCCGTCAGGTGATGTACTCACCATCCGGTCACTGGGTAGTTCTGAGCCTGACTCTGGCCGTTCGCGGCAGAACGAGATACACCGTCCATTGTGAGTCGCTGCACCATTCGACCGCCGATGACATTCTCGAGATCCTGAATGACACTGAAGCGTCGAACGTAGAAATCCGCAGGCATAGTGCCTCTTCAACATCGATTGATGTCAGTCGGTATTACGCAGAGGAACACAGCGACAGCTCAGGCACGGCTCCTTTTCCGGGAGCATCCGCTGCGCCCCGGGACAGAATCGGCCGCATCTGGGATCGACTCGAGGAAACGCCGATTGTCTCCACACTGTTCCATTGGTTCGTACGAACTTACGCGTTTCACGTTGAGTTGTTCCTGACGTCAGAGGAATTCCGAATCCTCTGGGAACATCTTCACACACTGCCGGTTTCCAAGATTCAGCTGCGTCGCCTTCTGAAAGACGGCATGCCTCACTCTGCGTGCCAGGATGACGATCGTGTTTCCGCCGACCTGTTCATGACTCAGGGGAATCGAGATGTCTTCTGCCGATTTGTTGAACGGTACATCCCGAATGTTCGAACGAACCCCGGAAAACAGTCCTTCTGAGCCGATAGATTCCGGTCTTCCCCATCGGATTTCTTCAGAAGACACTTTGCTGGCTGCTGACTTGTCGGCCCCTGAACGGTCGGTTCTGGAGACTTGCGACAGAATCGCTCGTCTGAAAATTCCCAATCTGCTGCGCCTGTATCTGAACCCTTTCGTTGCACAGACCTGTGTTGCACTCAGCGAGATTGTGCAGACGGCCTGGCCCTCGTGTCGCAGAGATGGATCACGACCATCGTTTCTTGCGAATTCCGGGGAGGAAGCGCTAAGCGGAGCCATCAAGCTGGCTCGCTTTACAATGAACACTCGGAGCGATTCTCGGGGGCGAACTGCGGGGACTCCGGTGTCAGCCGACGTGCTGCTGATCGATGAAGAGAAACAGTTTCCCGCTTTCGAAGCGATTGATGTCAAGCCGAGTGAAAACTCATCAGTCAGCCGCGTTGAATGGATACCTGGAATTCGCCGGGTATCGGCCGCTGAGCTTCAGTCATCGGACATCCTTCCGGCTGGATCACATGTCGGCATTGTCGTTTTCGCGTCGCTCAGTGCAACGGACAATGTCGACCGTCTACGAGCAGTGCTGCAGCGCTTTCAGGCGAGCGGAGGTCTGCTTGTCTTCTGCCTGAACAGCGACTGGGAACACCATCCATTGGCTGAAATTTCCGACAGTCCGGTCCGGAGAACTATTGGCGTTGCAGGAAACTCTTCCGAACTTCGCCCGGACATTGTTGTGTTCGATTCTTCATTTACAGACAACGCGGTCCCTTTCGGAGCCTTCAATTCCGATGGCGAGCTGTACTCGCAGTGGATGAAGAAAGGAATGGCGACATTCCATTCGACAACGTATCAGCCCAACACGATCTCCACGATGCACTTCCTGAAGTGTCTGGAAAAACATGCGCCGAGATTCTTCAGCACTTTAGAGAATCAACTGAAACCATTACTGGCCGACCAGAGACGTCTGAAACGCACCTTTCAGGAGCTCTATAGCCCTTCATTGGGTCGAATTGTCTCTGCGTCCGGCTTTGATGACGAGGATATCACGGCGTCAGGGCATTTCGTTCGGGTTGGGTCAAGACGAATGTTTGACGGCATCGGTGGCGTTGCGTGCAGCATTCGAGGTCATAATCCGGAGCACTGGTCTGAAGAAATCCGTTCTCTCGGTCCGAGTGAACAAGTGCAGACCGGACTGGCGAACATGCTTTTCCAGATGACCGGCCTTCGCCACTTTGTGCCTGCCGTCAGCGGCGGTTCTTCTGTCGAACAGGCGCTGGAACTTGCGCTGGTCGCTCAGGCTCCACGAAGAACAGTGATCGCACTTCAGGGTGGTTTCGGCGGCAAAACTCTCGTGGCTCTCACAGGAACCTCACGAGATTCCTATAAATCCCGCCTGGATCCACTCTACCAACACGTGGTCTACATCGACCCATTCGCCCCGGATGCTCTGGAAACACTCAGGTCTCGGGCGGCGCTGGGTGACGTGGCGGTGATTCAGCTGGAGCTGATTCAGGGTGTCGGTGGCGTTCGCAAGATCCCGCCGGCACTGACAGATGCCCTGCAATCGCTCTGCGATGAACACGGCATTCTGCTTTTTGTCGATGAGATTCAGACCGGGATGTTTCGTACCGGGCCATTCATCCGATCAAATGAGATCGGTCTGTCTCCGGATCTTCTGACTGTCGGGAAGGGAACAAGCGACATGATGTTCCCATTCGCGCTCACTCTGTTCAGCGATCGAGTTGAGCGTCTCCTCCATCGCAGTGGAACAGATCTGCCGCTGCTGTTTCGACAACGCAACAACTATGAGATCGGATACCGCTGTGTTCTGAATACACTGAAGCGAAGTTACTCCGAAGGACTTTCCGAACAGGTTCGCGCGGCCGGTGCAGGTTTTGAGGATGCGTTCCGCCGCCATCTCTCACCGATCCGTGTTGTCAGAGAGACTCGGGTCTTCGGACTGCTGATTGGAATTGAGCTGAATCTGGATCGCACGCTTCTTCAGAAGATGAGACTCAATGCAACTCATCTCTTTCTGGCTCAGATGATGCGCCACCCGGGATTCCCGCTGCTGATGGGTTTTTGCCAGTACGAGCCATCGATCCTGAAGTTTACGCCGCCCCTGTCCGTGACTCCGGACGAAACTGAAGCTGCATGTCAGGCGATCGGAGAGTCGCTGCAGAGTTCCACGATGACACTGCTTCGAACAGGTTTTGGCGCTCTCCGCCGGGCACGAAAGTAGAGTACTTGAGATGACCAGGGAAAACCGAAGCGACACCATACCTGTCAGCGAGGAGTGATATGGATACAACAGAGACGGAATTGTGTATGAAGCGGAATCAGCCACTGAGTATCCTGAAGATTGATTTTGACGAACTGTATCGCCGACATCTCTGTCGACATGGTCAGTTCGGTCTCAACGTGCTTCATCTGATTTCTGTGTACGGAGTCTATTTCTCAGTCTTTGCGCTGGTCGTGGCCCTCATTCAGCTCGCGTTTCCAGGCTTGTCATCTGCTGCGAGCGCAGTTGCGATTCTCGCACTTTCCGGCCCGTACCTCTGTCTGCTCCTGCTTAACATTCCGGTCCCTGTGCTGCTCCTGACCCTGCTTTCCGTCATTGTCCTGACAGTCAGCGCCCTGGCGGTCATTTCCATTCCGATCTGGGCGCATCTTCTCCTGATCGTCTTCTGGCACCGTTTTCAGATCTGGAGCCACCGGTACTACACAGAACACAGAGATATGTCAGAATTTGAGACGAAATACCGAAAGGGGATCCGCCTCTTTACGTTGCTGGCCGTCTACGAATTGCCAATCCTGCTGCATTATCTGATGGCTGGCGGCTGGAGGAGCGAACGGGCTGAGGAGTTCCAGTTCTGACCCATGATGCGTTTCCGGCAGCCGCTTCAGGCAAGACATCGGCGACGCAGGACTGGCTCCTCATGCGGGATTGAGATTGACGGACAAACGGCTGTCGTCAGTCGATCCACAAAGATCAGATGAGTCAGGCACAAAAAACGACAGCAGGACCGGAACAAACCGGTCCTGCTGTTTCTCTGACTTCTCAGCACTCAACAGGCGTTCTCAGAACTCACCTGTCACTTCGCCACCCATTCGTGTGGAGATGGCAATTACAACGGACGCATCAGTATTCTCAGACAGGAACCGCACGGAACCATCGGCCATGCACGCGTTCACACCACCAACGTGCCACGAGTAGTAGTCCGTTCTGTTCTGACAATTGAACACACAACGGCCGAAGATGACGGTTGCGTATGGAGCGCCGGATGCCGTCGAATTAGCGTTGGTGCCGTCAGGAGCCGAGCCATTGATACTGCGCGATACCGTATCGATATCTGCCCAGCCCCAGCCGTCAAGAACAAAGTCACCAGCCGCGTTTCTCGCCACATTCACGGTATCAGTACACTCGCCACCACACTTCTGGTAATCAGCTTTGTAGCGGCGAGGTCGCCCCGCTGTTTCACCAATCAACAGGGTGTTGGACAGCCCGTCGGTGATAAAGCTGAGTTTCGTGTGCGTATCGCGGGCCATCGCGCCTGGAAGGCCGCGGAGAATTCCAGCCGGCAGGGCAATGCCGTTTGCTTCGTAGAATGACCGTCGCACTTCATTCGTCGTACCGTAGTCAGCCGGGCCAAGACCAGCTGCCGGCCAGGTGAAGTTACGCACGCCTGCAGGATCGCGAGCGGTATCGTGGATCTGAGCAGTCGGTGGCGAGTCATAGCCAGGAGTGGATGGGCACTGCCATACGTTGAGTCTATTCGCCGCCAGGACGACGTTGTTCGGATGATTCCAGCTCTGATTGAAGTTCCACTGATTGTAAAGCGGAGCCTGCTCGATGAAGGGCAGAACCATAGCCGACCAGGCGTTGACGGACCCCTGAATCGTGATTCGACTCATCGGAAATGTCCCATATGAGCTTTCGTAGTTGTGAAGCGCCAGCCCAAGCTGCTTCAGATTGTTCTTGCACTGAGTTCGTCGAGCTGCTTCGCGAGCCTGCTGCACAGCGGGCAGCAGCAACGAGACCAATACCGCGATAATCGCGATGACCACCAGAAGCTCAATGAGTGTGAAACCGCGGCTGCGGTTTCGTCTGTTGTTCTCTGACATTTCTCAAAATCCTTTCAGAATAAAGTTACAAGTCACCATGAATTACTTCAGCTCGATATCCGGAATTACAGTGCCACCCACTGCGACTGTAACCTGAACTCCGGATGTTTTCTGACGTGTCAGCTTTGCCGGAAGTTTTTCCGGCCGTTCATCGGAGGAATACTGAGCAACCTCTTCGGGAGTTCCCGACCAGCTGAAACTGGCGCGGTATTCTCCTGCCGGTACTCCGAAGCCCGATCCGGCAGCACGAAACGTCTGCATTCGGAAGCCGCCGTCTTCGGCAACAACCGCCGTATAAACCTCTCCCTTTGCGCTTTCCGATGCCGCAGTGACCGGGAACAATCGCACTGTACCACCCGCGATCGGCTTCCCCTGGAAGCTCACTCGGCCTGACACCGGCTGCAGGTCATCAAACGTCTTCGGCTCACTGGCTTCCTGCTGACCACAGCCAGAACAGAAGACTGCAGCAATCAGCAACAAAGCTGCCGCAAAGTGCCTTCGCACAGGCGTCAAGCCTGCAGTTCTGTCACCACCCGTCTGCGTTACGCTGTACTGAAATCTGGTTACCATCCGAAGCCTTGAAAACGACCAAAAGTTAACTGCCATTCGTCATATCCCTCGCCGAAACGTCATCTCCACACCCTGATGCTTCGCATCCCAGCGATGGAGAGCATGCCGCCAAAAATGAAAATGTTAGGCAGCGGAGAGGGACGTTGTTTCCTGTCTCCAGCGGAGACTGTGTGTTTCAGACGAAGGGCATCTTTCGCGGAATTGTTAAGAAATCATGAACAAATATTTTTTTCTCAGAATGCGCCAATGCAGGTCAGCCTGGTGTTTCGGAAATCAGCACGGACATCAGCGAAGCCCGCGAGAAGCCTTCCTGATGCGATGAACTCGATGTCCGTGGACTCGATGCGATAAAGCAGATGGCCTCGAATAATCCCCGCAGATTACCAGCTCTGTAATCGTTGCCCTGTCTGGCTGATCCGGAAACGCATCGCACCCTGTTTTTCCGGTCGTCGAGCGACACGATCCAGAGCGGATATTCGGAGATACCGGAAAGGCCCGAATTTCTTATCACATGAACTGACGATTCTTGAAACACATCAAAATTTTTTCCCGACACGGAGGTGTTCAGTGATGGTTCGAAATCAGTTCACTCGAAAGTTCATCTGCACATTGACGAGTGCTGTGACCCTGGGAAGCGGCCTGAGTGTCCAGGCAGCGGACAAGGTGACAACTCCGTCAACCACGACGGTCACCGCTCAGCCGAAGGATGCTCCCGGAAAAATCCGAGACGTGAAGCTGTCCGAAGGCGGCGTTCTGGAAATGCAGCTTGTCGACCAGAACAGTCGGCCGATTCAGGACGTTTCGGTGGAGTTGCAGTTTGGAGGGAAGCGCGTTGCAACGGCGCGAAGCGACAAAACCGGCACCGTTCGTTTCGTTCGAGTTCGTGCCGGCCAGCATACAATTCAGGCGGGGGACAACATTCAGAATGTGCGACTCTGGCAGGGTGATGCTGCTCCGCCACAGGCCGTCACCAAACTCGCTGTGACAACTGAAGAGCGGATCGTTCGCGGTCAGGGCGGCGCTGGAGGTTTTCTGATTCCTATCACCGTCGGGGGTGCGCTCGCAGGCGCCATTTACAGCGTTGTTGAAACTCAGGACCTGAAAGATGAAGTTGATGCTCTGCGAGCCGCCAGTCCCTAGTCTGGCGTTGTGCCGCAGGCTGGTGCATTTGCAGTCATGAAATGAAGGAAGACGAAAGGTGGGTCCTGTGTGCCACTGGCTATGCCAGTGCTGCTGCTGGAACACACTGGCATAGCCAGTGGCACACATCAATTGATCCTGGACAGAGCAATGGATTGTTCTGCACGTCAGATTACTCGGATTTCGTACAGTCTCGCTCGGTTAACGGTTCCTGCCCGTTCGAAATTCCGCACGCCGGCGATGTGCTGGACAATCCGCAGTATCCTGATGACGGACAGCGGCAGCTCATTTCCGACATCCTGAAAACATGCCATAATGCGAGCGCGGTGTCCACACCGCGCTCGTTTCGTGTTTTCAGGAAACAAAATGAATCGAATCGACCACTCACGCATCACCGCTGCCGATATCGAACGAGTGATACCCTTTGAGGTACTGATCGATCGGATCGCCGAATCCCGCGCATCGGCACTCACCGAATGTCGCCGGGCGCTGCATCAGTTTCCGGAACCGAGCGGTGAAGAAACCGCCACTACGGCGTTCATCGCTGATCGGCTGAAGCAGCTGGGAATTGATGCTCGCATCCCGGATCGGGGCGTCGGCGTCATCGGTGACCTGCGCATCGGACCGAAGGACGATACAACGCCGATCATTGCTCTGCGTGCTGACATCGATGCCCTGCGAATGACCGATGCGAAGAATGTCGAATACGCATCACAGCGTTCCGGATTCGCTCATGCCTGTGGACATGATGCTCACACAACAGTCATTCTTGCTGCTGCCGAAATCCTGGAGACCGTGGCGTCTCGTTCGCAGGAGTCAGAACTTCCACCGATGCGGTTTCGATTCATTTTTCAGCCGGCAGAAGAAACAGCTCAAGGCGCTGAATGGATGATTTCGGACGGCGCTCTCGATGGCGTTCAGGAAATTCTCGGCCTTCATATGGATCCGACCATTCGAGCCGGACGAGTCGGCATTCGCTACGGAGTCCTGACGGCTCAGGTCGATGATATTCACTTTCTGATTCACGGGCGAGGTGGACACGCCGCCCGTCCGCACGACAGCAGTGATCCGATCGCTGCGGCAGTGTTATTGGTTTCGACGTTCTATCAGCAGATTCCTCGAAATGCGGATGCACTTACTCCGACAGTCTTTACCATCGGATCCATTCACGGTGGCACGGCATCCAACGTCATCCCGGATCACGTCCGCCTCTCCGGCACTCTTCGTTCAACGGATTCCACAACTCGAGCAGCCACGGTGGGAAAGATCAGGAAGATCTGTGAATCAGTCGGTGCAATGACCGGCAATACCATTGAACCGGAGTTTCGAATGGGGCTGGGAGCGGTCATCAACGATTACCGTGTGACATCAGCTCTGGAAGAATCTGCTCGCCTTGTGATCGGCTCCGACAACGTCGTCAGCATCGGTCGACCAAGTATGGGCGGCGAAGACTTTGCCGCATACATCGAACGGATTCCGGGCGCCCAGTTCCGACTGGGATGTGCCGGCGACGATCGCGACTGGCCTCTGCTGCACTCTCCGGTTTTTGATATCGAAGAATCCTCGATGGTCGTGGGTGCTCGCGTCCTGGCCCGTGCCGCTCTGCTGCTGGCTATGACACCACGGAGGATCACAACATGACCGTGATGCGATTTACACCGAATACCAGCCCGACAGTCGGGGTGGAGATCGAACTTCAGATGGTGGATGCCGAAGAATTGGCACTCTGCAGCTGCATCTCTGAGGTGATTGCTGCGATTCCGCCACATCTGCGCGGCTCCGTGAAGCCGGAGCTGATGCAGTGTTACATTGAAATCAATACGCGGATCTGCAGAACCGTCCGGGAAGCCGGAGAAGACCTTCGAGAAAAACTGGCGGATCTCGAAAGCGTCGTCAATCCACTGGGAATTCAGCTCTTCTGGGCAGCAACGCACCCGTTCTCTTCATGGCGTCATCAGCACATCACAGTCAACGATCGCTACCTGCGGCTCGTTGAACTCATGGAAGACGTGGCACGGCGGCTGGTCACGTTCGGCCTTCATGTCCATGTGGGTGTCGACACCGGCGACAAGGCAATCATGATCTGCGATCGGATGCAGCAGCACCTTCCGCTGCTGCTGGCTCTTTCTGCCAACTCCCCATTCTGGGAAGGTCGAAACACGGGCCTGAAATCCAACCGTTCCAAAATCATGGAAGGCCTTCCGACCGCAGGGCTTCCTTATCAGATGCGAAACTGGAGCGAATATGTCTGGCTGGTGAATCATCTGATCGATACCGGCTTTATCAATTCCATTCGCGAAATCTGGTGGGACATCCGTCCGCATCATCACTTCGGAACAGTCGAAATCCGCGTCTGCGATGTGCCGCCCAATCTTGATCACGTTCTGGCGCTCACGGCGCTGATCCAGTGTCTTGTGCATACGATTTCCATCGAAATTGATGAAGGGACGTTTCTGGGTGATTACCATCCGATGATGGTGGAACAGAACAAATGGCGAGCCACACGTTACGGGGCTGATGCCTCACTGGTAAGCTCAAAGGATTTTCAGCCACGGTCGGTACAGACAATCGTCGACAACCTCGTCGAACAGCTCACTCCGGCGGCCATTGAGCTCAGCTGCCTGCCGGAGCTCCGAAGCGTGCGCGAACTGCCATCCAACACGGGTGCCCGGCAGCAACTGGAAATTTTTCAGGCGACTCAGAGCCGTCGTCAGGTCGTTCGGGAAATGATCGAGCGAAATCGGAAACAGTAATCAACATGTCGAATCGAGAAGCGAAATTCCTGGCCCTTGCATGGTCCGACAATCCAACACTGCTGGCGGAAGATCTCACGGCGTTCATGAGCTGGCTGAAGCAGAACGCACTTCAGAGTCATCAGGATGGCGCTGGTACTCCTGATGATCGAACAGCATCGTTGCGCATCATCACGAATTCCGCAGCGGAGGCACTCCAGCGGGTGGTTCCGTTGAGTGACGCGCTCTCTGCTTATCGAAGGCTGGTCCAGAAACCACAGATTGATACCACGGTTCTGCTGCCGCTGGTGGAGTCACTCTCTGCAGCGGCTGAGGCTCAGCTGGATGTCGCTGTCTCTGTAATCCCGGACATTGAGCGACATATCGCTGATTTTCGTCGATGGGCACAGATTCAGGCTCAGAAGGAATCTGACATCCCTCTTCGAAGCGAGATTCTGAAAACCACGATCGAGGAACTTGGCGACGAACTGCTGGTGCTGACGGACGAAAATGGCAGCGTCAAACTCCGGGGAACTTCCAACATTCCGATGTTTCTCGCATTCTGGCGAGCACGCGGACACCGCCTCGGACCGGAAGCATTCCTCGACATCGACCGAAATGTCAGGAAAACGAATCTCGATCGCCATCGAACACGTCTGTGCGCTCTGCTGCAGAGAGTCCTGCTTGAAATCGTTGCCGACGGCAACGGGCTGAAACTTCAAAAATGCCGCGAATAGATTGTTGTGGCCGGTCTCCGACCGAGCCACCTCGTTGGCCGAACATCGTTCCGGATTCAGAACGCTGTCTCCGCATCGTTTTATTTCGGCGCAGGCACCGTCTCTGCGACGTTCCGGATATGGTTCAGGACTCGCAGGTGAATCTGATGCACCAGTGAGTCCGACCAGAGAGTCCAGTAACTTTGAGGATGCATTTCCAGAACGTACCAGGTTGTTCCGATCAGCCGAGTACCACCGCTGGGAAGTGGTTCCAGCAGAAATTCTCCCCGAGTTGACCGAAAGGCTCCGTCCAGATGTGGCGGATGAATATGACGATACGGTGTGAGCTCAAACATCGGTTCGGGCTGTTCAGTCACATCGAATGCCAGTCGACGATTTTCCTGCCACACCGTAATCGGTTCGACAAATGTACCGGTTGTAAACTCACAATAACGGATGGAACCAACTCCTGAACCGTCAATGCGAGCCCTCAGCGGAGCGGCGATTCCTGAACGGAAGAACCAGGCGGGTTCATCGGTGATTTCCGGAAAAGCAATGACCTGCTTCCAGACGATCTCCGGAGGTGCCTGAATATCGATGGACGTTCTGACAGCGAACACAGGCTCCGGTGAGATCAGATGTTCAACGGAAGCGAGCAACGGCAGCGCTGCGATGCACCACATCATCCCGCCCGCCTCACGTCCGGGCTGAACGGATTCGGTCGTGATGGAGCGTCCGATCAGAGCTCCCATCATTGCAATCGGCAGCATAATGGGCATGGCCATAATGATACAGATGGCACCTTCCAGCCCCACCAGCAGCAGTCCGAAACAGCAGCAGAACACCATGGCCGTCGTATGCAGCAGTGTCAGCAGCACAGGGCGTCGCGATGGTCGATTAAAGAAAAAAGAACTGACCGCACCTGAGACCAGTGGTGTTCCGAAGAATAATGCAGCACCGTAGCTGTCCAGCACATAGATCGTCAGTACAGTGGAAGCAAGAGCATAAAGAACCCCTGCACCGAGACCATAAACAGTCGCGAGCACACCCGAGCCCGTGAATACTCCGGTTTCCGGAACTGTCACCAGCACAGACGGATCCGGTGCCTTCCAGACTTCACGCAGCATCTGAGCCTGTTCGTCTTCGGACTGGGCTGCATTTGTTTTCGTCGGAATCAGACTCAGGAGAAACATGCCGAGAAAATTTACCAGTGGCACCAGCATGATCAGGCCGAACCAGGGAGAAATCCCCGCGTCGCGGCACCGGCGAATGCTCATCGCAACGGCAATCCAGACAAACGGAATAGTCCAGAGCACCAGCGCCATTCCCAACCATTCGGGGGCGCCTTCCGTGAAGCGAGCTCGGCTGCTGAGCAGCGGAGTGAGATAATCGAGAGGCGTATAGAAACGCCCCGTCATTCCGCTGATCACGGATGCTTCGACGGCATACTTCAGCAGCGACAGGCCCAGTCCCGTGAAGAGGTACTGCTGCCGCCCGACGGAACCATTCAGATGAACGCACGCAGAAACTCGGAACGCAGGTGATGGAGCCATAGAGCGTCCTGCCAATAGATCACAATCAGACCGTTGACAATCAAAGTGAGTTTCAGTCTATCCGAGATGCGG
>JBKDKA010000112.1:0-53510 GCA_046345315.1 Planctomyces sp.
AGGGTAGAGAAACGGGTAATAAACCCGATTCACGCCGCACATCCCGACAGGAATGGTTTCCTCAAACTGAGGAACAGCAAGGACTTATGAAAAGTGGAGGATAGGGGAGTTGAACCCCTGACCTCTTGCATGCCATGCAAGCGCTCTCCCAACTGAGCTAATCCCCCGCGAATTGTTGGCAGCGGTACTGCGTTCAGCCTGGAAGGCGGCGGCAGTGGATCGCTGGCGGGAGGAGACGTTGGAACAAGTCATCCCCCGCTGAGCGGGAACGTATCACCATCACTTTGTTATGTCAAGGTTCATGATGCTCCGCCTGCCAGGCGTGAAAGTGCTGGTTCTTCGCCGGTTGTTCCAGACGATGCTTTACGGCTCAACGTTGAGCAAAACTCCGGCTGGACGCGGGCGACAATGGTCTCTGAAGCCATGAGTTTCGGTTTGAAGGCCCGTTCAAACAAGACGATTCTCAATCGCGGCGATCGCTCGCAGAGTGATCACCCGCATTTCTCACACCGCAGGCAAAAATCACACCGCAGGCCAACAGAACAACGGGAATTGTCGCGAGCGAGTGTGGAAAAAGAACTCAAGCGAGACCACAGGGAGGTCCTGTGATGACGGAGCGTTTACTGCAGAATACCGTCATCAAAATACCGTCATACCGATGATTCTGCCGGGAGGGAGTCGTCCAGTCGAATGATGTTGAATGCCGCTCCCTGATTGTCGGCAAGCACCGCGATTCTGCCGACCGGTGTGTTGAACGGAGCGACAACCATTCGACCATTCAGCTGCTGAACGTGAGCTGTGACAGCATCGACAGCATCCACATGGAAGTACACAGACCAGTGCGATGGCATATCGCCCCACTCCGCGGTCATCTGCATGATTCCACCGATCTGTTCCCCAGCGGCCGATCGAATGATCAGATATGGAGTGACAGACAAGGGGTTTTCTTCGAACGTCCAGTGAAACAGATTTCCGTAAAAGTCTTTCACGCCGGCGGCGTCACGGGTCGCCAGTTCGTTCCAGCAGACTGAACCCGGATCACCACGAAGGCTTGAACCACCGTGTGAGCCACTCTGCCACAATCCGATCACACCACCCGCCGGATCCCGAATGAAAGCCACCTGCCCGTGCTCCCCCGCGTTCGTAATCGGACACACAACTTCCGCACCGGCCGCAACAGCGTCCTCCAGCGAACCGCTCAGATCATCCACACAGACATAAGTATTCCAGACCCCCGGAAGACGTTCTTTCTTCAGGTTCTCCGGGAGCTGAATCACTCCGGCAACAGGATCTCCGGCAAACTCGAATTGAAAATGCGGCATATCATCACTGACGGAATTATTGAGATCCGTCAGCGTCCATCCGAGCGCATTTGTGTAGAATGCAATGGCCGACTGAACATCGTGTGCGACAAGTTCGGCCCAGCAGAACTGACCGTGAACTGGAGTTCGTATCAATGGCATTTGATCATCCTCCGAAATGTCAGAAAAGGTTTTTCTCAGTAAGAGGCTCCAACGAAACCGGAACAGGCACCCCTGGAAGTCACAATTCTCAATGATTTCAGACTCTCGTCGGGAACCAGTGCCGGTTTTGTTACGCGTTCTGAGGATCTGTATCAGGGATTTTATCCCCGGCGGCCATCATTCTCCATCGGTTCTGACCTGTGTTTTTCGGTGTTGATCGCAGATGGTGTATTTCCCGAAATCGTCACTCGCCATCCGTTTTCGGCCAGTGCTGTTTCGTGTTGCCGCAATCGCAGCAGGTATTCTGGTGCTGGCTGCTGTTGAGCTCCTGTGTGTGCTCTTCGGGTGGGGAAGTACGTCTGGGAGCGATGATCCCTTTGATGGATTTGTGGCGACTCGGCCATTGTTCGTCGAGTCTCAGGATAGAAAACATCTGGAGGTCTCTCCCGCTCGACGCGGCTTCTTCGAACACGATTTCTTTTCACGAGAGAAGGCGCCGGAGGAATTTCGGATATTCGTTTTCGGCGGATCCACTGTTCAGGGGGCACCGTGGTCCATAGAGACGAGCTTCACCAGGTTTCTTGAACTGGCGCTGAACAGAGTCGAACCGAATCGAAAGTGGAAGGTCGTCAACTGTGGCGGCATTTCCTACGCCACGTTCCGACTTCTCCCGCTGATGTCTGAATGTCTGAAGTATCAGCCTGACCTGTACATTTTCTGCGAGGGACACAATGAATTTCTTGAGGAGGTGAGCTACCAGCCGCTTCTGAAGAACGGAGACACGCTGAATCTTGCTTACGTGACTTTTTCCCGGTTTCGCACGTTTCAGTTGCTCTGCGAGGTCCTCGGAAATAATCAGTCGCTCGGCGGCAGGCGAAACAGTTTCGGGATAAAGAGTAACGATGATGAAGTTGACGCTATTCTTGATCATGCGGGAGGACTTCAGTCGTACCATCGCGATGATCAGCGGGCGGAGTTTATTGCGAATCGATTTCGTTCCTGTCTTCGGCAGATGATTTCTTCCTGCGGAGCAGCCGGTGTTCCTCTACTGATCATTCAGCCGCCATCTGCCCTTCGCGACAGTCCTCCCTTCAAGTCAGAATTTTCCACGACCGACAGGAAAGAACAGGAACTGATTGAGACACTGATTCGTGATGCCGCAGCTCAGATTGCTGAAAACCCGGCTGCATCTGTCCAGCAGCTGAAACTGGCTGTTGAGAAAGATCCTCGGTATGCCTTCGCATGGTATCGTCTCGGAGACGCACTGCTCACTGCGGGACTGATCGACGACGCATCGGCATCACTCATCAGGGCTCGCGACGAAGATGTCTGTCCGCTCCGGATGACGTCTGCTCTGGAGCAGGCGATGCAGGAGGAAGTTTCCGCTGCGAGTGCCGAATTTCTGAATGCTCATGCGGTGATTGCGGACCACTCAGAGAACAGAATCACCGGACTGCCACTGCTGGTAGATCACGTGCATCCTTCATTTGCAGGACATCAGCTCATCGCATTGTCGGTGCTGCACTGGATGGTTCAGAAAGAGTACGTGACCATTCCGGAAATCACCGGCCTTGAAAAAGGAGCGGCTGCTGCATTGCTTCGGGAGCAGACTCTGTCGCTGTTTTCGTCGCACCTTCAGGAGCTGAACAGCCTGTATTTTCTGAAGGGCCAACGTCGGCTGAAGGATCAGAAGGGCTGGGCTTCCGGACACGCTGAAGAGCCACCGATGGTCGACGAGCCGGATTAAACTCCCGACGGCCGAAACCAACGATCCATCATCATTTCAGCTCAGTCTTCACGATAGACTGACGAGTCCTCAGGGCCGCTCTTTCCGAGAAAGTTCAGGATCCCGTGCATCAGGCGTGCATTGTGCGAATAGCTGTCGCAACGATTGCAGACCCGGATGCATCCGCCGGAGAGAAGGGCTGAGCGCCAGCCCTTTGGAAATCTCCACGCACCAGCTCGACCACGAACCACAATCATCGGTCTGATCTGCGCTGCGGGAAGGTCGTTCTGCCATTTCAGAGGGCAGCTGCGCGGTCGAAAGTGATCGCGTGGTCCCGCAAGGACCGTATCTGTCGGAAGAAGCAGCAGAATTTTTTTCTCCGCTGCGTACTCAGAGCACTCAACCAGCCCGTCCCGGATTGAACGCTCCGCGTGGCGGTACGTGTGAAGTCCTCGCTCTCCGGGTACAACAACAAGAGAACGGGAGTGAAGTTCGCCTGCCTTTTCGATGGCATTCCTGACATCGGAGACTGTCGATTCGAAGGATCTTCCCAGAGCTCCAGTGAAGCCTCCCGCATATCCCACACAACTGACGGCGATTCCGGCATCGGTCAGGACGTCTCGCAGCAGGTGTTCACCGATTCGATATGCCTGCTGTCTTCGGAGAGTGATATAGCGTGCTCCCCGTTGCTGCAGAGACAGAATTTCAGAGGTGAATTCTTCCGGATTGCGAGCATGCAGCGGAAAGGACGTTGCCAGCCGGGAGATCAACGAGCGATCGGACTGATCAACGCAGTTTTCGAGGAATACGTCCATGTGTCTCAGTGCAGTTCTGAACGGGCCCTGATGAAAGAATCCCTCTGCCGAGTTATGCGACCCCGGCAGAATGATCTTCGTTCCGTGGCAGGAACTCACATATCCCTGTGAGCCGATGCTTTCCACAGATTGTCGTCCATGGCTGACTGAATGTAAACCACCCTGCGCCACTCACTGCAGACCTTTTTGAAGTCACAGGAAATGGCATCGAGTTCGTCGAGTTCAGTCTTGACGAAGGACGTCGAGGTTACACGTCACTGGTTGTCCATTCCCCGTCGATGTTTCGCCACAGAGCTCCAGTCGGGTTCTTGTCTCGAAGAACTTCCGGCAGACGATGCTGCCTGACGTTGTCATAACTCTGAAGCATTGCGAACCGAGAGATGGATGCGGGAATTCCGACGGCAGTGAAACCCGGATGCCCCGTTGCCGGAAATGGTCCACCGTGATTCATGGCCGGACTGACAGCAACACCGGTCGGCATCCTGTCGTTGAGAAGTCGGCCGACTCGAGTCCGCAGGACGGTTCCGATCAATGAACAGTCGGAGTCATCTGACCCTTTGGTGTCGCTGTAGATGCTCCCGGTCAGATTTCCTTCCAGTGATTCTGCGATGCTCACCATTTCGCCGACAGAATCCGCAAGCACAAAAAGTGAACCGTTACCGAACGCCTCGGTCTGACATTCCTCTGGTTTCTCAAGAAACTTCTTCCCGGAGATTCTCAGGAGTGTGTTCTGAAAACAGACACCCTTTCCGCCACCGGGCTGACCTCCAGTGACTAATGAAGCGCCAGCCTGAATGAGTTTCTGGATTCCTGAGGCGAAGCTTCTTCGGACACCTTCCGCCAGCATGGTCCCGACTGGAGCCTTCCCGAAACGTTCTGCCACCATCCGGAGAAACTCTTCGCCAAGTTCACCCGATGGAATAATCACAACTCCCGGATTCGTACAGAACTGCCCGGTCCCCATCAGACAACTCGAAGTGAATTCATCCGCCAGAGCAGTGCTTCGTTCCCGCAGAGCTCCGGCGAGCATGAAGACCGGATTGATGCTCGACAATTCCAGATAGATGGGCTTCCCGGCAGCATCGGCAGCCGCTTTGAGCCGGAGCCCGGTTTCACGAGCACCCGTATAGCCGGCGGCTGCGATTCGATGGTCAGAAACGAGGCGATAACCGTCCTCATGGCTCGTTCGGTAGATCAGTTGAACGAGTGCAGGAGGCATCCCCGTTTCTCGAATCGCTGCAACTGCTGCCTCTGCAAACAGTCGTGTTGTTTCCGGGTGACAGGAATGCCCCTTGGCGATCACGGGATTGCCGGCCGCAATCGCAGCGGCAAAATCCCCGCCGGAGATTCCGTTGAATGCAAACGGAAAATTGTTGGGACCGAAAACAACTACCGGACCAATCGGCCCGAACATCGATCGGATCCCGGCAGCACGATCGATGATCGGATTTCGCCAGGAATCGCTTCTTGCGGCCTTTGCTGCCTGAAGCAGCTGCCCGATCGTTCGTGGAAGTTCGGCGTCACGAAGTCGAGGCGTTACAGGCAGTGCGGTTTCCTGATGAGCCGCTTCCACCAGGGATTCTGCAATGGATTCAATGCCGGAGGCATAGCATTCCAGAAACGATGCAAATCGACTTCCGGGCCACCCTCGCGTCTCACGAGATACCGCAGCAGCCGCGTCGAGTGCCGCAGAAATCTCGCTCCACGGACTGACCGGAAACTCCCCGGAAAGCTGCTCTTCGGTGGCAGGATTAACGGGACGAAATGTTTCTTTGCCCTGACTCGGAACCCAGCGCCCGTTGATCAATACCGGATGAATCATCGATAAATGCCTCTGCTTCGCCTGGATGCATTCCGCGAAATGCGTCCCATCCTCGATCTGAAAATGCTCCTCCGCAGCTCGGCTCAGAAGGGAGCCGGTTCAGGAGCGAATCAAACCGTATGTTCGACGGTTTCCGTCGAAAAGGCAATGATCGGCGCACACGAACAAAAGGCGTTCAGCGATAAAGCGTTCGGCGACCGGCGAATCGGCTGAGCTTCTCTTCGGGGATTTCGATTCCCAGTCCTGGAGTGTCAGGAATCTCAAGAAACCCTTCGCTGTCGATTACGAATGGTTTCTCTGTCAGCGCGTCGATGTAGGCACAGGGAGTCAGATACTCCACATGGCTGGCGACGGGAATGGCCGCACTGAACTGCAGGTCGGCTGCAAGACCCACAGCAGTGTTCCATCCGTGAGGAACAACGCGGACATTATGGTCGAATGCAAGACTGGCAATGCGGCGGGACTCCGAAAGTCCGCCGTTCTTGGTGCAGTCCGGCTGGATGATGTCGACAGCTCGCCGTTCAATCCACGGCTGAAATGCCTGACGGCGAGTCAGCACTTCACAGCCGGAGATCGGAACCGGCGAAACGCGAGTGAGTTCGATGTATCCTTCGATATCATCCGGCGGAAGTGGTTCTTCAAACCAGGTGATATCAAAATCAGCGAGCATCTTTGCTGTTTCGCGAGCCCAGTTCGTGCCGTGCGGCCAGAACTGTTCACTGCCACCGGCGTCGACCATGAGCTCGACATGATCCCCGACCGTTCTTCGAGCGGTTCGCACGATCATCTCGTCAAACTGGCGACTTTTTCGACCGAATGGTCTCCAGCCCATCTTGATCGCACGAAAACCAGAGGCCGTCACCTGTTCCAGTTTGCGGCAGAGCGGCTCTGGTTCGTCAAAGAGGATCGAACCGTACGGCTTGATGCGATTGCGATAATTTCCACCCAGCAGGCGGGAAACGGGCTGCTGGCAGGCTTTGCCCATGATATCCCAGAGCGCAATGTCGATGCCGCTGATGGCATGTTCAACGGCACCACCGCGGCCCTGCCAGAAACTCGACTGACGAAGCGTTTCACTGACTCGTTCGGGTTCCACAGCCGACTGATTCTTCAGCAGCGGCCAGAGCAGACTGACGGCGCCTTCGACCAGTCCGCCGGAAGTAAAGCAGCTGCCCCAGCCGTGAATCCCCGTGTCTGTCAGCAGGCGAATCAGAGTATGAAGATTTTCCTGAGGCTCATGTCCCTGAGGCCAGCCTCCGTCCACGGTGGCACCGGTGAGGCTGATGACTTCAAGTTCCGCAATCTTCATTTCAGGATCGTCCCAGTTCTCTGTCCATCAGTCGGATGAGGCTTGCGAGGCATCCGACGCCCATTTTCTTCATGCCTCGGCCACGATGTTTTTCGACAGTCTTGATGCTGATTCCCAGCGATATGCCGATCGATTTGTTTGTCGCACCGTCATAAACCATCTGAATGACCTGAAGCTCGCGTTCTGAGAGTCTGCTCAGGTAGGTCTCACCGGCACTCAGCAGGGGCGGAAGGGACGTATCCGGAAGTTCCGCAGCATCCAGCTGACGGAAGCCTTCATCAATGGCTTCCAGAAGCTGTCCGCTTTCAAATGGCTTGTCCAGAACGGTAATCGCCCCGGCCTTCATCGCAGTCACCGCGACGCTTGTTCGAGGATATCCGGAAATCAGGATGACTCGAAACTGCCCCGGCCGCGCCGCAAGTTTCTGCTGCACTTCAATGCCTGTCATCTGGTCCATCACATGATCTGTGATGACGACACCCGGAGGCAATGATTCAGATGCAAGCACAAACTGCCCGGGAGACTGGAACGCCTGGACCTCAAAGCCGAACTGCTTCAGCATCCGCTCCAGCAGCGTGAGCACGGCCAGATCATCGTCGAGGACATAGACTCGCCGTCGGAGCGTTTCCGATTCAGTGGCCGACCCGGAAAATGAACCTGCAGTGAAGACCGAATCGACCATCGAGGAACCCTCCCGATGAAAAAACTCAGATGACACCTGTACGAGTCAATTTCTAAAGATCACTTCGTAACATGCAACCGAGCTTCCATCTGCCCATCTCGATTGCCAGCGATCTGTTCACTAACTTGTCACCACATCTGTGTCGGGAAAGCCTACTTCAGATTCTGAATTCCGGGAAGCCCGCACATTGGTCTGAATCTCGATTTTTCCAATTGAGTTTTTTGCGTCGACATTCCGCCACAGTTGCTGCCGAGAACGCGTCTGTTGAACTGCCGACGTTTCAGAAAGGCTGCGCAGAATGAAGCTGATGGTGACTTCGGTCAACTTCAGCACACTACCACGTCGGACATACCCGCATCTGTCAGGGAGTCAGGGCAACTACCCAGTCAGCGGGCAGATCAAAGTTCGCAATCATTAAACTTTCACAACCTTGTGATCAAAAAAGCTCCACTGTTCGCGAAACATTAAGGTCACCGGATCTGGAGCTCTGCAAAGGATCAATTGATGTGTGCCACTGGCTATGCCAGTGTTTTTGAACCAACAGCACTGGCATAGCCAGTGGCACACAGGAACCACCTTTCGTCTTCATGACTGACAATGCCCTAACCTCCAACGTACCGCAGGTAGATGCTGCGAGCGATATTCGGGTCTTCCGTGCCCCGTATGATGGCTCGACCGTCAGGGAAGATCGTCATTTCGCGAATCGGCGATGGCTCGAAGTCTGGCGACGATGCCGGCGTCAATATGGCTTCGGTCGGTGAAAATCGCAGGAGAAAAGAGTTCAGCATCACTGTTCCGGAGGGCTCCAGACGAGCCGCAAGTTCCCGAAGAGACAGGCTGAGTTTTTCCGCCGGTGTCACCTGCACGGCGTTGCGACCGCAGAGCACTGTCGATCCGGAACGACGCTGTCCATGGAGCCAGAGCCGTTCGCCGTTTCGGCAGGCAGGACAGTCTGTTTTGTCGCGCAGATCGGAAAGATCAATCTGGCGGAAACTCTGTTCCCAGACGTCAATAATGGTGAGCTTTCGAGGAATCTCCGCGGCAGGGTCTTCGCTCACCAGAATCCGAATCGCTATGGCGCTCTGCAGCGATGCCACAGCACCAACCGCCGGCCCGAGGACTCCAGCGGTGTCACACGTCTGCACGGATCCGGCAGGAGGAGGTGACTCCATCAGGCAGCGCAGACATGCCGACTCTCCGGGGAAGATCGGCATCACCTGCCCATAACTGCCTGTGCATCCGGTGAAGATCCAGGGGATACCTGTGTGCAGCGAAACGTCATTGATGAGATAGCGAACCTCGAAGTTGTCAGTTCCGTCCAGAATCAGATCACAGCCGTCCGCGAAACCTTCGATGTTCGAAAAATCCACATCGGCGACATGTGGTTCGACGGCGATTTCCGAGTTGATTCGTCTGAGCCTCTCTGCTGCAGCGATGGACTTCGGCAGATGAGCAGTCACGTCGTCTTCCGTAAAAAGTGACTGTCGCTGAAGATTGGACAATTCAACAAAGTCTCGATCAACGATCCGAATGTGACCAGCACCCGCGCGAACGAGAAAATCCGCGGAGACGCATCCGAGTGCGCCGCAGCCAACCAGCAGGACACGGCTGTTCCGCAGTCGCTGCTGTCCGAGCGGACCGACTCCCGCGAACAGCATCTGCTTTCGGTACCGTTCGTCGTTCATCGCGATCGGCTCACTGCGGTGACTCGAGCGGAAAGGCTGGCTTCTGATCGACTTCTTCGAAGCTGAACAACGACGCCGGAACCACCACGAGCATCATAGATCCAGAGTTCCCGAATCAGGCGTGCTGAAACAATTCGTGAAACGCGTGACGGCTGTCCGATTGTGGCGATCACCTGCTCCGCGGTCATGTCCGTGACAACACGCCCTTCTCGCATGGCCAGCTGAACGTTATCACTCGGGAGAGCGTTGATCTGAGATGAGGTCAGCCATTCATTGCGAATGCGCTCCCATCCCAGCGACTTCAGCTGCTGCTCAATTCGACTCGCTTCCGCGGGAGCCTGCTCCCCGGCAACGGCCCAAGCTCGCTTCAGGACATCGGCTCCCGCTTCCCGGAATGAACTGACCTGCCAGCGGTCGGCCACGTAAAGATATTCGCCGGCTGTTCTCAGCAGCCCGTCGAGCCCTGAATCCGCGAATTTGTTTTCCTGCGCTGTCGTCCACTGCTTCAGAGCCGGAATCCACTCCTCGGTGCGACTCCGCTTCTTCAAAATGTCTCCAAGCTGTTCCAGTTCAGCGCGGCTGAGCTCGGAAATATGCTTCAGGCGAAACGCAGCCTCATCGTCTTCCAGCTTTACCGCAGCCTGCTCTTCTTCAGGCAGGACCTCTCGCAGTTGAGTGGCCAGAACAAAGCCGTTACTCCCATCAGCTTCACGACGTCCCAGAATCTGATGGTTCATCGCGTCTCGAAAGAGACGTCGGTGTATTCGCAGCCGCAGTGTTTCGTCCGCCTCGGAATACATCAGCACTGCATCTTTCTCAAATCGCTGGCTGAGAGCCTCGTCCCATTGTGAATCAGGAACATCCCAGCCCTTCAGATGCTCACGTATCTGGCGAAACAGTTCTTCTGCTGTCACATCTTTCGGCTGCGTGTCTGAAGGCTTCGAAGTACCCGTCGGAAAGAGTTGTCGCGACAGTAACAGAATTGATTCAAACCGAACCTCCGCTGCCAGACGCTCACCAAGCCCTAAGGTGGTGGCTGTCTCGGCATGTTCCCGGAGTGCCCTGACGTCATCCTGAAACCGAACTCGAAGGCGTCTGAATCCCTCCATTCGAACAGTCTGTACCTCAGCACGAAGGCGATCATCTTTGTAGAAGTCTGCGATTCTCAGATAACTCTCTGCAAGTGCGTATAACTGATCAGATTCGTTCTCCGGGAATCGGGCCGCTTCTTTCCGAATGCGTTCCACATCGGTGTCTCCGATGATCATTCGACTGACATCAAATGTCATCCGCCCGGAGCTCATTCGCAGGATGCCGGAAACCTCCATCGTCTGCCCTGTCTGCAGCTTCTCCGGAACAGGATTGTTTTTCGGGGCTGTCATCGCAATCGGAAGCATGATCAGGCGAAAGTTCTGCGCAGTTCGCCCTTCGTAACGGCCAGCCACGGAGATTTTCTGGCCTTCATTCGCCCAAGATTCCCAGCTTGCTTTCTTCTCGAGCATCTCCTGAACAGTCATGGTACTGGCAGAAACCTGTGGCATGACCGAAAACAGGGACATCATGACGCATGGAGCCAGCAGCGACCGTGACCATCGAATTGCAGACATCAGTGCCATCATCGCTGTTGCTCCTTCTGCTGTCTTCGGACGGCGTCTTCTGTGTTCATCCGAATGATGTCCGTCGATGCAAGGAAAGTCTGCTGTTTCTCAAGCTGACTGGCGATGGCAGGATCTTCATCAACAGGAAGTCCGGCAGTTCTGCAGTGCAGCGACGTGGTGAGCAGTGTCCAGCTGTCCGGACGAAGTCGAATCAGCCACTCTCCGGAATCCCCTGACGGAGTCACGCAGGACTCTATCATCGCTGCAAAGATGAGTGACGCGTCCGGCATCGATCGAGCCGCATGAGCCATGGCTGTCGAGTCGATCAGGACCCGCACCGAGTCCACTTCGAGCGTGGGTGGCAGATCAAGTTCAACTTCGGAAGACTGCGGGTCGAGCACAATCACGCGACATTGGAAGATGTGCCACCCGTCCTGGAGACTTCGAGCCGCCGAGTTGGCTCGGTTCGGATCCGGTCGCTGATTCTTCTCATACGTCGACTGAAGTTCGGAGATCAGGTCCAGACTGCTCAGATGATTGACGGCGCGAGTTTCGTTCAGCAGGTTTTCACTGAGCTGAAACTCGCGATCATTCTTTCCAAGGATGCCTGCGGCATCCGTGACTTTGATGAGCGCCAATTCAAGCTCTTCAAGATTGCCTGCTTTGAGGCATTCACTGGCTCTGTCGGTATAGGTGACCCACTGATACCGAGCATTCTCGATCTGTTTTCGATGCCAGGACCACCATCCAGTGAGACCGACTGCGACGAAGACGCCCACCATCGCAAGTCGAAACGGTGTGAATGTCCTCTTCGCAATGCGACGCACATCAGCTCGCGGAACCGGGCGTTCAGCTCGACCTCTGTCGGCGGTCTGATCGTCACCTCTGCCAGCAGCCGAAGACGTCTTCCGAACGGAATCAGAACCACGACGCACTGAACGCCCCGATGTTTCAGATGCCGCTGAGGAAACGCCCGATCTTGCTGACTCAGCTGATGGCCGTTGTTTCCCGGAGCCGGGTTTTCCGGCACTGCGCGACGACCCACGATCCTCGCCGGTTTCGTTT
This sequence comes from Planctomyces sp., assembly GCA_046345315.1. Taxonomy (GTDB): domain Bacteria; phylum Planctomycetota; class Planctomycetia; order Planctomycetales; family Planctomycetaceae; genus F1-80-MAGs062. Next base: position 12,166 of record JBKDKA010000112.1, read on the forward strand.
CGGCTGCGTTTTTCCGGACTGCTGGTTTGCCCTGCAGGGATCAGTTCTCGAGTGGCCGCAGCAAGCCGGTTGCCGAACGACCCGCCGATCACCTCACTGGCGACTCGCCGAGTCGCCGGATAAACATTGACGGGAAGGATGAAGAAGTGAGTGCCGCACCGACTGCATGAAGCCTGCTGGGACGTGAGCTGACGGATACCGGAAACGGTGGCTCCACAGGAACACGGCAACTGATAGGGAACCACAATATCGGCGGCGGCTGTACCCAGCAGCTTGGCTTTCGCACGTCGAAATTTTGTCACCAGGTCCGACATTCTGTGTTTCCGCGAAACTGCGAATGCCTCGGATCCCGTGACGCTCATCAGTTCAGATCAGAACATAACCGATGCAGGCGTTCCCGAAAAGTTTCGGCCGAAAACTCAGGCAAAAATCGGTAACCCGGCCGTCCGGGAATTTCCTGAATGTTGCTTTTTGTAATCGCTGATTACTGCCTGTTTTTCTTTTTTTACCCAGATCGCTGCAGCGCTGCAGGTTATTCTTTCCGCGCAGGTGGAGTTGTCTCTGCAGCGTTCAGAATGTTTTCTGATAATCGGACCGCATTCTCTTTGAGTTCTCTCAGAAAGCATGGGTAAGCTGGCGTTTCCATTTCTGAAGAGTGTTTCCGGCATCGTGGAGTTCCGTCAAAGGAAGAGAGAACCATCGGTGTCTGGTCGGAGGTTGATCATGTTGATGCGTCTCACTGGAATCGTTTTTCTGAGTCTGGTGGCCGTTCAGAACACTGCATTTGCCGGGCTGTGCGGCGTGCCATCGTACAACTGCTGCCCGACAGCCGCGTGTGCGCCGGCTTCCTGCTACACGACATGTCGTGTGGTGCAGGAAACCTGCTATCGTTCCGTCTGTGAGACGGTCTACGAACCGGAGCAATACAAGGTGATGCGGACAGTTTATGAGAACGTCTATGAAGATGTTCCTCAGACCTGTTATCGCACTGTGCAGGAAACAGCTTTCCGCGACGAAACATACACGGTCTGCCGGCCGGTGACAGAAACGGCAGTTCGCACCGAGAACTACTGTGTTCAGCGCCCAGTCTGGGAAACCAATTATCGCGAATGCAATTACACGGTTCAGCGCCCGGTCTGGGAAGAGCAGGTGCGTGAAAATCGCTACACCGTGATGCAGCCGGTCTGCGAGACTGTTGAGCGTCAGTGCCAGCAGACGGTGATGAAATGCGTCACCGAGACTGTTCAGCAGGAACGCTGCTACACGGTCATGCGTCCTGAAACTCGCACTCGCTGCGTTCGCCGCATGGCTGGGCAGTGGGTGAGCCAGACTCAGTGCATCCCCGGCCCGGTGGTTCCACGTGTCGTCTGCGGTCCATGCGGTCCGAGTCTTTGTATGACTCAGTGCCCACCGCGACAGATCGTCCGACGCGTCTGGTGCCCACAGGTCGTTGAACAGCAGGTTCCGTACACAGTCATGGTGCCACAGGTCGTCCGACAGGCTTGCCCGGTTCAGGTCACTCGTTATGTTCCTGAGACTGTCGTGAAGACCTATCCGGTTCAGATCACTCGTATGGTGCCCAAGGAAGTTGTGCAGAGAATTCCTTATCGCACCTGCCGGATGGAAACAGAGACGAAGGTTCAGAGAATTCCTTATCAGGTCTGTAAGTTCGTGACAGAACAGAAGACTCGAGAAATTCCTTATACCGTGTGCCGAATGGTCTCCGAGACGAAAACACGTCAGGTGCCCCACTGCGTGACGAAGCAGGTTGCGTACACTTCCACGACTCGCGTCTGCCGACAGGTGCCTCGCCAGGTGGAAAGCACCTGCACTCGAATGGTCGCAAAACAGGTTGTTCGTCAGGTTCCTTACACTGTCTGTCGAATGGTTCCTGAAACCGTCTGTGGAGCATCGTTCTGTGCTCCTGGCATACCAGGTGGCGGTTGTGCGTCCGGAGACTGTGGCGTCACTGACAATGGTGCTCCACTGAGCCCCGTTGCTGATCCGCTGGCAGCTCAGTAAGTCGGAAACTGGTGGGCGGGGAACGGCGACCGGGGAACCGGGAACTGGCAACAGAGAATCAACACGGGCGTGATGACTGCAACTCGGTCATCACGCCCGAATTCTTTTGCAGCGAGTAAAATATTCAGCGGCATGGGACACCATGCCTCCATGATTCCCGGCGAGTCGTCATCACTCTCCGACTGATGACATGCAACTCATGACGTGCGATGGAACCGGACAGAGTTGCGAGGGCCATCTTGAAGCGGGTGCCATCCGTACACGAAATACGCACCGTCGGAATGGGAAAAGAAATCTGAACGGTATCGCCGGACTGGCTCGGTAAATTATAATCTGACAGGGATGCTCGCTGACGTGCTGCATCGCGATTCACATTCTGTTCAGGACACTGCCATGTCTCGATCGACAAGCCGGAGTGATTTCAGCGGAACCCAGTACTCGAATTCCGAGTCCACACCGCAGACACCGGGGTCTCGACGTGAATTCCTGCAGCAGAACGCGATGGGAATCGGCGGCGTTGCACTTGCCTGGATTCTGCATCAGGAGAATGCAGCTGCCGCTCCGAAGAAACTTCCGAAGGATCGACCGCATTACGACCTGAAGCAGAAGGAACCTCAGTTCCCCGCTCAGGCTCGCGCGATGATTTCCTTATTCCAGCACGGTGGTCCGTCGCACATGGATCTGACGGATCCGAAACCGGAACTGACGAAGTATTCGGGAACAGACTACGGCGGGCAGGTTGACTTCAGTTTTGTGAATCAGGCGAGCAAGAAGCTGTTCGGCAGTCCGTTTCGATTTCGAAAGCACGGACAATGCGGAACGGAGATTTCCGAACTGCTGCCGCATCTCGGATCAATTGTCGACGACATCTGTCTGATTCGAAGCATGCACACCGGGGCGAATGGCCACGAAGTCTCGATCCGCTACTTTCACGGTGGCATCCCGGGTGTTCTGGGTCGGCCGCATCTGGCTTCGTGGATTGTCTATGGGCTTGGCACTGTAAGCCAGGATCTGCCCGCATACATGGTTCTGACGGATCCGGGTGGTCACCCGGTGGATGGTGTCAACAACTGGTCGAATGGGTTCATGCCACCGTTGTTTCAGGGAACGGTACTTCGCCCGACAGAACCTCGCATTCTGAATCTGGATCCACCTCCGTATCTTCGCGGACGTCTGCAGGAGCAGACACTGACTCTGCTGCGGCGATTGAATCAGAATCATCTGAATGCTCATCCTGCAGAAGCTGACCTGGAAGCTCGAATTTCGAGCTACGAACTGGCCGCCAGAATGCAGACTGCGGCTCGTGAGGCTCTTGATATCACTCAGGAGACCAAAGCCACTCAGGAAATGTATGGTCTGCATCAGGATGAAACCCGCGAATACGGCACTCGATGCCTGATTGCCAGAAGATTGGTTGAACGAGGTGTTCGGTTCGTTCAGGCCTTCCATTCGGGCCAGCCATGGGACAACCACAGTGGCATCATGACCGGGCTTCCCGCCATCTGCCGGAAAACAGACCAGCCCTCCGCTGCACTGGTGAAAGACCTGAAACAGCGCGGAATGCTGGATTCCACGATTGTGCACTGGGGCGGAGAAATCGGACGCCTCCCGGTAACGCAGGAACACGGATCACCGGCCGCTGCCGGACGAGACCACAACGGTCAGGGTTTCAGCATCTGGCTCGCCGGTGGCGGCATCAAGGGTGGCATGACGTTCGGAAACACCGACGAGTTCGGGCATAAGGCCGTCGACAACGTTGTGACTCCCAACGACTATCAGGCGACGCTTCTGCGACTCTTTGGGTTGAATCATGAGCAGCTGATTTTCCTTCACAACGGTCAGGAACAGATCATCACCAACTCCAGAGGCGGGCGCGTGGTCCCGGAGATTCTGAGATCGCCGGAACTGGCATAGAGCGCATTTCAAAATCGGTGCAGGCACCATTGTTGCTCGGTTAACGCCGATTGCGGATGACAGAAAACGCAATGTGTGACCGGACTGCACTTCGCGATCTTCGCGTCCTTGAACAGCAGAACGGCATAGAACAGAAGCTCACAATGTTCACGAAGTTGAATCTGCGTGACTCGTGACATGATCGGTTTAGCTGGACAGCGCCATGTTTTGTATTGAAGACGCAGGAAATCAATGCCAGCAAATGAGTTGCGCAACAGAAGCCGTGCACTGATTCCATCGTTACATAATCATCGGTGAGGCAATGAGGTTCGCCGAAAATCGATTGCGGCACCTCGAAGGGAGGGCGAAGCTCCTGCTGAGCCGCTTCGGCCACTCAACGTCGCCCATGACGACGGCTGGGCAGGAGCCTCGCCCTCCCGGATTACAGCATTGACACATTTCCGCCATTGCGGCCTTTCCGAGAACATGGCGCTGTCCAGTTAAACGGACAGCACCTTTCGCATTCCATCATTCCATAACTGACAATGCACCAGGCGGTCACGGGATTCCGTCTGCCGACGATTACGAAAACGGCCTGCATCCCGCAACGTTCTCCGCGTCTCATTGGCCAGTCCAGTTGGTTTTTCCTGAAAAACCTCGATGGCTGATGTGTTGCCGCTCAAAATCGCTTCTCGGTCCAGTTAAACTCGACGCATACGAAGAGATTTGAAAACACGCTGGAATCTGACTGAGGCATTCATCTGACCGGAGGTAGTTCGATGCTGAATTTTACCGGCGCCGGAAAGGCAAGAACCTGCAACGGAGCAACTCGCCGAGATTTTCTTCAGGTGGGAACGCTGGGAGCGGCGGGGCTGACACTTTCAGATTACCTCCAGGCTCGAGAACAGGGCGCGGTGGCATCGGGGCATGATGAAAAATCATGCATCATGATTTTCAATCTGGGAGCCCCCAGCCAGCTCGACACGTTTGACATGAAGCCCGGCGCCCCGGCCGAGGTGCGAGGGCCGTTTCAGCCGATCTCCACAGCATCTCCTCAGATTCAGCTGTCTGAGATTCTGCCTCGTCATGCGGAACTTGCGAAGCATTTTTCTCTGGTCCGCAGCTGCCACCACACGGGAGCTGCGGTTCACGATGCAGGCTGGCAGATGATGCAGACCGGGCGCCAGTTTTCCGGTGGCGTTGAAACACCGCATGCAGGATCTGTCTTGAGTTTTTTGCGTGGCCGACGTTCTGACCTGCCACCGTTCATCGTTCTTCCGGAAACCATGGGACGCGGTGGTGGCAACCTCCCGAATGGTCAGGCAGGCGGTTTCCTCGGCAAAGGCCAGGATCCATTTGCCTTGATGGCCGATCCGTCGCGAGAAGACTTTCAGGTCCCTGATCTTCTGCCTCCTCAGACGATCGGGGAAGTGCGGATGCAGCGGCGACGGCGACTGCGAGACCTCGTCGATCAGACCATTCAGGATTTCGAATCGACGGAGAACGCCTCACTGCTCGACTCGAATTTTCAGTCGGCCTATCGTCTGATGACCAGTCAGCGAGCCCGCGATGCATTTGATCTGTCCAAAGAACCAAAGTCGGTTCGAGAACGTTACGGCATGAATCGGTTCGGGCAGTGTTGCCTGCTCGCACGTCGACTGGTGGAAGCCGGGGTTCGATTCGTCACTGTGAACACGTTCCTGACAGTGTTTGATGAAATTACCTGGGACATTCACGGCTCGAAGCCCTTCACATCGATTGAAGGGATGCGGGACATCGTGGCACCGTTGTATGATCAGGCTTATTCGGCACTCATCGAAGATCTGCTGCTTCGCGGGATGCTGGATGACACGATGGTGTGCAATCTTGCTGAGTTCGGTCGGACTCCTAAAGTGAATCCGGCTGGTGGCCGAGACCACTGGCCGCAGTGTTTCACGATCTACTTTGCCGGTGGTGGCGTGCAGGGTGGCCGAGTCGTGGGAGCCAGTGATCCGATGGGAGGCGTTCCGGCAGATCGACCTGTGATGCCGGCTGATGCAATTGCAACAATCTTCCACAGCCTTGGCCTGAAACTGGACTCGCATCTTCCGGGACCAGCCGGCAGACCATTTCCGCTCGTCGACTTCGGTCATCGAGAAATTCATGAGCTCTTCTGACAGGTTGCCATCATTTCGTCATGGCTGACCGTTGAACGTAATGGAAGACAAAATGAATCCGGACTTTTCAGCAACAATCCCAGTGATGCGGATCTTCGATGTCGCTCGAGCGAAGGATTTTTATTCGGGATTTCTGGGCTTTCAGGTCGACTGGGAACATCGGTTCGACGACAAATCCCCGACCTATCTTCAGGTTTCGCTCGGGTCACTGATTCTGCATCTGACGGAACATCACGGAGACTGTTGTCCGGGATCCACAGTATTTGTCAAAATCCGGGGCATCGATCATTTCCATGCCAACATCACATCGCGTGGTTATGGCTACATGAGACCGACGATCGAGCAGACAGCTTTCAGAACTCGCTGCGTGGAAGTCACGGATCCTTTCGGCAACCGGATTCGATTCAACGAAGAGCTCTGAGCTGACAATCACCTCGATGGGCGTAAAATAGAAACACCAGCAAACGGAAAAATGATGATGAAGAATGATCTGTTCGATCTGACAGGCGAAGTCGCGGTAGTGATTGGTGGGACGGGGGCGCTCGGCGGAAGCATGGCGGATGCTCTGGCAGCCTACGGCGCAACAGTCGCTGTGCTCGGAAGAAACGAAGAACGCGGGAAAGCACGTGTTCAGGCCATCGAGTCCGCCGGCGGAAAGGCTCGATTCTTCGGCACAGATGCGATGGACCCGACGTCGCTTACCGCAGCACGCGATGCCATCAACAGCAGTCTGGGCCCGGCCTCCATTCTGATCAGTGCTGCCGGCGGTAACAGGCCGGACGCCACACTGCCGCCCGGAAGTGATATCTGCAGGCTGTCACGTGACGCATGGAACAGTGTTTTCGATCTGAACCTCGTCGGCGGTTCACTACTGCCGGCTCAGGTGTTCGGCGAAACCATGCTGCAGCAGAGAAAAGGAAGCATCATCAATATTGCTTCGATGGCGGGGATGATTCCGCTTTCGCGAGTTGTGGCCTATTCCGCAGCAAAGGCGGCAGTGATCAACTTCACCATGTTTCTGGCGCGTGAATGGGCCACGAAGGGGATTCGAGTCAACGCGATCAGCCCGGGTTTCTTTCCGGCGGATCAGAATCGAGCTCTGCTGTTTCGTGAAGACGGCACATACACCGAACGCGGCAGTCTGATCATCGGCCATACACCGATGGCTCGATTCGGTCAGGCTCATGAACTGGCAGGCGCTGTCGTCTGGCTGGCTGCACATCGAGCATCTTCCTTTGTGACAGGTCAGAACATCGTTGTGGACGGCGGGTTCTCCGCAACAACGATCTGATCAGCCGGTTGAACCGCCGCTTCGGATACAGATCCTGGCCGACTCAGCAACTCTTCCTGAACGATGGACTGAAATCGTTCACGAAGAACGGCAGTCGCGTGTTCCGGTGACGTACTGACGATATCTACGTCTGTCAGATATTCCCATCCGGCGATCCGGGATGTTCGTGGCAGAACATCGATCATCCAGCCGAACGCGTTGGGATCTGAGAACGGTGGCATCGTTACGACCACATTGAACGGGAATGGTCCAAGATGCTCCTGCAGCGTTCGAACAACCGCTGAAAGCAGAACGGCCAGGCTCTTTCGGTCTGCCGTCTGAATAGATTCGAATGGAACCACTGCCGCATTCACAGAGCTGCCATTCCGTGAAGCGTCCGGAACGATTCGAACGTGCCAGGAGGTTCGGGGGGCAAACGGGCAGAGAACCGTCAAACAGGAATCGTCGTGCAGAATGCGTCGGCCATCGCGACGTTCAGATTCAAGCCAGTCTGCCGTCAGGTCCCTTCCGGTTCGCTCGCGGTGGTCGCGGCTCCTTTGGGTGCGAGCTTCAATCAGAGGCGGTGAGACTGTTGAGGCAATGATCTGGGAATGGCAATGAGCCAGGGAGGCTCCGGCACTGAACCCTTCATTTCGAAAAATGGCTGCGTGCATGATTCGTGGGTCAGCCGTCAACTGACGAATGCGAGTCTGCCAGGCTGTCAGAATCCATGTGACTTCCTGAGCATTCAGATCGGCCAGGCGTTGTCGGCTGTCCGGACATTCGATCACGACATCATGAATACCGAATGCGGAACATGTCGGCAGCATGTTGTCGCTCGGCGATGTTTCGATCCCCATCCTTAGTTCCTGAGCCTCGGTCGACCGATGCGAATCACCATGGTCGGGAACAAAAGAAGCATTCGATAATGCGTTTCTCTCCGCTGTGGTTCTGCTCGAAGAGAACTCAGCGCCATCACCCGGGAAACGGACGGCCGGGTAGAGGTTCGGCACAACGCGTACCTTCCATCCGGGCTGATCGGGGTCTGTTCCCGCAGCACGCACGGCCAGTGATTCACCGAGCGTTTCTGATTCGGATCCTTCCAGAAACGGGTCCGGTGTCGCGGAGAGCGACGGATCTCCAACCGAAGCGTTCGGACGCTTTGCACGCGAAGCGGCAACGATCACTCGACGGCCCGTCAGGACATCAGTTCGGATTTCCGGTGCAGGAGGTTCGTTTGAGGCATTCATGGCGGTAGAGTACAACGGCACGAAACGACAGAGAATGCCAGACCGGAATTCAGTGGACTGAAGGCGAGGGGGAACATCAATCTCCGGATTTCTCGCACCGGGCTGAAACAACGGAACTTACGATCAGGGTTCGATGGGTACGGGAAATCGAATGAAGTCAGCGACGGTGAAGAAAGCACCACAGGGGTTCAGTCGGGATCACGTCACAGCCGGTGGATGGTTCCTGATACTTCTGATTGGGCTCATGACATCGGCAGTCGTCTGGCCGTCACTGTACCAGGGCGGCAGCCTGATCGGCGGCGACACGTGGCCGTACTTCTTTCCTCAGAAGCAGCTTCTGTCGGAAAGCTTCGCTGCGGGCCAGCTGCCACTCTGGAACGATCGCACTTCCTACGGCTATCCGATGCATGCCGAAAGTCAGGCCGCAGTCTTTTATCCGCCGACACAGGTGCTGTACCGACTGTTTGACGTCAGTACCGCCTATTCCGTCAGCATCCTCCTTCATTATGTGCTCGCCATGGTCTTCACGTGGAGACTCCTGCGGTCTCAGGGGCTGACATTCTCTTCGGCGGTGCTGGGAGCGATCATCTTCGTTTACGGATGGTTTCCGGCAAGAGCGTCACTCGAATGGAGCATCATCGGAGGTGTCTGGTTTCCCGTCTGTCTCTGGTTGACAGACCGTTGGCTGAAGACACCATCGACGACAAACTGGATCATTCTGGCCGCGAGCTTTGGTTGCCACCTTTTGGCCGGACACTTTGCTCTGGCATTCGTCACGGAGCTGTCCTGCCTCGCATTTGCTGGTTTTCAAATCGTGTGGGCTCGTAAGCAACAGACCGAAGTACCAGAGCCATCAGCCGCAAGCAGAGCGGAACGTCCGCAGGACTCGCCAGCGATCGTTCAGCATCCCGCGAAGCGATTTGCCTTCGTGGGCATGGCGCTGGCGGCTGGAATTCTGCTGGCGTCAGTGCAGCTGCTACCGACTCTGGAGTTGAAGCGACTCAGCCAGCGGGAAGGTGAGAACAAGGTCTTTAATCCGCAGTACGGGCATATGCCGCCCGTCTACGTGACGCAGCTGTTCGCATCGTGGTGGTACTGGCATACGCCGGAAATGATCCTGTCACGGGAATTCATGAAATACCCGCTGACCGTTGCCGCAGACAGCAATGTCGTCGAAGCTCATCTTTATCTCGGACTGATTCCGTTGCTGATTCTGCTGACACTGCTGGACAGCCGCATTCGAAAAGGCATTGCTGAGAACATCTGGATTCCGTGGATGATTGCCGGCGTCGCGGCGATCATCTACGCCACAGGCTGGCTGGTACCGGTCATGAAGGTGATCCCCGGTTTCGGGTATTTCATGGGCCCGGCGCGATACACGATTGTGACTGCGATGGCTGGAGCTGTACTTTCCGGTGCGGCTCTGGATGTGATCCTCCGAAGACGGTCAGCATGGTTGAGAGCTTCGATTCCGTTGATTCTCGCTGCAGTCACGCTTCCGGATCTGCTCTGGTCCGACCGTGCGGTGAGTGATGCTGTGCAGATTTCGTCATCGCCGATGGCACAACTGAAGTTCAGCTGGATTGCCGAGACGCTGCGTACCGCCGGAGTTCATGACGTTCGGCTGCTGATGCCTGGTCCGAACGTCGGTAACCTTTACGGAGTCAGCTGCGTACCGCATTATCTTGGACTGGGGCCATCCGCCTACTACGTCGATCAGACAACTTACCGAACTCGCCCCGCTGAAGGAGATTCCGGGGAGTTTCCTTCCCCAGAAGAAGTGAGTCGTCTGAAGCAGCGTGGCGTTACGCACATCCTCGCAACCGAAGCGTTCTCACAACCGTCGTCGGAACTGGAACTTGTTCAAGCCGGGCCGGATCCGTTTTTGAATATGGTCTGGGGGCGAGGGAACTCGCCGTGCTTTCTGTATCGCTTTCGTGAGCAGCCGTCACGCGTCGTCATCCGCAACGCACGGCAGACTCCTGACTGGGAATGGATTCTTCATACTCCGACGCAGATTGAGTTTCGGATTCGTTGCGAAGAAGAATGCGACGTAGTTCTGCGGGAGCTCATCTACCCGGGATGGGATGTCGCCGTCGACGATGCGGCTTGCAGCGCTTCGGAGCTTCCGGAGGCAGATCCGGATGGTTTGTTCCGGGTCGTTCGAGTCAACGCCGGGGAACATGTGATTCGGTGGAGCTATTCTCCCCTGAGCTTTCAAGCAGGATTCAGCCTGACCGCATTCACGTTCGTTGTGCTGCTGATGGCCCCTGTTTTTGCCCGAACAATTTGCAGGCATCGCACACCTTGAGGGGCCGTTGTGGTCTGAGTCGCCGTGTCGAGCGGCCGGGAATGGCTGCTCTGAGGCACTGGCAAGCAGTCTGCGGCAGCCTTTCCGACTTGACGAAATGTCGCTGATCAATGAAAGTCTGGCAGAAATCGTCAGTCGGTACGCTCCTGTTTTTCAAAAGCCACATACTGTGGCCTCCGGTTCATTGGGGATCCGTCAGCAGAGAACTGTCCCTGAAAGTGATTTCAGAACAAGAACTGGTCCCAGTCGAACAAAAGCAATCCCGAAGATTCTGAAGCAACCACGAATGAATCAACCAGGTTGTCTGTTGTGGTTTCGAAACGCTTCAGAAAATGAGATCGTGTTCGATTGACATGCGTCGGGAGGTAGTTGTTTTGACCGAATATCGACTGACGCGATGTGAGCTGCAGCTGATGAATGTTCTTTGGGACATCCATGAGGGCAGTGTGCAGGATGTCTGTGATCGGCTCGAGCGAACGCTGGCCTACACAACGGTCATGACAACATTGAACCTGCTGGCAGTGAAGAAGAAGGTGCTTGCTCGCGAAAAACGTGGTCGAGCCTTCATCTACCGGCCGCTGGTGACACGAGACGAAGTTTCTCGCAATGTTCTTTCTGACCTCAAATCGGTGCTGTTCGGAAGTCGCCTCCCGTCGCTTGTACTGAATCTGCTCGCTGAGTCAGAACACTCCACCCGCGACGCTGCGATTCTGAAAGAAGCGATCGAGAAACTGGAGCAGAAGGATTGATGCATATCGCATCTGCAGCGCCTCAACGGTTGTCTCACCACCAGCTCCGTCGATCCGGATTCACAGTCCTCGAGCTGCTGGTGACGATGGCGATCTCAGTGGTGCTCATGGGGCTGATTCTTCCCGCAATTCATCAGGCAACTGAAGCGTCCCGCAGACTGCACTGCACATCCAACCTGAAGCAGCTGGGGCTATCACTGCATCAGTTTCATGATGTGCATCAGCAATTGCCGCCGGGCTGGTCAGCGAGAAGAACCGAGTTCACATCATGGGGTTGGGCCTCATATCTGTTGCCTGAACTGGAACTGAGCAACGCGGAAGTGCCAAACCGAGCAGATCTGTCGATTTCGGATTCGCGTCTTTCACCGCTTCTGGAGCTTTCTGCGGACTGCTTCCGCTGTCCCTCCGATTCAGCGTCCCTGACGTTTGATCTGTATGAGTCTCCCGAACAACAGCAGGCCGCCAGTCATTCGGTTCCGGAAGTTCTCGTCCGATTGCCGCATGCCAACTATGTCGGCATTTTCGGGTACACAGACCCGGACGCTCCGGGCGTTCGTGAGGGCGAAGGCGTGTTCATGGGGGAAAAGGGAATCCGCTTTCGCGATATCACACGGGGGCTGAGTCAGGTGGCAGCAGTCGGGGAACGGACGGCACGCCGACTTCCCGGTACGTGGCTGGGCGTTGATCTGCGAGGGGAAGATGCTGTCGAACGAGTGACGGCCTTTGCATCGCTCGGGCCGAACAACCCGGAAAGTGATGAATCTGAGCTGGACAGTCGGCATCATGGTGCGATCAACATGCTGTTCGCTGATGGTCATGTGCGGTCGGTCAGCGATGATGTTGATCGGAATGTTTATCGACAGATGTGCTGCCGCAGTCTGATTGATCCCCCCTGAGCAAACAGAGCGGCATCAGGTCAATCCGGTGCCGGAGGCAACAAAACATCGTGCACAGTTGACTCGAGCCGCTAATTCCCCAGAATCGTCGTCTCACGATGTGGCCGTGAACTGACACTGATCCGGATATCAGAGCGTCGTTCATATTCTCATACAGAAATACAGAGGTCTGTGATGCTGCCTGAGTTACTGAAACGAGTGCATTGTCAGTCATGGAAAAATGGAAGTCGAAAGATGATTCTTGTGTGCCACTGGCTACGCCAGTGCTGTCAGCTGGAAAACACTGGCACAGCCAGTGGCACACATCGATTGATTTTTGACAGGGAGCGAGTCATCCGCCCGTCTGAATTTCCAAATCGAGCCGTCTCTGTTCTGCGAACCGCAGTTGTGATCACGATGATTGCCGTCATATCGGGCACGAGTCTGATGGCTCAGGACGATGCCAACTGGACTCGGATTAAGCTCGACGAACGATTCCGTTCCGAAGGCGTCGCTGCTCTGGATATCAATCGCGACGGAACTCCGGACGTGGTTGCTGGTGATGTGTATTTCATCGCTCCGAAGTCCGGGACCCCGGACCACCTGAACGGCAAAAAATGGAAGCTGGGGGAAATTCGAATGCCGGGTGAGTTCGTTGCCGGTGTCGGATACAGCAGTAGTTTTGCCAATTTTGCATGGGACATGGACAAAGACGGCTGGCAGGATGCAATCATCATCGGATTTCCCGGCGATCCGTTCCATTGGTATCGGAATCCCGGCAAGGATGGCAGTGGTCATTGGGAATCTCATGAGATCTGGACGAGCGCCTGCAACGAATCTCCGGAGTTCGAAGACCTCAACGGTGATGGTGCTCCCGAATTTCTGGTCGGTTCTCAACCAGAAGCCTGTATGGGGTTTCTGCAGGTTCCGGCGCCGGCAGAAGCCACTAAACGTCTGGCCTTTCGGGCAGTCAGTGAGCCCGGCGATCCGGCTCAGAACGGGACATTCAAGTACTATCATGGTCTCGGGGCAGGGGACATGAATGGTGACGGACACAGAGATGTTCTGATCTGTCACGGCTGGTGGGAATCTCCGGGAAATCTTTCGACGGACAAACCGTGGAAGTTTCATCCGGTGCGAACTGCCGGTGACAACGGTCCTCAACCGCTTCCTCCGGCAGCGAATCTCTACGCGGATGACCTCGATCAGGACGGTGATGCCGACCTCTTCCTGAGCTCCGCTCATCAGTACGGAGTCTGGTGGGCCGAGAACAAGGGAGAGAGCGAGCCGTGGGTTCTGCACGAAATTGATCGGTCCTATTCACAGACTCATGCTGTCGAACAGGTTGACATCAACGGTGATGGTCAGCTCGATTACGTCACCGGGAAGCGATTCTTTGCACACAACGGTGGTGATCCGGGTGAGTATGATCCGGTCGTGATGTACTGGTATGAAGTCATTCGCGAAAAGGGCAAGGCTCCCGTCATTCGTCCGCACCAGATTCTCGCGGGACTGGGCACCGGCGTCGGGACTCAATTCCAGATTCACGACATGAACACGGACGGAAAACCTGACATCGTGCTGTCCAACAAAAAAGGTGTGAACGTTCTGCTGCAGACAGCACGGTGAAAACTGCTGCGGAATGCACGACGAACGGCGCACGCGGTGTCAGATTCTGCATGGCGGCTTTCGGCTCTGTGCACTGTATGCTGAGCGCTGAACATCAGCGGGATGCGTCGTTCTTTTCGTTCATGATCCCGAATGAATAGAGTTCGGCATCCTGCAGGGCGAGCCGGACCCGGATTGTGCGCCCCGTCAGGTCTGCCACCTTTGCAGTTTTCCAGGTGATGGAATGATTCAGAGAGTCGGTGCGTTCCATCGGAACCGATTCCTCGAATGAATACCCTGAGATCACATTGCCGCTGGAATCAGTCAGTTCTGCAACGAGTCGTCCTGCACTTGCATCCGCATTAATGATCAGAGCATCTCCGTCCACGAGAATCGGTTTTGTCAGCATTCGACCACTGACTTCATGAGCTGCTGTTTTCAAAGCCACAAATCGATCGATCGGCAGGGTTGCAACGCCGATCGCGTGACGACGATCAAATCGAACCTGCTCATTCCCGTGCCGCTCATCGGCTCCACAGTAGTAGATCCAGTGTCGCTTGTCGTGTGTCACGATCGTTGATGAAGGGAGAACGATATCTTTGTCGAACGCCCCGTCACCGCCTCGCGGCACCAGCGGCTTCTGCTCATAAACCCATCGCAGATCCCAGGAATCGGCATCACGACTGGTTGCGAGGTAGTAGTTCATCACATCCCGTTCATGACGTCGCACCCGATCAGTCTCAGTCCCCTCACTGAAATCACCCGGGTATTCGTAAACGGACAGCAGAGCAAAGTAAACGTCACGATGAATCCAGCAGGCCACGGCATAGATCTGTCGTCGAGATGCTTCGTCACGACCTTCACGATCAAAGATCCATTCTCGAACAATCTTCCAGTCTGTGGGTGAACCTGCCGGATCGGGATTCGTCATGCTGCGTGTTCCTCGCAGCTCAGAACTGCCACCGGCGCCGCCAAAATCCGTTCGTGTGAAAAGGCGATATGTTTCTGCAATCGGATCGTAAAAGATCTGGTTGTACGAATCGGCAGCCCGCTTTGTGACAGGTTTGCCATCGTTGTCGGGAATCCAGTGGATGCCATCGATGGAATGAGCAATTCCTGCAGCCATTCCCACTGCGTCGTAACCGGCGATATAGCGTCGTTGTGGATCTTTGGCTGACGGATCAATTTCCACTGCCATGGTAAAATCCCCGGCAAACGGGATTCCTTCGACGTCTGAAAGTCGACGAAAAGCAATTCCGTCCGAAGATTCCGCGTAGCCATAACCCAGCCGAGCTGCATCACTGTTGCGATACCACATGCAGAAGCGATTCTGATCGAAGAGCACTGTTCCGTAAAAGCGGCCGTCTGTCAGAATCGGCAGACCATCATTCAATTTTGTGACCGATCCCAGTTCGCGAACCAGCCCGGCCTGTGATTCAATGACGTGATCGTCCGTCAGCAGATGAATGCCTGGTCTGAGTGGTCTCTCATCGGCAGCTGATGCGAGTCGAGTGCACAGTGCTGCCAGAAGCAGGATCATTGTGCGAACGAGACATCGTTCTGAACGAGGGGTACATCGATTCATGAATGAAGAGCTCCCGGATGAATTGCATGCCATCATTTGATCGTAGCTTTGTTGACGGCACTCATGCAAAGATCTGGTCCACCACGTGACCTTCTACGTCGGTCAGGCGGAAGTCGCGACCACCGTAGTGAAACGTGAGACGCTCGTGATCCAGTCCGAGCAGATGCAGAATCGTGGCGTGCAGGTCATGCACATGAACCTTGTCGCGAACCGCATAAAAGCCATAGTCGTCGGACTCGCCGAAACTGAAGCCCGGTTTGACACCCCCACCAGCCATCCACCATGTAAACGCATGAGGATTGTGATCGCGGCCGTTGGTTCCCTGAGCTGTCGGAGTACGACCAAATTCCGCTCCCCAGATCAGCAGTGTGTCTTCGAGCAGACCCCGTTGTTTCAGGTCCTTCAGCAGTCCGGCGATCGGTTTGTCGACTTCACCGGCAAGCCGCGTGTGTTCCTCTTTCAGTTCGGAATGCTGATCCCAGTAGGCATGCGAGACCTGAACGAATCTCACTCCGGATTCTGACAGGCGGCGTGCGAGAAGGCACTGAGTTCCGAAGTTGCTCGTTAGTTCCTCATCGATTCCGTAGAGTTTTCGAGTGGCTTCGGTTTCACCTGTCAGATCGAAGATCTCCGGCGCTTCCGTCTGCATTCGGAATGCGAGCTCAAACGAATCGATCCGTGCATTCATTTCTGCATCAGCACCGGGTGGAAGCTGTGAAACTCCGCTCAGTGGCCCGCCGGATGAATGCTGATGATACCGATTGAGATCCTTCAGAAGTTCCAGCTGCAGAAGCTGGACATCGCGTTTTGACTGAGGATGAACGAGATTCTGAATCTGAGCCGTTGTTCTGCCATCATTGCGTGATGTGGCGATTCGAGTGGCCTGATGGATTGGTGGCAGAAACGCAGATCCGAAATTGCGAACCCCGCCGTGCCCAAGCGTCGGATTGATCGTCACAAAGCTCGGCAGACTCTCATTCTCCGTTCCCAGTCCATAACTGATCCAGGCTCCCATGCTCGGCCGAACAAACGTATCGGAACCTGTATTGACCTTCAGCAGCGCGCCTCCATGTGCTTCATTTGAACCATGGAGTGATCGGATGAACGTGATGTCGTCAGCACACTGACCGACGTGAGGAAACAGATCGCTGACCCACGCTCCGCATTCTCCGTACTGCCGGAATCTCCACGGACTTTGAAGGAGATTTCCAGTCTGAGCAAATTGAATTCGTGGCTTCTCAATCGGCAGGGGCCGGCCGTTCAGTCGAATCAGTTCCGGTTTGTAATCAAACGTGTCCACATGAGACGGGCCGCCGTGCATGAACAGGAAGATGACTCGCTTCGCACGTGCCGGAAAATGCCCCACATGACCGAGAAGTGGATCCTGAGCTGCAGTACTCAGTTCACCGGCCGTGGCGTTTCGCATCAGCAGGTCGCTGAGCGCAAGAGATCCGAACCCGGCCGCAGAGCGCTGGAGCATCTGACGTCGGTTGAACGCAGCATCAATCATCGGAATGAACTCGCCATGATGTGGACTGGGGGTAAGTTGTTACTTTTGCACTGGCACGAACGAACACCGGGGTGCTGGATTCCCGCCCTGTCATTGATACATAGATACATAAATAGGCACTTCGGTCCGAAGGGAGAAGGATTCCGGCCCAACCGGGCCATTCGTTCCCATAGCCTGGCCTGAAGCGAAGCGGAGGGCCAGGTCAGGTGTCCCATCAAATTCGTGATGACGGACCGAAGGTCCAGCTGTTCGAGCGTGAGTTCCACCTGATGCGGTCATGAAATAAGTTCTATGCATGAACGAACCGATGCCGTGGTCGTATGGGAATCTCGCACAATCTGAACGGCCGGACCGTTGGTCCTCAACCATCCACTGCTCGCATTTCCCCGGGCCTCCGCTTCGCTTCCGCCCGGGCTGGCAGAACGGCTTGCCCTTCGGCCCGAAGGCACAGTCTGATGAAGAATACTGATGTATAAATGACAGGGCGGGAATCCAGTGCGTCGAAGGTTTATTCCCGTCTGCGCGGGAACGACGAATACGAATTCTGAGGTGTCTGATTGATTGAACTAAACGTATTTCGGTGTCACTTCGGTTCGATAAACCTCAAAACCGGCCTTCAGGTAATTCGGCAGAGCCGCTGGATGGTCAAGCGTGCAGGTGTGAAGCCAGATTCGTCGTGGTGAAAATGCCCAGGCTCTCCGGAGCACGCTCTGCAGGAACCACTTTCCAAGACCTCGCCCTGTCATCTGAGGAAACAGCCCGAACTGCACGATTTCTATCTCGTCCGGCTTCCTTCGATCAAGTTCCGCAAACCCGGCAGGCTGTCCGTCGACACGAAGCACATACAGCAGATTCCCGGGATCACGGATGATGGCTTCGAGCGCTTCGCGAGACAGCTTTCGTCTGCTTCGCCAGTTGTAGTCTTCTCCGACGGTGTCATACAGCAGGCGAAAAAAGTCGGCATCCGGATTCAATACACAATCGACCATGAGGCCGCTGCAGGGTGCCTCCACGGGAATTTCCTGAGGCGACTCCATCTGAATGTACCTGACTGTCACCATCTCAGCTTCACTTGCGCTCATGACCTGTTTTCCTGAACTCTCAGTATTTAACGCTTCTTCCATCTTTCAATTCTATACCGCTGACATCAGCTTTGAGACCGAAACCTCCGCTGATCAATTTCGAACGGGAGTTTCCGGAATGGATCAGATCGGAAGGTTCAGCGCGATCAGAGTGATTGTCGTGGAAGTACCAATTTCGGATCTGACATTCTGTATCGATTGTATCATAGGGTGAACGCTCTTCAGGTGATTCGAAAAATAAACAGTTGCCTCGAAATCCGGGCGAGCTCCGACTGCGACCTATGTTCTATTCCGGGTTACTCCAGATTTTCCTGTCTGTGATTCAACAATTCTTGACGGGCTTTCTGCTCAGCATCAGAGCGATGCGGCACCATTCGGTGGAAGTGAACATGGCGAATCAGGCAACAAGCTCTGCAGATTCCGTACTGGATGAGATCAGGTCGACGATCGCGTCGTTCGAATCCCTTCGTTCCGCTGCCACTGCGCGCAGAAAACAGGATTTTCCTGAATCCGTGACAGCAAAGGCTGCTACCGCCACATCACCGGCGACGAACGGTTCAACGGATCTCACTGGATTCTCGTCAGCAAGTTCATCGTACGCCCCGCCAGTTCAGCCAATCGTCCATAACGTTCTTCCGGTGAATGACTTCTCTGTTGCAATCGAAGCAGCAGAAAGAAAACGTTCTCAGCAGCGTGATGTGGACTGGGATGAGGACGGAACGGAAGAGTTCCTGGAAACTCGCACGTCCAGCCCGGTGCCTCCACGAATTCCGGAAGCTGCTTCTCCGGCAGCACGCGTATCGATTCGGACAGTCGACAAGACTGCGAAGATCATGATCGTGGACGATGAGCCATTGAACGTGATGACCTTTCGCCAGCACCTGAAGATGGAAGGCTACGAAAACTTCGTCACGACGAGCAATTCCCGCGAAGCTCTTCACCTGCTGCGTTCGGAGCGGCCTGATGTTCTGCTCCTCGACATCAGAATGCCGGACGTCAGCGGAATGGACATTCTTCGCGTCGTTGGACTCGATCCCGTGCTGCAGCACACACCCGTGCTGATTCTCACCGCGGCATCGGATCCGGCGACTCGAAACGAAGCTCTGGAACTTGGAGCTTCCGACTTTCTTCAGAAGCCGATTGAACCGGAAGAGCTTCTGCCGCGAGTTCGGAATGCGATTGTCATCAAAAAGCATTACGACATGGCGTCCAGCGAAGCGGCTCGTCTGGAGCAGCAGGTGGAACGTCGCACACGCCAGCTTGAGGCAACTCGTCAGCAGCTGATTCTCTGCCTGGCTCGAGCTGCCGAGCATCGTGACAACGACACCGGCAACCACGTCATTCGTGTCGGCCGATACACCTCCATTATTGCCCGGTGCATGGGTTATCCGGAACACAAGCTGGAGATGCTCGAACAGGCCGCTCAGCTGCATGACGTCGGCAAGATCGGGATACCGGATTCCATTCTGTTCAAGCCGGGCAAACTGGCGTTCGACGAATATGAGCTGATGAAGAGGCACTGCGCTCTCGGCAAGCAGATCATCGAGCCGATTTCGGAGAGAGAATGGAACATTCTGAAGACACATACCCGCATTGGTGCGAGCATGCTTCACGTGAGGTCGTCCTCACTGCTGACGCTCGCTGCTCGCATTGCACAGACTCATCACGAACACTGGAACGGCTGCGGATATCCGCTCGGTCTTCAAGGGGAAGACATCCCTCTGGAAGGTCGCATCGTAGCCGTTGCCGACGTGTTCGACGCGCTCTCCAGTCGGCGCCCTTACAAGGCTCCGTTTCCACGACAGAAGTGCTTCGACATTCTGGCCGAGGGACGCGGAACTCAGTTTGATCCGGCCGTCATCGACGCATTCTTCAAATGCGCTGAGGAGATTGTGCAGGTTCAGCTGCTGCTGATGGATGAAGAAGATCGCATCCCGAAAAGCGAAGGGGAAGTCGTCGCAGAAAAGGCAGTCTCCGGGACGTGATCTGGTTTCCTGGAGACATGTTGTTTCGGATTCTTTCCTGATCTTGTTGACCAGCGTCACCGCTACCGGAAAAGTTCATTCCTGCCGAAGATGAGCCTGTCTTTCGTTGGCAGCCGGCCGCTTTCTTCGGTAACCAGCGCAGCGATTCTCTCAGGTACTGAGATCATCTCATTGATGGTCGGCTGCCGGGTGCCGAGCTCGAAGTGCCCCCAGCGAGTTTCGAACCAGTTCTTCGAGAACCTTGAGATTGAGATCACTCAACTGGGTGAAATAGAGGCAGGCCTTGCCCATCGTATGTTTGCCGAGTTCTGCGAGAAGCCGTTCCTGGTCATCTCCTTCGGCGATCAGGTATACGACGAGCTTCTTCCCGCGGATTGAGAATCCCGTCAGACAGGATTCACCCGTGCGCCCGCTCTCGTAGCGGTATGTGTAAGCACCGAATCCAACGATGCTCGGGCCCCACATTTTCGGCGTCTCTCCAGTCAGTTTTTCAAACAGACCGATCAGCAGTGCGCAGTCTTCCTGCTGACTTTCGCTGCCTCGAGCTCGGATGAATTCATCAACACGCTCGTCTGTTGCTGTCGTCTTCTGTCTCGCCATCATGTGACCCTCGGATTGCACCCACGAAAACGCTCATCGCATCCAGCAGACCGCATCCACTGATCATACGCGATTCTGGTTGGGCGCGAATCTGGCTGGGCTTAAATCAGATCGGGCGCGATTCCAGTTCCTCATTTGTTCCGGAAACGCTGAACAGAATACGATACGTAGGTCCCGGGAAAAATCAGGATGCGGGAATTGTTCGGCGTTGGCTGCAGGCGTAGTGGAATGTGTTGCGAACTCCGATGCCGGCCATCTCTGAAATCTCTCCTTTCCTGCAGGGCCCGAGATGCCCTCAGGAAACCGAGTGATCCAATTCCCTGATCGAAGTGGAGCTGCTCATGTCCGGTATGCGGCCACGAACCAAAGGTGCTGTCTGGGCTGCAGGATTTCTCTCGTCATCGTATCAGGGAGTTCTCCTTCGCGATGCGGGACAACCAATTCTGAATTTGTCACCGCCCCCCGGAAGAACGCTCCACGATCAGCGTCGCATCGTTCAGGCCGCAACTCGACTCAACTCGCTTCCTTACTCGAAGACTGCTGACCCGGAGGTGCGCGCTCGATCTTCGTCACTACGGACAGCCAACGAGCTGACTCTGTCGGCACCAGAAGCTCTGGATCTTCGAGCTGAAACCCAAAGCACGATGGAACTCTATGGTGCTGATCCCGACGTCCCTTCATTCGCTCGCAATTGCGTGATGGCTCGCCGCCTCGTGGAACGGGGAGTTCGTTTTGTTCATCTTTGCCACGGTGACTGAGATCATCACAGTCATCTCAAAGACGGGCTGGCATCGCAGTGTCGACAGACAGATCAGGCCTGTGCCGCTCTGATTCGTGGTCTGAAACAGCGAGGACTTCTGGAGGATACTCTGGTTGTCTGGGGTGGTGAGGTCGGGCGAACTCCCGTCGGTCAGAAAACTCCCGGAGCTGGTATCGGACGCGATCATCGGATCTCGGCGTTTACGATGTGGATGTCCGGCGGGGGCATCCGCACTGGACAGACGCTCGGGGAAACCGATGAGCTCGGGTTTCTGCCCGTGACTCGGCCACTACCGATTCACGACATCCATGCCACCATCCTTCACCAGCTCGGCCTGGATCATCGCCGACTCAGTTTTCATACTCAGGGTCGCGATCTCCGCCTGACTGATGTGGCAGGTGAGCTGATTCCGGAAGGGTTGGCTGACAGTTTCGATTTTCTGCGACGTCAGCGATTCCTGCAGAGTCAGCGCACGGCGATGTCCGGAAGAAACAGCTCTGCTCCATCCGAAGCTTGCTCATTTCGCGGGGAGAGCCATTCCCAATTTGGGCTCGTACACAATGTCGGTCGACGTGCCGAACTTTGCCGGCAAGGGAATGTTCGACCATGAACTGTCGGTTCCCACACGGATCTGCCAATGCCCGGCCAGACTCATCGTGTCTTCTCCCGCTTTCAGAACCGGCGGCGGAAGCAGCGGATCTTCCGCAACCTCCGAGAGCACCTGAATGACCAGATGATTCGCATCATTGATCGTCACAGCATCGGACTTCAATGCGAAACGAACAGGTTCCGGTTCGGTGCAGGCAAGGCAGATGGGTTCAATGCCTGACAATTTTGTGCCATTGATCCAGACATTGAGAGTTCCTTTCTTCGGCGGCTGCACAAGCAACGAAGGTTTCTCACCGGACATCCACTGATCAGACAGTCGCAGAGAACATCGATACCAGGTACTCGTTGAACCCTCGGGCGGCTTCGAGATTCCGGGAATCGCTGACCAGCTTCCGGGAAGTGAAATCAGTGACCATTGAGTCGAAAGAAATTCCGCGCTGAGCGGTGGAGTCGGCACATCGGTGACATCCGTCTGTGCTCGCTGATCCCCAGCAAAGCGAAACGAACTGCCGCCCAGCAGCTGATCGCTGGTGACGGTCGGGCAGACATAACGTTCGACATGCGAAATAATCAGATCGTTCCCTGTGAAATGATCGACATAAGGCCATCGCCGTGGATTGTACATGCAGTCGGTCAGGTCACGGACCAGAGCAACACTCTTCCCGTTGCGAACCATCTGCCGAAGTCCGAACGGCCGTCCCAGAACACACATGTTTGTGTGGACTCCGGTGAGCACCACGTTTTGAATACCACGTTCTGCGAGGATGTTCCAGACTTCGTTACCGCGATCACTCACGTAGTCGCGTTCGGAATCGATTTCGATCCGATCCGACTGAGCTTTCCACGGCATCGCCGGATTTCGCCCGAGTGACTTCAGCCGGGCTGCCCACTCAGCATGCTCCGCCGGATCATCGTCTTCTCCACCATCGGACTGATCGATCGGATAAATGGCTTTCTCTTCGGCCGGAATTCGTGAGCACCACTGTTCGACCGCAGGAGGAACTTCAACTGCTCTGCGCGTTTGGATTGCTCGAAGACGCGCCGGATGCTTTTCGTATGCGGCCATGCAGTCGCTGGGAGAATGAATGATGACCATCCCGCGCCGGCGAGCATCCTTGAGGAATTCATTCAATCGCGGCAGAAACTCATCCAGTCGGCGTACCGCATTGAGACAATGATGGTAGTCCCAGACATCACAGACGATGATCGCCGTGCGGTCTGCCTTCCATGCCTCAGTGCGTTCCTGACGTCGGAATTCCGGAACATCAGTCCCGCCAGTTGACTCCGCAGGAACCTGAAAGCGAAGCGTCCAGTTCACGTCTTCCGGCGACTGCGATTTCGCTGGTGACTGCGATCTCACCGGTGACTCTGATCTTATTGGCGACACGTGAGCGAGCGACAGAAACACACCGCTGATCAATGCGACTGCGGGGATCCATTCTTCGGTTCTCATAATCACATCCCGATTGCTTAGCCCACGCGGATACCTGACTCACGCCATGATCAGCATTCTGACGAAGTCATGCGGAAAATACACGCCTTTGCTCACAGGTGTTTTCGGACTCGTGGTATCAACACGGGGACAAGTGCTTTGTCACGCCGTGATCCCCGTTTCGTCATTCCCGCGCAGGCGGGAATCCAGTGTTCCAGTGTGGATTCCCGCCCTGTCATTTATTCATAAGTATTCTGATATTCTTCCCCATTTGGCTCCCGAAGCGATTCTCCAGCCCTATGACAACGCCACGTTGGTACGAACTCTGAAGAACGTGTCGTGTTGATTGCCCAGGAGACAACCAACTGGATTTCTCGACGCTTCTGGCTGTGACTTCGGGCCGAAGGCCCAGCCATTCTGACAGCCCGGGCTGAAGCGAAGCGGAGGCCCGGGCAATACACACAAGCAATCATTGAGGGCCAACGGCCCGGCCGTTCGCATTGTCAGCGATTCCCATACCCCCACTGCCTGGATTCGTTCTTGAAAGGGATTCATTCCACTCGCCCATCAGGGTGAACCCACCCTCGAACGACTGGACCTTTGGTCCGCAATCACGAACTTGATGGGACACCATGACCTGGCCCGCCGCTTCGCTTCAGGCTTGGCTATGGGAACGAATGGCCTTTCAGGCCGGAAATCATCTTCCGATATGCTGACTGCAGACCATGGAATTCATCCGTCTCATGGTGTCGTAAATGCGTCCTCACAATCTCGTGATTCCTGCGGAGGCAGGAATCACAAATGCCCCCTGTTTGCAGCTTTGACAATGCCTCGACATTCCTTCGACTGTTTCAGACGGGACGCCGTGTCGAGAACTGCGAATGACTCGCAATCAGTTACCGCGGCCCAGGAAAAGCCGCCTGATGGCCTGGAGCAGACCCTCCGGTGTGCCTTCTCGAGCTTCGTCTTTCAGGGCTTCGAGCGGCGGGTGCAGCAGCTTGTTGACGATCCGCTGAATTGTGGCTTCGATCGCGCCTCGCTGCTCGTCGTTCAGATCCGGTAACTTCCGGTACATCCGTTCGAGCTCGCTTCGGCTAATCTCGTTCCAGTGTTCGCGGAGTCGATGGATGACCGGCCCGGTGGCACGGTGATATATCTCCTGCATGAAGCGACTGGTCTGTTCCTGAATCATCTCCATCGCACGCTGAACTTCAGCCTTCCGCAGTTCACGGTTCTTGCTACAGGTTTCTTCCAGCGCATCAATATCGTAAAGAAAGACGTTGTCATCAACGTCTGCGATCGTCGGATCAAAGTCTCGCGGCGCCGCAAGGTCCAGAATAAAGACAGGATGCTGGTGCGTCCGTTTGCGGACACTCTCGAAGCGCTTTCGAGAAATCAGAATGTCATCGGAACCTGTGGTGCTGACAATCACGTCAGCTCGCGCCATCCAGTCATCCAGCTGTTCGAAGGGGACCGCTTCACCGCCGAATTCACTGGCCAGACGCTGAGCTCTCTCCGGACTGCGATTGGCGACAACAATCCGCTGAACACCTTCGCTCCTCAGATACTGCAGCGTCTCCTCCGCCATCTCGCCCGCGCCGATGATGAGCACGACTTTATTGTCGAATCGACTGAAGATGCTGCGACCGAACTCACCCACAGCGACGCTGGCAATCGACACCCGACCTTCAGCCAGACGCGTTTCCGTGCGCACTCGAGCTGAAACATTCAGCGCCTGCTGAAACAGCACATTCGTCAGTGGACCACAGGCGTTATGCTCCTGAGCAATTCGGTACGCTTCTTTGACCTGATTGACAATCTGTGGTTCGCCGAGAACCATGCTGTCGAGGCTGCAGGCGACTTCAAACAGATGAGCGACTGCTTTCGGGCCGGTCTCGGTGAGCACCGACGGAACGAACTCCGACAGCGGAATATCATGGAACGTCGAAATGAATGCGGTCATGTCATTGAACGTGACACCACCGTCTTCCGCCTCATCAGCCGCGTACAATTCAACACGATTGCACGTCGACAGGACGACGATTTCCGAATCCGGATGTGTCTGTTTCCAGAGCTGGTATGCGGAACTCAACTGAACCGGGTTCGAGAAAGCAAGTTTCTCCCGAAGCTGCACACCGGCATTATGGTGATTGCAGCTGACGACAAGGACGTTCATCGTGCCGGAACCTCCTCGCCGTTCCCCGCAGCTGCCGGAGCTTCGGCAGGTTTCGAGTTCGACGGATCACCGGACGGATGAATTCCTCCAGCCCGTCCGCCGTCTATGGCACTCCTCTCTGAATCGGGTTCCGCTCTCTCCGGAACTCGGTTGTCAGACTTGCTGCCGCCATGAAACGTCCTGATCTTTCCACTTCCCTGAAGCAGCATTGGTCCGAAAAATGTCATGAGCAGAAAACCACCACTGAGCAGCGACATCTGAGCCACCGCTTTTCCGCTCTGATGCCGACTGACTGCCAGATGGATGAGCAGACTGACCATGGCGAGCCAGACGACCATCGTTGTGATGATCGTTGGATCCGTCCATTTGATTTCCCCCTGACCGGTCGTGTCCGCGGACCAGGCGAAAAGAATGAATCCGGTAATCAGGCCGATGGTCAGGAATGGCACAGACGCGATCACCATCCAGCGATTGACGGACGTGAGCTGTTCCAGGCTCGGAAGCTGCAGCCGTCGCAGCCAGGTTGAACGACTTCGAAGTTTCTGGTAGTGGAGCAGGTACATCAGCGCCGAGATCGTGACGCCGAAAACCGCCGCCATTCCAAATACCAGAGATGCTGCATGAAGCATGCCCCATCTTCTTGCCGAAAGTTGCTGAAGGTTTGCCGCCGAATCATCGCGAACAAAGACGGCCACGGTTACCAGCAGCAGCAGTGTGGGCACCATGAAAAGTCCATGACCGAATTCGCTGTGCGCGATCAGCAGGACCAGATAGAGAACTGCTCCCATCCAGGCCAGAACGAGCAGCCAGTCCTGTCCGCTCGTCATGAGCGGATTTCCGCCGAGCTCGCGACTGCGTGTGAGCAGATAAGCGGTGTGCGCAATCACACCCGCAGCGGTCATTCCTCGCACAGTCCAGCGACTGAGAATCGTCCGCTGTCGAAGAACCTGGTAAAGTTCCACAAGAAACGCCACCAGGTAACTGAAGAAAAAACAGGAAATCTGCACCTTCGACAGAAAATCCACCCTCTGATCCCTCCGGCTTTCTGCCCAACACCCGGAACACGATCAGCAGTCCGGCGACTAAAAGGGCCATTCACTCCAGGGCTGTCACTTGATCTCACCCTCCCGGATTCTAGCGGGATTCCTCGTTTGTCCCAGAGCAATCCCGTTATCCAGCAGGACAGCATCAGGTTCTGTCCTGGTCTGTGGCGACGTGAGGGCCAAGCCTGAAAAGGGCCGGAGGGCGAAGCTCCTGCTGAGCCGCTTCCACAAAATCCGGGTGCTTACGTACTCCGGCTGATGCAAACCTGGCGCTGTCCAGCAACGACATGTCCCGATTACTCGAACCTCACTCCATCCGCACGAAGCTCAAAGTTCAGTTCTCGCGTTTCCGCGTTAACATCCGCCGTGAGTTTCGAGCGACGGCCGTAGCGCGGAAGAACTCGGAGAAGATCGGCCGCTCGCTTCGAACTCACTTTCGTCGCTTCGGATGGACCATTGTCACTGGGTGAGTCTTCGTCACTGTCTCCACTGTTGGTTCTCTGGTAGACCCGAACGATCTTCCTGCCTGGAACGACTCCTTCGACTTCACTGTTAAACTGCATCCGATAACGCCCGTCTTCGTCTGTGTTTCCAGACGACCACGTGCCGTCATCGGATTCAAAGATGACGGTGACAGATGATATCGGTTTTCCGTCCAGAGTGACTCGCCCGCTGACGGGAACCAGTTTCAGTGCGGAGTAATCCGTCATGCCCGCCGACGTTCCGCACCCGGCAAACAGTAGCAGCAGCGACATGTGCAGAATCGCCACACCAGACGCATACAGCCTGCTCCGGATCACAACCGCCGAGGTGTCGTTTTCGTAAGCTTTCAGGCTCTCTTGATTCACGAGGTGATTCTGCTGCTGCTTTTCGCGTTGGTTTCTCATTGTGAAATCTCCTCAGAGGACCGACAGGGATTCTCAATACTCCGAAACGACTTCGCCCCCGTTTCGACTCGACAGAGCACGCTGAACTGTCAGATCGAGGTTCTCCGAAAGGAACTTCACACTCCCGTCACAAAAGACCACCTGAGCACCACCTGAGTGATAGCTTCCGTAACCAAGCTCCATCAGAAGTCCGTGAGTCAGAGGAGCCGTCACCCTCGCGTTGATTCTTGCCAGTCCGGATGCCACGAACTCCGAGAATTCCGTACCGGCATTGCCACCGTCGCAGAGGCAGGGATCGACCTGACGCGACCCGATATTCCAGAAATCCATCGCCTGTCCGTCTTTGATGAAATCCGGATCAGTCATCGCCTCACAGACGATCAGCGTTGACGAAAGCCCGTCTGTGATGTCACGGAAACGCACGCTGCTGCAGGCGAAGAAGATTCCGTCCTGCCGAAGGTTTTCCAGAGAGAGAGTGCCGGGAAGCGCGGCGCTCGCATCGTCTGCACTCGAACGTGATCCGGAATTGCCGCGATAACTCGCAGGAGTTCGAGCCGGAATACCTCCATCGTTGTAGTGTGTTTCGATCGGAAGTGTCGGACATCGAAATATCGATTCGAGCGTTTCACAGGCCTTTTCGTTGGCCGAACCGTTTGCGTCCCAGTTGCCAACTCCGAACTCCTGAAACCTCAGAGTTCCGTAAAGATTCTGCTGTTCAATCTGCGGAAGAACATGAGCCGACCAGGACGTACCGAGCGTATCCCAGCCCGATGGCAGAGCGTTGTGGGTTTCGTGGTAAAGCTGCAGCCCGAGACCGATCTGTCGAAGATTGTTGCGGCAGGAGGTTCGGCGAGCACTCTCTCTGGCCTGCTGCACTGCCGGAAGCAGAAGTCCCGTCAGGACGGCGATGATGGCTGTGACAACCATCAGTTCAATGAGCGTAAACGCTCGGCGCATTGCGAAACGCATGAGGCAACTCCTCTGGAAACATCGTCAGGGTGTGAATCAGGGTGTCGTTTCCGGGAACCTTGCCCCGGTTTTCAAATGAACCGCATAAAATAGTGACGAATGCTGAACAATGTGTCAATGATCCTGAGGATCCTCGAACTGCTGTTTCGCCGTCCGGGAATCAAAGGCTCGGGGGCCTTCGAGAAAGTCGCGATCAGGCACGCAGCTTTTCCCGCTCATGAGGATTTCGGCGAGAGATTTCCGGAAACCGGGTTCTGCTGGTCTGCAGATCAGTTAAAACACGCGTCAGAGAACGCCCCCACCGAGGAGATTATCAGGCGCGGGAGGTTCTCAGAGACGCTGAGACTCACCATCAAAAAAGGATTCGATGTTGTTCATCTCAGACTGTCTCCTTCAATTTTTCTGCGTTCAGGTCCTTTGACAAGGTGCTCAGAGATGAAACCCCCGATTCGAGTTGCTGTGACCGGTGCTGCCGGACAAATTGGATATTCGCTGATCTTCCGCATTGCATCCGGTGAAGTGTTCGGTCCTGACCAGCCGGTAATTCTGCATCTGGTTGAGGTGCCTCCTGTGATGAAGGCGCTGGACGGGGTTCACATGGAACTGGATGACTGCGCTTTTCCAACGCTGGCAGGCGTCGTCAAGGCTGACAGCGATCACATGGAAGACGGCTTCCGTGACTGCAACTGGGTGCTTTGCGTCGGAAGTATTCCCCGAAAGGCCGGGATGGAACGCGGTGACCTGATCCGAATTAACGGACCGATTTTCACCAGCACAGGGCGAGCAATCGCTGCTGCGTCTGCGAAGGATGTCCGAATTCTGGTGGTGGGAAATCCCTGCAACACGAACTGCCTGATTGCGATGCACAGTGCGCCATCGATTCCGAAGGATCGCTGGTTTGCGATGACCATGCTCGACCAGAATCGAGCCATTTCGCAGCTGGCAGCTAAGGCTGGCACACCAATCGCAGCTGTGAGCAATGTCGGAATCTGGGGGAATCACTCGGCGACACAGTACCCGGATTTCTACCACGCAAAAATCAACGGAAAGCCGGCCACTGAAGTGATCACGGATCATGCGTGGCTGAAAGGCGACTTCATTTCCACCGTTCAGAAGCGTGGAGCTGCCGTGATTGCGGCTCGCGGGGCTTCCAGTGCAGCCTCTGCGGCCAACGCCGTGCTTGATACGGTCAAAGGTGTGATTCGGCCAACTCCAGCCGGCACATGCTTCAGTGCGGCCGTCTGCAGTGATGGCAGCTACGGCGTCGAAGCCGGCCTGATCAGTGGTTTTCCGCTTGTCAGTGACGGGAAAACCTGGTCCATCGTCAAGGGCCAGACTCACACCGAGTTCGCTCAGCAGCTGATTGACGTCACCGTCAATGAACTGAAGACAGAACGCGACACCGTGAAGGATCTCCTGCCCTGACCGGCACGAACTGCCACCAGGCAGTTTTCGCAGAAGAGCACCCTGTGACAGGATCGAGAAACACACGGAAAGTGACTTGCATTACGCATTTTCGCAAGTTACTTTCCGGTTCCCGACGATACAACGCTCGCTTGATGTGAACATTTTCCGGTCAGAAGTGTCATCTCATCAGCTGTGATTGTTGCGTCACATTCCTCTGTAGCTCAGTTGGTAGAGCAGGCGGCTGTTAACCGCCGGGTCGTAGGTTCGAGTCCTACCGGAGGAGCTTTTTGAATTCAGCGGACTTCCGCTGACAATCCAGTTAACCAAAAACGCCGAGAGTCTCCCTCTCGGCGTTTTTTCGTTTTCCCCAGTATTCCGTGCGGATTGCGACCTCCCACGCCGGTTGCGAGATGCCTCTGTTTCGCCGCCGTCCCTTCCGGGGTGCGGAAGGTACCCGTTTGGCGGGTGTGATTTCGGTCAAAACTCTCTGACTCTCGCCCTGGACCGGGTCGTGGAGTTAACACACGAGTCCCTTTCGGGGTGTTGGTTTTCAGTTCGCCCTGACACTGCATGGCAGCGATGAGACGAATGCTTGTCAGGGATACAAGGACGACAACGTGACGGGTCGCTTCTGGATGAAACGTTAATCGCAGTCTGCATGGCGTAACCAGCGTGAAGGAGTGAATCGAAGACCGGGCATCTGCAACAGAAGTGTCAACTGCGGATGCTCAGGGTCTTCGCATAGAGCACGGGGAGAAAGCCGGCTGGTTGGCTCCGATTGCATTAGCGCCGTCGCGACAGAATGGTCGGGACAAGCCGACAGCAAGCCGAGCCCGCAACAAAGGCTGTCTATCGATGACATTTCAGCAGTATCTGAAACTGCTGGATTGGACTGGCCGTCAGATAAGGAACGACAAAGTGGGAGCGATCCCTGCAGACTGTGCTCCTGTTCTTGAGCGTCCTGACTGCAGCGCCAAGACCTGGGTGGATCTCGTCAGGAACTTCCGGAAACGTTTCCGCCAGGAAGCCGGGTTGCCGGCGACACGTCAATCCTTTCGGGCAACGCTCCGCGAAAAGCGGTCTTCGCTCGCCACAGTCTGAGATTCACAAATGTCGATGTAACTCACCGGTGGTGAGCGGTTTATAATGCAGGGGTGGATGGCACTGTGTTTACTTCTGTGTTTACTTGTTCGCACTGAGCTCCCCATTCCGGGCACACACCTCCGCTGCCCCGATACTCCAGAGAAATCATGACGGACTTCGATGCGACGTCCAGTTGGTCTGCTCCCCAAAAGCTGGATTCGCCACGTCCCAATTCTTGTCCAAACCCAAAAGTAACCCATAATGCGACTTCAATGAATCCATGCTCAAACCACCTTTCTGAGCACGATTCTCGCCACGGAAAATCTCCAGTCAATTCAAAACTCTGCCACTAAACTTCCCGAAGAACCGCATTTCAATTGCCCTCAGGCTCATCTCAAAGAAGGTTTCTCTCTACTGCACGAAGGATTCTCGTTGCTGATCCGAAAGGAACAGGGTGTTCTGATCTCGATCGAATATAATCACCTCGTATTGAAGCCCAAGTTCAATCAAAGTGTCCTTTACAGTCAAAAAATGGCTAAATGAATCACGGGACACAAACAGCTTGGCAAAGTGCTTCGAGTTGTTCACTTTTTGAAACCGAGTTTTCAATTGGTCATCTGTCGCAAACACAGCAATGCCTGCACCGGGACGAGGCTCCAGGGTAGTCACACCTCCAGTGTCCTCAATCATGCAGTCCACATCATCCAGTTGACCCAATTCATTAGTCGCACAAAACAATCGACCGGTATGTAGAATATACGCAACACTTTGCTTGTCTGTACGACGTACTTGAGGGATTCTCGCAGTTCTGGAGGATACCACTATGCTATGTTGTAAGTCCTGCTGAAGTGTTTTGTTTTCCTTTTCAAGATTTTCAAGCTGTTGCTTCCTCATCCGCATTTCTGCCGCCACCTGGATCGCCTGAACCTCGGCCTCTGTGACGCTTTTCAGAGCTTCAGCACTGTCCTTCAGAATGCGAGCTCTGTTGAGCGTTGTATTTCGAATATCTGCTGCGAGCTTTACAGATTCCTCGCTAGAAAATCGATCAACAAGTTCGCGCTGCTGAGACAGTTGAAGTGAAAGTATTTGTCGTCGCTGCTGTGCCTCACGGATTTCCTGCATTTGCGTATCGACGAACGCTGTGATCTCATCCTGTGATTCTGATTGGGAACCTTGCGGCCGACTTCGGCTCACCAGAATCGCAACCAGAATAGAGATAAAGATAACTGCACCGAAAGTGTTACATATCGTGTCGAGCAGCAGCTCCAGGCTGTCCGACGGAGCGAATGGCCGTCGTTTCATATTCCCGCAGCTCCTAATGCTGAGTCAATTGCCTGGACATCCTGCGGAATCAGGTCAAATCCAAACGGTATCGACTGACCTTTTAATTCTTCTGTGAGCCGGTCAAAGACGTCTGCTGCGTCCGGCTTCAACAGAAGCATGAATACATCCCCCGACTGGCGCTGGGAGGTCATCCATTTCCCCAGAGTTTCCGTGTTCGGGAATTTCTGAGGAGGTCCTCGTTCACCGATTAAGGCGGCTTCAATACGCGTCTCCGCAGAGAGTTCGACGAGCCAGCATCTGTCTGTAGAACCCGAGTGTGCATTATAGATCACCCGCTGCCCACTCCGGAGTTGTTCGATTTTCTCTTTCAGTATCCTGTTCTGCTCTGTCATATCTTTGATCTGCTGCACCTCAGCGGATTGATTCCGTGCTGCCTGCAGAATCTTTGTAAGTCCTGCATTCGCTGCAGATTTCTTTTGGTTCAGACGCTGCAGTGTAACCTCTGCATTCGTCTGATCCTGCACCAGAGTGTTTCGTGATTCGGTCAGTACAACGGTATCCAGAATGGCACCGGAATTCAGGATTGACTGGTAATCTGCCACCTGTTTTTCCAGTACAGAAATGTCGGTCAGCAGTTTTTGGGAATCGCTTTTCAGCGTTTTCATCGTGTTGAGAACGACAGAGTCAGGTACTGACCCGACAACAGTAGTTATTTGCAAAGACATTATCAGCGTCAACAGCAACATAATACCCATGACGCAGGTAATAATATCCTGAAACGTAAACAGGGAAAACGTTAGTTCTGTCCGGCGGCGTCTTCTTGACATGAGA
Organism: Planctomyces sp.; assembly: GCA_046345315.1. GTDB lineage: Bacteria > Planctomycetota > Planctomycetia > Planctomycetales > Planctomycetaceae > F1-80-MAGs062. The sequence continues at coordinate 45,543 of JBKDKA010000112.1, forward strand.
CTTGAGGTCCTCTGGCTGCCCTATGGAACAAATCGATAGTCGCCACCACTGTCTCTGGCGATTTGTTGTAGCAATGATTCACCTGCCGTCGATTCGAACGCAATCGTATTTACTCGGACGTTCTGCTTATTATGAGTCTTTACTTCATATGGTGTAGATGGTTCAAATTCGCCATCCGTCAGTAAAAAAATGACGTCTGTTGATGGACTTTGAGACAAGGCTGCCAGCATACCCTGTCGCACATCAGTTCCTCCTCCGGAACGGAGATTCTGGATCCAGCTGCCAACCTGTTGCAGCTCGCGACGAGTGGCTCGCTTGTACATACTGCGAGTGCCTGTGGGTAGCAGTGGGTATAAGTTGTCATCAAAAAAGATGATGTTGAACTGAACGCTGGCCGGAAGACTTTGCAGTGACGCCATCAGTTCCTGTTTGGCTCTTTCCAGTCTTCGACCGGACATGCTGCCAGAGCAGTCGACGACAAATATAAACTTATTTCCACTCGCACGTATTCCGAAGAAAGTAACTTCCCCTGGGGCCGTAATTGCAAATCTGGACTGGCCGTCTGCCGGAATTCCGACAGAAAGGGAAGCCGTGGAGTCAGTGGCGGTGTTCTCAGAATTTATATCCACGCTGCCGCCGTCTTTCGATACAGAGGATTCCTCGGTTTCTGTATCAGGGGCATTTTGATCCGCTGGCGACGAGCTGGCAGCAGCAGGGTCGTGTTCGGTTGCGCCGGATTCGCTTGTACTGTTTCCAGCGTCATGCGCCTCCCCGCTGGAGGGCGACATAACAGCCAAATTCACCTCGGACTCGGTCCCCGCAGTCAAATCAGCTGTCGGACTAACCGTGGAGTCGCCGTCGGAGTTTATTGAATTCGAAGTCCCATCGCGTCCTTCAGTGCCTGCAGCAGCACCACCTGCCCCGAACTGTTCTCGTGGCAGCAGCAGGATTATCAGAAGGATCAACACCGCGAGGAGAGACGCGATTGCAACTGCTCGCGTAATCATGGTGCTGTCGGGCTGCGGTGCCCGTTGCAGAGGTATTGGTGGATTCTTTGGTGGCAATGTGTGAGTTCGTGCCGGATGGTCTGCACCGCCGTCGTATTCTGTGCCAGGTCTGTCTGTTAATTTGTTGCTTCGCTGCGGTAACGTCTGCGTGCTCGGATTCGGCCCAGAGCTGATTCCGATCGATTTGATCGCCATATCTGATGCATCAAACCTCATCCATTCCTCAGTACCGTCTTGTCTGACCAGCGTCGCAGGGAGGATGTGTCCTGTGCGCGCCAGATAACGGATTTCACCAGCCGAAAGCGGGCCAAGTTCTTTGCTCTGTTGCTTATAGAACCACTGGTCCATTCCTCAGATCTCCTGATCTGTGTCCGCATGAAACGGCAGGAGTCGCAGCCGATTGACGATGTTTCGACTACAATATTCAGAGCAGGCATCCAGAAACTCCTGCTCGGATTTTTTCAGAAACGTCACAAGCATCTGAATAATGAGTGCAAACACGAGCGCTACAAGAGTCGTGTCGAATGCGATGCCCAGGCCGCCGGTGACATCTTTCAGAGCTGGCAACAGGGCGTCAGACGACCCGGAAGCGGCATTCATGGCATTGCCAAAATTTCCGATTGCGATTGAAAGCCCGAGCACGGTTCCGATAAAACCGAGAATTGGAATCGCCCACAGAAAACCCGCCAGTAGTACATACGATGTCTCAGAAATCGCTTCGTCTGATTCCGCCTGTGATCGCAGAATTTCGTCCACGTCGGTGACTCGCCCGAGATTTCGCAGGTTAGACAATGCAATCGAGATTCGATTCATCAGAATGAATTGTCTTGGATCATCTACCAGCTGATGAATGCGTTCCAGAACAGAATCAACCGTTCGCGGAGACAGCACAAATTCAGCGTCATCGGGCACAATGGTGAGTGCTAAACAACGTTGCTGCATTTTTAGTTTGCGCCATTTCAGGAACAGAATGGCAAATGACCATCCCGCAGCCAGAACCGTGCAGTATGGAATCCATCCCTGTTCGAGAAATTTGTTTTTCAGCGAGGCCGATGGCAAGAGCAGTACGACACCATAAAAGGCTGTCGATATCAACAGCCCCAACAGCAGCGAAAGAGCGGTATTTACTCGAGTGAATCGTCCGCCGGAAAAAAACAAACGTTGCTCAATATCCGATCGGTGCCAGGACAGCATTGGTGCGGTTGAGATAAGTTGAGAAAATGATTTTGTTGACACGATTCGCTGGCATCTCCGGTTCCTGGTGATGTAATCGATGCGATATACCCGAACTGTTGAACGAAAGGCTGTCTTTCAGTTCTGATCTCTGACACCGGACGAAGTATTGTCTTCGATCTTGATCAATACCCGCATCAGTTCCAGTGTGGCAAGGGCGGAGATGAATACCAGCCATATGACGAAACCACCCAGAAAAACACCGACCCCGCCACCGATGATCACGAATACGATCGTCATGCCCTTGTTTCTGACCGCATTTCCGTCGATTGCGATTGCCTCGATGACAGTCATCATATAGGAGCCAATCAAGGCGATCAGAAGCAGTACAAATAGAATTCGACAAACACTTTCGGCGATCAGCATATAGCGAGTGATGTTGGGGAACTTGTAAATGGAAGTTTCTGGTAATTGTGCCCCCTGAGACGTTCCCATCATGGCTTCAAAAAATGTTGCTCTGGGAACCGCTTCGCGTTTTTCGGTTCGCATCTCATCGCGAATTGAGCCCATGAACTGGGGGAGATCACCGACTGGCACCCAGTCTTCCATCGTATGATTCCATACCCGGTCCGACCCCAGTAATCGCCCGGTGGCGAGCATTGCCCGCAATTCAGAAACGGTAACTGGACCGAGATTGTTTCGTCCCTTGGTGTAATGCCAGTTGTTGTCTGGATCGTCCGATCGTTGAAAAGGTTGCGCCGGGGAACTGGAAGTGCTGTCCTGGCGTCTCAGTGGAGCCTCAGGTTCCGGATCGCGTTCCGGAATGTTCGACTCAAACAATCCCGGGAAATCGCCGGCTCGCTGCCAGGTCACCGCATCCTCTGAAAGCTCGTGGTGTCTTCCCAGCCTTTTTTTGCGAATCTGCGAGACTATGAGCTCCCGCGACAACGGTCCTTTGACGTCGCCGCGAATTCGCACATAAAACGTGTCGGACATGTGGTCTCAGCCTTCCTCACAAATTAACTGCGATGCCTGAAGCGGCGATTACTTTTTATTCACAATGCATCGACTCACTGACAAAGGGTTTACTCAACCATCGCCTCACAGGCGACGTTATTCGCCGTCCAATATGAGAAATACCGGACGCCCTTCTTCAATCGCCGGATCGGCCAGTGTCACAGAAAGAGATGTTACTGTCCCTGCCGGAAGTCGCCCCAATTCAATAAGTTCCGCGGAGGACGAAGCCTCCCGGTGACGTAACGCAAACAGCCGTTCTCCTCCGGTGCGGATCAGCTTTGGAGGAAATGAGACCGCCCACTCTCCTTGGGCATTGCGATGTAGCCACCCGACCCAACGGATCGGAGGACCGATTTTTTGCTTCTTCTGAAAATCGATGCGGTCTCTAGTTACCATTTCAACAGACTGCAGGATGTTCGCCGATCGATTAGACAGGAACAAACGGGCATTCAATCGCTCTTTTTTTGCACGCTCGTCACCTGGCAGGACCCAGTTCGTCAACCGAGAAACGCCGGCATCCGGCATTTCTTTCAGCTGTTCCTGTACCCGCGCTGCAAAGAAAACACTGCCTTCACTACCAATTGTCAGCAGTTTTTCAAGCAAAAGAAAACGCAGGATCGGGTCCACGTCATTCGCCTTCAGGATCTGCTGGATTACTGCAGCCACCGTAGCTTCGAAATCGGTCTTCGGCACGGTCTTGAGTTGCTCAAAGATCGTGCGCGTCATTCGGCTCTGTGGTGCCAGCCACGTATCCTGAGTTTTCTGTTCAAAATCCGGAATCTTTGAAATGGCGATTTTCTTTTCGCTGCTCTGTGTGCCACTTGTAGTTGTGAAAAAACTGAAGATGACCAGGGTCTTGCCACTATTGCTCGGTGCGTCTGCGGTGTAGTAGAGAGTTTCCTCATTAGACATGTCGGTCTCTCGGGTCGTCACCGTGTGGGCCTCAGAGATCGTGCGAGCCGCGAATAGAGATTTGATGTGATCAATGACTGAACCATCCTCACCTGTTTTTCGAGCGGCTACCGCACTAAGGACTGCTAGTCGACTCTCAAGCAGCGTTTCGCCCGGGTATGGACCGGACTCCTTCTGAAAAGCGGTGACTTCATCGAGCAGAGTCTGTGCCTGTGATGTGGTGATCGTGGCAACATCGAATGAAATCATACGTTGCCGGATTGCGTTCCACGAAACAGTGCCTTTCCAGAGATGTTGCTCCGAGTTCAATACCGTTTCGAAATCTTTGGCCCGTTCTGAACCCGGGTGGCGACGGCTGTAATCCGACAATTTGTTCTGAAAACTTTCCAGTTGCCCGACTGTATCGGTGATACTCTGCAGATCCAGAGCGATCTTCAGTGCCGCACTCACCAGAGCGTATTGCTGGTTGACTTTCGCATGCAGAGCCTTCACGGATGTCTGCAGTTCAGGAGAAACTAGTGTCCTGCTTTCAAGCTCTCCCAGACGGCTCAGGATCGGGGTGTAATTCGTCAGGCTGTCCGAGGGGAGTTTCGCGATCTCCTCCGTAATCTCTCTCAGATCCGCACCAAACGCCGTATCCACCCGTGATTGAAGTTCAGATTCTCTTTTGCGAACCTCCGATTCTGCCGTCACGACCAGAGTTCGCTCCGTTGGGTTTCGGCACATCTCTTCGGCCTGCTTCAAATGCACGTACAGTTCCGGAAATTGTTCCAGCCGCGAAGCCTTTATTCCTCTCTCTGTCGTTGTCGCCACGAGTTCCCGCAGTTGCCTGAGTCGGCCGGCTTCTGCCGTCTGAAGTGCCTCGAATTGCTGCTTCAACCCAAGTAACTCCGGCGCAGCGGCGATATCAGGCTGGTCTGTTTCCAGTCGCTTCAGGTAATCGGCCACTGGCTGAATCAGACCCGTAGTGCCGGCATCCTGCAGCAAAGTTGTGATCTGCGTCGAGTGAGTCGTGATGTTCTTTCTGAAAGTAAACTCCCGAATGATCAGGCCAACTGCTGCGATTACGATCAGACTGGTCGATGTGACAACTGTGACAATGGCTTTACGTTTTCGAGATGCGCTGACACGCAGGGTTTCAAGCCGGTCTGCGAGGCGATCCTCCAGAATCTGTGGCAGTGGTTGCCCGTGCCGCGTAGCCTGATGATAGAGCTGTTCAAGTTCTTCGGTAGAAGATCTTCGATCCAGAGCCGCTTCCAGAGCTGTTCGTGCTCCGCGGGATTCTTTGTCATGGGACTCCCGCTGATCCTCTTCTTCGAGCCAGTCCAGCGCAGGTCCGACAACATCATACAGTTGATCGGAACTTTTCAGGTCTGCCACGCTGGCGAGCGCGAGAAAACGCTGGCGACATTGCCTTGCCTGACGCACATCAAAATCCGCGTAGGCATCCGACAGTGCGAGTGAGACCGCTTCGAGGTCCTGTCGAGCCGAGTTCTGTCGGAGTCTGCGGTGAGCATCGCGAGCCTGTTTTTTAATGCCGGAAGGCACTGGAACATTCCAGTCATTCGAGGACAATTCTTCATCCAGAGTGGCCACCTGATTCACATCACTGCGCTGGATAGCGCCGTCCAGCTCTTTTTTAACCTCCGAAAGTCGGTGCGTTTCGAACACCTCAAGGTCCTGTTTCCAGACAACGTTGTCGGCATCATGGACTGCCAGACGTCGCAGCACATCAATTCGCTGATATAAAGGAGCACGTGCCAGTGACAGCGTCCGAAACCGCTGCAACAGTTTGTCGACGGAACCGGACGCTGAATACGCGTCATTCAGTTCAGCGGCCAGATCTGCCGGCAGCGCCTGCACCGGCTGCATCTCAAAGCGGACCAGCAGTTCATTCCATGCATCGAACTCAGAAAAGTCGAGTGCCGTAACCACATCGTTCAGATTGGGTTCTCGTTCGGCCAGCTCAATGGCTTCGGATCGAAGTCCCTTGTGGAGCAGTTTTTCGATACTAACGAGGCGTTTGGAGACTGCCTTCACGAGTTCCTCGTGCCGGCCTGCCAGATCCATCAGTTCTTCTTCTGCCGGCTCGATCTCACTAATCAAGAGTTGTTGGATCTCGTTGACCAGATCATTGACGTCATCCAGTGTCATGGTGTGGCTCCCGGGGAAGGCTCATCTAAATTAGCGTCGGCAAGATATAGTCGTAGGGGTTTTCCACTTTTGTCATTCAACTCAGCGTATAAAGACACGGAAATTCTAGATTCATCTATGGCCTTGTGAACACGTTCAAGTTCGCCATCAACATTATCTGCTAGTTTCTCCGCATCATCTAGGAGTTCCGAAACTTGGACGGCGAGTGCAGAAAAATCACTAACAGCCTGGTCACCTGCGGCGCGGGCGTTCTTCACAACATCCGCCTCTGGCTTAGGTTCACCAAAGCTAACCTCATATTCATTAAACTTGGCAACCAAGGCGGCCATGCTATCAAACAACTGTTTGTCCTTGTTCTTCTTCTTTTCGTCAGATATGTTTTCTCTGTCTCTACCCACAAAGGCGTTCTCACGCCAGTCGGCGCGACTAGCCATCGTCTTTTTATGGGTTAAAGTACTTCTGCACTCCCCAATCAGTTTATTAGCGGCGACTGTACTGTTACTATATACGGTCCACGATATTGTTTTTCTTCCGGGCGAAGCATGCAGACTTTTTAAGTCCGTCTGCATACGCTTTATTGTTTCTCTCTGACTGTGATCGATAGTAGAGTTCAGTTCCCGTGGAGCTTTCATATAAACAGTAATGTTATGGGAAATAGTCAATCCATTGTTTTCAAGCACCTCTGATTTTACTGTCCATAGTCCGTACATGTTCAGTGTCGGATCGCTGAAATGCGAATCGACGAATGTGAATGGAGTGGATATCAGAAACTCTCGAGAAGTAGACTGTTCTGTGTTGTTCATTTCAACGAGGATTTGTTGCGCTGCTTGATTGTCATTGGCCATTGTAAGCTGTAGCTTTAGCCGGTTGTTCTTTGCGCAATGTGTAAATGAGAGAGCGCTATACGTGGAGTCGTCACGCTTTGGTAATGTGTATTTGTCATTCACATGCTTTGCGATAGGGTTCCAAATCGGTCTTAAGAAACGTTCAGCTCTCCGCTGCAAAAATGCGATCGTTACTCCGCCAACTGTCACTTGAAGTGGGGTCCACCTCACCAGTTCTGCATATTGGTGATCTCGATCTTCTAGTTTCTTTTTCCACGCGAATGTTAATCTATGTGTCGGCGAGGGTTCATCGCTCTTCGTGAGGCGATATTCTCCTAGATCAATTGGTTCATTTCCGTCAGTCACCGATATGGTCCACCGACGATCATTGGACGGGGGCGTGTTTGTGACCGGATTCAGGCGTGCGCGGATGCCGTGAGGGTGCAAAAGTTGGCTGAAGTCGTCGGGTAGACTGAGCTGCACCGTGCTGATGTCGTCACTTGCGTCTAAAATGAGGGGCAGGCTTTTTACCTTGCTGTCGCTGCTATTTGGCTCTGGCAGCTCAAATAATGGTTGCATGTGTGCGTCCATAAAAGCGGCATCGTTTGCGACGAGCTGAAATGGATCTGTTTGCGGTGGGGAAGGTGTGTTGAGGTCAATGTTCTCTGCGGCTGGCGTGACCGGATTGTCGTTGTTGTTTGTTTCATTGTTTGTCGCAGGCGCTGATTCAGATAAGGTTTCAGGGGGTGTCCTTGTGTCGTCGAGTTTCTGGCTTAGAGGCGGTGTCGCGATGTTCGTCGTTAATGAAGAGTCAGAATGCGGTGGAGATTCGCTCTGTTTCGGCGCAGGGACGCTGTCATTCGCTGCTATGTTAGGCGACG
>JBKDKA010000113.1:0-24374 GCA_046345315.1 Planctomyces sp.
CCAGTCCGCGTTCAAACCAACCATTCGATGATAATGCTGCGATAGAGATTCCATAACCGGCACTCTCAAAAAACACCGATTGTCGCACGCCGAAATTCCCCGTCAATTCCGGCCCTTCCCACGAAATTCCCAGAAGAACCAAAAGAAACGGATCCGGGAAATGACGCAGTGAAGTCGGCTGATCAGGATTTTCCAATCTGCCGTCTGAGTTCTTCCAGTGCGGCGTCGACTTGTCTGCGACGATCGTCTTCAACAGCCGCTTCTGCTGCCGAATCCGGAAAAATTTCCTGACCCTCCTGAACGTTGAGTGCTCCGTCGGCGCCGGGCAAACCGCCCTGAAGTGTCAGGAGACGTCTTGCCGCGTCTGCGTGGCGAGCTTCCAGTGCTTTCTGAATTCGGAGCATGTGCTGCTGTGTGGATTCTGCAGCATCGAGCTCCGGCCTGAGCGCCTCAACCAGTCCGTCGAGTTCCACTTTTCGGCTGAGAGCCGTTCTGGCGTCGTTCTCATGCCCATCACCGAGTGCATCGCGGGCGGCGTCCATCCAGGTCTGAATCTGAGCCTGATGATCTGCGATCTCCTGATTGAGTCGCTGCGCATTCCTGGCGGATGTGCTCACGGTCCGCCGACACGCAGCGATTCCTTCTTCCATCTCCATCAGAATCTCTCGAAGAGTCGTCACAGGATCTGCTGAAGAATTCAGAATCTCCGTCAGGTTGCACGTTACGATATCGGTGAGACGGCTGAAGTGAGGCATTGAAGCAATCCAGAATAAAAAACTCAGAACCAGGCAGGCAACTTCAAGACACAAGAACTGCGGGAATCACAGCCCTGAACACAAACAGAATTCGCAGCTCAACTCTCAGATGCTCATTCATCATCATTGATCATCTCCGGCGAAAATCCACGCGCTGTCAGTGACTCCCTCAGCTTTTCTTTTGCCAGACGCAGGCGTCCTTTGGTCGTCGGAAGCGAAGTTTCCATGGCTTCCGCGACTTCGGAAAGTGAAAGTGATTCATAGTAGTGCAGCAGGAACGTTCGACGCTGAACGTCAGGCAGCTGATCGATCAGGTCACCGATGATCATCGCTTCTTCCTGCTGAGCCACCTTCCGGAAGGGGGAATTCTCGCGAGTTTGCAGCAATGAGATCGAGTCGACCAGATCTCCATCGCTGAACGTGTATTTCCGAACTGCGGACAGCAGCACGTCCCGGCGCGCTCGACGTGTGTGATCGACCAGCAGATTATTGGCAATCCGAAACAGCCAGCCACGGAATCGCCCTGTCGGCACGTAATCCCAGGAGTTTCGGTAAAGTCGCAGAAACGTATCCTGAAGAAGGTCTTCAGTCTGTGTGACATCGCGTGTGCTGCGCAGAAAGAAGCGATGCAGCGGATTTCGCCATTCGCTCATGAGTTCTTCAAATGCAGTCCGGTCACCTTCCTGCAGGCGGATCATTCGCTGGTCATCTTCGCTGTAAGCAGATGTCATAACGAATAGAAACGAAATGCCTCAGAAGGAATCTGCCTGCCGCATCAGTCAATGGAGCCACGAAAGACAGGTGACCAATCGTCGGGGCATCGATGCAGCAGCATGAAATGAATTCAGTGTCAGGAGAGATGCCGGCAATCAAACTGCTCCCGGCGAAAAAGCTGACGCAATGGAAGAATACGCCGGCGCCCTGGGAGTAGTATCGCTTTCCGAAGTCTTCCTTGAAAGGTTTCCGCAGAACTTCCCCGTCGTAACTCGCAAATTCCTCTGACGACCAGTTTCCGGAGCTTCAGTCAGCTTCGACTACTTCCGGCGAAGTCTTGAACCCAGTGTTTTGTCGCAGTTTCTGCCGAAAGCTCCAGCGACGCAGGGAACAGTCATCGGCAGCAGTTCGTCATAGTTGATACATCCCGGAACTTCACGGAGGCAACCCCTGTCCTGCCCCGATGGCCCCTGTTTCCCAGGCCATAAAGTCGTCGCGAATGCCGATCCTTTCGCTGGATGAATCCCGCTACCGGTCTGCCCGGTCGTGGGCGTGCGCCATGAAGGACGTACGAACGAACTGCCAGTCTTGATTCAGACTGTTCATCGGAAGGATTTGATGATGTCACTTCAGCAATGGCTTCGGTCACTTGGTTGCATGGTTCCGGTCTCCCGTGAACGGTTGAGAACCGGGCGCCGCCGAATGAGTCAGTCCGAGGCACCTCGGGTCGTTCTTCAGGCTGAGCCGCTCGAAAACCGAACGCTGCTCTCACAGGATTCTCTGCTGACGCCACAGCTGCGTCTCGATCCGGCTCATCCGACACCGTCGGATGCCGCGATGACGCAGCGCTCAGGCGGAAACGTGCTCATCCTTGTGGATGGTGCCATTGATCAGCGGCAGGATCTGATTGACGGGATTCTGAATTCTTCTCCCGACCTCTCATCGTCGGAGCTTCCGACGATCCTCATTCTTGATCCGTCGCGTGATGGGATCGAGCAGATCTCGGAGATCCTCCGCAATCGACATGACCTCAGTGAGATTCATATCTTCTCTCACGCATCTGCCGGTTCGCTGCAGCTCGGCACCACGTCACTCGATCGCTCCTCATTGAATGATCAGCGAGAGCAGGTGCGTTTATGGGGCCAGTCGCTGACGTCCGATGGTGATATCCTGCTTTATGGATGCCGTCTTGCCGATGGTGCGCCGGGAGTGGAGTTCATTGAAGAGTTCTCTGAGCTCACGGGAGCTGATGTTGCCGCGTCAGTGAATGCGACCGGGAATGTCGCAGACAACGCAGACTGGGTTCTGGAGCAGAAGACAGGACCAGTCGGTTCGCAGTCACTCATTTCAGGCGATCTGCCCGCATTCTCCGAAACGCTCGAGACTGTCGCTGGCAATACGGTCACATCGACCGTGAGCGACTTCGATGGTTCGACGAAGGATCTGACGGGTCGAACGACCGTCGTGACGACGCTGAATCTTGCCGGTATCAGTGGTGATCTCCTCGTAACGCTCACCAAAGTTCCGAACATTGCCAATGTTCAGATTCAGGTTAAACGAACACTTGGCACTGCCAATCCGACGTTTGCAAATTACATCCTGAAACAGGGCGACGGTGGTGTCGCTGAGATCATTGCCGGAAACAGTGATGCTCAGCGACTTCAGTTTGTTCTCAATAAAGTCGGCATCGGTCGGCTGAATCTCGGCACGATCGGAAACCTCCAGCTGATCGTCGGCAGCTCCTTGAACAGCGTGACACAGCAGATCACCAGAAATGGTTCTGCGGCCATCGTCGTGAACGATACAACGGTTCGCACTGCTGTCGTTGGCAAGACGGGATCGGCCGCCGATACGGTCGAGGCAACATTCCTGAATGGGTCTCAGCTGAAGACGCTGCAGCGCAGGACCGGCCATACAGGAAAACTTCGGCTCTACTATCCCAACGGCCCGACGGCTCAGGACCCTGTCCGCATCGACGTGTCGGCTCTGGCGACCGCTGTTCTTCCCTATGGAACACGAGTCACCGGATTCGCTGCCGCTGACCTGTTGTCCGTAGAAACCGGTACCGGTCGTCAGACGGTCGTCACGGGAACAATCAACGGAATCACCGCTCGCACTGGCGCCGGCGATGATGACCTGACCGCCGGTGCCGGCAGACAGATCCTTGAAGGTGGTTCGGGGAATGACACTTATACGTTCACGGGAGCCTGGGGCAACGACACCGTCACCGAACTTCTCGGAGGTGGCACCGGGGATACGCTGAATTTTAATCGTCCGGGAGCCCGGCCACTGACAGTGGACGTTTACTCCAGTGCAGCTGCCACTGGCCCAAAAGGCGTTCAGGTCGTCGATACGGCGAATAGTCTGAATCGCATCGACAACGCTCAGTACATTGATCGAATCATCGGCGGCAACAACACCAATACGTTCCGCTTCCGTGATGACTGGGGATACGTGCCATCATCTGACTCCGCTCCTGTGACGGAGTTCGTCGTTGTAGATACCGCTTCCGGAAACGCGATCGGTACTCTGGACTTCAGTCAGGTCACTCACAATCTTGAATTCGTACTGGATTCCAACGGGGAAGTCACAATCACCGCCAAGGTGACGAAGCCGGGGGTGAGCGCACCGAAGGTTTACACCTACATCGTTCGAGCAACCGGAATTGCGAACATCGTCGGCGGAAAAGGAATCAATACTTACAAGGTCCGAGCTGCCAATGCGCTTCAGGGAGCCATCACCACTCCCGTCGGCGGTCAGAATACACTCGATTACTCTGACTATTCCGGTGGAGCGCCGGTCATCATTGACACGTATTCACGAGCGGCCACTGGACTCCGGCTTGCCACCGCACCCATTGCCAGACAGAAAGTTCAGCGGCTTCAGATTTCAACAGCCGTCAGCGGGACTTTCTCACTGCAGATCGGTGGCCTGACCACACAGCCGATCGCCTGGAATGCATCTGCAGCGATTACACAGAACAATATTCAGCAGGCGCTCGACAGACTGGCCGGAACCGGACTGTTCACGGTCTCAACGGTTTCCGCCGGAACCTGGTCGATCCTGTTCACGATCCCCGCCAGCCACCCGACAATGACTGTCAATGTGTCCCGGCTCCTCACATCGGCCGGAACTCCCGTGTCATCCGCGTCCGCAACACTGGTTCAGTCTCAGGGCGGTGTCACTCCCTATGGAGCCTCCGGCATTGATGTTCTCCACAATATCCGGGGAGCTGATCGCAGTCAGCAGATGGTTGTTCTCGGCGGGACCACCATAGCTGGCGGTGACGGTCAGGACCTGATCTACACTCGCCATGCGAATTCATCGATTTCCGGTGGTGCTGGTGCAGACATCCTGATCGGCTACAACGGAAACGATACGCTGAGCGGAGGTTCTGGTAACGATAACATCTCCGGTGGGCCGGGAAGCAACGACCTTCGCGGCGATGCCGGGGATGATACCGTGCTGGGCGGCACTGGAGCTGATTCGCTGCAGGGCGGCGCCGGGGACGACCTGCTGACCGGCGACGCCGGGAATGACACGGTCGACGGCGGTTCCGGCAACGATACGCTCATCGGTGGTGCCGGCAATGATGCTCTGGAAGGCGGCACGAACAACGACACGTACATCCTGCAGAACGGGTGGGGGCAGGATACCGTCATTGAGACCTCCGGCGGAGGCAGCGATGTCCTCGACCTCTCACAGGTCACTGCACCACTGAATCTCGTGCTCAGCAACGGGCGATTGATCGCCGGAACCGGAACTCTGGCACTTCAGAATCAGCCCGGCTACTTCACCGGCTTCCGCAACGTCGATGGTGTTTTTACTGGCGGCGACTCCGTCACAATTTCAAAGGCCGGCAGCTTCAACGAGATTCAGGCTGTTTCACTGGGGGGAGCTCGCAGCGGATCCACATTCCGACTGACTGTCAACGATGCCACTGCAGGAGTGGTCTTCAATGTCACCGTGACGGTGGGAATTACTGATGCCGCAACAGCCACCAGCATTCAGAATGCCATCAACGGTGTGCTTGGCGCCGGCGCTGTCAAAGTGCTTGTGGGATCTCCGAGCACCTTCCACATCGAATTCGTGAAAGCCGCCAGCACTAACATAGCAGACATTGCTCTGGATACTTCCGGCCTGCAGTGGAATACACCGGCAGCGCCGCAGCAGCTGCAGGTCGGAGCCGCCGGAAAGAATGCCATCTGGCAGTTCAACATCGGAATGGCCAGCGGCGGAACGTTTGCTCTGTCATTCAATCCCGGCACTGGAACGAGAACGACCGGCAGCATCGCGGTTGGAAGCGATCCAGCGGTCACTGCAGCCAGCATTCAGTCCGCGATTGGTCTGACCGGTTCATCGGCCGTGGTGACGGCAACCGGTCCGGGAATCTTCAAGGTCCAGTTTACTGTTCCGGCTGGTACCAATGTCACCGGGCTGTCGATCGTCAGCCCGTCGTTCACATGGCCCACCGGCGTGTTCACGCTGCAGCAGGGTCAGTCCGGAAACGAACAGCAGCGGATTGCTCTGACAAATGTCGCATCCGGCACGTTTGTGCTCCGCATCGGAGATCGTTCGACAGGGCCAATCACCTGGCATGCCAATCCGGCCGTTACAGCAGCCAACATTGAGACGGCCATCAGAGCGGTTCGGCAGAGCACTTTCAGTATCTCCAGTTACAAGGCCGTTGTCACCGGCACCGGGGCAGCCAACAGCCAGACGTTTGACATCCGATTCGCCGCCCCGGAAGACCAGAACGTTGCCGACATCACCGTGCTGACAGCGGGACTGACGGCGTCATCCGGTACGATTGCCGCGACAGTGACCACGATTCAGAACGGCCGTTCCGGCGGTGGTCTGAATTCGGTGGAAACGATTCGAGCATCTGCCTCCGACAGCACGTTCTATTTTGGCAATGAAATTATCAATTCGCTCTGGGATGTCGCGAAACAGGCACTGCTTCCGGCCGGATATCGCAACTATGGCGAACTGACGATTGACACAAGTGCTCTGACCGCGTCCGGAAAGAACCTCACGCTGGACTTCTCAAACGTCAGCCGGTTCATGGAGTTTGTCTTCACGGACTCCGGCACTCACGAAATTCAGCAACTGAAACTGACACCAGCAGCATTCGCGGCCAACAGTGCGTTCCGCCTGAAGCTCGGCAGTGTCGTCACCGGAAACATCACCGTCGGCGCTACAGATCGAGCCACAGCGACGAACATCGAGAATGCTCTCAACAGTGCATTCACCGGAACTGCGTTTGATGGCGTAGAAGTGGATGTCGTTGCGAGCCTGCTCAACGCCGGGGAATTCGAAATCACGTTCCGAGCGATGCAGAACGTTCCTTCGCTGGAAGCAGTCACGACGGGGAATGTTGCCATCCCGACCAATGACGCGCAGGTAACGACACTGCGAGAAGGTGTTGCCAGCGGCGGTACGAAACTCACGATCGAGAAACGATACGACCTGCCGCAGGTCTTCGGCGACAGTTACGTTGCCGACCTCTGGAACGCGTACTGGGGTGAAGTCCGCTATGACCGCGTTGTGATCACCAATGTCGATGCCAAAACCAGAATCATCGGCGGCACCAACGAGAACATCTTCAAGATCGTCGGAGACGCCAATTTTCGAGGCACGATTATCGGACAGCAGGGACTTCGGCCCCTGACGTCGTTCCTCGATTACGAATCACTCACGGGTGCCGTGGTGATGGATCTTCCGAACGTCAACACGATCAACACCATCGACATGTCGGACAGCCGCGTCACGATGCCGACTGTCGTGAATTTGACTCATCTGGTGAACAATGGTGCTGTCGGTACCCAGACCGTCACCGAAGCTCAGAACGGGATGGAAGTGCAGCGGCTGGTGATTCCATCGGCCGACGCGGGAGCCTTTACGCTGAATGGTCTCAGAGCCGACGGTGTGACAGCGTTCCAGACAGCTCCCGTCAGCCTGCATTCAGTGACAGGCCTGGATCTGGATCTCACAACGGCGGTTGACGGCGATCAGTATGAAATCGCCATCGTCAAATCCCCGACGGTCAGTGTCACGCTGACGGTGACTGTCGGCGCTTCCACAGACGCGACACTCAACGCACTCAGGACAGCGCTACAGTCACACGGCGGTCTTGTCACTGTCACCGGCAACAATCACTTCTCCGTTCTTTTTGACGCGACGACAAATCATCAGTCGGTGACGGTTTCAGCCGTCGGAGCTGCGGTCGCTCCGATCACTCTGCTTTCACTGAAGAAAGCTCAGCCAGCCATTGTCACGGATCGCATTCGAGCCGCACTCAATGCTGCTCTGGCGGAAGCGCCGACATTCGGAGTCGATGTTAGATTTGCTTCACTGGCCGTGGGTCCGAATTCTCAGAGCGACAGCTGGGATATCACGTTCCGTCAGTCGGGGATCAACTACGGTGCTCTCACGTTGACCGAAGTTGGAACGGATCCGCTGCGCCACCTGGTGTCGCTGTCGACGGAGAACGTGAAGCCGGCCGGAACTGCTCAGGGACTGTCCGGGCGTCTGGACCTTTCCAATGCCGCCGTACCAGCGTCGGTCAGGCTTCGCATCACTACGAGCGCCGGCAAGGTGATCACGACGGCGGCCACTGCGAAAGACGCAACGTCAATCGCTGCAGCACTGACTCAGGTCATCAACGCCAATAATCTCAAGTCGGCTTTGGGAATTCCGACTGTCGTGCTGTCATCCGCTGGAGTGTTTGACATCTCCGTGCCACGCGACAATCTTGCCATTGAAGTACTCTCCGCTGCGGATAACAGTCTGGTCAATGCTGCGACCTTCTCGGTGCTTCAGTACGCTCAGCACGGGTATCAGGTTCAGACGATTGATCTGAACTCAGCGGATTCCGGTGTCGTTGAAATTGGTTACCGTGTCACACGAGCCGGGGTGGCCGATTCCTCCGGAACAGTACTGATTGATCTGAGTCACCTGCCGGTCGGATTGACTCTGGCGCAGACTGTCGAAGAATCACTGAACGACGCAGCGGCACTGGGCGCAGGTGCGGTTCAGGTCACTGTCGACGGAAGCGGCCGGCTTGTGGTGACGTTTTCTGTTGATGGACAGAATCGTCCGATCGTCGCCGGAGAAATTCATGGACTGACACTCGTGAACCGCTCCGCCGGTGCACCATCGGCTGTGTCCGACGCGCCTGCTGGTGATGGAACCGTCATCGTGGAAAGCGTCATTCACGAAGTCCAGCGGCTGACGCTTACGAATACAGTCCCGGGAACGCCAGCAAGCGGCACGTTCCAGCTTACGGTCACAGATCCGGTCAGCAGCAATGTGCGGACAACTGCCTCCATCAGCATCGGAGCCAACGCCGGAGTTACCGCAGCGAACATTCAGGCTGCTCTGAATGCTGTCGGAGTGCTTGGGACCGGCGCGACCTTCGTGACCGTGAGTGCCTCCGGTGGATGGGATATCGAATTTCTGTTGCCTGGCAATATTGCCACCACAACGATCGCTCAGCAGCCGACCGGCGGAACACTGGCGGTGTCCGTGACGGCAAACGGTCAGGTCAGCAGCAATCAGATTCAGAAGTTCCGGCTGAGCGGTGCGGACAGTGGTTCCTTCATTCTGAAGTATGGCAAGGAACAGACTGCCCCGATTTCTCTGCAGGGCAATGTCCCGACTCCTGCAGGTACAATCGATGCATTCACGGTTGCCGGTCGCATCAAGACTTCACTGGAACTGCTGAGCCGACTGACGACAGTGAATGTCACGGCATGGAGTATCGCAGCTGGAAATCGAACGGCAATCACAGCGTCGGGCGATCAGAACGCCGACGATGTAATGTTCACTGTGGAATTCGTATCACCAGACTCCACAGCAGGTGCCGAAAAGATGTCGCTCGACGCAACAGAACTGCGTCGTCGCGTGACAGCTGGCAACTCGGTGAGCCTCACGACAGTTTCGGACGGTCAGCGAGCAGTCTCGGAGATTCAGAAACTCAGTCGTCTGGATCTCGCAAAGGCCGGAAGCAGCTTCTCACTGACGTTCAATGGAGCGACAGCTGACCAGACGACCTACGCGACAGCATCCATTCAGGCGTCCTACGATCAGGTGACTCCATCTGTCGGATTTGCTCAGGTCAATGCCTCCGACGCCAACAACTGGTTCGTGACTTTCACTGGTGCTCCGGGAGCAGATCAGGCTCTTTCCGGAATGATCACAACGAATTCTTCGCAACTCGCTCAGGAGATTCCGCTGAGCGATCTGCTGAGCGGTCGATTCGGCGATACACCGGGATCCACCGGGTTCACCGGCGTGATTCGCAACATGTCGAATGTCACTTATGGCGGCGGTCTCAATCTGCTGCTTGGTTCCAACGTGTCGCTTTACGAAGCGCTGTTGTCGCAGAAGACCACCGTCAGCACTCAGAATTCGCTGTTCGGTGACGGCACGTTCTCTCTCGGAAAGAACACCTTCGAAGTCGGCGGCAATGTTCTGAGCGGTCTGTTCACCGACGGACGAACGGGCGACGGACGCCACGATGGAAACAATACCGCAGATGCCCACAAGTTCATCACGGATACGCTCTCATCGACACTGATCAACGGAAACCTTTCGTTCGGCGAACCCGTGCTTGCACCGGGTGTTCACCTGATGTCTGGTATGACGGGAGGCGATACATATCGTTTCACCGGGCTGTGGGGTGTCGCAGCCGTTGTGGAACCACCATCCGTTTACGCCGGAGTCGATCTGAACTTTGGCTTCGACACTCTGGATTTCAATGGTGTCAGTTCCGACATCACATTCGACATCTACACGCTGACAACAGACAACATTCAGGGCTGGCAGGACCGCATCAGTGCTCTTGGCCATCCGATGCCACTGTCACTCGGGATGACGCTCGTTCTCGCCAGAAACAATGCCGGCACGAAACTGATTGAACAGTTCGGAGACCTCTTCGGGAACTCCATCTCTTTCGACGAATTCGGTCTGAACTACGTCATCGCCACCGGGATTGAAAACATCATCGGTGGCTCCGGAAAGAACACGTTCAAATTTCACGGACCGGCTCGGATCGATGGATTCATCAGTGCGAATTCATTCGGCACGATCACGTTCGACTACAGCGATTATGACTCGAACGGAGATTCATTCGCTGACCGCATCATCGGCGGGCAGACATTCAACGGCATTATTATTGACGGCGGCGCGGGGCTGAGCTACGGAATTCCGGGCACGGACCTGCCGATCCCCGTGCTGGGTTCATTCCCCGGCGTCAACGTCAACTGGGGAAGCGCCACCGGAGTGCTCGGCAGCCGACTCGCTGGGCTGGACCTCTGGGCTCCATCGAATGCACTCGGATCATTTGCTCCGAACAACAACGCCGTGAATGCTCTGAATCACATCACGGGATCTCCGCTGAGAGATTATCTGAAGGGTAATGACCTCGCGAATCAGTTCACGCTTGGTCACGGCGGCAGCGATGCCGTTGACGGGGGTGCTGGAAAAGACACCGTGAGTTTCCAGGGTTCCTCACAGGGAATGTTCATCAATCTGGCGACGGGAACGGCACACACCGGGCTCGCAGCTGGCACGGTGCAGTTCGCTTCTCACGTCACATTGTCACTGATCGGCAATTCCGGCAGCATTGCGATCACTCACGGTGGTCAGACTGCCACGATACCGGCAGGTTCGCTCAATGCAGCCGGCATCCAGACAGCACTTGAAAACCTGAGCACCATCAATCCGGGAGATGTTGCTGTCACTGAAATCAGCGCTGGTTTCTTTGACATTCAGTTCCGGAAAGCTTCAGTGTCCACAACGGCCACACTGAATACCGGTAACTTCAAGACTCGAACCGCCGGAAGCGCGACTTACACTCGGGATCTGGTCAATGGTCAGAACGGCCTGCAGATTTCAGGAAACGCCGGCAGCTTTGTTCTCACTCATCTGGGCAACAACGTCACGGTCAATGCCGGAGTCGACGCGGCCACACTGCAGTCTCAGCTCGAATCACTAACCAGCATCGGGACCGGTCACGTCACGGTCACTGGATCCGATGGTGCGTTCACGATCGTGTTCGACAATACGATCACTGACACTCAGCTGACGACAAGCGCCGCTCTGTTGTTCAATGACGTTGCTGGCAGCGGTGCATGGACTGTTGAACCGGAATCGACGCTGACGGTCGTGGCCGATGCCGGGCTGTTCACGCTCAGCCACAACGGCCAGTCAACATCGAGGCTCGCATTCAATGCCAACGCCGAAGCGATTCAGTACGCTCTGGAACAGCTCGCCGGGATCGGTAACGGCGGAGTCACCCTCGTGGCCACCGCGACGCCGGGCGTGTTCACTGTCACCTTCGCAAATGGCGTCACTCCTCGACTCTCTACAAACGCGGATCCGGGACAGAACGATGGTGCCGGCCTTCTTCGCATCACCAGCGCTTCCGACGTGATCTCGCTCACCAGCATCGAAGGGATTGAAGACAGCTCGAAGAATGACCTGCTGATCGGTGACAGCGCCGCGAACACCTTTTCCTTCTCCGACAACAGCGGAAACAATCTGGTGTACGGCGGCGGTGGAGCGGATGTTCTGGACTTCTCGAAGGTGACGACAACCGTCTCAAAGACACAGGAACACGGCGCGACGGTTTACACTTGGGGCAATAACCGCGTCACCGCGTTCGGAACGTTCACTGAGACCGGGATCGGAACAAAGTCTGCCGGCGCCATTCACGCGTTGTTCGGAAAGAAACTTCTGGGCGGATCACTGGAACTGGCGGCTGGAGGTTCCGGCAATTCCGGCGTCACTCTCACTCTGACCAACGCACAGTCCATGGCTGCTGAAGCGGCTGCTCGATGGAATGCACTCCTGCCCTCCGCCGTTCAGATCAATGTCAATGCCATTGACTTTACCGTCACCGATCTGTCAGGCATCAGCAGTACCGCGCTGGGTGGAGTTTCCTACGACAACGGAACGCAGCGTTACACTGTGACGCTCGATGATGATGCAGCAGGAGCCGGCTGGTACATCGACTCCGTATTCAGTGGAATCAGCACCGGTGACACGGAGTTCAGTGGTGGTTCCGGCCCTGCGGGCGTCGACCTGCTGACCGTGATTCTGCATGAGTTCGGACACGTGGCCGGCATCGATCATCCGGAAGTCCCGAATTCCGGCGATCTGATGAATCATGAACTGAAAACCGGGCAGCGTCGAAATCCGACCGAAGAGCACGCGTCGGAAGGTCTGGCATCCTCGGACAAACTCGAACTGGGTCTGGATGCATTTTCGAACTGGGCAGGCGGTCTCGGAGACCGGATTGATGCGTTCCTCGACGGCGCCACCACGATTCCGTTCACGGACAAGAGCATTGCGTCACTGCTCGGCGTGAACTTCGGAGCCTTCGGCGATGCCATCAGCCCAAAGATTGATCTGGTGAAGAATGCCGTCGGTAACTATTTCCGAACGGCCGCCGATCCGGATACGAACGATCTGCTGCTGGCTCTGCAGAACATTCAGAACGTCTCCATTTCGGCAGACCCGGGAACTCAGCAATACAGTGTCTCGATTGATCTCGCGACCTATTCTCAGTCAATCGTTCTCGATCTGAGCAGCCTCTCACTGGATCTGTCAGACTACGGCATCGACATTTCTCTGCCGTTCAACTTTGGTTTGTCCACCACTCAGAGCCAGCCGCTGCAGCTGACTGCCGGAGTGACTCTGGACTTTGCGTTCGGCCTTGATGAAGCCGGACGGTTCTATGTGCTGGATACGAAGATCAATGCGAGTTTTGAATTCGGCGAGCTGCAGCAGGATGTGATCGGCGTTCAGACCGGCACAGCCGGACAGGCAGGAACTGCGGGCTTCATCGTGCCTGGCGATCGCACAACTCCGAACGGTCAGGTCGCTTCATCAAACGGACATTTTGTCGCCGGTGATCGACTGGCTATATCCGGATCGACGTCGAACAACGGCATCTACACCGTTGCCGCTGTTTCTTACGATGTTTACTCCGATACGACGACGATTCTTGTCAGTGAAGATGTTCCATCGGATATCGCCGACGGTTCGCTCATCAAGACCATGGATTTCGGGATCAACCTGGGTCCATTCGGTCTTCAGTCCAATGACGCTGTGATTTCGCTCGGAGTCTACGCAGGACTTGGCCTGAACCAGAAGTTCTCGCTGGAAGATCTTCAGACCGGTGGCAACGCGTTCACAATGCTGACCAATCTGACCGCGTCCGTCAGTGAAGACACCCACTACGAAGTCGTTCTCCCTGTCGAATGGGCCGGGTTGCTCGATGGAGTTAACGACGGAGTCGGATACATCACCGCCACCAGCACCCTGGTTCAGCCGGGAGGCTCGCTCACTCAGCTGCTCAGCAGCGTTCCCGCATCGATCAGCATTACCAACATGTCCGATCTGCTGAAGTTCAGCGGACTGTCGCTCGACACGATTCTGGGGGCTCTCGAAGACGTCGCCGATGATCTGGTTGGCAAAGATCAGCAGGTCATCGGAAAGCTGGTTGGCGGCTCCGTCGATCCAGTCTCGGGCGAGTTCTCCGGCGGGCAGCTGAAGGTCTACGGTGAGGTCTGGCAGGAAGGCTCTGTCATCGCGACGGGATATACCGCGGTCGTGACGAGCGGCGTGCAGAACAGCCAGCTGGTCGAAGACCTGAGCGGGAACAAGGTTCGCCTCCTCGAATGGCAGCAGAACGGTCTTTCCGTCTGGGGGCAGGAAGTTGCCGTCGATGCCAATGACAATGATCTGCAGACGTGGAGTATCGCTCGATACCGTCTGCTGGCAACTTACGACGCTGACGACGTTGCGATCAATCGTCTTCAGGCCAGCGCTCGCACTGGAGTCACTCTGACGGACGAGAGCGGTTCGCAGACTCTGGGGCTGTTCCGTGTGCAGGATGGTTCCCTGTACGACAAGATTCCGATGCTGGGAGTCAGCCTGGCGGATATGCTGGGCGACGGCGCTGTGAGCTTTGCGGCGGGGTTCAGCAATGCGATTTCCAAAGTCCGCAATGCAGCCCGCAATATCGCAGAACTCGAAACTCAGCTGAACGCGGAACTTCGGACGTTCTTCGGTCTCGGAGCCAACGTCAACCTCGTCACACTGAAGTACGAGAACTCCGCGTTTGATTTCGATCTCGATTTCGAAGCTCTGTTCAACCGCACTTATGATCTCAAACTGGATATTGATGAACTGAATCTTCAGCAGTGGCTGGGATTTGATCCCGGACAGTTCCTGGACGTCAGCCTGACAGCTCCGGTTACTGTTCAGGCGGGAGTCAATCTGCATCTGGGATTCGGTTTTGATCTGAGCAATGTCTTTGCACCGATCTTCTATGTGGATGCAGCATCCGGAATCACAGCGAGTGCTTCCGGAGTTGCCGATGACATTGACGCGAAACTTTCCATTGACGTTCCGGCTCTCGGACCGATTGATCTGCCCCCCATCGGTCTGACCATTCGAGACGGGTCCGCCGCCATACGAGCCGGCTTTTACGCGAATCTTGGTGATCCGGCGGCGGACCCCGACGGTGATGGACGGGTTGAACCCGGTTCCATCAGCGTGGCATTTCAGGCTGAACTTTACGGGTCCGCAACAGCCGACCTGCCGATGTTCTTTCCTCTCGAATCGCTGCCTCTGGGCGGTACAACAGCCGACAAGGACGGCAACGATGTTCCGGACAACGTTTTGCACGCTCATGCGTCGTTCTCCGTTGATGAAACGTTCCAGCTTCAGACGGAATACGATTACGCACTCCCCCGCATCAGCATGAGCTTCGATGCTGTTCAGGCATTCCTCGCATACATCGACAATGCCGGGAACATGCTGAGCGGACTCGAAGGATTCTTCGACGGGATCGATCAGGTTGCTGCCGGCATTGATTCGATCAACCTGCCGATCATCGGTGGCAGTTCCTTCGACAGTCTCGCAGCCGAAATTCGGAATCTCAGAACCAGCGTTCTCGGAACCAGAAGCAGTGGCGTCTACCAGAACGGTCTCGGACAGTGGCTGCAGAGTCAGGGCAACAACAGCGTTGTCGACAGCGTGCTGGATGAGATTCGACACGCACTGTTCGACGGCTTCAAGGCACTCAACGATTCCACCGGAGCTACCACCAACGGCATCACCGGTTCCCTCTTTGGATTCGTCGTTGCGGATCTCGACGAAACCGGAGCTCGCCAGTACGACTCATCGGGCAAACTCAAGGTCAAAGTTCCGACGAGCTTCCGGGATATCGAACTCGTCTTTACTCCGACCGGGCTGCTGACGTTCAACCTGAAGTTCGGCGGTACTCTGGTGGACGGAGAACTTCCGATCGACTTCAGCGGCGGCATTCCGGGCGTCAGTCTCGACATCGACGCGAAGCTGCAGGCTCATATTGATTACCTCATGGGCATCGGGCTCGGAATCGGTAACCTCAGCAGGACAGCGATCCCGAAACTGGGCATCTTCGTCGACACGTCCGGGATCAATGAACAGGGTGAAGAACTCGCCCTCGATGTCTCCGCTCGCCTGACGACGGGTTCCACAGCTGTCGGAACGCTCGGCTTCCTCAAGATGAAATTTGAGGACGTCAATCCGAACGGTGGAAGCGGGCTGACCGGCCACTTCGGTCTCGACATTCGCGACGCCGACAATAACCAGCGATGGGAACTCCGGGAAGGCGTCAGTCTCACGCTCACCGCCAATGCCTTCGCTCAGGCAGACTTCTTCGCTCAGGTGGAAACCGTCGCCGGCAAATACCTGCCCTCGGTCAAAACAACGATTCGCTACAGCCAGATGCTGGGAGAAGCAGTACTGTCGACCGACGGACGCGCTTCCATCAACTTCGGCAATCCACAGGTCATTCTCGAGAACGTCACGCTCAACGTCGGCAGCATGTTCAAGAGCTTCCTGGGGCAGACACTCAGCAGCATTCATGACATCGTCGAGCCGCTGAAGCCGGTCGTTGATCTGCTGCTTCTGGAAATCCCAATGGGCGGTATCGCGAATCCGCCGATTCGCGTCATCGATATCGCTCGTCTTCGCCTGCCGGCCAAAACCGTCGACACGATGACCAAGGTGCTGCAGGTCATCAAGAGTACCATCGAGTTTCTGGAAACCATCGACGCGCTGTCCAGCGCCGGTGACATCAACTTCGGAACGTTCAATCTCACCGAATCGACTCTGAAGAACAAGAACGCAGAGCTCAGCAATGCCGACGTTGCTGGAGCACAGAAGGATACCAGCCAACTCAACGGAACCTCCGGCACCAACGTCGCCAATGCGCTCAAAGGGCCGGACCAGAAGGGTCTGGATAACGAACAGAGCACGAAATCCGCTGCGACAAAAGGCAAGAAGCGTCAGTCCGGGAAGAACTTCAGCATCCCGCTGCTGGATGACCCGATGTCACTGCTCGACTTTATCATGGGTCGTGGCGACGTGGATCTCTTCTGGTACGACCTGCCGGATCTTAAGCTCGACTTCGAATACCGCCGCAGCTTCCCGATCTTCCCGGGACTGAACGCCGGCTTCTTCGGAAAGATCAGCGCGTTCACCAACTTTGACTTCGGATTCGATACGCGCGGTCTCCGTCAGTGGATGGACAAGGACTTCGATCCGGCTGAATCCTATCGGATCATGAACGGCTTCTATCTGGACGACCATGGGCTTGAGAATACCTCCGGTGACAAGCCGGAACTCGGAATCAGCCTGTCAGTCGGGGCGTTCGCCAGCCTTGGTATCGGCGGGCTCATCGAAGCTGGCGTTCAAGGTGGTCTGGAAGCGAACATTCGCTTCAACCTCAATGACTTTGAGACGCAGATTCAGAACGACCTGCCGGTCGGCGATGGCAAGCTCTACGGTAGTGAGCTCATCAAGCGGCTTGAGCACGGCGTTGAGTGTCTGTTCGATGTCAGCGGCGAGCTGTCCGTATTCCTGGAAGCGTTTCTCTGGATCGGTATCGATCTGGGATTCAGCACAATCACCCTGTTCGAAGCCAGCGAACGCTTTGTTGACGAAGTGATCGCGAAATTCGACTGGGAATGCGTCCACGAAGCTCCTAAAGAAATCGCCCGGCTCGACAGTGGAGTTCTGACTCTGCAATATCGAGACGAAAACGGCGCCATTTATCGTGATGACAATAATCAGGTTGCACGGCACGCCTACAAGGTGGTTGCGCTTCCTGCTGATGACAAGCTCACGCTCGAAGAACTCCTGAAGGCGGGGTATTTCGATCCTGAGTACACCAGCCGCGGCGAAGAAGTCGCGCTGAGCTCTCAGCTGGCGACTCTGCGTGCCGCTCACCCGGGTGAAAAGGTCATAGTTGTGAGCAACAACCTGAGAGTTCAGGTGTTTCTCGCAAGTCAGGTGAACAAGCTGAAGGTGATCGGGACAGACGGCAACGACGTTTACGATCTCGAAGCGATCGATGGCGTGATCTCGGAACTGGATTTCTCGCTGGGCGGCGGCAACGACATCGTGAAGTCCACTGGAGTGACTCAGAATAACGGAGTTGCCGGAATCAATAAGATCCGCATCGACGGCGGGCCCGGTGACGACTACGTCCAGATTGATTCTTCACTGCTGAAGCCTGACACAGGAGTGACCAATCGTGATTACCTGCTGATCGGCGGCACCGGGAAAGACCGTCTGAAGATCGATGGCGTTTATGACAACTATCACAGTGTCGTTCTGGAAGGCGGAGACGGAGACGACAAGCTTACCGGCGGCGACGGCAAGGATCGCATCTTCGGCGGAATCGACGACACACCGCGTGTTGACGACTTCGTCGGGGAGAACAACACCGTTGCTACGAACACGAGTTTTGACGGCTTCGACATCATTGTCGGCAACGGTGGAAACGACCTGATCGATGGCGGTGATGAATTCGAACGCGGAAATCTCGCTCTGTATTCAGCAACGAAGGGTTCCGGTTACTCAGACGGTGACGCCGTTCGTACATCCGAATTCTATCGCCCGGATGGAAGCCCGTTTCCGCATTACGACAAACGGGGACGACCGATCAACAATGCACCGGATGCCAATGGCAATGGCGAAGTCAAGTTGCTGCGTCCTCAGGACTTTATGACCCGCTCATTCCACGGCGACATCATTGACGCCGGTGAAGGAAATGACACGATCCGTGGCGGCCGTGGCTTTGATCAGATTTATGGTCGAGGCGGAGTCAACACGATTCTTGGCGAAGAAGGCGACGACGTCATCGATGCCGGTACCGGCTCGACGAGCGTCGATGCGGGCGCCGGTGATGACACGATCAACTGGTTTTATGCCGACGTACCACCGGGCGGTGTTCTGAATATGTCCGGCGGCGCCGGTGCCAGAGACACTCTGAAGGTGACGATCAGTCCGGAAGCCGACGGAAATAACGTCTTTGTTCTCGGCAAGGCGACAACCGATCAGGCAGACACTGCCGCGAAACTTCGGATTGACGGCGATGACCTGACGCTGAACCTGTTCGAGAATGTGAAAATTGACGGTCGCACCGGAGCAGACAATATCTCCGTCAATGACCTGCTCGATACGACAATTCAGAATGTTGACCTGCAGCTGGGTTCTGATCAGGCCACGATGTGGAATGTTCAGCGCGACGGAAATGGAGATCATCAGGTTCTGCCGGCTAACTACGGCGCAACCGATGAAAATCCGGGTGGAGTTCTCACCACCGACAATACTCTCCGTGAGGGCCAGTACTTCTACCGTTACGACCTCGCGGAAAACGGCGTGTATCTCTTCAACGAAGATGGGACACCAACTCTTTCCGCAGTCGACACTCCGTCTGAGCTTCCTGGTGCCAGTTCATCAGTTCAGCGGATCTGGCTGCAGGACGGCCTGAATCGAGTCAACCTGTACTACGGTTACGATTCGATGGCGACCAACAGCGGCCGGATTGCTGACACCATCGTCAATAATCAGATCATGAAGGGCAATTCCGTCGAGATTCGCTCCGGCATGACAATCGCGGAAATCACGGCCGCCATCGAGTCGCTCGATCAGGTCGGTGATGTCACTGTGACCGGCGCCGGTACGCTCGCCAGCCCATGGATCATCACCATCCTGCAGGCGACCACGGGAATCGGCGGACAGTACGCTCGATTTGCCACTCACTACAATGTCCAGTCGTATGTGGGATCGTTGCTGCAGCGAGATGACACCCGCGTCAGCCGCCGGTTCTATCGTCTGTCGGATTCGTCCGGCGAGTACATGTTCGAGACGGATGGAGATCCAGCAACGGCGGACATGCCGGTCCTGATTGAGCGAGCCACCCCGGCGGGGCTCATCGGTGGCAACCGCGTTCAGTTCATCAGCCTGAAACCGGGCGAAACCGGGCCGCAACAGGATGCCGTGCTGTGGTATGGCAATGAAGGCATCGTGATCAGGGAGTCCGATACAGCGACGCTGATCAAGGCAAGGCTGGAACACCTGCTGAACGATGTGACAGAAGTCGAAGTGCTCGGTGCAGGCACCGTCGCGGATCCATGGTCGATTGAATTCCTGAATGCCGTTCAGGACAACGGAAAATACCGCCCGCTGGAAATCACCACCGGCGGCGGCTCACTGGATGCATCTCTGCGACTGACGCGAACACAGTCGCAGTCGACGACGGCAGCTGGCACTGTCAATGATCGTCAGATTCTGTCGATTCCAACAGGCACCTCGAAGATTCGACTCTCCTACAACGGCGAAACGACGTCGGTCATCGATCTGGTCGCTGACAACAATCCGACGACTGACGACATCGAGAGAATCTCCGCCGATCTCGAGACCGCTCTGGAAGCACTCACGGGAATCACTTCCGCAGCTGTGGTCGCCGTTCCTGACGAGAACGGTCAGTGGGCAATCTCACTGCTGGATGCAGCCACCGACGGCGCCGGAGCGTTCTATACACTGTCATACCAGGGTGTGAATGTTCTCTCGACGGACCTGGTCGCGGATGCACTGACCGAATTCAACAGCCGTCAGGTCATTCGATTCGATGGAGCCACTCGCGGTGTGCTCACCTACGGCAGCACGAAGATCGCTTTGACCACGTCGATGAGCCTGTCGGATATCGGGGCGCTGCTTTCCGATCAGCTCCGTGGCGACACCGGCGGCTCGTCTGTCGCCGTGACGGGAACTCCCGGAAACTGGACGATCAGCTTCACGGCACTCCGACTGGGTCAGGAATACCGTCTGATGACGTTCACCGTGGAGCAGTCGGTCACGACTCCGGCTGTTGTGTCGCTGACTCCTTCGCTGGCCGCAGGTCGAGTTCAGCAGCTGGTGCGTTCGGAGAATTCTGCGTTCACGGTGTTCTACGGCAACACCGGAATCGACCTGAACAACTCCAGCGTGACCGCCGCTGAACTGAAGGCAGCACTGGAATCATCGGGCGCTGTGACACGCGTCGAGATCACCGGTCAGGGAACCGCATTGAATCCGTGGATCATCACGGTTGTCGATGCTCCGGTTGGAAGCGACGGCGCGTTCCAGAACTTCGGAACAACGACCTGGACACAGACTGGTGCAACACCGGAGAAGATCCAGACGACCACCGGCCTCACTGCCGCAGGAACGGTGCGATCGTACCGTCGAAGCGAGCGTTCTGCCGAAATGGCGACGCAGTCACTGATTCTGACAACCTGGCAGAACTATGTGAGCGTGCGTTACGGCGGGGACTCCGTGGACCTGCTCAGCGGCATGTCAGCTGCCGATGTCGAAGCCGCTCTGGAATCACTGGATACGATCGTCGATGTTTCGGTTTCCGGAGCCGGTACGACCACGGTGACGACAAATCTGATCCGACAGCGCGTCCCGGCACCAGCGATCACGCAGGATGCCATCGTTCGTCTCGGCGATCTGTCCGTGACACTCACCAACACCGAGATTTCGTCAGACACCACCACACAGGCCACGTTGCTGCAGGCCGCTCTTCGCGCCAAGAACGGCGATCTGGCGCACGTGAATGTGTCGTATCTCGCGGACACCGATGAGTATCAGGTGGAATTCGAGTCGTCTGATGTGGCTCCGCTGCAGTATGGCGATGCGAACGGGCTGGTTGAGGCAGCTCCGGAAGAGATCACGACCGTTTCGCCATGGAATATTGTGATTCGCGATGCAGATCGCGATGCCTTCGGAAACTTCCTGATTCTCGAAAGTGTCGTTTCGGTTCAGGCGATGAAGCGAGCGTTCTCACTGTCATCGACTCAAACACTTCAGACTCAGCGAATTCCCGCCGCCGCTGTGGCCTTCAATTCGCAGTTCACCGATGGCAATACAACCGTCACTCTGACGAACGATGACATCAGCGGGTTTTCCTCAACACAGGCTTCGCTGCTTCAGGCGAAACTACGAAGTGTCGGGCCGAAGTTCGCCAACGTCACTGTCAGTTATAGCGGCGGCTATTACAACGTCACATTCCCGTCACTACAGCAGGTCACGTATCAGGAACCATCGGCGGCTGTCATCAACGCTGTTCCGGATCCGGGTCTGGGCCTGGTCCTGCAGAGCGTACCGGAAGCGGCAGTTGTCTCCGGAACGATCCTCGCCATCCCGGGAAGTTCGGTGACGCTGACGGTGAGCAACATCGCCGTCAATGCGAACATTCCGTTGGACGACGACGGAAATCCGACGGCCACACTGCAGGAAGTTCAGGCAGGAATGATTCAGGCTCGTCTGCGAACGATCAGCCTGCTGAACCTGGCCTCCGTGTTTTACATCGAAGGAGACACCGCAGGCACTGGTCGCTATGTGATTTCGGCTGCGGATCCGTCAGCAATTCTCTACACAAGCAACAACAGTTCCGGAACTCAGACGGCCCTTCCGTCGAGCATCACCACGGCGAACATCACGCTTCCGGTTTCACTCAATGGTGTGGTTCTGCGGAAAGGAAACTCCAGCCAGACGGTATCGCTCCGAGGCGCCGCTGCGGACGTTGAAGCCGCACTGAACGCCGCCATGGTAACTCTGAACAACGGAACGGTGACCGTTGAGGGCGATGGCACGGCTGAGAATCCGTGGCAGATTGAGCTCTCCGGTTACAACAGTGCAACGCCGATCACAGCGGAGTACGACTTTGGAGCCGTCGGTGACGTGACACCGGATATCCTCGTCACTCCATCCGTTCAGGTGGCCGCTGCAGATGTTGCCGCCGGAACACAGTTCTTTGCGGATAGTCAGTCTATCACTCTCTCAGCGGCTGACATTAATGGCAGCAACAAATCACAGCAGGCATCACTGCTGCAGACACGACTGCGGACGCTCACATCGCTGGCCGGCGCAACCGTCACGTGGAACAACACGCACTTCTTCATTCACTTTGCCACCGCAGCTCCTGCGGGCGATTTCGCCGCAACAGAACTTCAGATTCTCAGTGCCAACGGATTTGAAGACGGCCTGAACAATGGCAGCCTCGAAGTGCAGGCCATTCCGGGACGTCAGATCGTGAGCGGAAGTGCGTTCCGATATGATGGACGGCTGGTGACACTGCGCGACAGCGACATCGATGCCAGCGACACTGGCGCTCAGTCAACGCTCCTTCGGACCCGTCTGAGAACACTTGTCGGGCTGGAAGCGGCCGAGGTAACTTATTCCTCCGGCAACTTCAACGTCACGCTCAATACCGCCGGGTCACCACTGGCGCTGCAGTTCATGAGCGGCAATCTTGCCGTTGCCGCAGCACAGTCAACTCAGTATCTGGGTCAGTTCAGCTTCCAGCCGACGCTCGATACGGTCAACTTCCTGTTCGACGGCACACTCGCTGTGTTCCGGCCGTCAGATTATACGATCGGTGATCCGGCAGCACTGACCGCACTGCAGACATTGCTCGACGACCTGAACCCCGGCAGTCGAGTCCTGATCGATGCATCACAGCTTTCCACCATCGGATACCAGATCACGATCGAAGGCTACGATCCGACGAATCCGCTCATCGTCACTGCGGACTACGGTGACTTCGGCGTTCTGGCCAACAATCCGATCGAAACGCAGCGGCTCATCGAACAGCGTAATGACGCCGGAGTCTGGCTGCCATTGACGAACGACGTCAGTGGAACGCTTCAGGTGACCGTCTTCGGTACGACTCAGACGGCCTCATCGAGCGACGTGTATCTGTCGCCCGTGATGACCCTCGAAAAAGAGGGACCGCGGATGGTGGAAAAACCGATCTGGGCAGACACCAACGGTGACGGCATTCTGGAGAAGACCGGAGAAACCGACTTCTTCAGCGATCCTTCGATTGTGACCGACCATGATCGCGATTCCGTCTCGATCACTGGCTCGACACTTCGAGATTACTTCCTGATTGGTCATGAAGTTCTCGATACAGGTGCGAAGGACGCTCAGGGAAATACCATCACAGAAACAAAGATTGAAACCGTTCAGGTCAATCATCGCCGGATTGACGGTGATGGAAACATCATCACGGGACGTCGAGTGTCGATTACACTTCGCGGCATCGATCTGACGAATCTTGCAGAAAGCATCCAGAACGATCAGCTGGCTGTCGACGGTGCTGACGGTGATGACCGCCTGGTCGCCGGCTTCCTGCCGACTCCTGCCACCGATCCTCAGTATCGAGTGGTGCTGACGGACATTCTCTCCGCACACGCCGTTGACCAGCTGCAGCTGAAAGGCGGTCAGGGCAACGACCTCTTGGTTGGTACCAGCCGCGCTGACCTTCTCGATTCAGGAGCAGGCGACGATACGGTGACCGGGGGCGCTGGCATTGATGAATTCCGTGACGCGTCCGGCAGCGACACGCTGATGGAAGTTCGCGATCTGAACTTCTCGCTTTCGGATCAGACTTTCACGGTGAGCGGACTCGAACGCGATCTGATGGATCCGACGATTCTGAATCCGATCAACGAAGTGGAAACGTCGTCCGTTGTGGCGGGTGTCGGGATCGGGGTCTTCGAACTG
>JBKDKA010000114.1:0-5480 GCA_046345315.1 Planctomyces sp.
CATCGGCTGTTTCCTGCTCATCAATACGATCTTCCTCATTGTCATCACTCACAGAGACCGGGGAATCCTGTATGCAATTGAGCGTGGATCGTTCGAAAACGCCATCGAAGACGCGAAACACCTCGGGCTCAACATGCCGGAGGAAATGTTGTATATTAATCGATATCAGGATCAGGGCCTGCTGACTCCTGAATGGGGCCATGAATACTTCGCGCAAGCGGCTAACTTCATTCCCCGACCACTCTGGCCGGGAAAGCCCTTCCCAGGCGAAAAATTCGCCGTCCTGCGAGTGGGCTACCATCGCGGACAGGTTGCCGCGACGATATCTCAAGGACTCATTGGTCAGGGCGTACAGAACTTTGGTCGGTGGCTCGGGCCCTTGGCCCCAGCCTTACTCATGTGCGGTTTGGTGTCATTAATGTGTCGGTTGCCCAGAACCGGCGATCCATTCCTGAGATCGTGCCTTATTATCTTCCTGATGGCCCTTATTCCTAATCTTGGTCGCGATCTGACCATGTTTACAGTCTGGCCTGCGATTTTCGGCTATCTGGCAATGAGATATTACGAGAACACTTTTCCGCGGCAAAGTCTGCGGAGCGGAGGCACTTCTGTCAGGGGCAGCCGTACGAGACAGTAGCGGCTTTTCGGAGACGAGAATTCTTGGTGCCGGTCATTCTTCGTAACCGTTCACATAACGATCTTTCCTGAGATGGGAGAATTGATCAATCTTCGCTCATGAGCGAAGCTCCGCTGATCAAACCAGATGGTATTCCGCAGGATGCGTGGGACCAGAGTGGGCCTGCGATTCGGAGTTGTTTCGTGATGTTGATGAAGCGGATCGAAGATCTGGAACGCCGACTGGGCATGAATTCCGATAATTCGTCGATGCCGCCTTCGAGCGATGGGCCTGGTCAGCAGCCGGTGAAACCCAAGAAGGGGAGATCCGGGAAGAAACGCGGTGGTCAGCATGGCCATACAAAACGAGTACGTCCGCTCATTCCCACGAAAGACTGCGACCGAGTCGAATCTTATCTTCCCTCGGTCTGCAGCGACTGTGGCACGAAGCTGAGCGGTGATGATCCAAATCCGGTTCGGCATCAGGTCACCGAGATTCCTGCTGTCAGGCCGATCGTGACAGAATACCAGATTCATGCTCTGGAATGCCTGGAGTGCAGCTGTCGCTGCCGAGGACAAATGCCTCAGATGGTTCCTCGAGGCAGCTTTGGTCCGAACGTTGCGGCAACAGTCACTCTGCTCAGCAGTTTCGGAACACTCAGCCAGAGGATGATCGCCACGTTGCTGAAAGATCTGTTTGACGTGGAAATCTCCGATGGTCAGATCAGCCGTCTGCAGAGTACCGGACGTAAAGCAATGCAGGCGGGGTGTGATGAAATCGTGGCGGTTATCCGAAACTCGGCTGCAGTGAACATCGTTGAAACCGGCTGGCGAGAGAACGGCCTCAAAGCCTGGTTGTGGACGGTTGTTGGCGGGCTCGGTACGGTGTTCTCCGTGAGATCTTCCCGGTCGCGAGCCATGGCCACCGATCTGCTCGGTGAAAAGTTCAGAGGCATCGTCGTCAGCGATCGCTATTCGGTTTATAGTCATCTGGTGGATCATTGCCACCAGTTCTGCTGGGCTCATCTGATCAGAGATTTTCAGGCGATGATCGATCGTGGTGGCTCTTCGGGTGAGGTCGGCGTTGTATTGAAACAATGTGGTCACGAACTGATTCATCACTGGAATCGCCTGCAGTCGCAGCAGATTCAGCGTTGTACATTCGATAGTCTCATTATCAAAATCTTCGCAGCAGGATTCTGGATGCACTGCACAGAGGATCGCTGTGCGATGAATCGAAAACCGCAGAAACGTGCCGGCGTCTGTGCAACGAGTGTTTCAGCCTGTTCGTGTCTGTGCATCACGAAGGTGTCTCGCCCACGAATAACGCGGCGGAGCAGGCTCTGCGGAAAGCAGTCATCTTCCGAAAGCTCAGCTTCGGTACGGAAAAGAACACCGGCAGTAAGAATCTCTCTGTGATTCTGTCTGTGATGGAATCGTGTCGCCGACTCAACCGCTCCCGGCTGGAGTTCATCCGCGAATCCATCCACGCCGCGTTCACCAACAAACCAGCCCCCAAATTGCTCCCCGCACAATGAGCTTGATGTGAACGGTTACCATTTCTCTACAGACATCATCCGGTGCTCCAACGACGAGATCCGGATGCCTCTGAATTTTTTACGTTGACGTAGAATCGGTGCATCAGCACTGCCACGATCTATTCGTCGTGACCATATGATTTGGACGACCGGAAGGTAGTTCACCCTGAGCTTATGAAGATCTGCATCATTTTTTTTAACATCGGCGGTTATCACGTAGCAAGGCTTGAGGCGACTCGAAGAGCTTGCGAAGGCCGTGGCTGGAGTTTGTCCGCGATTCAAGTCGCTGGAAACACGACCGAACATCCTTGGGGTGACATCTCGCTCAGCAACTATGTGATCACTCTGAAAAGTCGTCATGTTGGCAGTGATTTTTCACTCGGAGACTCGTCGCCCCTACTCGATGCGCTCGACTCAGTCGACCCAGATGCTGTTGCAATTCCAGGCTGGGGTTTTGACTTCGCGCGGGCGGCTCTTGCCTGGGTACGGAAGAGAGGCCGAATCGCGATATTGATGAGTGAATCAAAAGAGGATGATTCACCCCGCGTCTGGTGGAAAGAACTCGCAAAACGCCTTTTCTCCGTTCGTCATTTCCATTCTGCGATCGTCGGCGGATCGAAGCATCGAGCCTACTTGAGACGCCTCGGAATGATGGAGGAACGGATCTTCTATGGCTACGACATTGTTGACAACGGCTATTTCATTGATTCGGTAGACGCGATTCGTAACCGTCAGAATCCTCTCGATATTCCGACATGCGTGCGGGAACGAAGATATTTCCTTGCCGTCAACCGGTTCATTCCGCGAAAGAATCTTGCCGCTTTGGTCATCGCTTTTAGCGAATTTCTAAAAGGATCTGAAGTCGCGGATGCGTGGGACCTCGTTCTTTTGGGTGATGGACCTCAAAAGGATGAACTTGTTCAATTGGTAAGTCGCCTGGACTTGCAGAACAGGATTCATTTTCCTGGCTTCCAAACCTACAGCCAGATCTCACACTGGTATTCATTCGCGAACGTCTTCATTCACCCTGCGTTAAGCGAGCAGTGGGGATTGGTTGTAAATGAAGCGATGGCCGCTGGCCTTCCAGTCGTCTTGTCGCAGCGTTGCGGTTGCTACCCAGAACTGATGGTGGAGCACGAAACAGGCATCTCTTTCGATCCCGAATCGCATCAACAGTTGACCGCCGCCATGATTCGCCTTTCGGAGAATGATTCACTGAGAGCCTTCATGGGGCAGAACAGTCGAACGCTCATTGTGGACAAATTCGGACCGGATCGATTTGCTGATGGATTGATGGCGTGTGTCAATGCGAGCGGTATCGGTCGTCAGGCTGAAGTAACTGAATGACATACCAATCTTCGTTTAGTGGGTGGGGCAAACGTTGGGGCGGCCTGATCACAATTCTCTCACGACGACTTAAGTCTGCTGCATGAAGATTTGCTACCTCGCGCCATCCCTCAGCCGAATGGGTGGAGGCATTTTTGAAATTGTTTGCGCTCTTTCGCAATCTCTTTCGAGCCTGGGATTGGATATAGAAGCGGTCGGGCTCGCCGATTCCGGTTGGGCACTCGATCGTCCCCGCTGGCTACATTGTTCAGCAGAAGTCTTCAAAGTCGTTGGTCCCGGTGCGTTTGGATTTTCTCCATCTCTGAAGGCACGCGTCTGGCGGGGAGACTTTGACCTTCTGCATCTGCATGCTCTTTGGATGTACCCAAGTCTATTGTCTCACCAATGGACTGTTCACACCCGCCGCCCGTTTCTCGTCACACCAAACGGAATGCTGGACCGATGGGCACTCGCCAACTCACGCTGGAAAAAGCAACTTGCCGGCGTTCTTTACGAACGCGCTTCACTCAATTCGGCTGCATGCCTTCAGGCAAATACAACTAAAGAGCTGGCAGATATCAGGAATTTCGGGCTTAGAAATCCAGTGTGTGTTATTCCCAATGGCGTGGATCTCCCTGAACACTTAGACCTGTCGGAGAAAAGGTGTGTTGGCCTGAAGCAACTCTTGTTCCTTGGGCGGCTGCACCCCAAAAAGGGACTTATGCAGGCAATCAGAGCGTGGGCGTTAATGAGCAAAAGGGGCCTTCTGAATTCGTCCGCTTCCACATGGCAATTCGTGATTGCTGGTTGGGATCAGGGCCAGCATGAGTCGCAGATAAAGTCGGCCTGTGCGGAGCTTGGGATAACATTCAGGGATGTGACAGTCGCAGACACCGTTGCCATGCGGGATTCACCCTCTGGAACTGAACCACAGGTCGTTTTTGCAGGGCCAGCGTTTGGACAGAACAAAGATCTCCTTTTGCGCACTGTCGATGCATTCATTTTGCCAAGCCTAAGCGAAGGTTTGCCTATGGCGGTGCTGGAGGCGTGGTCTTATGCACTTCCTGTGCTGATGACCCCCGAGTGCAATATCCCTGAAGGGTTCGACTGTGGCGCTGCAATTCGACTTGGATTGACCTCTACGGAGATCGCGAACGGTATGGAACAACTTTTCTTAATGTCCGATGAAGAGCTGCTGCACATGGGATCTCAAGGCAGAGACCTGGTTCATAATCGATTCACTTGGCCAGCAGTTGCGGCCGAAATGAAGTTAGTGTATGAGTGGCTTCTCGGGGGTGGACCGGCACCGAGTTGTGTAGTTCTGAGTTGATGTTCTGTACTTTCGGTTAGCTGCTCCCAGATTTGTGGGTAGTCGCCCGCTACCACATCAAGTCGAGTGGCAGATGATGCTTCATTCTTCCCGCTGAGAAGATCTGTTCTCGATGCAAGACGAGCGGCGGTAACGCTTTCTTTGCTGGGAAATGAATTGCGAATGCATAAGGCCTTCAGAGAATTGCGTCATTACAAAAACTCTGACTACAGTCCGGGGCGGAAAACGCTGGTTCTGCTCATTTGGTACTATTTCAGTTTGCTTTGCATGGAAAATGGACTCTTTCCGATCTCACGTGCCAAGGTATTCTTGTTGCGAATCTTTGGTGCGAAAATCGGCGCGGGCGTGGTGATCAAGCCGAATGTTCGGATCAAGTTTCCATGGCGACTCACAGTCGGTGACCACTGCTGGATCGGGCAGGAAGTCTGGATCGATAACCTTGCCAATGTGACGCTTGAAAGCGATGTGTGCATCTCACAGGGAGCTTATCTTTGTACCGGCAGTCATGATCATCGCTCGCCGACTTTTGAGCTCAAGGTTGCTCCCATTCTTGTGAAACATGGAGCCTGGATCGCTGCAAAAGCAATCATCCTGCAAGGCGCCGTGATCGAAGCCGGAGAGGTGGTTTCTGCCGGGGCCGTGGTTGGAAAACGAGTAAGCGGGAAATAAAC
>JBKDKA010000115.1:0-20539 GCA_046345315.1 Planctomyces sp.
CCCATGCTGCACCGGACGCACGCCCGAATCTGAGCTTCTCATCCCTGAGCACCACTGCCTTCAGGATGGCTTCTCGATCAATGGCAGATGACAGCGATCTCCGCAGCGAACTCTGCTGAAGTATTTCTGAGTCCGGATTGATAATGATCACATGCGTCCACGGAAGGGCTGTCTGAAGAACGGTCACATCCGACGCATCGCGAAGAACATCCACTTCCATGGGCTGAACGGACGGAACAAAATCCACTTCTCCCTTCAGCAGAGCCTGTACAACACGCTCCCGGTCAGAATATCGCTGCTCCAGTACTTCCGCCACATGATACAGAGACAGACTCTTCCCGTCCGGCTCCGGAAACGCACGACGGTAGCGACGGCTCGTTGATGTCTTTTCATCAAGGAAAAAACGATCTGTCACGATCTCGTTACGGGATTCATTCTGTGTAGTTGAATCCGGCTTAACCTTCGACGGATCCTCTCCCCTGACCACTGAATGATTCTGGTCTTCGTGAGTCCGAGCTGGCGGAGCTGTCACCGGGAAGCGAAACAACGACTCAACGTTCATCGGTACACGTCGAAAACGAATTCGCAGCTCAGATGAAGACCGAACATCGAATGCATCAATGAACGAGGCAAGTGTCGGATTATAATCAGGATCCGTTTCATTAAGCTGTCGCGCAAGCTCATCAGCAACCTGATTCGCCGTCAGCAACGGCTGGGACTGCCAGAGTGGAACAGACTCTCGCAACGTCAGGTTGATTTCGCGCCCCAGATCATAAGGTTCCCATTTTTCAAAAAAGCTCGAACGATAGTAGGTCATCTCCTCAGCGGAAACAGCTTCAAACAGCGGCACTTCTGTCAATTGTCTGTGGCGCAGATCACATTCACATTCCGCCGGAAAATTGGTATCACCACTGAAGTCAGACACTGCGACTCTGAGAATCTGGTGCCGCTGCAGAATCTGGTTCAACGTTGTGCGTTCTTTGCCAGTGACTGGCCAGATCCGCTCTGCTTCATACGCCAAAACCGCTGCTTCGGAAGCCTTTCCGGCTGCCAGCTGCTGAGCTGCTTTCTGAACAATTCCACCGGACACCTGAAGCAGCTCCGCCTTCCATCCAGTCACCGCCTTTTCATTCGGAAACTTCTTTTCGACACGTTCGAGCACGTATCGTGTTTTTCCGTACTCCCGGTCGTTCATGGCAGAACGAAACATTTTCTCAGTCCCGCGGAGATACTCGGTGGCCAGTCCTTCGTATGACGGATTCAGACGATGCAGTTCATCCAGCACCGCGAGTGCAGAGTTTTCTTCCTCGCGGCTGTTCATAGCCCTGGCTTCGAGCATCAGGTAGCGCTGCATTCTTGGCGCGGTATTGGCCCACCCGGGTAACTCTCTTTCCACACAGGCCAGAAGTTCCCACGCGTTTCGGAGGTCTCCCTGTTCAAGAAGCAGATCCACTCGACGCAGAGCGAGCTCTTCGAACAGAATTACTTCACCAATCACGGTCACTGGTAATCGATATTCTTTCAGGGATTCCCCGTGAAGCGACAACGTCAGACGAGACGTCTCCTCGATTCTCTCCCGGCGTATCGCAATTTCTTCCTGAGAGACAGGCTTTTGTGCTTCCAGTTCACGACGCTCTTCGTCCAGCTTTCTGAGCGTCTCCGGTCGTGGAAATACCGGATTACTCACGATCACTGTCTGATCAGCCTGCAGAACAATCCAGTCAAACTCCCGATCTTCAGAGTCAGCCCGGAGAAGCACTTCCGCCTCTGGAACCACCAGATCACCCAGCTTCGGAAGCTCCTCACGCATTTTGCTCAGTTTTTCAGGATCTTCACGCTCGGACGTATCGTCTTCTCCAGTGTCCTGTTCCTGAGGAGCAGCCGGTTCCTTCTGAGACGGCGGAGATTTCTGAGTGCGTTTCTGATTGCGTCCCGGCTTTGACTGCTGACCGAATGAAGATGCCAGCGACAAACAGAGAACAGCGACGATGACCGTCACAGACAGACTGAGCCGTCGAGGTCGCTGCATACGGCTCCATAACCGCGCTGAGCTCGGCGTTCTCGACAGTAAGTCTGCAGGTCGCTTCTTTTTCATCTGGGAATAAACTGGTCTTCAGACTGGTTTGAATAAACTGAAGTCCGGAATCCTTAGTTTCACGATTTCGCACAGGTCAAACAATGACGTTTCAGCAGACGGACGGGATCCTCGGGCCTCAGCTCACTTCAGGAGATCTTCGGATAAACGATGGATTGTACCGTCTGCCGCAACAACGATCACGGACTGACCACACTTCACAGGACCTCGTACAAGACGAAGGGAAAGTTTCAGAAGATCCGCCTCGGGCACACCATCAGGAGTCATACGACAGACCTGACCTCCCGCTCTTGCTGCCACAAATGCACCGTCGCTCAGCAGCATCGGAGCATCAACCAGACCACCTTGTTCCCCGGCGTCGAACTCACCGCACATGGCAAACCCGCGATCGACTGCGTAGACTCGGATCCGATGATCCGCAGTCTCGACGAAGATTCGGTTTCCTGAGATCAGCGGCGACCTGACTGGAACACCTCCCAGATCAGTGTCTGCTCTGACAGCAAGTGTTTCTGCATCCAGAATGAGAAGGTGTCCATCAGACGCCGCGAAGCAGATAACGCCGCTTCCAACAGCCGGTGCAAGGTCCAGCTCATGACGCATCTCTGTGATACTGATTTCGCTGAGCTGTGGTCGGGGTTTCGTACGATATTGAATTCGAATCAGCTCATTGCGGGATGATACTGCCACGACCTGATCCCCACTGATCGCGGCCAGCGATTTCCATGGGCGCGGCTCGCTGCCGTCCTGGGCCAACTGATAGTCATCGACTGCCTGACCACCACGGGTCGCAGTGAGGTGAATCTTCCCGGGCAGGCAGAACACGACACCGGCGTCAATTGCCACAGCAGCTTCCGGTGCCCCGGTCAGACTCCATTTTCGCTCCAGCAGACCTGTCGGCATGATCGTCCACAAGGATGGCTCAGGAGCACCACACCAGACTCCAAAACGGCCATCAAGCAGCGAAAGCCCGAAGACGGATGAAGACAGTTTATCAGGCAATCGATACTGACTCACAGAATCCGTAACGAAACCACCCGCAGAGAGCTGCTCATCAGTGAACTGAAAGACCTCTCCGAAATCACTGACCGCAACAGTACCTTTCTGCCCGGCACCGATCGCAACCACGTTGGTGCTCACAACGGTTCGCCAGAGGCCTTTCATCTCAACAGGATCGGCGCGAGTAAAGAAGACCGACGACAGCGAAGGTTCTCGGCTCGTCAGAAACACCCCACCGTCCACAGCCTGAATAGGCTGCAGATGAATCCCCTCAGCAGCGACTCCATCATCAAGAAGCAGTCCATTCGTCCGAATCTGAAATTTTCGGAAAGACCGACCACCCAGCCAGAGCTGCCCTCCGGATCCGGCATGCAGAAACATCCGAGTCTGTCGCCCGTCTTCGAGCTGATTCGCTCCGATTCTCGTGAGCACAGATTGCTCTGCGTCGTCAGTCACTCGAAAGGCGGTCACACGCTGAGGCGATGACGGCACAAACAGCTCCCCACCCCGAAGCAGGCACTGATCACGCACCTGACCATCTACAGATTCCTGACCACGCAGTTTCAACTGACCGGATGCAGAATCCACTGTGAACGCTCGGACACGACACTTCGTGCTGTCCAGATTGTCACAGAGCACGAAGAGTTTTCCTGCGGCCAGCAAAGATGTCTGAACAGCCCCTGCGGGATGTTCCGTGAATGTCACCGCTGTGCACGAAAGTGGATTGAATTTCAACGAATAAACCACCATCGCATCGCCCGCAATCACCATCAGGTCTCCATCACTGCTGATGGCGGGAGGCCCCTGAACTTTCTGCGGAAAATTGAGACCGGATTCAACTCGACCGTCTTCAGCCGAGATCTCAAGCAATGTGCCGTTCTGAAGACTCAGATAGATTCTCTGCTGATGAATCAGCGGAGCTCCAAAGGGCTGGTGCAGCATCGGTCTCGCCCAGAGAACCTGACCGGTACTTCGGTCAAGGAGCTGAAGTTCATTGCGAATCGTCGAATGAACGAGCAGTGCCGGTTTTGCACCATTGACTTCCATCGGGGCAAATGCCGCGCCTCCACCGATCACTCGACGCCAGACCGGACTTCCGTTCCCGGCATCGATTCCGGTGACGCTGTCGATGTTATCCGCAGCAGCGAATACGAGTCGCCCGGATGGACCCTGATCCGTTGTCGCCTGCGTGCGAAGTGTCAGTGAAAGCGACGCGGCCGAGACATCTCCGGATTCATTCGCCGTTGCGGCATCGGTCGCCGTTACGGAATCGACGTCTGTCGGCTGAATTCTCTGCTTCTCCGCATTCAATACCTCTTCAAGCAGTTTCGCAACGTCTGCATCGTCTGCAAGAACAGGATAACGCGTCAGCAGCTGAGTTCGCGCCTCGAGTGCCTGAATCGTCTGTCCCGCACTCAGCTGCTCTCGAATTCCCGTCACCGCGGATTCAAACGCAGTGCGTTTCAGAATCGAAGCTTCCGCAATCCGCTGATGCCGCTGCAGCAGTTCAAGTCGGTCAGCAGGAACACCACTTTCGGGAGCAAACCTTTGAAGAATCTCCATCGCACGCAGACTGACATCAAGCGGTTCCTGCTGCTGACTGATCTCCGCAACGCGAGCACCGGCAAATGTCAGGCGGTCGGCATAGAACCTGATCTTCTCGCGTTCGGCTTCGAATCCTTTCAGGTCTTTTCCGGATCGAACCAACGCTTCAAGCTCTTTCAATCCGGAACTGACATCCGGAGTCGTCGTCATGATGTGCTTTTCAATGACCGACTTGTACCGGCTCAGTCTTGCCGTATCTGAGAACTCCGTTTTCGGATACGTTTCAAGGAAGCGATCGAACAAAAGTTCTGCTTCTGCGTACTTTTTCTGCTCGAGCGCCGTCATTGCCTCCTGCAGTCTCCGACTTTCGCCCTCACGATTGATGATGTAGTAAAACAGACCTGCCAGCAGAGCCAGACCAAGGGCTGTTCCGCCAAGCCCAAGGATCATCGGAGAGCGAATCACTTCCTGCTCTCCGGGTCTCGAAGGACCTCCGGTGATGCGATCACCAAGACCGGCAAGGGCACCGCGAGACAACTGACGGCGACCTTTCCGCAGCTCCTCTTCCGCAGCAGCATCCGGATATCCCGACGAATCGTCGGTGATCTCCATCAGTTCGTCTTCATTTTCCGATGCACTCATCGTTCAGATTCAATCTGTTACGGATTCGTATTCAGAACAACTCGGCGTCTCAACGCGAATGCTGTCCAGTCATTTGCTCAATCTG
Source organism: Planctomyces sp. (assembly GCA_046345315.1). GTDB lineage: Bacteria > Planctomycetota > Planctomycetia > Planctomycetales > Planctomycetaceae > F1-80-MAGs062. Next base: position 5,364 of record JBKDKA010000115.1, read on the forward strand.
CCATTCAGAACACCGCCTGAACAAGTCTGCCCGCCCCATTCTAGAGAGACTGAATCCTGTTGGAAACCCGCTGAAAACCCGCCTGTGTCGCGGCATCGATCACGATAACGCGCATCTCATGCAAGGAATCCGGATCCATAACAAGCTCAAGATCCGTGATCCCACCTGATGATGTCTTCTCAGCCTTCAGCAGCTCGAGGACCTCTTCATATGTTCCAGCCTTCTTGCCTTCCACGAACATCACGTTGTCCTGATCGACCTCCACACGAACAGCCCCCGTTTCCGGAGGTTCGATGGTCACTGCCGAAACTCCCTTTTTTGTGTTGGCCGGCGGTACGTCGAATGCCTTCTGCATCGAAAATGATGCAGTAATCATGAAGAATATCAGAAGCAGAAAAGTCACATCCACCATCGGTGTGAGATCCATTTCATCAGACGGAATCACAACCTTTCGAACAGTTCCGTCTTCTTCGCCGTCATCATCTGCGGCAATCCGCACCGCCTTCTGACGCGCAGTATCACCGCGAGACTCCTCTGAAACTGCCCCGCCACGATGGACTGCGTGAGCCCCTGAAGCGGACCGCTCCCCCTTCGCACCGGTCCGTACCGTCGGAACTTTTCCCGTGCCGCTGCCAACTCGATTCTCAACTCCCGGCTGACCCTTCTTTTGATCGGTGGTTCCGCGAGCTTTCTCGCTGTCAGCAATCCGATCAAGCTCATCGAGACGCGGCAGGCGAACAAGATCGAGCGAACGTCCCTGTTTATGGGCCGTGATCAGCTTTTTCAGATCGTCCAGTATCTCATCTGCCGACTGGTACCGAAGGTTGCGACGCTTCGCCATCATCCGGTGAATCATCCGACAGAGGATGTCCGGAACGGAGGGATTCTTCTCTTTCAGTGGCGGTGGTGGAGCGCTGAGATGCTGCATCGCAATGGACATCACCGTCCTGCCCACAAACGGCGTCTCACCGGCAAGCAACTGATAACAGGTCACTCCGAATGAATAGATATCCGATCGCGGATCAAGTTCTTTTCCGTTGATCTGCTCCGGGCTCATATAGAGCGGAGTGCCGAGCGTTGTTCCTTCCCGCGTGAGGTTGCCTTTCTCTTCACGATCATGCAGTTGTGCGAGGCCAAAGTCGGCGACTTTGACTTCCCCTTTTTTCGTGATGAGTATGTTCTCCGGTTTGATGTCCCGGTGAACGATTCCCGCATCTCCCGCAGCCTTCAATGCCGCCGCCACCTGTTTCATCACGTGCAGAGACGACGCCAGATCCGGCTTGCCACGAGACTGCAGAATGGACGCCAGATCTTTGCCCTCGACAAACTCCTGAGCGATGTAGTGGAGATCACCCTCTTTTCCGATTGTATAAACCTGAACAATGTTGGGGTGGTTCAGTCCGGCAGCCATCATCGCTTCCTGCCGGAAACGCGCCACCATCACTTCACCGGACTGCGCCATCAACGCGGGCTTCATGACTTTGACGGCAACATAGCGCTGCAGTGATGTCTGCTCCGCGAGGTACACGTCTGCCATGCCGCCACTGCCGAGATGTCTCAGCAGGCGAAATTCCCCCAGCGTGCGATCAGTCAGGTTACTCATCGAAGCCCTGCCTCCGATCTCAGGCCAGGTTCCCGAATCATCCTTCGATCGAAGTGGAACCCCTGGCCGACAGGCTTGCCGTTCGCCGCTTCCAGATCGAGAAATCGACAGTTCTGCGGCATTCAGCGTTTCTCCTGTACGCCGAAGTGATACTTCAGATTTCGAATCTCAGCCAGAATTGTTTCCACCTCACCGACAAATCCATTGGGAACCTGCCGTTCTGCCAGAATCATTACTTCAAGTTCACCGTCACCCGACTTCTGAAGCAACTGACTTCGAAATTCTTCGAGGGATGCCGGACGGCCGTCAACCTCCAGTGATGGATTACCCCCGGCTGTCGCCGGGGCCAGGATCACAAGCTCCACCATTCCGGCAGGACTTTTCGCAGTTCCGGATTTTGCAGTCGGTATGTCACGATCAGGCGTTCCCTGCATGGTCGAAGTGACCATGAAGAAGATCAGCAGGAGAAATGTCACATCGATCATCGGGGTAATGTCCAGATCGGCGTCGGCAATGGAGGCCTTCTTTCGTTGGCCAAATCCGTCATCATCGTCGTCGTCGAACACAGACACCTCCACGAAACCGGCGACTTCTGAAATCCGGACAGAACTCTGGTCAGACCACCGCTGTCAATATTCCGTTCTATCGCTTCGATCGGGACTTTGCAGCGTCAAGGTCATCAAGAATCGCAGACAGGCTCTCTTTCACAGATTCCTGAAGCCGCCCCATCTTCACGCCGACAGACGCCCCCAGAACCAGAAGCGGTACGGCAATTGAGATACCAGCTGCTGTCGTCCAGAGAGCAAAGCTGATGTCGCCGGCCAGGGCACTGGGATCCACTCCCGATTCACTGGCCCCGGCAATCTTTTTGAATGCGTTAATCATACCAACAACCGTTCCGAGCAACCCCAGCATTGGAGCGATCTTGATCATGGTGGCCACCCACGCCGAAATGTTCTCAAGACCTGCCAGGATATCGCGTTCAAAACGCTGACCGAGCAACTGCCGAATCTTCTTGATCGGAAGATCTCTGCTCTGAACACCGACCATCGCCAGCTGCGGAACCGCTCGCGCCCAGAGTTCCGGCGTATCACAGAGCTGGATCACTCCGTCAAAATCACCACTCCCGAGGCGTTCGCTGACATCCCGCAGAAATGCCTGTTCCGCAGCGATGCTGGGAAACCCCTTCTGCTTCACTCTTCGCATCAGCAGGATGACACAATAGAGACCATAAATCGCGGCGCCTGCGATCCCGGCCCAGATTGCATTCTCTGAGAACGTCAGGATCGTTGTGACATCCATCTGCGCCAGCAACATCGGACAATCAAATTCAACCTGGCTCATCTGATTTTTCCCGCTTCTTCTTCCCGCTTCGACGATACGCTCTGCTTCCGTCATCGGAAACTGATCAGCATACAGGGACAACCTGACAACTCAGGTCCATCCAGCTGATCGATCGACCTCAGGAACATCATTTTGGTTTCTGATATCGCACATAAAATTCAGGGCCCGACGCCGTTTCACGAACTCGAAAATATGTCCTCCGGATCTGAGATTCACTCAGCCCCAGATGAGCCAGCTCCATCGCGAACAGACGACTTTCAAGCTCCGGCGGGAAAAACTGAAGAATTCGACCAGCATCCGGATTGAGACCAGCATTTCGAAGGAGCTGCACATCGGCCTCACGATCGCCTTCCATCAGACTTGTAAAGAGACGTTTCTCACTCTCCCCGGTACGAATCTCCCGGACCTTCGGACTATCCGTACTGACTCCCGAAAGATAAATCAGTCGCCCTTCGTTCGGCAGGACTAATCCCAGTTCAATTCCGAAAAAATCAAGCTGCTTCGCGTATGCCTGAAGGTCGCGTTTGTCGTCATACTCGAAGATCCATCGCTGTTCTCGCTTGGCTCCTCCCCGCCCCGGACCACCGCTTCCCAGTGGCCGCCCTCCGGTGCCAATCGCACTCCCCGGAGTTCCCGCACTGTCCGGTTCACTGAATGACGTTGCTTCCACAATCTCAGCTGATCTCTCGGTGAGTTCCGTCACAGGATCCGTGATCTCCATTAACTGCGATTCCGAGGCATCGTCAGCCAGAGATGGGTCCGCTGATGGGTCTTCCGGCGACTCAACGTTGAGCGAAGCGTCGGGAGACCCGTCTTCCCATCCCCCGTCACCCGCAGTCATCACCGGTTCAAGCAGCACTTTTGTCGGAAGTCTGTTGGCCAGCCAGATCGCGATCAGGGTGACGACAGCAATTCCGAACATCAATGCCAGGGCAGTCAATGCCGACGACACAACCTCATATTTCGTCACGGAAATCTGAGGGACTCGGGCGTCAGCACGACGCTTTCCGCGCCCCGCGACATTCGGCTCTGCCGTCCCGCTTCCCATCAGTGTCACTTACTCCATCACGAACAATCAGTAGGAACTCTGGTCAAATAGAAATCGACAGACCTTCAGGCACGCTCCAGGACACCTGCGTCATCTCGGCCCCTGTTCCTGACATCCTCTCAACAGACAGCACGGATCGTGTCGCCGTCTGTTCCCGCAACGCGTGCGTTTCTCGTATCATTCCGGAGCCGTTGCCCCGTGTCAACAATGAGACGCTCCGGCAGACGATTCAGCAGAACGGAATTCACAGTGCTGTTTCCGGCATCGGACTGCAGAAAGATCATTCATTGATGGATGGCTTTGCTCGTCACCAGTGCCGCCTCTGATCGCCCTTGCTCCTTCAAACGATCAGCCTTCCACGGCCTCGCTCTGCTGCTCGAGCAGTTTCCAGGCAGCCGGAAGATAGTGAAGCAGGTCAGAAGCAATCATCCCGCGTTGCGTCAGTGCCGCCGCTGCAAGATCTCCGGCAAGACCGTGCACAAAGACACCAAGACACGCAGCATCAAATGGTGTCATCCGCTGACCGACGAGCGACGCGATGATGCCGGTCAGTACATCGCCACTGCCGCCGGTCGCCATGCCGGCATTTCCCGTCGGATTCACGAACACGCGGTCTCCGTCTGTAACAACCGTCCCAGGCCCTTTGAGCACGAGGATGACTTTTCGGGTCGCGGCGAATTTCCTCGCGATTACCACACGGTCAACTGAAATGGCTTCAATCGACTTCCCGCAAAGCCGCGAAAACTCGCCGGGATGCGGGGTCAGAATCAGCGCTCGATTGTTATGCCCCTCGAAATCATTCCCGGTATCCATCGGCTCAGACAGCAGCTGACCGGCAGCAACGGCGTTAATGCCATCCGCGTCGATGACAACAGAACACGGAGCATGACGCAATACCGACGCCGTCAGTGCGGTCACTGCCTCTCCTGCTCCCAGCCCCGGACCAATGGCAATCGCATCCTTCCCTCGGAAAAGCCGGGACACGAAGTCATCATCGATCCGAGCAGGTTCCCCGGAAGTGAGTACACCCGTTGCCACCATGAAGGGCAAGGCAACTGTCATGTAACTCGGTTCAAACGCTGCGACAATCGAGAGAATACTTTCCGGGACAGCAAGTGTCACCAGTCCCGATCCGCTGCGCAGAGCTGCAACTCCGGTGAGACACACAGAACCGCTCATCCCCATGGATCCACCCACGATGAGGACGCGACCGAAGGTTCCTTTATGGCCTTCCGCAGGTCGAGACGGAAGAGCAGGGCAGCCTGCCGGAATTCGAACATTCACGGAACTCGAATCAATGAATGTCATCGCACATTCTCCCCGGCATTGCCGAAACCTGAGCAGTGAGATCAGTACGCTGATTCCAGAATCGACAGCAGATCGGCCTCGGTTGCCTGCCGCCCGTTAAGCAGCATCAGACGGCGGATTGCAAATGCTCGTGCTGCAAACTGCGGAAGCTGATCCCGCGTCGCACCGAGGTCCCGTATCCTTTCGGGGATATCAATGGCTCGACAGATTCTCTCCACCGCAGCGATGGCTTTGGCGGCTGCTTCCTCCAAAGAACACCCGGAGGTGTCTTCGCCAAGAAGTTCCGCGATGCGGGCATACTCCGGCGTCACTGCCGGCAGGTTGAACCGCATGACCCAGGGAAGCAGCAATCCATTGCCGGCTCCATGAGAACAGTGCAAGCCGGCTCCCAGCGGATATTCAAGCGCATGAACAGCGGCGACGGCACTGTTGGAAAACGTCAGGCCAGCCAGCATGGCAGCCATCGACATCCCTTCCCGTGCGCTACGGTCCTGCGGATCCTGCACAGCTCTTTCGAGGTGCTCTCCGATCAGGCGGATGGATTTTTCAGCAAGACAGTCCGCCATCGGCTGTTTTCCATCAAACGGAAACGGTTCGTCCACGTCAACGTTCAGCTCGTTGAACGGAACCGCCGTATATCCTTCAATTGCATGGACCAGCGCATCGATACCACTGTCCGCTGTGACTTTCTTCGGACAGCTGAAGGTCAGTTCAGGATCCACGACTGCCACTGCCGGTCGCAGATAGTGACTATGAACACTCACCTTCACGAGGTTTGTGAGATCAGTCAGCACGGCGGCATGGGAGACTTCGCTTCCTGTTCCGGAAGTCGTCGGAATACAGATCAGCGGGATAACAGGCCCGGGCACTTTATCGAATCCCGAATAGTCGATGCTGTTTCCGCCATGCGTGAATGCAGCTGCAGTGATCTTCGCAAGATCCATATTGCTGCCGCCCCCAAGACCGATGATCAGATCCGGATCTGCGCTGCGAGCTGCTGCAACGGCACGATCGGCAGCGGCGAACGACGGTTCCGCCTCCCCGCCATCGAAGACAATCACCTGAATTCCAGCATCTCTGAGAGGAGTCAGCACCTGATCCACCATTCCGACTCGCACCAGAATCTGGTCAGTGACGACGAAAACCCTTCCTGGACGAAACGGCTTCAGAAAGCGGAGCAGCTGTCTGCTGACACCCATCCCGAAAACAACTCGGCCCGCCGAACAGAAATTCCAGAAGTTCCGCCGATTCATAATCTTATCCGTCATCTGATCTATTCGTTCATCAGGATTCGTTCTGAGTCGCGCAGCGACTCCCGCTGCTTCTCATCGAGAACCGGATACTGAAGGTTCATTCCTTTCAGTGTCGAGGTAATGATATCAGCAACAATCGCTCTGGTCGCCCATTTGTGATCGGCCGGAATAATGTACCAGGGAGCTTCCTCGGTGCTGGTCGCTTCCATCGCATCCTCATACGCTTTCATGTATTCGTCCCAATGCTGACGTTCGGTGACGTCACCCGCTGAAAACTTCCAGTTTTTCGCAGGATCATGAATGCGTTCAAGAAATCGTTTCTTCTGAGTTTCTCTCGACACATTCAGAAAGAACTTGATGATCTTTGTTCCGTTGCGAACAAGGTGTTTCTCAAACGCATTGATATCTTCGTACCGCGACTCCCAGAATGCCTTCCCTCGCTTCCCCGGTGGAAGCTTCTGATATTCAAGCAGTTCCGGATGAACCCTGACGACCAGCACCTCTTCGTAATACGAACGATTGAAGATCCCGATACGGCCGCGTTCCGGAAGGCATTTCATGCATCGCCAGAGGAAGTTATGGTCAAGCTCCTCTGGCGACGGCTGCTTGAAACTATAGACCTGGCAGCCCTGCGGATTGACGCCTGACATGACCTGCTTGATCGTTCCATCTTTCCCGGCGGCATCCATCGCCTGAAAAATCAGAAGCAGCGAACTGCGATCATCCGCATAGAGAAGTTCCTGAGCGGCACAGAGCTCGGCAAGATTCTCCCTGAGCAGCTCTTCCGCCCGCTCTCTGGTTTCCTCTTTTCCGAGCTGTTTCAGCTGGTCCGTCAGTTCCCAGCCGGTGTCATACTCCGCAAGGCGTAGTTTCTTTCCGGGTTTCACTCGAAGACCATCGATCATTTCTTCGACGAGCATTCAGTCACTCCCTGTTTCCGTTGTTTCCGTTCAGGCCTCGAGAAATCTTCGTTTCCGAATGTTGAACTTTCACACACAAGCGATGATTCTGACAGTTCCAGAGCTGAGGAACAGGCAAAAAAAAACGTTCCTCTTCGGAACGTTGATCAGAACTGAGCAGCGGCTTTCAGAACCTTTAACTGAACATAAGAAGCAATTCCCGTGTGTAGTCCACCCCTGTCACTCGAACTCTCACCATCCACAGCTGCAGGGAGCCATTCAGTTTTCAGGGTACAGTGCTGCCTGCACCAGAGGCTGGCGCAGGATTTTCTTCGGCGGCAGCTTCGTTTTGCACTTTCGAAGGCGAGCCTTCAGATGCCGACTGTTCTGAAGCAGCATCTGTCGTCGTTTCCGCAGGTAATCCTGATCCCTCTGAGCCCGCCTTTATCGCTGAGGATTGAGTTCTGTGATACAGATCATCAAGCACCTCGTCAGCGCTCGCCGGTTTCCCGGTACCAAGCCCCTTGGTCATTGCAATGAAGGAATCCGTCTCGAGCGTGAGCTGTGACTGATGAAACACCGCAGTCACAACAGGATTGGATGGATACAAGCCCATCATCGTGAAATCGTCGAAGCGGATCTGCGCCGCGATCGCGGGAACCGGCAATGCTGCTTTCGGATCCAGAGAATAAAGCAGGCTCAATTTCTTTCGCCCATCGTTCGTCGCGAACACGACGATCCTGATCTCTGAAGGATCTTCGGTTTTCAGACGATGCAGAAACAGCAGTTCGAAATCCTTTTCTCCCTCAGGCAAAGATTCAGACTCGCTATTCTTCGCTGGTGCGCGACTGTAGCGAAATCCGAGAATCAGCGTCCTCATGTCCTCCGCTTTCGGATGCCCCTTTCCCGGGTAATAGATGCCGAGTGTACGGAACTCTGACATCGTCGTGATGATCAGTTTCTCTGCGATCTCTGTGTACTGCGGGCGACTCTTGTCCACGAAAGCGGCCCGAATCTGAGGCCCGAAAAACACGTGCCCCTTGTCATCATGATAAAGCACGGGCTGAAGCATCATCTGATGCGATTCCAGATATGTTTCAATCATTCCTCGGGTCGTCTTGGGCAGCGAGGCTCTCGCCAGCGGATCCAGTTGCAGAGCAATCGCAAGGATAGACTCGCGACCGACAGGTCCACGAACTCCGGCAACAGGTGACGACAGTGGCTGAACAACATTAACACCAGGTTCCTGCATGATGCAGGACAACGCTGACCCTGCGGCGCCAAACGCCCTCATCACTTCATTTCGAGACCACGGCACCTGTCGAAGAACTGGAATCTCATGAAGCTCCGGAACAACCGGACTCACTCCAGTCATCAATAAACCCCCGGATGCAGAGCGCAAGGATGCATCAATACTGTTTTCAGTGAGCGACGACGTTCCGGAAGCAGCTTCAGGGTCCCCGATTGAAGTTCCGGAAAACTGAATCTGCAGGACTGCGGTCACCACGGCAACGAGAAGTGTCAGTACACTAAGCCCCGCCATCACAAACTGAGTTCGCATAGATTGATTCAATTTCCAGAATAGCGACAGAATGGTCACCAGGCAGTACAGATTTCAGTTCCCTGAACAACTCGACTTACTGCACCACAGAAATCTACGCGGTTCAGATTCCTGTTCATCAGTTTCTGTATTCCGCAGTATGTGTCAATTCCTGAACTGCCGGAAAAGCACTGCACCTGCCACTGAACTGCGAGATCCTCGTCGGGTTTCGAAATCAATGTTCCTGATATGCTTTGTTTCCCCGCAGCAGTCGTCTCGATCGCTCGCAGGTCTGTCCCCATCCGTGTTCCGAAGGTTTTCCAGATACTTTCTTTCACTGTCCACGTCTGCTGAAGACATTCCCGCCGAATGCCGGACGGCAGTGCATCAAACCACACACGCTCCCGATCAGAAAGCGTCAGTTGAGACAATCGGTCAACAGCCCCCGAAAAACTCCCCGCCTCCAGATCAACTCCAACGGATACACCCGCCTCACCAAGAACAACCGCAGTGATGCGGCCGGAATGCGTCAGACTGAATGTGGCCACATCCTCCTGCCCAATGGTCCGCAGTGACAGACATCCGGAAAGAGGATCCCGAAACATCCTGATCTCCGTCGAATCGCGCCCGAACTCTTTTCGAAGGACCGACGCAATCACAGTTCTGCTGATCAGGAACTCACGTCGCTTCTTCTCGCTGCGATAACGAACGTATCGTTCCTGATCTTCCGGAGTGAGCTCGTTGACACACAGCTCAGGACACCGGTCGCCCTCCGATGCGGAGCCAGAATCAAAGATCCACAGGCGAGTTCCCGGAAGCAGTGCAAAGGGACCTTCAACGGGCAGCAACCATGATGGTTCGTCCCCGGGGGACGGGCTGCCGACGACGCAGAATTCTGACTCGTTTGTCAGACCGTCAATCGGAGGCTCAGGCTCAAGGCATTCTCCAGCCATATCACTCCGAAGCCGGGCTTTTCCTGCGGTGCTCATCGTGAATCACGCCGACCTCTGAGAAATCACGGTTCCGGAAACGATTCCCAGAGTCCAGAGAATAACAGAACCGCAGTCGTAGTTCATCCAGACTGTCTGCAGAGCAAAAGCGGATGCCGTCAGGCCTGCGGCAAAAGCGGCCATCAGTGGAGTCTCTGAGGTGGCCAGTTTCGTCCGGGATGCCGTAATGACTCCCGTGATAAAGAGAGCCGAGTATCCAATGACACCAAGAAAACCGAGTCGCAGAGTGAACAGCAGCCACGCATTGTCGACATAGGGAAGATTTTTGACTGCACTTGTCATCGATGGCAGGTACGGCACATTCGGGGGAAACTTCGATGTGGCTTCCGATCCGTAACCAAACAGTCCGGAATTCAATGCGGCCTTCTGATAGACGCGAAACAGCAGAAATCGATTACTGCTGCTTGTCAGATGAGAAAGGCTGCCATCCAGCTCAACCAGTCGACCACGTTCTTCCCCAACGGACAGATCCGCCATCCGAATCAGCAGGTCGGGACGACTAACGAACAGAACCACAAGAGCCGTTGAAACGACGAACGCAGGAAGTCTGAGAAATCGCCATCGAATTATGGATAAGACTGCAGCAAAAACGAGAACACCAACTGCCGGCCCTCGAGAAATCGTCGAAAGGACACCGGCAATTCCGACAACCAGCGACAAACCTCCGATAATCCGCCAGTGAATAGAAACCTTTGCTGTGAGATACGGTACACACCACGGAAGCAGGGTCAGCAGAAAGATTCCGAAGAAAATCGGATGCAGCAGTGTGCCGTACGCACGCTTGAATCCCAGTCGAGAAGCGTCACGACTGAACCCTTCAAATGGTCGCTCACCAAAAACTGATTCGAATACGTTCGTCCCGGAAAGACTTTCAACGACACCGGCAAGTCCAAGAAGAAACACAACGGCGAGGACACAGACTGATGTCATTCGCAGATTCAGTTCGTCTCCCACTGCGTAACGCCCGACAACGTACGGTAACACCCACTCCCCATATGAGATTGCGGGAATCTGCAGTTGAAATCCTTCAACCAGAAAGTCCGAAACGATCTGAATCAGACACATCGCACCAACACAGACATCCAGCGCCGTCAGGGAATCAAATAACTTCCCCTGAGGATGTATGGCGTACCCGCAGATGGCGAAGAATGCCACGAGCGATCGAACCTGCAACGGGATGCCGTACACGGTGATGCTGACCCAGACAGGGATCAGAAACGTCAACGGTACAACAATGCACAAAGCTACTGATGGCCCATGACGCAGCCAGAGCACCAGCCAGAGCACAACGAAGGCGGCGATGATCCCGGCCCAGACTGTCATCTGTTCACACTTCCATCCATGGGGAGATCAATTCGGTTGATTGTGCACATCAGAACGACAGGAAGACCGGCCATTTATCTGTCACCCGATATGAGGCCGATGAGCTTCTGCGATGAATGATGCTCCGTCTGTCCCAGAATTCCCCGCAGTAAGTTATCCGTAAATCTTTCGCTCTCTGCTCGATCAACGAATCGCAGTCCGGATCGAACAGCCAGTGTCATGCATTTCTGAGAAAGGCACACCGAAACACTGAATGGAACGTCCGGTGCAACCGGTGGCAGGCCGGTCACGCTTTCAAGGAAAAGATCTCCGATCTGAACACAGCCGTCTACCGAGGAAAACAGACGACGCGGCAGTCGAGTCACATCTCCCAGACAGGTCATCTGCAGCGAAGGCCGAAACAGCTGGAGTTTCTGAGCCGCACGAAGTCCACCCGGGATTCGATCCGCAAAGGCGAGCCCTTTCAGAAACTCCCCGGCTATTCGTCCCCGTTTGATGTAATGCATTTCGTCCCGGATCGATGCCAGCAGCTTCTCAGCCGAGAAACAGTCTTCCATCTTCCTTCGCAGAAATGCAAATCCAACACGGTTTGCGGCAGAAAGCTGAAGATCAGACGGAAGTCGCAGATCAACGGGATTCAGCACGGTGACTCGATGTTCCCCGGCACTCGGCGGCAGCAACTGACTGAACTCTCGCATACAAACGGCCACGAGAAGATCATTCACCGTTACGCCGAACCGCTGCATTCGATTCTTCAGCTCGTCCAGCGCTGCACCGGAGAGTCGTCTCTCAGTGCAATACGTCCTGCTCGAATCGCTTTCCGTGGTTTCCTGTGCAGAGGCCGTTACCAGCCTCGGAGGAAGCACAGCTGTCCGACCTCGCACAGTATGCAGAAAGTTCCGTATCTTCTCTCGTATTCCTGTCGTTTCGACCTTCGCTCCGGCCGGCAGTTCAGCAGTCTCCGCTGGTGGCAGCGACCGCAGCGAACCTCGCTCCAGAAGAGCTTTCTGATCTCGGGCAGTGAGCCGATTCGGAATTCCCTTTATGGCGCAGTCGTACAGGTGAAACCAGTCGGACACAAACTGTCGCACTCCGTTACCATCTGAACAACTATGATGGGCATCGACCAGAATCATCGTCTCAGTGGGACAGCTGATCAATGTGGTTCGGAGTCCCGGTTCGGTCTGAACATCAAGCCCGGGAACAGAGACACCGTTCCACAGAAACTTCTCGCATCCCGAGTCACAGCCATCCTGCACAGACTCAGGAGACTCCAGGTCACATTCAATGTCGTCGCAGGATCGCACAATCAGTGGTGACGGACTGCACGCTACCCAGTGCATTCCGCGTCGTGACGATTCGACGCGGCTGGAAAGCAGTGGATGTCGCTGAATCGCTTCCTGATATGTGGCAGCAAATACATCAGGGACGCACACTCCGCGAAGCCGTATCACGATCCGAAACGTCATGGGATTCCATGGACCGTCGCTGAGCAGTATCAGCTTTTCGAATGGAGTCAGCAGCATCGGCATTTCATTGAAAGTCAAGACTGTCATCGAATCCTGTGATCGATCGTCCGAGAATGAGCATTTTCAGCTGCGTGTGCTGATCCCGCCATCCACAATCAGCGTCTGCCCCTGAATCATGTCACTCATCGGTGACGACAGAAAGGCAACTGCATCAGCAATGTCTCTGGTGGTCAGGTCTCTCTCCGGAACCAGCATGTTCCGGCGAACGAACGACAGTATCTCGTCAACACCAGGCATCGTACGAACAGCTTCAGTGCTGACAATTCCTGAAAGCACGGTATTGAAGCTGATTCCACTCTGCCCCAGTTCAAACGCCAGATGTCGAACAAGACTTTCCAGTGCGGCCTTCGAAGCACCAATCGCACCATATCGCGAAATCCCCCGGATGGATCCGTGACTGGAAATGGCAACGACCTTTGCCATCCTTGACCCCTTCTGAAGTAATGGAAGGGAGCATTGGGTCAACCAGAGCAGGGGGGCTGCGTTCATTCTCATGACGGCGTCAAATCCGGCAGGAGTCACTTCGGTCAACTGCCGAAATCCGCCTGCTGCGGCATTGCTGACAATGATGTCGAGCTGACCATACTGCTCACCGATGACTTCTGTCATCGCCTGGATATCGTCTCGACTGGAAACATCAGCTCTGACAGCAATCGCTCGCCCACCGGCGGCCGTGATCGTTCTGACTGTCTCACCCGCCGCGTCTCGCGATGTCAGAAAATTCACAACAACGGTCGCGCCGAGTTCCGCAAGTCGTTCTGCACAGGCACGGCCTATCCCTCGCGAAGCTCCGGTAACCAGGGCCACCTTCCCGCTGAGGTCAATCATTGCTGCAGCTTTCGTTACCGATTGCTCGAAAGGATGTACTATCGAGAAACATGACTCGTTGTGACCGTCTGCAGCTGACTGTTCAACCAGGCAATCTGATAGTCCTCAACTTTCAGCAGGCGATCGCCATTGTTTCCGAAGAGCTCGAAGGAGAAGACCGCCCGGCGATCGCTCGCCTCACAGAATTCGATACGAACCAAACATGGTTCGCCAGGGTCCGGCAGACGCCCGGTATGAATGGAGCCGAATCTGACCGGCAGACTCGGCTTCTGAAATCGTTTCCACGCGTAGACCGCCACAGCATAAAGACACGCGTCCATGGTGGCGCAGGGAACCGTGAATCCGCTCGATCGATCCGCACCGAACAACTGCACCGGAGCGGAGGCACTGATACGACCAAACCCGAAATTCGAAGTCACAGCGATCTGCCGCAGTTCCTGAAGTTCAGGGCCGTGATAAATCATCGCATCAGCTTTGGGATAGTCAATCGGCACCCAGACAAGCCCGTCCGGAAGCGCGACCTTCGAATTCACAGGAGGAGTTTCTGCTGCCTTCAGAATCCGAGCTGAGAAACACTTTCGATCGGACTCAACAAGTCGCCCATCCCGACGACGAAAATCAGTGAGCAGCTGCCAGACCGAGCCCCCATCGGGAGTCTGTTCTGAGCGTACTGTCAGAGTGATCGGATCATCCGTCGAAAATCTCAGCGCCTGAAATGCTTCTGCATCCTGAAACGTGACCGCACCCTTATGTCCGGTCGCGTGCCGAAATCCCTCCGCCATCAGTTCCAGAGCCACGACGAAGGGAAGAGTTGGTTTCCCTGAAATTCGATGCTGCGAAAGAAACCGATCTGTCAGCGGGTTCAGCAACACCGAGACTGCTGCTCCCTTCGAAGACCGACTTCCACCAGCATCACCGATCAACGGAAGATGAACTGATCGACGTCCAGCTGCCGCACTCTCGAGCCGCTCTGCAGGATAGAACTTCCGAAAATACTGCTCGTCCGTAATCAGCACTTCGGGTTCATCACCACCGTACTCCAGCTCTTCCAGAAAATGCCGCACTCCATCTTCACCCGGCATAAATACCATATCGATCATTTCCAGCGCCAGTCGAGCTTCAGGCTTTGTAGCCATCCCGATGTCGCCCCAGGCATGCCAGTGAAATGTCGTACTTCGAACCTCCGGCCGTTCAGAGCGATACCGATCAATGATCTTGGCCATCATATCGTTGGCCAGAGAATAATCCGTGTGCCCATTGGCTCCAAAACGCCCGCTGATCGACCCATATCCGACGAACCATTCCAGCGGATCTTCGTTTGTGGCCTCAATCAGTGCCAGCGTTCCGTCAATCTTCGCTCTGAGACATCGGTCGACTTTCTCAGGTCTTTTTCGGTCAAACCGCGAATCCTGACCGGCGCCAGCCCCATGAAGAACGCCACGAATCGGTCCTTCCTCGCAGCGAATCTTCTCCACCAGCTTCATCACCGAC
>JBKDKA010000116.1:0-10006 GCA_046345315.1 Planctomyces sp.
CGAAAGAACGAGCCCGCCTTTCTTACGATCCAGGGCTGAGTCTGCAGCCGACTCGGTGTTTGCACTGGGGGCCTTCTCAGACGGGCTGGATTCGGAAATTGCGGATCCGGAATGGCATTCAAAACATCGCGATTCCAGAAGCGGGTAGACTCGATTCCGAAAGAATTCCTCGCGACTCTCATCATCAGCTCTGATATCAGCCTGCGAGAGAACAGCAAAGCTCACGATCAGTGCGAGCGACATCAGCCCTGAGACGGAAGACCTCGACGGAACGGCACCGGATCTCACGGCATCGGAAGCCTGTGAGGTACCAAGGTTCAGGGAGTCAGCAGCCGGAGGCTTCTCGGCGGGGATTCGGCGGTCACCGGGAAAAGTATGACGCAGTTCCTGCATGGGGCCCTGTTCTCCTTCCCGATTCGCATCCACGAATCCTGGAATCATTCTCTTGAGACTTCAATTCTCCTTGGCTTCGCTCGCGGTGCCCGCGGAAGCTCAACACGCAGGACACCATTGGAAAGTTTAGCCTGGATTCGATCGTGATCCACTTCATCGCTGAGAATAAACGAGCGGAGGAAGTCTCCCACCTGATATTCGGAGTGAACCGCAACAGCTTCCGGGGGATCGTGTTTCATAACCCGACCGTAAAGAGTGAGCCGATTATCCTGAATCTGAAGATCGAGGCCTTCGAGAGTCACTCCCGGCAGATCGGCGTACAGAACCAGCCCGTCAGTCGTTTCGTAAATGTCGATTGGTGGATTGAACAGGAGCCTCGGAGTTGCTGCCGCGCCAGGTGCCGTCAGCGCAGTCTCATCCTTCGCCGCAGAGGAAACGGGCGGAGATGTTGTCGGCTGAGTCACTGGGAGCTGGTCATCGTTCATCGTCTTTGCCTGCTGTTCCGAACGCTCTACAGGTGGTTTCAAAACCGGGACTGGCTCCCGACGGAAAGCGAATTCCTCTGCAGATGCTGCAGCTGTCAGGTCACCGTCTCGGTTCCGAAATGAGTTTTACCCTTCTTCACTGACATGGATCTGTCGAGGCGCCGCTGATGGTGCTTTGGGAAGTGTTACGCGAAGTACTCCGGCTGTATAATCCGCCTTCATTCGATCCTCGTCGACGCGTTCCGGCAGCTGCATCGAACGCTGCCATGGTCCCTGGAAACGCTCCTGACGCCGAAATGAATCTTCTCGAGCTTCCTCAGGAGCCGGACGGATTCCCCGGATTGTCAGAACTCCCGATGCGGTGGTCACTTCCAGTTGCGAAAGATCGACGCCGGGAATCTCCGCAGTGACCAGATAGTGATCCGGCATCTCCAGCAGATTGATCTGAGGAAAGCGACGGCTGAATCTCACCCCATGCAGTGTCAGGCTGACGCCCTGCAGAAGACGATCCATTTCCCGTTCCAGGTTCTGAAACGGGTCCCAGTTCTGTCCCCACCGAAAAATTGGCATTTCCAGCTCCGGAAGCCCTTCAAGGCAATTGAAAAAGTGTCTGGAACCCAGTGGCGACTCCGGCTAACGGCCGGTTCAGGCCGACGGGACGTCTCAGACACTTCTTTCACACCCACAAGCAGCATCACTGCCGATCCGTCAGACGATCTCCCGAACGTCTCGGGGCTGCACATGATGTTCCGAAAAATGGCCGGCAAGGACTTTTTCCGACAGAATTGTGGCTTAATCCTGAACTTTTTCCTGCGAACTGGTCGAGTTTCATTCGGCTCGGATTTCAATTCCGGCGTATAACAGACTGATGACGGACTGCCATTCTGCCAGTCCTGCGCCTGCTGACAGGAAACTTTTCCGGATGTCCAATTCAATCAGTGGTCAGAATTCTGTGCCCCGATCACACGCCGTTTACGTGGGCAGTTTCGACCCGATGACACTGGGGCATCTGGACATTATTCGGCGAGCAAATCGGATTTTTGAACGCGTGACCGTCGGAATCGGAGTCAATCCGGACAAAACATCGCTGTTTACTCCGGAGGAACGCGTCAATCTCTGTCGACTCGCGATCGCCGGTCTCCGTGGCGTGGAAATTCGGACCTTCGCCGGTCTTGCGGTGGATTTCGTGCGGGATTGCGGAAGTCAGATTCTGCTGCGTGGCGTTCGAACGCTCACGGATACGGATTCCGAGTTCACGATGTCGCTGACGAATCGGATGCTCGACGAAGAAATTGAAACGGTGTTTCTGGTCTCCGCCGATCGATACGCTCATATCTCGAGTTCGCTCATCAAGCAGATCGCCGGAATGGCTCGCGGTGATGTCGCCGAGAAGCTCCGACACTTCGTCCCTTCTGAAATCATCGCACCGCTGATTCAGCGACTCAGATGATTTCCCGGATCAGCTGTCCCTCCAGAAATGTCAGGCGTTCGTTTCTGCCCAGATGCGGGAACGTCAGTCGATGCTGATCGATTCCCAGCTGATGCAGAATCGTGGCATGCAGGTCTCTGAAGTGACAGGGCCGTTCGATGGCTCGAAGCCCGATGGCATCGGTCGCACCGACCACCTGACCGCCCCGAACGCCACCACCCGCCATCCACATACTGAAACCGAGATTGTGATGGTCGCGACCTTTCGATGACTGAGCCTCCGGCGATCGTCCGAATTCTCCTCCCCAGAGAACCAGTGTGTCGTCAAGCAGCCCGCGCTGACGAAGATCCGTCAGGAGCCCGGCCACCGGTTGATCTGTTTCCATCGCTTTTCGCTGATGGTTTTCCTCGATGTCAGCATGAGCATCCCACTGCATGTCGCCAGGACCACCTCCGGAAACGACGCAGACGAATCGCACACCGGATTCGACCAGCTTGCGAGCCATCAGACATCGCCGGCCGTAATCTTCCGTCGGTTTTCTGTCAGCACCATAAAGCCGGATCGTCTCTTCAGTCTCGGTGGAAAGGTCCAGAACCTTCGGCGCTGTCATCTGCATTCGAAAGGCCAGGTCGTAGCTGTTGATTCTCGCCAGCAGTTCCTGATCATCCGGGGCGGTGCCCGCACTGTTCAGGTCACGGATGAAACTCTGCGTTCGCTTCCGACGTTCGAATGGCACCCCCGAAGGCAGATCCAGATTCAGTACCGGGCGGTTCCCGGGGCGAAACATTGTGGGCTGATAAACCGCTGGCAGGAACCCGTTCATGTACATCGGCTGTCCGGCTTCCAGCGCGCCGGCTGGATCCGGCAGAACAACGTACGACGGCAATGACTGACTTTCGCATCCCAGTCCATAAACCGTCCAGGATCCCATGCTGGGAAATCCCGGGTTCAGTCTCCCCGAAAACAGTTCGTACTGAGCAGCGGAATGAACCACCATGTCGCCATGCATGGATCGGATGACAGAGATGTCGTCGACGCATTTCGAAAGGTGAGGAAACAGGTCGGAGACCTCGGTTCCGCTTTCACCATACTGACGAAATCGACGTTTCGAACCAAGTAGCGTTGTTCCTTCCTGAATCTGCTGATACTTCGCCTCGCCGAATTCCGCCGGTCGCTTCTGACCATGAAGCTTGTTTAGCAGAGGCTTCGGATCAAAGGTTTCCAGATGACTTGGCCCGCCGGCCATAAACAGAAAGATGACGGACTTCGCTTTCGCTGGGAAATGTGACTTCTTTGAATCCAGTGGACTGGCCGGATGTGCTTCCGGCGAAAAACCTGCTCCAGTTGTCGATTCTTCGCCCGAGACTGTGCCTTCAGCGAGCATCGTTGCCAGCGCCATACCACCGAACCCGCAGCAGGAATCCGTCAGGAGTTCCCGGCGACTGATGGCTGATCTGGTTTGAAGGCGGGTGTTTTCCATGATCACTTCAGGCCAATTCGTAATCACAATCAGGGTGAATAGAGAAAGTCGTTCAGGTTGAACAGGGCGAGCGTGAATTCCTCGAGCGGCTGCTCGCGTAGAAATTCCTCCGACAGAGTCTGCTCATGATCGGACGGAAGTCGTCCTGCAGCCAACTGAAAACCACGACGAATCAATTCCGGTGCGTCAGTCCCGCACTCCTTTGTGAGTCGATCTGCAAACGCCTTTGCGAGATCATTGGAGAGTGTTCCGTTGAGAAGTTCCAGTGCCTGAGGGGCATGAGTACTGGATTCGCGTCGAGCACAGCTCTGGAGCAGCGCCGGAGCATCGAATGCCTCCATAAACGGGAGTCGCAGGTTCCTCTTCGCAATGAGATATATCGAGCGGCGATCGTTCTCCTTCGGGTCGCTCGGTGTCTTCCACTGATCGGGTTTGTAGAGCAGCTGCACCAGTTCCGGAGCCACGGGCACCATCACACTTGGTCCCCCCGCTTTGCGATTCAGGCGTCCTGACACTGACAGCATCGAATCGCGAATCTCTTCCGCCGTCAGACGTCGACGCGGCATCTGCCACAGCAGTCGATTGTCCGGGTCGTCTCGGGATGAAATTTCACGAGAGATCGACTGGCTCCCCTGTCGGTAGGTGGCACTCAGAACGATCATTCGATGGATCGATTTCATTCGCCAGCCACCACGGATCAGTTCACCGGCAAGCCAGTCCAGCAGTTCCGGATGGCTCGGTCGCTCACCATGCGTCCCGAAATCATTCGCGGTTCGGACAATTCCGTTCCCAAAGTGCTGCTGCCAGATGCGATTGACGATGACTCGAGCTGTCAGTGGATTCTGCGGACTGACGAGCCAGTCTGCGAGCTGCGTTCTGGGCTGCGGCGTTTCCTGTGACAGTTCCTTCACTGTGTCAGCGGTCAGGATGCTCAGCGGTCGAGGTCCCACCGGTTCACCATTCTGTCCCCAGACGCCACGTTTGAGCACATGGATGCTGGTGCGTTTCGCGAAATCGTTTCGAGTCGCGGGAACCATCGGCATCGTCGCCGGAAGCTGCTGATCCAGTTCTTTCACTGCTTTTTCGAGCTCGACACGTTCTTCAGGAGCCGCTGTCGCCATTTGCTTTCGGAGTAAGGTCTGCTGCTCACGAGCCTTTTGTTTCTCGAAATCAATCAGGCTCCGCTGTTCATCAGAAACCATCGCCAGATTGTTTTCTTCAGTCGCGGAAAGGAACGCCTGCAGGCGGTAGTAATCCTTCTGAGAAATCGGTTCGAGTTTATGGTTGTGACACCGAGCACATCCGACGGAAAGGCCAAGGATTGCTGAGCCGATGACGTCGGTTCGTTCGGTCAGAACCTCGTTTCGGCTCAGAGCGAGTTCCGGATTTCCGGCATTGCGACGAACTGGCCCGAGACGATGAAACACCGATGCTGTCTGGTACTCGGAGTTCTCAGGATCCAGTTCGTCTCCCGCGATCTGTTCACGAATAAACTGATCGTAGGGTTTGTCAGAATTCATCGAATCGATGACATAGTCGCGGAAGCGCCAGGCTCCCGGCAGGTGAGTGTCGTACTCATAGCCTTCGGTTTCGGCGAACCGAATCACATCCAGCCAGTGCTGAGCCTGACGTTCTCCGAAATGCTGACTGTTCAAAAGATGGTCAACGACCTTCACTGCAGCATCCGGCGACTGATCCTGCACAAACGCTTCCGTCTCTTCCGGCGTCGCAGGAAGCCCGGTGAGATCCAGCGTCACTCGACGAATCCAGGCCGCTTTGTCGAGCGATTTCGAGAACGCCCATCCCTTCTGCTGCAGTCGCTCTGCAATAAACGCGTCGATCGGATTGAGTTCCTCCCCCGAAGCTGCCTCAGCACCTGCAGAGACCATCGGAACGGGCGGAACCGTCAGCGGCTGAAATGCCCAGTGAGCTTTTGCGTCGATGGTTTCTGACGCCGGCGTTTCTTCTTCTGAGGGCCCGATGGCTCCGTTCTGAATCCAGCGAACAAACTTTTCAATGATCTCGTCACTCAGTGGTTCCTCATCGGGAGGCATCGCGATTCCGTTCTGATGCCGAATCGCAGCAATGAGCACACTGACTTCCGCATCGCCAGGGACGATCGCTGGTCCGCTGTCGCCGCCTCTCAGAAGTCCAGGTAGTGAATCAAGACGAAGAGAGCCCTGGATCGGCGAAGACGTTGCCGAATGACACTCGAAACAGTGCTTCTTCAGGATCGGTTCAATCTGTTCACGGTAAAACTGTCGATCACCGTTCACCGCAGATCCGGAGTCCGGCTGAGGCGTCACCTCTTCGGCGATGACGGAAGCGAGTGCTCCCTGCGTAATCCATTCCGGAAACACGCTTCCGGTCGACAGAAGGGTCAGGAGAATCGGCAGCGCGATCACGCCGCTGGAAAACAGTGGATGGCGACTGTTCATTGCCATGGGTGCTATGGGCTTTCGATGCATCACTGATCAATCCCGCATCTTCTGATCGTACTCCCCAGACTCACAGTTTACTGCAGCGACGGTCTGCCACACCAGCATTGCCTCCGGAAGGATCGCCTGCTTCAGAAAATGGCTGAGAAAAAAAATCAGAGAAAATCTGTAACACCGGCGGCGAGTTTCCGCTGAGTCGTCCAGACACGTCTGATGAATCTGACCCTCCTCAATAGATTATCAAGGAACTTCGTCATGTTTGGATTCAGAAAACTTCGCAACAATTCCCGTCGTCGCCGTTCTGCGGCAAAAATCAACGGCCCGGAATCACTGGAAACCCGTGAATTGATGACTGTGACAGCATCCATGAATTCGGCGGGACTTTTGTCGGTTCGTGGCAGTGAGATGCCCGACAAAATTACTGTTTTTCAGATCAGCGGTAATTTTTTCGTGCAGAGCCTGGATGCCGCAAATGTTCCGACAAACCGAAACATGGGATCAGGCGTCACCAGCCTGGATATTCGCACTTTTGGCGGCAACGATTCTGTCACCAACCTGACGAATCTGAAAGCGACGATCCTGACCGGCAATGGCGACGACACGGTCGTGGGTGGCAGTAACGACGACCTTATCTATACGGAAGCCGGCAATGACACGGCCATCGGCAATAACGGAAACGACTCCATCTACGGAGGAGCCGGAATTGATCGACTCTTCGGTAAGGACGGAAATGACTATATCATGGGAGATGACTGGACTCTGAACGCTCTGACGCCTGCTTAGGAACAGGCCATGAACCTGATTGCCTTTGACCTGATCTTCGGCGGTCGAGGAAACGACCTCATCTTTGGCCAGAACGGGAACGATACCATCTACGGCGAGGGTGACAGCGATACAATCAGCGGTGGTCGAGGAAACGACGCTCTCTGGGGCGATGACGCCAACAACTCGGAATTCTTCGGACCGGAAAACAAAGGATTTACCGACTGGGGCACCGCTCACTCGTGGGGCGACGATACTGTCCGCGGCGATGATGGTAATGATACGGTCTCGGGTGGCACCGGAAACGATGTTCTTCGGGGTGGCTGGGGTAACGACCAGCTCTTTGGCGGAACTACGGCGGTGTCATTCCTGGGAGCACAGGACAGCGATCGAATCTATGGCGACGGAGGCATCGACTCGCTCTGGGGGCACGCGGATAACGACTTTCTGGATGCCGGCAGCAGTACAGAGTTTGCCGATGGTGGCGACGGGAATGACTTCAACGCCTGGGTGACCGCAGTGAACGGTGCAGCGTTCGATGATATTGCTCAGGGCAATTCAAACAACTGTTTCATCCTCGCCTCCATGTCTGCGGCAGTTCGCAGAGGAATTGACCTCGTATCCCGCATCACCTACATGGGCAATAACAACTATGAAGTCGCTCTGTTTCAGCCAGTGGCAGCGGGAGGCTACGCCTCAGCCACGGTGACGGTATTCTTTGATGGTACACTCCGGTCAACCGATCCGGCGGCTCACTTCCGTGGACAGGAAGGCGAGTCCTGGCCGATCATCATGAATCGAGCGATTGCTCAGCTGATCAACATCAATCTGAACAGAACTCTTGGTGACTACGCCGGGTCTGCACTGGCAGCCATCACGGGGACAGCCCCCTCGACGGCCACGTGGATGGACAACACGCTCACCTCGTCGACCATGGTTCCGGATGGCTTTCTGGCTCATCTGCACGCGGTCGGAAACGTCCGCCCGACAGTCGTTGCAACTCGAAACACCCCCGGTGAACTGAGCTCAAATCTGTTTGTCGCAGATCATGTTTATGCCGTTCATTCCGTAATCCTGTCCGGCTATATCTACAGCCCGATCACACGAATAATGGTGCCGCAGTATACGGTAATCCTGTACAATCCATGGGGAACAGACAACCGTTCTCTGGATGTTCGGAACGGCACCGCAAGGGCTTCCGGCGATAATCTGGACGGGTTGCTGGTGATCTCCGGAGCAGAATTCAAACGCAATTTTGACGAGATTACCTTCTCCTGAACACTGTGAATTGAGTAACGATTCAGAAACACCCTCAACTGACCTCCATCCGGAAGGTCAGTTGATGCGTTTCTGAGCTCCGCCCCATTCCTTTTCCCGCAGTACAAACTTCTGCACCTTCCCTGTCGATGTCTTCGGCAGCGGACCAAACTCCGCAGCGACAGGACATTTGAAATGAGCCAACTCGCTGCGACAGAAGGTCAGGAGTTCTGATTCCGTGACACTCAGCCCGGGCTTCAGTGTGACAAACGCCTTCGGGCGTTCTCCCCATTTGGCATCGGGAATTGCAATGACGGCACATTCGAGCACCGCGGGATGCCGAGCCACACACTGTTCGACTTCGATCGTCGAGATGTTCTCGCCCCCCGAAATGATGATGTCCTTCTTACGGTCTCGGAGTTCGATGTAGCCATCGGGATGACAGACACCGAGGTCTCCCGAGTGGAACCAGCCACCGCGAAATGCTTCTGCGGTTGCCGCCGGATCTTCAAAGTATCCCTTCATCACGATGTTGCCGCGCATTACGACTTCGCCCATTGTTTTTCCATCAGCGGGGACGTCGTTCATCTGATCATCCACAACACGAACCGGATCGGCCAGCATCTGACCGTGGCCCTGTCGAGCCAGCAGGGCGGCCTGCTTGTCGTCCGAGAGAAGATTCCATTCCGGGTGCCATGCACAGCTCGTGATCGGGGCGTATGTTTCCGTCAGACCATAAACATGGATAGGACGAAAATGGCAGGACTTCATCTGATTCAACAGCGTCGGTGACGGCGGCGCACCAGCGACGAAGACAGTCACTTCGCGTTCCAGTGGTCGGGCCTTCGCATGCGTTACCAGCATGATCTGCACTGTTGGAGCACCACAGAAGACACTGACTTTCTCCGTCTCAATCAGATCCCAGATCTTGTTCGGATCGACTTTCCGGAGACAGACATGAGTTCCGGAAACCGCCGTGACAGCCCAGGGGAAACACCATCCATTGCAGTGAAACATCGGCAGCGTCCAGAGATAAACCGAATCGCTGTTCATCCCGGCTTCGACGATCTGATTCAGAGCATTCAGATAGACTCCCCGAAAACTGTACATCACTCCCTTGGGGCGCCCTGTTGTTCCCGAAGTATAATTGATCGAAATCGTTTCCAGCTCGTGTTCTGCTGACGTATCCGCCGCCGGCAGATCCACGTCGAGTGCGGAACTCAGGAATGCTTCGTAAGGATCAGAAGTATCCCCGGAGTCAGCAACACGAATGACTCGAATTCCCGAAGTATCAATCTGTGACAGCAGTGCGCTGAACTCATCGTCCACGAACAGCCAGCGAGCCCCGCTGTGGCGAAGAATCCAGCTGATGTCTTCCGCAGTCAGGCGAGTGTTGATCGTCACCAGAATTCCGCCGGCTGCCGGAACCGCGAAGTGCGCTTCCAGCATCGCGGGAATATTCGGGCAGAGCATCGCGACGCGGTGCTGCGACTTCAGGCCGGCTGCTTTCAGTGCCGATGCGAATCGTGCCACACGTTCTGCGAACTGCCTGTAAGTCCAGCGTCGCTCCCCATGAACCACCGCCGTCTTTTCCGGATAAATCCTGCTGCTTCTGACAAGAAAATTCAGCGGATTCAGGTTCGTGTGATTGACGCTGTTCACAGGCATGCTGTTGACTCCTTGTGCTCGGCTAAAGCTCGAACGATGTGTGCCACTGGCTATGCCAGTGTTTCTGAACCAACAGCACTGGCATAGCCAGTGG
>JBKDKA010000117.1:0-7161 GCA_046345315.1 Planctomyces sp.
TGGAAACAGACCAGCCGGAATCGACGCCATTCCGGCAGTCCGGGCTCCTGCTTTGTCAACACAAAGAACAGGGTTTTCTTGTCATTCCCGCGCAGGCGGGAATCCAGATCGCAACACTGGATTCCCGCCTGCGCGGGACTGACGGAACCCCAAAAAACAAGGTTTGACAAAGCACCAGCCCCGGTTTTTGTAACTTCAACCACCTTCGGGCAAACAGGATCTTCGGGCAAACAGTTCGGCAGGAAATCTCCGTATGGGACACCCACAGCTGGCAGCTGAGTTCACAGGTAACCGTGACCGAGCGCAGTGGCATGATCGTGCATTGTGGTTCGTTCGCGAGAAACGCGACCGGATGGCTCGGGGAGTTCCGGAGTGGGAACTGCTGCGAGAAAACGCATCCGCGATCAAACAGCATGTGATGTCACAGCTGCCTCATTATCTCGAACAGTTTGAACGCAATGCGAAGGCTCTCGGTGTTCACGTTCACTGGGCAGAAAATGGACACGAACATAACCAGATCATTCTGGACATTCTGAAGTCTCATTCGGTGCAGCGTGTCGTCAAAAGCAAGTCCATGCTTACCGAAGAATGTCACCTGAATCCGTACCTTGAAAAGCACGGGATCGAAGTCGTCGACACGGATCTCGGAGAAAGAATCGTTCAGCTCCGAAAAGAACCACCCAGTCATATCGTGCTTCCTGCGATTCATATCAAGAAGGAGGAAGTCGGGGAGTGTTTTCATGAGCACCTCGGAACAGAAAAGGGGGCATCGGACCCTGCTTATCTGACCGAAGCGGCTCGCCAGCATCTTCGAGAACGATTCTGTGCCGCCGATGCCGGGATTACCGGCGTTAACTTTGCGATCTGCGAAACCGGTGGCTTTGTCGTCTGCACCAACGAAGGGAATGCGGATCTCGGCGTCTCGCTTCCGCCGCTTCATATTGCATGTATGGGGATTGAAAAGCTGCTGCCTCGGCTGAGCGATCTCGCGGTGTTCCTGCGGCTTCTCGCTCGATCAGCAACCGGTCAGCCGATTACAACCTACTCCTCACACTTCCACGGACCGAGGCCAGGCTGCGAACTGCACGTGGTGCTCGTTGATAATGGACGCAGCGAGATTCTGCAGAGTCCGGAGTTCCGGAATAGTCTCAACTGCATTCGATGCGGTGCGTGCATGAACACGTGCCCGGTGTATCGTCGCAGCGGAGGACACAGCTACGAAGCGACAGTGCCGGGACCGATTGGATCCATTCTGTCACCGCTGCAGAACCCGGAGAAACACAACCTGCTGCCGTTCGCGTGTACGCTCTGCGGAAGCTGCACCGACGTCTGCCCGGTGAAGATAGATCTGCATCATCAGCTGCTGGCGATGCGTGGTCATCTGGATCGAAAGCGACTGATCGCGGTGTCGAAGAAACTCTCCATGAAGGTGGTCTCGGGAGTACTCTCCCGGCCGTGGCTTTACCGAGTTGCCGGACAGATCGCTCGACAGTCGCTTCGTCTTCTGCCGCGATTTGCCATTTACAATCCATTGAACGCATGGGGACGTCAACGTGATCTTCCTGCGGCTCCTGCAAAATCGTTTCGACAGCAGTACGCGGAACTGCAGGCCAGTGAATCGAAACAGTCCGGAAGCAGTAACGCATCCGGGAAGGAGAAAGGGCATCGATCATGACTGAACGAGCTCGATCTGCCATTTTTGCACGGCTGCGAAAGGTGCTGCCGGAATCGTCCCCTCTGCCTGCACTTTCAACGACCGGCCCCTGGCAGGTCTTTGAAAATCCGATCGAACGTTTTCGTGAGGTTCTGGAAAGTGTCGGAGGTCGGATGATCCACGTTCCGACGCTCAGCGATGCTGATCAGGAACTCCGGAAACTGGAACACTGGAACAGCTCATCAATTCGGTGTTCTGTGATTCCCGGGCTGGGGGATTCAACAGTCATTCCTTCAGAGATCGACGATCCACACGAACTGGAGAACGTTCAGTTCGCAGTGCTCCGCGGCCATTTCGGTGTTGCGGAGAATGCCGCGATCTGGGTCACCGACGATACCGTCAGACATCGAGTGCTTTATTTCATTCCGCAGCACATGGCACTTGTCGTGCCCGCTTCAGAGATCGTTCACAACATGCACGAAGCGTACGGTCGAGTCGACGTTGGAAGACATCGGTTTGCCGGGTTTATCTCCGGACCTTCTAAAACGGCCGATATCGAACAGTCGCTTGTCATTGGCGCTCATGGCGCCAGATCGCTGGTCGTATTTCTTGTCGATGAGCTCGGCAGTCGATCCTCCATCGAGAAATAAACGCCGTCCGTTCGTCCTGCAGGTTCCTGATAATTCAGACGCCAGAGACGATGCGGCTGAAGTTCATGCATCATTTTGCTGCATCCACTGCTGCATGCGCAGGTGAGCAGCATTACTGTAAGAAAAATGAGAGATGAATTGTTCATTTCAATCACAGACCTTTCACAAAACCATTGATCCGGTGGATCAGTATCGTTACCGGGCGGGGCGTGAAGGCTAGCTGCCAGGCGACGCTCTGCAAACCTCAGGTTGGCTATGGAAGTGCTTCGACCGTTCCATCCGATGGAATCCGCGACCGTGCATCGATATGATCTGCTGGTCAGATGATCGAATCGGCGAAAACTGCATGTGTCGTCTCTGCAGAATCTGTGTACAGCCGTTTCGTTGTCTTGATCTGGATTGTCTCGCAGGCTCGAGGAGCGTTTGATGAAATCTGATTTCGGAGCTGGCTCGCTGACTTTCGTCATGGCAGGATTGCTCTTCACCACCGGTGTTCTGAGCTCGCAGGCGATGGCAGCGTCGATCCCGGAAGCGATCGGAATCCTCCAGAAAGTCGAGAATGGTGCCAAAGGAGCTGCAGAAGCTCGAACTGCAGTGAAGTCACTTGCCGCGGAGGGAGAGAAGGCGATTCTTCCCGTGCTGAAGAGCTTTCAGGGGGCATCTCCGCTTGCGATCAACTGGCTCCGAACGGCCTTCGAACAGGCTGCTGAGAATCATCTGAAAACAGGCGGAAAGTTATCGGAATCGGATCTTCTGCCGTTCGTCCGCGATACCACCCAGTCCCCTGTGGCTCGGAGGATGGCTTATGAATGGCTTCAGCAGCAGCGACCGGATCTGAAGGCTGAGCTGATTCCTACGATGGTTCTGGATCCCGCACCGGACTTTCGTCGTGATGCGGTCGAAATGCTGATTTCGGATGCGGCGTCGGCGACGGATAAAGAAAAAGCCACGGAGCTCTATCAGCAGGCGATGAAGGGTGCTGTGCACGAGGATCAGGTCAAGAGCGTCGCAGAGGCTCTTCGGGAACGCGGTGTCACCGTTGACATCCGAAAGCATCTCGGGTTTCTCTCCGCATGGAAAGTCATTGGCCCTTTCGACAACAAAGAGGAAAAGGGTTACGCCGTGGCCTATCCGCCCGAAGAGAAGCTCGATCTGGACGCCGAATATGCGGGACAGCTCGGGCCTGTTCAATGGAAGCCTCTGGAGACGGAAGATGACTTCGGAAAGATCGACATTGCGAAACAGATTGAGAATCACAAAGGTTCTCTGATGTATCTGACCACGACCTTCACGAGTGCATCTGATGGACCTGTGGAACTTCGTCTCGGAACGCCGAACGCCTGGAAACTCTGGGTGAACGGGGAACTTGCTTTTCAGCGGGAAGAATATCACCGAAGTTCGCAGATGGATCAGTATCGAATCCCCGTTCAGATGAAGACGGGACCGAATACGATTCTGCTGAAAGTCTGTCAGAACGAACAGACTCAGGACTGGGCTCAGAAATATGAGTTTCAGCTTCGCGTCTGCGACACAACCGGTGTCGGTTTGACATCGGTTTCTTCTGCGAGTGCTGCACGAACAGTCAAGGGAGCCAACTGAAATGAATTCTCAAGTCATGAAGTACAGCGTTTGTGCGGATGGATCTCGGCCCTTTCGACTGGCCTGCCTGCTGGGAGCGTTCACTGCGCTGGCATCGGGATTGACCTCGAATGCGGCTGACTGGCGGCAGTTTCGAGGCAATGACGCCAATTCGAATGCCGCTGGTGAATCACTGCCAACAGAACTCAGCGGAGACACGATTGCATGGAAATCGGTTCTTCCAGGCCGTGGTCTTTCCGGACCAATCATTGTCGGGGAGAAGCTCTTTCTGACGGCAAGTTCCGGTTACACGCAGGATCGTCTGCACGTGCTGTGTTTCAGCACTGTCGACGGCCGGAAGCTCTGGGAACGACAGTTCAACGCTCTGGGGCGTACGGGCTGCCATGAGAAGATGTGCAACGCGACACCGACGGCCGCCAGCGACGGAATTCGAGTCTTTGCGTTTTATTCCAGCAATGATCTGATCTGTCTGGATCTTGACGGAAATCTGCAGTGGTTCCGCGGCCTCGGCAGTGAGTTCCCCAACGCCAGCAACAGCCTCGGAATGTCATCTTCTCCGGTCGTTGTCGGAGAGACCGTGGTCGTTCAGGTGGAAAGTGATGCGGAATCATTTGCCTGCGGAGTGAACACGGTCACGGGAGAAACCAGCTGGCAGATTGACCGGCCTCGAGCGGCCAATTGGACTTCACCGACACTGCTTCCGGCATCCGGAAACAATTCAGCTCTCGTGTTGCTGCAGTCATCGAAAGGTCTGACAGCAGTGAATCCGGCTGACGGGAAGATTGTCTGGGATTACGACAAAGGCGCATCGACGATTCCTTCCGCGACAGTGCTCGACGGACAGGTCATCATTCCTTCCAATGGTCTGACAGCGCTGAAGCCGGCTGCGGACGGCAAGTCAGTGGAACAGGCATGGAACGCATCGAATCTCAGCCCGTCAACTCCCAGCCCGGTTATTGTGAACGGTATGGCCATCACGATCAACGGGACCGGCGCCATGTCAGCAGGCAGTCTGGAGACCGGAGAACGTCTCTGGCAGATGCGTCTGAAGGGACCATTCAGCGGAACTCCAATTGTAGCCAGCGGCTATCTGTTTCTGTTCAACGAGGGTGGCCAGGCATTTGTTGTGAAGCCGGAGAAGGACAAAGGCACTGTGATCTCCGAGCTGGATCTGGCGGAGACCGTACTGTGCAGTCCAGGAGCATCCAACGGCGCGCTGTACGTTCGAAGCGACGGTCATCTCTGGAAGTTCGCAAAGTCCAACTGACGTTCAGGAGATCGTTCTCAGGAATCAGTCAAGCTCACGAATCAGTCAAACAGATAACTGACGGATTCGTTGCGATGCACGCGCCGAATCGCTTCGCCAAGCAGTTCGGCCACGCTGATGACCGTCATGTTCGGCAGACGTTGTTCCGGATGCAGATGACAGCTGTTGGTGACAACAATGCCGTCCACCTGAGCTCGACGAAGCCGTTCGATCGCCGGACCGCAGAGAACCGCGTGAGTCGCACCGAGGAAAATTCGTCGAGCACCGTGTGATCGGACTACGTCCACGGCACCGCAGATGGAACCGGCCGTCGTGATCATGTCGTCGAAGATCAGAGCCGTTTTGCCGTCGATCGGGCCGCCGATCAGATTGGCCTGTCGAGTTTCCAGCGCGTTGGCGCGTCGCTTGTCGACAATCGCGAGTGAGCCACCGAGGTGCTCCAGATGCTGCAGCGAGCGTTTGATGCTTCCTTCGTCCGGGCTGACGATGACCAGTTCTTCACGCGGCACTGCCAGCGAACTGAAGAAACGATCGAGAATCGGCGATGCGTAAAGGTGATCCACGGGAACGTCGAAGAATCCCTGGATCTGAGCCGCATGCAGGTCCATCGTCAGAACTCGGTGAGCTCCCGCCTGAACAATCAGGTTCGCGATGAGCTTGGATGTGATCGGGACGCGACCGGAATCTTTTCGATCCTGTCGAGCGTATCCGAAGTAGGGAATCACCGCCGTGATCCGAGCTGCACTGGCGCGACGACAGGCGTCGATCATCACCAGCAGTTCCATCAGATTCTCGTTCACCGGCGGACAGGTCGGCTGAACAAGAAAGACGTCGCAGCCACGAATATTCTGGTTCAGCTTGACGCTGATTTCCCCGTCCGGAAAATTTCCGACGTCCACGTGACCCTCGGATATTCCAAGGTATGTCGTGATTTCCCGGGCGAGTTCCGGATTGGCGCGGCCGCTCAGTATCGTCAGATGTTCGTACATGATTTCCGAACTGATATTCGTTGACTCTCCGGCTCAGACGTAGACGCACTCAGCGTCGTTCCCGCAGCCGATCATGAGGAATCTCCGAATCCTGACGTAGAGACTCACCAGAGTCAAATCGGGATATCTGCACTGAGGGGATAAATTGAAGACTGCGGTGGAAGATTCCCGGATTCCCGAGTCTGAGGATGGGTGAGCTGCGGTCCAACTGGGGTCACCGTCAGTTTCTGATTGAACAGGTGGTGAACGTCACAGAAATCCGAGCGACCTCGATCGCGATAAACCCCGGAATAGACCAGCGTTTCTCCGTTTTCATGGCGATCTGCCACTTCGAACTGCACCGCATGAGGGTGAATTCCGTGCGGAACAAAGGATATTTCTTCGGGATACGGGTCCGTTCCGACGGCAGGAAAATTCACGTTCCAGAAGTGAAAATCCGGCAGTGAAAAGCTCCCGGAGACCAGCGTCCGGACGAGTCGTCGAGCGTGCTGACTGAGCCGTTCCCATTCGATGGGAGCATCTTCATTGAGATAGCGGGACAAAGCCAGCGCGGGAACGCCCAGCAGAGCGGCTTCACGAGCGGCCGCAGCGGTTCCCGAGTAGAACAGGTCGACACCGAGATTGGCCCCCGGATTGATGCCGGCAACGACGAAATCCGGCGGGGATTCCATCACATGCCGCAGTCCGACTCGAATGCAGTCGGCAGGCGACGAATGCACGACATGAATCATTCCCATTTCATCCGTCTGCTTCGTTTCGATCCGAATCTTTGATTTCGTATCGACGGCGTGGCCTTTGGAACTGTGGCAGGTGTGCGGTGCCACGACGGTGACTTCCCCGAGCGGTTTCAGGGCCTGATAGAGTGCGATCAGACCGGGAGCGAAGAATCCATCGTCGTTGGTGATCAGAAATTTCATGGGCCCGTTTTCGTTTGTCTTGCCAGCGGAATTCGGCTGGACTTGATGTCTGTTGAACTTTGATGGTGCGTGAGAACTACTGCTG
>JBKDKA010000118.1:0-27666 GCA_046345315.1 Planctomyces sp.
GGTAGACTCTGTGGCTGCCCTTGGGTTAGCTCTCCTAATAGGCAAAGAAGGATTAGAAACCGTTCGAGCAGCACGAAATCCAAACTTTTCTGGCGGATGTGGCTGTCATTAACTCTACTTGATGGATTGCATCGTCTCATAGAGCTTTCCATGGTCTAAGAGATTCCGCCCTACAGCAAAGCCCTTCCTGCTCTTCGCGTCCTTCGTTGTAAAGACATCCGTGAACGGCGAACCGAAGTGAGTGAACGGCAATGAGGATTCACCACGAAGGACGAGGATTCACCACGAAGGACACGGAGGTCACGAAGGCTGAAAAGTGGAAAGGGATGAGGGGACAGGATTGAGGTTTGTGGATTTTTAGGGGGAGGCTCATGGCAAGCTATATCGCATTCAACACCGAATCGAACAGAAGCTCGCAGGGGTCACCGAGACCGAACGGGGCAAAAGGTGATTCCGCCCTCCAGCAAATCCCTTCGTGCTCTTCGCGTCCTTCGTGGTAAGAAAATCCGTGAACGCCGAACGGAAGTGAGGGGACGGTATTGAGGATTGAGGGGGAACTGTCTTTGTTGAAAGCTGAGTATTCACCACGAAGGACACGGAGGTCACGAAGGCTGAAAAGTGGGCAGGGATGCGGGGACAGGATTGAGGATTGTGAGGGGAAGGCTCCTGGCAAGCTATATTGCATTCAACACCGAATCGAACAGAAGCTCGCAGGGGTCACCAGGACCGAACGGGGCAAAAGGTGATTCCGCCCTCCAGCAAATCCCTTCGTGCTCTTCGCGTCCTTCGTGGTAAATGATCCGAGAACGGCGAACGGAAGTGAGGGAACGGCATTGAGGATTGAGGAGAATGCTGCGACGGATTGGAGATTCCTCGCTCCTGTATCCTCAATCCTATCCCCTCTTCCCTCAATCCTATCCCCTCACTTCTCGCCCCTGAATCCCAAAATCCGCCTTGGACAGACTTCTCAGGTCGGCTATCCTTCGGTCGTTGAGGCGAAAAACTCGCAGGAATTGTCGAATTGATCCGGGGAGCAGGAACACTTGTCCGGATGCCTGGTGCTCTGTCAAAACGAGGCTTTGGGCTTCCGTCATTCCCGCGCAGGCGGGAATCCAGATTGCGCCACTGGATCCCCGCCGGCGCGGGGATGACAGGCAATGGCTGTTTTGATTCCGGACATCAAATGCATATATCATGATCACGCCGTCCAGTGATCCAGCCAATCAGAGAAAATGGAAAGTCCGGATATGGAAATCCGAGGTCGAGTCATTGTCGTGACTGGTGCAGCCCGGGGAATCGGCGCTGCGATCTGTCGTCGAGCTGTTCAGGAAGGTGCTGAGGCAGTCGTGGTCTCGGATCGCGATTCGGCCGGCGCTGAAAGGCTCGCCGCAGAGATTGGCTGCACAGCGATTCCCTGTGATGTGGCTGTGGAATCCGAAGTTCAGTCGCTTGTGTCGGAAACGATCAGGCGTTTCGGACGGATTGACATTTTCGTTTCCAATGCCGGCATCACGGCACGCGGCGGTCTGGAGTGCAGCAATGCTGACTGGCAGCGACTCTGGGACGTGAATGTCATGTCGCGGATGTATGCCGCTCGAGCCGTCATTCCGCAGATGCTCGAACGTGGTGAAGGATATCTGATCCATACCGCATCGGCAGCAGGACTTCTGACTGAAATCGGTTCGGCCGGATATTCAGTGACCAAGCATGCGGATCTGTCCATGGCGGAATGGCTTTCCGTGTGCTACGGTCGCCAGGGAATTCGTGTCTCGTGCATCTGCCCGCTGGGTGTTGCTACTGACATGCTGGATGACACGGACCCGATTCATCGATACCTTCACCTGCACTGCATCACACCGGACGATGTCGCGGAGTCAGTGGTTCGTGGCATTGAGAAGGAAGAATTCTTGATCCTTCCGCATCCGGAAGTCAGAGAATTCTTTCAGCTCAAGGCGGAGGATCGCGACCGCTGGCTTCGAGGGATGCAGCGTCTGCGCGAGAAACTGACTCGATCAGCATCGCGTCAATCGAAAAAAGCAGGATAACTCCGCGAAGACTGCGGACATCGGCCTACAAAAAAGCGTGAATCGATCTAAGATGCTGATGACGCGAACAGATTTGTTCGTTGCATCACTGATGCCATTCCTTCCGCAGCCCTCATGCCGCACTCCGGCATTTTCCCGCCTGAAAACGAGAGATGAACGATTCACGGGCATCATTCGACGACCGGCGAGGTGACGAAGACAGCCTGCAGAGGCAACCCGTCGCGACTGGCAATGACGAGCTTTCTTCAACGCTCGCGGCTGATGAACTGAATCTCGCGTACTCGGTTTCGCAGCAGCAGTGGCAGATGTACCGCGCCTGGAAGAGGCGACAGTTCTTCATCTCCTTTGCGCTGTTCGTTGCCACATTCCTGTCCACGTTTGTTGTGGGCACCGACTTCGTCGTGCTTCAACTTCTGCCCGCGTATGTGTCGTCGGACTATAGAGCACTGGCGGAACGTGAGCAGGCAGAACTGGCTGATGCGGAAGGTCGCGAACCTGCAGACGTGGATGAGCTGTTTCACGAAGCTGCGTTGCGAGGTCTTCGTTACGCTGTGCCGCTCATGCTGATACTGCTCTGCCATGAGATGGGGCATTATCTTCAGTCAGTTCGGTATCGCGTACCGGCGTCTTTTCCGTACTTTATTCCGCTGCCGCTTCCACCGCTCGGCACGATGGGGGCAGTGATTCTTCAGGGACGAAGTGTTGCGAATCGACGGCAGATGTTTGATATCGCTGTGACAGGTCCGATCGCGGGACTGATTGTCACAATCCCCATCCTCTTCTATGGCATCAGCACATCGGGATTCGCAGAGACGGGAGCGAATCTCTCCTCGATGGATTATGGTCAGCCCCTTCTGTTGAAATACATGATTCATCTTCTTCATGGACCGGCGCGTGAGGGCTATGTTTTCTTATGGAACGGTTATGGTCTGGCGGGATGGGTTGGAGTCTTCATCACTGCAATGAATCTTCTTCCGATCGGGCAGCTGGACGGAGGTCACATTCTCTACACACTGATCCTTCGACCGGCACACTGGGTGGCGATGGGGATCCTCGGGATCGGATGTGCTCTGATGGTCTATACGGAAACGTATTCCTACGTGGCACTCGTCCTGCTGCTGATGCTCACAGGGACGCGACATCCGCCAACATCCAACGATCGAATGCCCCTCGGTATCGTTCGCCACGTGATCGGATGGCTCACACTTTCGTTTCTCGTGATCGGATTCACACCGCAGCCGATTATCGTTCAGGAGCAATCCGCTCCGTCTGAACAGAAAAAAGACCGTCGCATCGACCCTGCCGATGTGGATCCGGAGGATCTGGTCCATGTTCACGGCGACAGGCAGCGAATGCCTGAGCGCGACGGCGGATTCTTTCGAATAGCTACAAACCGTAGGGTGCGACAAGCATCGCGAAGGCACACCAGGCGACTGCCAACAGTGATAGCAAAAGCGGTGTGCCTGCGCTCCGCTTGTCACACCCTACAAGACCACAGCGACCGTAGGGTGTGACAAGCAACGCGCAGGCATAACAAACGCACGACTGCATCCCCTAAGCATGTCTGCAGAGTTTTTGGAACTGCCACAGACCGTAGGGTGTGACAAGCAACGCGCAGGCACACCAAACAGCCATCAATGACAGAAAAAGCGGTGTGCCTGCGCTTCGCTGGTCACACCCTACAAGACCACAGAACACTCAGTTTCAACGAATGAATTGCCGTGACGCCTCGGAAAGTTCATCTGGACGAATTTCCAGAAAAACGTTAAACCGCAGCTGTGAGTCTGGGCTGACTGTGGGTCACGGGGAGGTCCTGAGCAAGGTTTCAACGCTCGAGAACCCGAGTTCTCTGGTCCGTATCTCACTGATCACACTGGTTGCAATCAGGGAAGGATTCCTGCGATGCTGTCCTCTTCCGAAACAACGGCTTCCGAAACAGTAAAAACATCACAGGCCGACGCCCTGATCGCTGCCGGTCAGAGACTGGACGGAGAAGCTCTGGCATGGTGCCTGGGTGCCTACGGGGCATTCCGAAAAGTCAGCTCTGCAGTGTCTGCACAGGAGCTGCTCCAGAGTGTGCGCAGCCTTCGCCCGCGAATCGTTGTCGTTTCGGAAGGACTGATCACCGCAACCGCTCGGGAACTCTTCAGTGAGCTGGCAGTGCGGATGGGAGAAACCCGTGTTGCGGTGTTTGCTGATTCATTGACCGACCGTCAGTTGGATCTGATCGTCCACAACCGAGTTTCCGGGATCCTCAGTCATCAGGACAGCATGCGCACAGTCAGCGATCAGCTCATCCAGATTGCTGCGGGCCAGACGGTGCTGTCAGAACAGATGTCCCGACGCGTAGAATTGACAGCCGACGGGCAGTTCCAATGCACCGGAAGTGTTCAGCTGAAGAAGCTCAGCGATCGCCAGTGGGATGTTCTGATGAAGATCGCTGAAGGTGATCGTGTTTCGGAAGTGGCGGAGGCTCTTTCGATTTCAGAAAAAGCAGTGGAAGCACACAAGTACCGGATCATGCGACTGATCGGTGCAACCGACCGAGTAGACCTCTGTCGCTGGGCGATCCGCGAAGGAATCATCGACCCCTGACCGAACGAGCGATCCGTCGCTCCCCTTCGAGTCCTCTGTGGTGCTTCTGTTTTCATCAGAAAACACAGATCACCACGAATGACACGAAGATCACGAACGGTGCACATTCGACGGCGTCACAATTCCGGGCATTCCAGCAGCGAAACTCAAGCTACGAGCGGTCTGTTCTGCTTTTCCCAAAGCACTTGCATTGCTCCCCTTCGTGCCTTTCGTGCCCTTCGTGGTAAAGCTGTTTTAATCTGAAAACACGGATCACCACGAAGGACTCGAAGATCAGGAAGGGGCACATTCGATGGTGTCACCATGCCGGGCATTCCTGCAGCGATACTTACGCTGCGAACAGTCTGTTCTGCTTTTCCCACAGCACTTGTATTGCTACCCTTCGTGTCTTTCGTGCCCTTCGTGGTAGAGCTGTTTTAATCTGAAAACACGGATCACCACGAAGGACACGAAGATCACGAAGGTGCACATTCGACGGCGTCAAGATGCCAGGCATTCAATCTGCGTCGTTCTCGTCTGCGCGTGAAGACGTCCCTGACTCATGGTTTGTTAACGCACGAGCGTGGATCGGGTGAGCGGCAGCCTCAGGCCGGCGGACTTCGGGTTTCGTCTTCCAGCGAAAAGTCGTCATGAGCATGAGTCTGCGAGCGGGAACTCATGGTGATGACGGTCGCTTCCGTGGCCGTACTTCGCAGATCCTGGCTCCCGAAGTCGGCAGGAACGCCTTTTAATGAGGCTGCTGCGGCGTCCGAACTTCTGTCACTGGAGACAGGGCCGATGCTTTCAGGCATCTGTGTTCGCCACCAGTGCTCCGCCAGAGCCCATGTCCAGTGGTTTCGATGAGAAAGCGAATTCAGCGCAGCCAGCAGTTCATCCGGATCAGAATAACGATGACCAGGCGCCTTCTGCAGACACTTCATCACCACCGCACTCAGGTCAGCCGGCACGTCGACTCCGATTTCCATAAACGACGGCGGCGCCTGGGTCGCATGAGCAATCAGAAGCTGCAGTGGGTTCTCCGACTGAAACGGCGGACGCCCGGTCAGCATATAGTAGGCGACAGCTCCCAGAGAGTAGATATCGCCTCGAATATCCGGCGTCACCCCCTGAGCCTGTTCCGGACACATGTAACGCGGCGATCCGGTAATCTGATTCTGCCCGGAGATGTCAGGATCTCCGATCGATCCGACGGGGCGGACAAGTCCGAAGTCCAGCAGTTTGGCCACATCGAATCGATTTCCGAGATGAGACAGAAAGATGTTGCTGGGTTTGATATCCCTATGGACGAGCCCCCGAGCACTGGATTCGCGAAGAGCCTCGCAGACCTGCCTGAGTATGAAAATAGTTCGATCAGGCTGAAACGGGCCGAACTGCCGCACAACTTCCAGCAGATTCCTGCCATACAGGTATTCCATGACGTAAAAGAAACGTCCGTCGTCTGTCTTGCCGTAATCAAACACCTGAATGGTATTCCAGTGTGTCAGGAACGCAGTGGCTCGCACTTCTCTCTCAAAGCGGCTCAGCATCACCGGGTTGTCAGCAAAATCACTTCGGATGAGTTTGACAGCGCACAGCCGTTTCAGCAGGCGGTGTTCCGCGAGGAACACGTCTCCCATTCCACCGGTGCCGAGTTTTCTGAGGATTCGGTACTGTCCCAACTCCTCAGCATCCTGAACTCGACGTCTCATTCGATTCACTACCGACGTTCCGTAGATCGCAACACCAGCACCGACAAGCAGGCTGAGAAGGTTGTTGTTCTGCAGCAGAGCCATCGAAGCCTGGTTGGCTCGATGGAAATCCGAAAGCGCCTCTCGCGTGTCTCGATTCATGATGATCACGCCGGCCGGGATCAGCGCCATGATCAGAACCATCACTGACGACCGAAACAGCGTATTCGGGATGAACATGCCGTAGATCATCAGAAGCCCGAACATTGAAATCAGCTGATCCTTGATCGCTGCAACAAACTCAATCACATGAGCCGACGAATGAGCTTCCAGCGAAGACATCTCAATTTCTGCAGCGATGCGAGTCAGGCGATCATTCAGTGTCCATGTAAAGTCTGCTGCCATACCGCAGAAGATGATGACCTCCATGGTTCTCAGCAGCAGAAAAGAACCGCCGCGATATCTTGTGAGCCCGATGAAAAGCAGCAGCAGGCTGAATGTCTGAACGATGTCCCGCGTGCGTATTCCGAGCCCGTCCAGCGTGATTCGCTTGATACCAAAAGCGATCGAAGCCAGAAGAAGAATCAGTGAGACTGACTGAAGACGACTGCGGAGGAGGCGTCGTTCAGCGGCATCCTGCGCCAGCGACTCCAGAGTGAACATTCTCGGAACCCCGGACGCGCCAGCTGAGGCTTCGGCCGGAGTCGTCAGACGCTTCCACATTCGGGTAAGAGTTGAATCCGGGGAAGGCATCAGCACGTTCTCGGAATCGGTGTTCTGGAAAATTCACTCATGGCGGAGTATAGACTCGCCACCGCCTGAAGTGGATCCAGTTTCTCAAACCGGGGATTCAGCTGGTTGACAGCTTTCGTAAGCCTCGGACGGCCCCTGTTGGATCAGTCTGACACTGCCTGCGGTCGTTGTTTCTGCCGCAATCGATAAACCGAGGCGGGTTCGCAGAATCACGAACTCACTGAAGCCCCATCAGGTAGCCGAGATTATTGGCGCTTGGCGGACCGAATTTCGGTTCGAGAGAAACACCGATTCCAACATTGCTCTTGCTGAAATCAAATCCGAGACCCATATGCAGAATGAAATCAAGCCCGACGCGGCTCAGCGTGAGCGACGTTCCGCGGGATTCAGATGCCGCGATATCGTACGCGTAGGCCGCTGTTGAGATCCATTTCTCGCTCATCTGATAACTATAGCTTCCGGTGACAATGCGACTGCTCAGATAGTTGTCCAGTTCCATCTGACGGTAGCCGAGGTAAACGCTTCCGCGAGTACTCCGCTGGCTGAGAACGCCGATGCTGTAGATGTTCTGATTATTTTCGAACAGGTCGAGCATGTTGTCTGCGAGGAAGCTGGTCCGGTCACTGAAGTTCCAGCGGTAGTGATTATAGATAAGCCCAATGTCTTCGCCAAAGTTGTCACGTTCGGACTTCGGGAAGAATGAAAGTCCGGATTCGAGAACCATCCAGTCACGTGTTCTCTGAGAATTGAGCGGACCGGATTTTGTCTGGAGACGATTTCTGAACGAAAGTCGGACGACCTGCTGGTCAGCTGCGAGTTCGTGATATGGTGCTGTCGCCCAGAGTCCGGCTCCGTTTCGAATTGCGTAGTTTCGAGGATTGAACTCTGCCGGAATCACGCCCGGGAAAATCTGGTTCGTATACCGCGTTCGGAATCGTTCCTGTGAATTCTCGTCGATTTCATTGTACTGCGGAATCTCGTTGATGCCTCGTGACACATCCGTCCAGGCGTATTCGAGCATCGTTTCATGCTTATGAGCCAGCCCGCGAAGATTGAATGTCGGGCTGTTGACGAACGGCATGACTTTCCACGCGAACAGGCGAGCTCGCACGCCGGCGCTCAGCAGGTAGCGATCGACACTGTCGTTGGTAAATCCCTTGTCCCAGTAAGCCGCTTCACCCATGACATAGGGATCAATTTTGACCGGCCCAAGCATGAACGGTGCATCAATTTCATGACGCGACATCGCCACGGTGCCGGAAGCATCGGTCATGTACGGAAGCCCGAGCGGAGTGAACGGATCGTTCGGATCCTTCGGTGTCTGCATCTGCTGCATATCCGCATACCCGGCACTTGAATGGGACGTCCAGTACGCGAGACCTCCCAGCAGCGGCTGTGACAGGCTGTAAAGATCGGCTCTTGGCAGCCAGTCCGTCGTGGCTTCAAAACCGTTCAGATCCGGGCGAGTCCACAGCATGCCGCTGAAGGCACCGGAGTCCTGACGAATCCCCAGCAGGGTTTCGACGTCTTTGTCCTGATCGAATCGAGTTTCATGAAACTGTTCAAGGTAGTTTCGATCGGAGAGGTATCCGATTTCACCAAAGAGCAGTGCGTCAGATGGCAACTGCTGACGATGACGCCATGTGGCTTCGCCTCGCGAATCGCTGTCTGGGTTAAGTCGTCGGCGATCGAGCCCCAGATTGTCGTTTCCGTTGTCGTACTGATAATACAGTGTGCCTTCGCCGCGATATTCGCCGTATTGATTTGAGCCGGAGTATCGTCCCCCGGTGCCGAGTCCTGGCCCTCGCCTTGTGCGATAATCAAGCAGCAGGTCCCATTCGACTCCCGGCTGTTTCTGAAGTCCGAGCAGTCGAGTCATGTTCCACACGGTATTGACCTGCAGACCAAAGATGCTGTCCTGCGTCACGGTGGCTCGCCGGAGTGGAATTCCGGGATCTTCAGCCGGCCCGCTGATTTTCGGGAGCCAGAACACAGGAGTGTTCCCTACGATGAACTGATTGTTCAGGCTCGTGACCCACGTCGACTGACCCACTTTTTGCTGACCGGTCAGAGGATCGGTTCCTGTCCATGGGGCCGCCTGACCGGGTTCAACAAAGATATCCGTGGCCTGAACGCGGTAACCAGGCTCTCCATAGGGACTGGTGGTGACCCAGGCATTCTGAGCATGGAATCTGTCTCGCGAGAGCTGACGCAGTCTTTCCCCGCGAACGCGGACATACCCCTGCGTCGTCGGGATAAAGGTCTTCAGTTCAGCATTCAGGATCAGGGCCTGATCGTTGTTGACGTCAAAGAATGCATTCGTCGCTTCGATTTTGTTGGCGCCCTGCCGAATCACGATGTTGCCTTCGAGATAAACCTGAAAGCGACGATCCGCAGGCTGCTCGATGAAACCGACACTGTCCAGCCCGCCCTCGTCGGTAGGCTGTGTCCATGCAACCACGCGATCTGCGGAGATATCAATGACTCCCGGGTTCACCATCTGACCGTTGACATCAACTTCAATGCCCTCGATGAGCATGTTGACTCCGCCCGTGATCACATAAATCTGTTCTTCGGGAACGGTGTCCGTACTGCGGGACATATCAAACTGAATCGGCTGGCTCGATCGAGGGCGAACCTGAATGCGACGAACTCCCTGACTGGAGACATTCTGAGGTGCCAGCGACGGAGGCGGAAAACTGTCGGAATTGAGCTGATGGACGGTGTGAGTCTCTGCACTGTCATCGGGATACAGTTTCTCGATGGCTCGAATGAACAACGGGTTATCAACCGCCACTTCTCGTGTTGATGGTTTTGCGACCACGATCTGAGGTGCAGCGATGGACTGCAGACGAAGGCACCGAACAGCAGTACTCTGACGACCGACGTGACTGGTGACGACAGCATCTTCTGCGTAGACCAGAATTTCATAACTGCCATTCTGCAGCGATGAGAACACCGCAAGTTTGTCAGCTGTGATCGTCAGCCCGCCTTGTTCCAGTGTCACGCCGCCGGTCATCAGCTGAACCTGTGATCCGACGAATGTTGTTGTTTCGGAGTATTCGGCGCGGATACTGACCGGTTTCTGAATATCGTCGGTCGCATAATCGACGCGTGACGACTCCAGCGCCATGGCAACGTTCGGAACCTCAGGAACCGAGATCTCCGGACTGCTCTCCACCTGCGCGCACTCCCCCCGGACAAACAGCGAAGCTGCCGTCAGCATCAGGCACACCGGATAAAGGCGAGGCCGGAAGGTCATTCAGGGGCCGCGATTCATGCTTACGACTGCAGATTGAACGCGGTGACTGCAGTCGGCAGATTTGAAGGAGATGAGAAGAGAGGAAGGGACGATGAAATGAGGGGAGATCTGAAGGGAATTTTCCAACCTCGGAATCTTACGATCAGGCCCGAAA
This sequence comes from Planctomyces sp., assembly GCA_046345315.1. Taxonomy (GTDB): domain Bacteria; phylum Planctomycetota; class Planctomycetia; order Planctomycetales; family Planctomycetaceae; genus F1-80-MAGs062. The sequence goes on from JBKDKA010000118.1 coordinate 10,477, forward strand.
ACGGGTCAATAGCGGCTCTGCATGTTGCATTGTTCGTAAGGTGCATTTGTGTAAGGGTTTATGTTCAGTCTGTGGTTGCTGATCCATCATTCTGCAAGATCTCTCCTGGTCCTGCTGACGTTCTTGCCGACTGTTTCGCCGAGAATGCCACGAATCTGGTCTTCTCACGACTCTTGAACATGACTCCGACGTGCGGTTGCCGGACCACTGCTGCCGCGCCACTTTGGAAGCCAGATCGATCATTCTTTGAATGCTCTGGTGGTAGCGGATAGAATTCCGGCTGCAAGATTTCAGGCAGTCAGGGAAAAGTTCCATGATGATTCACCGGGTCCTTCGCCATTTCACTCTGAGTACCTGCTGCCTGTACGCGGCGCTCGGTGCGTGTGGCTCTGTCGCAGCAGCTGACAAATCGAACACCGAGGATTCGCAGAGTCCATCGGAGCATGAGCAGCATTTTCGCGAAAAGGTTCTTCCGGTTCTGAAGCAAAACTGCGTGAAGTGCCATTCGGGAAAAGAACCGAAAGGCGGTCTGCGAATGACGGACCGCGATGGCATTCTCAAGGGAGGCGAATCGGGTGCGGCCTTCGACGCCGAGAAACCGGAGGCCAGTCTTCTGGTATCGGCAGTCACATGGCAGGGCCTGGAGATGCCGCCAACCGGTCGAATGTCGCAGAAAGACATCGATGCCGTTACCGAATGGGTGAAGAACGGTGCAACATGGCCTGATGATGTTGCCGTCATCGCGGTTCAGGAAGAACATGGACCGCCACAGGTCAATGAGGAAACTCGACGGTTCTGGTCCTTTCAGCCTGTGAAGCGCCCCGAGGTTCCGGCCGAGATTTCAGGCAACGGATTCCATGCGGCTCATTCTCTCAACGAGATCGATCGGTTTATCAATGCCGCACTGCATGCGAAAGGTCTTTCGCCTGTGCCGGCGGCTTCACCGCAGCAGCTGATTCGTCGAGCCAGTTACGATCTGACAGGACTTCCACCGTCGCTGGAAGATGTGGAAGCATTCGCAGCAAATCCGACTCAGGAGGCCTGGCATCGAGTCATCGACCGACTTCTCGAATCGCCGCATTACGGAGAACGCTGGGGCCGTCACTGGCTCGATGTGGTGCGTTATGCCGAAACGAACAGCTATGAGCGTGACGGAGCAAAGCCTCATGTCTGGCGATATCGTGACTATGTGATTCAGTCGCTGAATGCTGACAAGCCCTATGATCGCTTTGTCGTGGAACAGCTCGCGGGAGATGAGCTTCCCGATCGCAACGCGGAATCGATCATCGCAACGGGATACTATCGCCTCGGTCGATGGGATGACGAACCTGTCGATCACGAAGTGGCCTTCTTCGATGATATGGATGACATTCTCACGACGACTTCACAGACATTTCTCGGGCTCACCATCAACTGTGCTCGATGTCACGATCACAAAATCGATCCGATCCCGCAGTCCGACTATTACCGGATGCTTGGATTCTTTCAGAACGTGCGACGATTTGGAGTTCGTTCGCCCGAATCCGTTCTTGACGCTTCCGTCACCGATATTGATCAGCCGGAAGATCGTCAGATCCTTGCGGATAAGATGGCTCGTTATGAAAAGGAGATGGCGGACGTTCTGAAGTCGCTCACTGAGTTCGACGAACGCCTGAAACCTGATCTGGCTGGCGGAGAACGCGATGATTTTCAGGACGAAACAAGCCGTGTGCGGCTGATGGAGAAGCGAGAAGGAACTCGATTCAGTCCGGATGAGGTCAAACGGTACCGCAATCTGACAAAGCGTCGCGATGATATGCGAGCTCATCGTCCAACGGGCATGGGGCAGGCGCTTTGTGTCAAAGAAGATCTGAAGAATCCGCGTCCTGTCCGAGTGCTTCTTCGAGGGAATCCGCACTCACCGGGGCCGGAAGTCACCCCCGGTTTTCCAACAGTTCTGTCACCGCCGGAAGTTGCATTTCCGGAGGTTTCGGCAGATGCCGTCAGTTCCGGGCGGCGTACCGTGGCGGCGAGGTGGATCGCAAGCGCAGAGAATCCGCTCACGGCTCGTGTCGCGGTGAATCGGATCTGGCAGCATCACTTCGGTCGCGGAATAGTTCGCACGTCGAGTGACTTCGGATTTCAGGGAGCTCGACCAACGCATCCGGAACTGCTCGACTGGCTTGCTTCGGAGTTCGTCCGACAGGGCTGGTCCATGAAGAAGCTGCATCGGCTGATCATGCAGTCCGCAGCTTATCAGCGATCGTCGACTGGAGACTCGGTGGCGCTGAGCAGCGATCCGGAGAACCTGTTATTCTGGCGGTTCGACATGCGACGGCTGAGTGCCGAGGAGATTCGCGATTCCATACTGGCGGCCAGCGGTTCGCTCAACACACGAGACATGTATGGTCCGAGCGTGTTTTCGCGGATGCCAGACGAAGTCAAGGCCGGTCAGTCTGTGCCTGGGGCAGGGTGGGGTGAGTCTTCGCCGGAACAGGAATCGCGTCGCAGCATCTATATTCATGCGAAACGATCTCTGCTTGATCCACTCCTTGAGGGATTTGATCTCGCGGATACCGATCAGTCCTGCCCGGTACGTTTTTCGACAACGCAGCCGACCCAGGCTCTGGCTCTGCTGAACAGTGACTTTATTCTCCGACAGGCTGAGATTTTCGCAAAACAGATTTCTACTCAGAGCAGCGATCTGCGGGAACAGGTACGACTGGCGCTTCAGCGAGTGACTCAGCGACGTCCGACTGCAGAGGAAATTGAACAAGGTCTGCGGCTCATCGAAAGCCTGCAGAAAGATCAGTCCATGTCGCCGGAGAAGGCACGCATCTGGTTCTGTCTCATGGCACTGAATCTGAACGAAATGGTTTATCTTGACTGAGAGGCTCTGACAAAAACGGGACAGGCACCCTTCAAACAACAAAGTTGCAGGCGTATTCAGCTTTGTTCGGGAGCCAGTCCCGGTTTTGTCAGGCGTTCTGAGAGTCTTCTGCAACGACATTCTTCTCAACTGGGCATCTGTTATGACACATCGAAACTTCTGTGGTCGAACCCGACGCGAAACGCTCTGGCAGACCGGAGCCGGTTTCACGGGGCTCGGGCTGATCGATCTGCTCGACCGCGATGGATTCTTCGCGTCACGCGCTTCCGCGGACGAACCCGGGGCCGTCGGTGTGCCAGGTTTCAGAAACCCGCTTCAGGCGAAGGAACCGCATTTTCCCGGGAAGGCGAAGAGCGTCATCTTCCTGTACATGTACGGCGGCCCAAGTCAGATCGACACGTTTGACTATAAGCCGACGATGTACGGGATGGACAACAAGACGGTGGAAGTGAAAACCTTCGGCCGCGGTGGTCACAAGAATCAGGGCCGCATCGTTGAGCCTCGATGGAAGTTCAAACAATATGGTCAGTGCGGCAAATGGATCAGCGATCTCTTTCCGAATCTGGCCACCTGTGCGGACGACATCGCCTTCGTCCATTCAATGACTGCTGATTCTCCGATTCACGGATCAGCGATGCTCATGATGAATTCCGGCAGAATTCTGAGCGGTCATCCGTGTCTTGGATCCTGGGTCAATTACGGTCTGGGAAGTGTCAACGAAGATCTTCCGGGGTTTGTCGTGATGCTGGATCCTCGCGGAGGTCCGATCAGTGGTTCGAAGAACTGGAGCAGCGGCTATATGCCGGCCACGTATCAGGCGACGGTGATGCGTTCCGGCGCTGACCCGATTCTGGACCTTTCTCCACCGCAGGACCTGCCGGCAGCAGCTCAGCGGTCCGTTCTCGACACTCTTCGTCGCTACAACGAAGATCATCTGAAGGCACGAGCAGACAACAACAGTCTTGCAGCTCGAATTGCCAGCTACGAACTGGCATTCCGGATGCAGTCGAAGGCTCCGGATGCCGTCGACCTGAGTCAGGAAACTGCAGCCACACAGCAGCTGTATGGTCTGAATGATCCGCGTTCGGAAAAGTTCGGCAAGCAGTGTCTTCTGGCTCGTCGTCTCGTGGAACGCGGAGTTCGATTCATTCAGATTTATTCCGGCGGAAACCACAACGACGATAACTGGGACGCTCATGCCGATCTCATGGCGAACCATTCGCTGCACGCCGGTGAGACTGATCAGCCGATTGCCGGGCTGATCCAGGATCTGAAGAACCGCAGTCTGCTTGATGAAACGCTGATTGTCTGGGGCGGTGAGTTCGGACGTCAGCCGACCGCGGAATATGAAAAAGGCACCGGACGCGACCACAACAGTTATGGCTTTACGATCTGGATGGCAGGCGGCGGAATCAAAGGGGGAGTCAGTCTTGGCCAGACAGACGAGCTCGGAAGCAAAGCCGTCGAAGACAAATGTCACGTGAAGCACATGCACGCGACGATCCTGAATCAGCTTGGCCTTGATTCGAGCCGACTTTCGTATTTCTTCGGCGGACTGGACAACAAGCTGGTGGGCGTCGAAGGTGCTCAGCCGCTCTGGAAAATCATCAGCTGACTGCCAGTCCGTTTTCGACAGAGAGCAGCAAACGTACCATGGTGTCTGAGAAGCGCCAGTGTTTGCGAACCAACAGCACTGGCAGAGCCAGTGGCACACATCAATTGATCTTTGTCAGATCGCTGGAGCGCGTTTCAAACACGGGACAGGCCTCCTTGATGTTGCTGAGTTTTCAGGAAATCACCGCGTCCGTCGGAAGCCAGTCCCGGTTTTGAAACCACCTGTAATTCTTTTCGACAGAGAGCATCACATTCACCATGGTTTCTGAGAAGCGTCGGTTTGAACTGGTCAGTGAGTTTTCGCCGTCCGGCGATCAGCCGAAAGCGATTCGATCGCTGGTCGAGGGAATTCGGGAAGGAAAAAAGACTCAGGTCCTGATGGGAGTCACGGGGTCGGGCAAAACCTTCACGATGGCGAACGTGATTCAGGAAATTCAGAAGCCTGTCCTTGTTCTGTCTCACAACAAAACTCTGGCCGCTCAGCTTTACGGTGAGTTCCGCGAGTTCTTCCCGAACAACGCAGTCACCTATTTCGTCAGTTACTACGACTACTATCAGCCGGAAGCCTACATTCCGCAGCGGGATATCTACATTGAAAAAGATGCCTCCATCAATGAAGAGATTGATCGCCTGAGGCTCCTCGCGACAAGTGCTCTCGTCAGTCGAAACGACGTCATTGTGGTTGCGAGCGTCAGTTGTATCTATGGGCTCGGATCGCCCAAAGATTACCTTCAGATGATGATTCCGCTGCGACTCGGTCAGGTCATCGACCGCGATTCGCTCCTCCTGAAACTGGTGGAGATTCATTACGATCGCAATGACTTTGATCCAGGGCGAAGTCGATTTCGAGTTCGTGGTGACGTGATCGAAGTCTGGCCGGCTTACGAAGAGTTCGCTTATCGCATCGAACTCTGGGGCGATGAGATTGAGAAGCTGAGCATCATTGATCCGGTTTCCGGGCGAGAATCGGAGTCGCTCAAAGAAATCTACATTTATCCGGCGAAGCATTTCGTCCTCCCGCAGGAACGTATTGATGCGGCTCTGGACGAGATTCGTGAAGAACTGGAAGCTCGGCTTGCGGAGTTCCGAAAGGAAGGAAAACTGCTGGAAGCTCAACGTCTGGCAGCTCGCACAAGACATGATCTCGAGTTGATGAAGGAAACAGGTTTCTGCCCGGGGATCGAGAATTACAGTCGAGCTCTTGCGGGGCGTCGGACCGGCGAACCACCGTATACCCTTTACGACTTCTTCCCTGACGATTTTCTGATGTTTGTGGATGAATCCCACGCCACGATACCGCAGATTCGTGCCATGTTCGCCGGGGATAATGCTCGAAAAACGACGCTTGTCGAGCACGGATTTCGACTGCCGATGGCCAAAGATAATCGGCCATTGAAGTTTGATGAGTGGGATGCAAAGAGGTCGCGGACTGTTCTGGTGTCTGCAACTCCGGCTGACTGGGAACTGCAGCAGACTCAGGGAGAAGTCGTTGAACAGGTGATTCGCCCGACTGGGCTCATCGATCCGCTCATTCATGTGGTGCCTGCGCGAGGTCAGGTTCAGCATCTTCTGAAGGAAGTGCGGCTTCGAGCGGAACGTGGGGAACGCGTTCTGGTCACCACGCTCACGAAACGGCTTGCCGAAGATCTGTCGACGTATTTTCGCGAAGAGACCGTTCGGTGTCAGTGGCTTCACTCCGAACTGAATGCCATCGAACGTGTTGAGGTACTGCGAGAGCTTCGCGAAGGAAAATTTGACGTTGTGATCGGCGTGAACCTGCTCCGTGAAGGTCTGGATATTCCCGAAGTGTCACTGGTGGCCATTCTCGATGCCGACAAAGAGGGCTTTCTTCGCAGCGAAACCAGTCTGATTCAGACGATCGGTCGGTCGGCACGGAACGTAAACGCGGAGGTGATTCTTTATGCCGACACGGTGACTCAGAGCATGCAGCGAGCCATTGACGAAACGAGTCGGCGAAGAAAACTGCAGACGGCATGGAATACCGAACACGGCATCACTCCGGAAACCATTCGCAAAGCGATTCGTCGCGGGATCGAAGAAGAGATCGCAGCACGACGCATCGAGCAGGAATCCGTGGGGGTCGGCAGCGATACGCAGTATGTTACGCTCGAATTTATCACAGAACTCGAGAAAGAGATGCTCGAAGCTGCCGAGGCACTCAATTTTGAACGTGCAGCACAGCTGAGAGACCGCATTCAGGATCTGAAGAAACAGATCGGTCAGGCTCTTCCGGAAGACGAGGGAAGCGAAGCGGCCGGATTCGCAGGTCGAGGTGGTCGGCGAGGCAGAGGGCGAAGTGGTCAGTCCGCTGGAGCGACCGGATCCAGGCGATCGGGTAACGGTAAATCCAGTCAGAAGAAACGCCCGCGTGGAAAGACGTAATCTGATATCGTTCTCCTGAACACGTCCGAATTTTGGCCGGGACCGCACCGTGCAGCGCCCTGAGATTTTGCATCAGGCGGTCTTGAACATTTGCCTTGCAAAGACTTCCATGCACTCAGCACCTCAGTGCAGGGGACGGACAGCGACGGAGAATTCATCAGGAAGCAACAGATGCAGGAACAGAAACTCACGGAAGCACAGCGAGCGGCAGTAGAGCATTTTGAGGGGCCGCTGATGGTTCTTGCCGGGCCCGGTTCCGGCAAGACGCGTGTGATCACTCATCGCATTCTGCGTCTGCTGGAACGTGGCGCTGCGCCGGATCAGATTCTGGCACTCACATTCACCAACAAAGCTGCTCGGGAGATGGCAGACCGAGTTCGTCAACTGGTGGGTGACGTCCGTCTGAAAGTGACCACATTTCATCGCTTCTGTTCAGGGCTGCTTCGTCGCTGGCCGGAGAGTGTCGGACTGCGGCAGAATTTTTCCATTCTGGATCAGTCCGATCAGGTTCGACTGGTCAAATCGATCATGAAGGAGGAAGGTCTCGACACCGGTTTCCATGATCCTTCTTCTGTGCTCAGTCGAATCAGCAGAGCCAGGAATGAACTGATTACGGCTGACGAGTTTCGTCGGCGATACGATGAGCGTGCCGGCGATTCGCTCGATGCGATGGTTTATCAGGTGTTTCCTCGCTATCAGCAGGCGGTACTTCATCAGAACGCAGTCGATTTTGATGACCTGCTGCTGCATGTTGTGCACCTGCTTCACGACGACGAAACGCTCCGTCGCCTTCTGGATCAGCAGTATCGCTTCATTCTTGTTGATGAGTATCAGGACACGAATCTGGCACAGTACGAGATCATTCGCGGATTGTCCGTGGACGTTCCGAATCTCTGCGTCACAGGTGACCCTGATCAGTCAATCTACGGCTGGCGTGGAGCTCGCCCGGAGAATCTCGGCGCCTTCGAACGAGACTTTCCCGCCGTCAAAGTCGTGAGTCTCGATCAGAATTTTCGAAGTACTCAGAGCATCGTTGGCTGTGCGGAGCAGCTGATCTCGGCTCAGCATCGAGCTCATCGCGGGCGGCTGTTTTCTGAACGATCTGTCGGCGATCCAGTGAAGCTGATGATTTTTGAGAACTCCGAAGAGGAAGCCGATGGTATCGCGGAAATGATTCAGCATCAGGTAACGGAAGAGGGAAAGAGCTATTCTGACTATGCCGTTTTCTATCGCATCAACTCGCTGTCGAGGTCTGTCGAGACGGCTTTCACGCGACGAAAGATTCCCTTTCAGGTCGCCAGCGGATTTTCCTTTTTCGAGCGTGCGGAGATTCGTGATCTGGTCGCCTATCTTCGGCTGATTGAGAATCAGAGCGACGATTCCGCATTTGAGCGGATCGTCAATCGGCCGATACGCGGCATCGGCACTCGAACACTGAGTCTTCTCAGTCGATTTTCAGCCACGAATGGAATCACGCTCTTTGAGGCTGCTCAGCGAGCTGACGAAGTTGCCGGACTCACCAGTCGAAGTCGTAAGCCTCTTCTGGGATTTGTGGACCTGATTCAGAAGCTCCATGAAGTTTCGGCCGATGGTCACGTCGCACCAGTGCTGGAACAGCTGATTGCAGATATCGATTATTTTTCTCTCTGGAGGGAGGAATTTGATCAGATTGACACCGACCGGCAGGCCAACATCCATGAGCTGATCGCTGCAGCGAAGCTGTACGATTCTACATCCGAGGCCGAATCCGGCGAACCACCGTCGCTGAGTGCTTTTCTCGAAATGGTGAGCCTGAGCAATGAGGCGGACAACGTCGACGAAACCAGCGGTCGGGTGACCTTGATGACGATTCACGCTGCCAAAGGGCTTGAGTTCAAGTCGGTCTTTCTTCTCGGGCTGGAAACCGGCCTGATTCCGCATGAACGAGCGATTCGGTACGGGGCGCCGTCTGCCTATGAAGAGGAGCGGCGGCTGCTGTTTGTGGGGATCACTCGGGCCAGAGATGAATTGACGCTGACACAGACTCGGGAACGCAGCATCCGTGGAATGCGTCGCACGACAATTTCCAGTCCGTTCGTGACTGAGATTGAAACAGCAATTACGCGAGTCAGTTATTCCACGGACGATCCGTTGAGTACTGCCGGAATGAGTTTCGGGGACCGAGCAGATCACCGTGACCGAATGTCTGATGGCGTTTCCGTTTCTCTCATTCCCGAAACGGACCGAAGGCTGGAAGAGGCGAAACGCCGCTTTGAAGAATCCCGCAGTCAGCCTCAGCGTCCGAGGATTATGACCGCAGCTCAGCTTCAGGGGCTCCTGGATCAGAAGGCTCAGTCTGCACCCGCCGTGTCATTCGTTCAGGGAATGATGGTTCGGCACCCACGCTATGGTCGCGGCATTGTGATGGCAGTGTCGCCTCCGTCGAGCAGGAGCACCATTACCGTGCGATTCGAAATGGACGACCGCGAAGAGACGTTTGTTGCAGGAAAGTGCCCTCTCCAGCCGGCAGGCTTACCGCCGGAATGAGCCCTGGGGGGTTCGGTTTTAACGATTCGTCCGAAAGTACTGATTCTGCCCCCGACAATTTGCCGATGAACTGTGCGTACAGCGTTCCGCGGATTCTGACTGATTCGGCAGGTCCTGCCGAAAGCGGAATCTGACCGAATGGAGCATCGTGACGGATTGAACTACTGGCGAGACTCGGCACTGCGGACCCTGTGTCTGTTTCCGGGGGCGATGGGAGTCAGCTACGGCTGACTCGAGACTGGTTCGCCTGCCGAGACCTCGCCCAGTTCACAGGCTGAACCAGAATGGTCTGGTTCAGCCTGGACGGTGCCGTTCCGCGAAATGGTGTGATGACTTTTCTGAAATCCGGGAGCTGATCAATGACAAGACGAATTCTGATGTTTGCCATTGTGGCTGCCGCCTTTTGCGTGCAGTTCACCAATCACGTTGAGGCATCACCGCCGGGGCAGCCAGCCGACTGGCAGCGATTCTATCATTATCCTTACGTCTACTATCCGCAGACGTTCCAGAAACCACAGACCTACGATCACATGTATTACCGGTATTCTCCGGAGATGCGGATCCCGGTGTACAACAAGAACTGGTACAACTTCTATCCGTCTGAGAAGCCATATCACAGCGGTCATCACTACATTCTGGACGTTTTCTGAGTCCGGAAGTGTTCTGATCTGAATCACGATCCCGAAGCTGCCGCCCCGGATTATGGGGTGGGCGACTTCGGGATTTTTTCGTTCTGCAGGACGCGATAATTCATCGCATGACATGATGCTGATTGAGAGTGATGCATCGGCACCACGTAATCCGTCCGGTGAATTCCTGCACAGACGCAGCCTTTGTCGTGCCTGCGCGTTGCTTGTGACGCCCTACGGTCGATGGTGGTTTGAAATCGTGTGGTGCCTTGGTGCCGCAGGGACTCACCGGTGGTCTTGCGCCCAGCCGCTGGAACGCATTATCTCCTGCAATCCACGACGCAGGACGTTTCGTAGGGTGTGACCAGCGAAGCGCAGGCACACCATCCTTCTACCGCGATTTGGTGTGCCAGCGCGTTGCTTGTGACACCCTACGGCTTACGGCCGATAGCAGTCTGGACTCGTTACTTCTTCTTCGGTCGGAACTGATGCGTTGGCTGACCGAAGGCTGATTCAGCCGCTTCCATCAGTGTTTCTGAAAGTGTCGGATGAGCATGAATGGAATCGGCCAGGTCTCGGGCCGTTGCACCCATCTCCACTGCGAGGACGGCTTCCGCAATCATTTCTCCGGCACCCGGTCCAACGATTCCGACGCCCAGCACTCGTTGCTTCGCTGAATCCAGAATGATCTTGGTCAATCCTTCCGTTCGCGAAATCGTCTGAGCTCGCCCTGAAGCGGCCCAGGGAAACTTGTGGACGGTAAAATCGAGCCCTCGAGCTGCAGCTTCGGCTTCCGTAACACCGCACCACGCCAGTTCCGGATCAGTGAAGACTACCGCTGGAATGGCAACATTGTCGAACTGCACAGGTTCACCGAGCAGTGTTTCGACGGCGATTTTCGCTTCACGGGTGGCTTTGTGAGCCAGCATAGGCTCCCCCGCCACGTCGCCGATCGCCATGAGCTTCGGATCGGACGTCCTCTGGTTCTTGTCGATGGAAACAAAACCTCGTTCGTTGATCTGAACCTTTGTGTTCTCCAGGCCAAGTCCCCGACTGTTCGGGCGACGTCCGACAGACACCAGAACTCGATCAAACGTCTGCTGAGGCTCAACCCCCTCACCTTCCAGTGACGCCACGATTCCCGCTGGCGTGGCGACGAGCTTCGCAACCTTCGTGTTCAGGTGAATGGCCTTGAAATGATGAGCCAGTCGTTTCTGAAGCGGAGCCACCAGGTCACGGTCAGCTCCCGGCAGAAGCCCGGCTGTCATCTCAACGACGGTCACAGCGGAACCCAGAGCCGAATATACGGAACCCATTTCCAGTCCGATATAGCCGCCACCGATGACAAGCAGTCGCCCGGGAACGTCCTTCAGCTCGAGTGCTCCCGTCGAATCCATGACTCGATCATCACCGATCTGAAAAATCGGAGGCACGGCCGGCTGTGAACCCGTTGCTACGATGCAGTGATCGAAGGTCAGAGTCTTCTCGGATCCATCTGGCAGCTTCAGGCTGAGTGTGTCTGAATTCACAAACGTGCCGCGAGCTTTAATGAGCTCAACGCCGCGTGCCTTGCAGAGCCCTTCCACGCCACCGGCCAGATTCCCGATGACGCTGTTCTTGAAGTCTCTCAGTTTGTTAAGGTCCAGCTGTGGCTTTGCGAAAGTCAGTCCCCAGGCCGTTGATTCCTGCGTCTCATTGATGAGCTTCGCGACGTGCAGAAGCGCCTTGGAAGGAATACAGCCGCGGTTCAGACAGACTCCGCCCGGCTTCAGTCCCTCGTCAACGAGGACAACTTTCATTCCATGGTCAGCCGCAGCGAATGCCGCCGGATATCCGCCAGGTCCCCCACCCAGAACGACCAGTTGCGCGTGCTGAACAGACATCCGTTGAATCTCCATGTATCTCGACAGCGCGTTCTGACAGGAGAACGCGACGGTTCGATTTCAGAACCTTGAATCAGTTAGAATCAGAACAGCTCGAAGAAATTGCTGAGACTGCTCGACAGCTTCACGATGAATCGGGCTGCGTCCGCGCCATTGATGGCTCGATGGTCGTAAGACATTGACAACGGAAGCATCAGTCGTTCCGTTACCTGTCCCTCTTCCAGAACCAGCTGATTGATGCCTCGCGACAATCCCAGAATGGCAACTTCGGGATAATTCACAATCGGTGTGAATGCAGTCCCGCCGATCCCACCCAGATTGGTGATCGTGAACGTGGCCCCCTGCATGTCTTCCGTCTTGAGTTTGCGATCTCGGGCACGAACGGCAATGTCGGTCAGTTCCGCAGCGACCTGAAGGACGTTCTTCTGGTCACAGTTTCGAATCACAGGCACCACCAGCCCGTTCGGAGTGTCGACGGCTACGCCGATGTGGTAGTAGTGCTTGATAATCAGCTCACCGGACTGCATGTCGACACTGGAGTTCACGTTCGGGAACGCCTTCAGTGCTCCCACAACGGCTTTGATCATGATCGCCGTCATCGTGATCTTCGGGGCGTTCGGATTGCTCTTCACGTACCGTTTTCGAGCCGCTTCCAGTTCCGTGATGTCTGCCAGATCATGCTGAGTGACATGTGGAATGGTGACCCATGCCGCGTGCAGACTGGCTGCAGCGACTCGGAAAATCTTGTTCATCGGCTGCTTCTCGATCGGACCGAATCGAGAAAAATCCGGCAGCGGTGCTGCAGCCACAATTCCGAACCCGGGAGCCGAAGCGGCTGCAGGAACAGATGGCTGCTTCAGGCGATCACGAACCCAGCCTTCGACGTCTTCAATCGTGATGCGACCGCCGCTGGCAGATCCCTTCACCTGATAAAGATCGACGCCAAGCTTGCGAGCGAGTCGGCGAGTTGCCGGTCCGGCAGGTGCTGGCGGACGTCCGGAATCTGTAGCAGAGGCAGAGGAGGAAGATGTGGCTGCTGCCGTCGCAGGCGGAGAAGCTGCCGGCACGGTCGCCGGCGCCGGCTTCACTGCCGCTGGTGCAGCGGCAGCTGCTGGAGCAGGGGCCGGAGGTGTCGAAGCTGCAGACGCGGAGGATGGACTGCCGGCAGATGTTGTCTGGATGCTGACGAGCCGCTCGCCGATCGGAATTGTCGTACCGGGTTTCACGTGAACGGCAGTGATCGTTCCACCGAATGGGCAGTTGATTTCCGCAACGGCTTTGTCTGTTTCCACTTCACAGACTGCTGCACCCGCAGCGATCACGTCGCCCACATTGACGCTGACTGCCGCGACATCAACCTTCTTCACTCCTTCCGAAACTTCCGGAAGGCAGAATTCAACAACTGCCCCAGGCTGTGAAGTCGCCGACGGTTGAGGAGCTGCCGCTGCGACCGGTGCCGCAGGAGCTGGTGCGGACGCAGGCTTCACTGGAGCAGCTGGAGCCGCAGCTGCACTTGCCGGAGCCGCCGGGGCGTTCGACGATGCAGCTCCCTCGATATGGATCAGCACATGTCCGATCGGGATCTTCTGCCCGGTTGTTACGAGCACTTTCGTCACGCGACCAGCATGCGGACAGTTGATCTCAGCAACGGCTTTGTCTGTTTCCACTTCACAGACAACAGCACCCGCTTCGATGATGTCGCCTTCCGCCACTTTGACTTCAGCGACATCGACCGAAGTGACTCCCTCGGACACTTCCGGCAATTTGAATTCAATAGCCATTGGCAGCTGGTATCTCAGGAATTCAGGGTCAGGATCAACCTGACAGGTTCTTGTTGCATCAACATCTGTGACACAGATTCGGAGATGGTCATTCGCTGACGGATATCTCCTCCATCAGCGATTTTCAGATCGTATCAGAATCACGCATCGACCGGATTAATCTTTGAACTGTCAATTCCGAGCTGTTTCAGGACGGCAGGCAGTCTGGAACTCTCGAATGCGTTCATTCGAGTCAGTCCCTGAAGTGCCGTATAGGTTACAAACTCGGCATCAATCTCAAAATGACGTCTGAGTTCTTCTCGGGTTTCACTTCGACCAAAACCATCAGTGCCAAGAATCAGATAGTCGCCCGGTATCCATTCGCGAATCTGATCTGCCACCAGTCGAACGTTGTCGCTGGTTGAAATAAACGGCCCGGACACACCTTCCAGCGTCTTCTCGAGAAAACTTCGGCGTGGCGGCTGATCCGGATGCAGGTCATTCCAGTGCTGACAGTCCATGGCTTCGCGACGAAGCTCGCTGTAGCTGGTGACACTCCAGACGTCGCAACCGATTCCGAACTGATCCTTCAGCATCTGCTGAGCTCGAAGAGCTTCGCGAAGAATGGTTCCGCTGCCGAAGAGCTGAGGACGCTGCTTCTGGCCATTACCGCTTTCAGTGCTGCTGATTCGGTACATTCCCTTCAGCACACCTTCAATGACTCGGTCCCGATCTTCTGGAATCGGTGGGTGCTCGTAGTTCTCGTTGTAAACGCTGAGGTAGTAGAAGATTTCTTCTCCCTCACCGTACATTCTTCGCAGACCTTCCTGAACGATAATCGCCAGCTCGTATCCGTATGCCGGATCGTAGGAGCGAATTGTCGGGACCGTGGTTGCGATGAGCTGGCTGTGGCCGTCTTCGTGCTGCAGACCTTCACCGTTCAGTGTCGTGCGACCTGACGTGCCCCCGCAGAGGAAGCCTTTTGTGCGAGAATCCGCAGCACACCAAATCAGATCACCAACACGCTGAAAACCGAACATGGAGTAATAAACGTAGAACGGAACCATGTTCATGCCAAGATTGGCATGAGCCGTTCCCGCTGCGATGAATGAACCCATCGCCCCGGCCTCGTTGATCCCCTCTTCGAGCAGCTGACCGTCACGCGCCTCACGGTAGTAGATCTGCTGGTTTTTATCGACCGGCTCGTACAACTGTCCCTTGCTGGCGTAAATCCCGATCTGCTTGAACAGCCCTTCCATTCCGAAGGTTCTGGCTTCGTCAGGAATGATCGGAACAACGCGATCCCCCATTCCCTTGTGTTCAACAAGCCCACGCAGGATCGTACCTAGCGCATGTGTCGTAGACCCCTTGCCGCTGTCGCTGCCGACAAGCAATGGCTTGGCTCGAAAGATTTTGTCATCCAGTGACGGAACAGGCAGTCTTTCCTCGCAGGGCTTTCTGGATGGAATGAACGCCCCGAGCGCAGCTCGACGTTCCATCAGATACTTCATCTCGGGAGAATCAGGAGCCGGCTTATAGAATGGAATCTTATCAATCTCGTCGTCGCCGATCGGGATTGAAAATCGAGTTCGGAAGGCCTTGAGCTCGTCCTCGTTGATCTTCTTCTGGTTGTGAGCCACATTTCGGCCTTCACCAGATTCACCGAGACCATACCCCTTGATGGTCTTGGCGAGAATCACCGTCGGAGCCCCTTTGTGATTCACGGCAGCATGATAGGCTGCGTAGACCTTCTCCGGATCGTGACCGCCGCGGCGCATTTTCCGAAGCACTTCGTCGGTGTACTGAGCCACCATTGCCTGCAGGTCGGGATCGACTCCGAAGAAGTGATCGCGAATGTACGCACCCGTTTCCACACTGTACTTCTGGAACTGCCCGTCGACGACTTCACCCATGCGTCGGACAAGTTTTCCGTCTTCATCACCGTCCAGCAGATCGTCCCAATCGCTGCCCCAGACGACTTTGATGACGTTCCAGCCAGCTCCTCGGAAAGCGGCTTCCAGCTCCTGAATGATCTTGCCGTTGCCACGGACTGGCCCGTCGAGCCGCTGCAGGTTGCAGTTGATCACCCAGGTGAGGTTGTCGAGATTTTCGCGAGATGCGAGTGTGAGAGCTCCCAGGCTCTCGGGCTCGTCCGTTTCCCCGTCGCCCAGATACGCCCACACTCGTGATTTCGAGGTATCAAGCAGTCCTCGATGTTCCATGTATCGCAGAAATCGAGCGTGGTAGATGGAACAGATCGGGCCGAGCCCCATCGAGACTGTCGGAAACTGCCAGAAATTCGGCATCAGCCACGGATGCGGATAACTGCTGAGACCGATACCAGCCGGAATTTCACGGCGGAAATTCTCCAGGTGGTCCGTTGTCAGACGACCTTCGAGGAATGCACGAGCGTACATACCCGGCGAAGCGTGCCCCTGAAAATACACCATGTCGCCAGTGTGATTGTCAGTGCGGCCATGAAAAAAATGGTTCTGAGCAATCTCGTACAGGGTTGCTGACGATGCGAAGGTCGAGATGTGCCCCCCAATTCCCTCGTGATGCTTGTTGCCTCGAACCACCATGGCCATGGCGTTCCAGCGCACCAGATTCTTGATTCGACGCTCAATCTCCCGGTTGCCGGGAAACTTCGGCTGCTCCGAATGGTGAATCGTATTGATATAGGGCGTATTCGCACTGAACGGGAACGTAATTCCTCGAGCGTAGGCACGTTCCTGCAGATGAATCAGAAGTTGACGCAGCTTCTCAGCACCGTGTCGATTCAGTACATCTTCAAGTGATTCATACCACTCCTGCAGCTCGTCCGGATCAATTCCCGTGACGGACTGAAGAACCGCCTGGTTCGCCATTTCATTCCCCAAAAATTCAATTCTGACCTGATGACCCGAGTCTGGAGGGATTCTAAAGGGAATGCGTGAAAACATTCAATGCGATCCGAGGCCCTCAATTCCGCAACGGCTCAGAATCGCACAGTCGGGAGCACCTGTGCTGCACTAATGTTTACCATTCTGCCAGCACTCATCAGATTTTTTTATGTGTCCACTGAAAGCCAGTGATCAGTACACGCCAGTTCGGGAGAGGCTGCATCGAGGCAGTTTACGCGGATAGACTGGCTCGCCCATTCTGTCTCTGCTAATCTCTCGCCCTTGGCGAGCGAACCAGACGCATGGTCTGGACCAGGATCTCGATGCGGGGCCCTTGCCGAACATTTGAGTCAGTGCTGGTTACGAAAGCAATGGAATGCACAGTGTCGTCATTGACGAACCCTATGAATTTGTCCCGCCTTACCGAGGTCGATTCTGGGCCTGGGCATTTGGCCGGTTCGTTCTGCCGCAGTTTCTGAAACGCACCTACGGAATTGCGTCGTTCGATGTTCAGGGGCTCGACATTCTCCGTGAGTCAATCAAGGCTCGCCACGGCGTGATTCTCTGCCCGAATCACTGCCGCCCTTCGGATCCGATGCTGATGGGCCTGCTCGTCAGGCATTC
>JBKDKA010000119.1:0-25462 GCA_046345315.1 Planctomyces sp.
GCTGTGTCAGTGCTCGTTGCTGTGTCAGTGCTCGTTGCTGTGTCAGTGCTCGTTGCTGTGTCAGTGCTCGTTGCTGTGTCAGTGCTCGTTGCTGTGTCAGTGCTCGTTGCTGTGTCAGTGCTCGGTGCTGTGGCAGCCTGCTGAGCAGTGACTCCCGAGGGCGTCATTCCCGGTGCGGTTTCTTTCTGCTGCGATTCTTCAAACGACTTAAAGATGTTCATGATTGGACTGTCGGCGGTGTTCACCATGATTCGCCGATAGGAAGCTGACAGTTTCTGGTACAGCACAAACTGAGCGAAACGATTTCCGTCTCCCTGAAAAGCTTCGACGGCAGACTTCCAACCGGCGGCATCCGCCTGATTCTGGAATCGTACGATCCCAGCTGCAGCCTTACCGCGAGCGTCGATCGCGGCAGCCTCGTCGATAGACGCATCCAGCTTCAGTTTGGCCACAGAAAGATTTTCGCTGGCTTTGGTGACAGCGACTTCCTGTTCCTGCATCGCCTTCGTGGTGATCTGCACCACGGTCTGCTCAGCACCCACGAGAGCCTGTTTCTGCTGCACGAGAGACTTTTCAATCGCCAGTTTCTGTTCAGATTCCTGCTGCAGAGTCTCCTGCTTGTACTGCAGCTCCTGCTGCTTTGCGATTTCCCGCTTTCGCACCGGATCTGCAATCTTCTCCGGTGGTCGAATCTTGGTAATCAGAGCCTGAATGATTTCGATTCCGAGAGGTCCACAGGCCTCCCGCATGGATTTCTCAAAGGCATCCTGAAAAGCAGTTCGCGAAGTCCCCTGAATGAAATCACGCCCCGAGGTATTTGACCCCTGAAGTCGGCAGAAACTTCTGGCATTCGGCATGATGACGGTTTCCACGATCTCCCGATCGATCTCCGGACCGTTCTCGCTGCGGTTGAAAAGGACATACACCTCGGAAGCCTTTTCCGGTGAGACGCGGAATTCGATCACGCCATCAAGGCTCACCCAGAATCCGTCCTTTGAAGGGAATCCCATGTCGCTGTCTTCACCAAGGTTGAATCGCTGGCTTCGGCAGTCCACAAGATCGACGCGAGTCACATACGGATTCACGTAGTGAGTCCCAGGCTCCAGAGTGGTTTCCTGAACACCGCGTTCTCCCGGGCTCACCAGCAGCCGATTCGGATTCTCAGCAAGTGGTGCAGCCAGATTCGTGACAACGCCCTTGAACCCGGCTGGGATCATGACCGGTTTGTGAATCTCCACTGCATAAAGGTACGGATTGACGGGGTACCGTCCTGGATTCAGAACACCGGGGACAATCCCCTTTGTTGTGGCTTCCCCATCAGTGCCGATGCGCGCAAGAAACTCTCCATATCCCGGGTCATCGCCCGTGAGACTGATCTTGATTCCCATCTCTCCCGGAGGGACTTCGATCTGCGGAATTACTTTCCATGACCATGTGTACGGGTTGTAAAACCAGCGACCTTCTGTGAGCACCGCTCGCTGAATGCCCTTCCACGGTCCCGGTGCTTCCTTTGTGGGAACAGGAGCGACCTCCTGATCGTTTGTAATGTCTTTGCCGGTTTTACGAGTCAGAATGGCGATCTCGCCACTTCCGATGTCGATTCGAAAACTGCTGTAAACTCCCCAGACAAACATGAGAGCCATGATTCCGAGGACAATCAGCGAACCAAAGGAGGCACCTCGCAGCGGACCTGCTGAACTGGATGAACCAGAGCGGCCGCCGGATCCGGATTTACGACGGACTGACGGAAGCTGGTTTTCTGATGAACGGCCTGATTCATCCGACGAGAAATCGGATTCTTCTGACGACATGGCTGACTCCGTAACAGGAACTGCGTTGACAGAACTGTGCTCAGGCACACTCAACGCTGAAATCTGCATTACAGATCACGGATTCCTCAAAATCCTTCAGCGAAACTGTTGCAAAAGATCAACATAACGCCATGCCCGACATGGTTTTAAGGGTTGTTCTGTAATCTTTTGTAAAGAGTCAAAAAGAATCTGAACAGCAGGAGGAGACGCTCTGCCGAAGGGCGACACCGGCAATTTCCGATTAACGGGCCCGCCAGCCCGGTTCGTCCCGATCGAGCACACGCTTGAGTGCTTCCAGATGAAGCCGCATCTGACTACGGTCCTGATCGATCTGAGAAACCGTCATTGCAGCGATGTCGTGGGGCACGGTGCGAAGCGGTTTGCCGGTACTCATGGCCAGAACCTGCACATAGCAGGCTCGTTCAAGGTAATACAGGTTGTCGAAAGCGGCTGCCACGCTGTCGTCGCAGACGATCACACCATGATTGGCGAGGAACAGAATACTGGCCTCACCAAGGCAGTTCGCCATCCGATCGCCTTCGGAGTCATCAATGGCCAGCCCATTGTATTGGTCGTCGTAGGCCACCTTTCCATAGAAACGAAGAGCATTCTGACTGATCGGTTCCAGCCGTCCTTCAGCCAGTGCCGTGATGGCTGTCGAGTAAGGTGCGTGCACATGCATCACACATTTTGCGCGAGAGTGAGCTCGATGAATCCGCAGATGAATGAAGAACGCGGAAGGCTCGACAGTGTGTTGGCCAAGCACCAGGTTGCCCTCACCGTCCAGCACCAGAATGTCGCTCGGTGTGATCTCAGACCAGTGAAGTCCCTGGGGATTGATGCAGCAGAACTGCTCAAAACCGGGAACCAGCACGCTGAAGTGATTGCAGATCCCTTCACTCAGCCCGAGTCGAAAGGCCATCCGAAGCGCCGCGGTCAGATCTGTCTGAGCCGACCGAATGGCAGCGAGTTCTTCAGTCGTGAGTCGCGAGGAGCCAGCAGTCATAAAAAAATTCCTGATTGATTGCAGTCTGAGAACTGCTCAAGATAAACACCTGATCTCTGGCAGGTACAATGGAACGCCAGCTGAGTCATAGTCGGTTCGTTGTGGGCATCGTAATCTCACCGGGCGTCATGAAACACTCATGGGATCTTCGGAGCGTTTGTTATCAAGAGGGTCTCACAAAACCGGGACAGGCACCCTTCTCCGCCATTTTTGTGAGCTTTTTCAAGTTGTCCGGGAGCCAGTCCCGGTTTTGTTCAGACGCTCCAGGTCAGCAGGAATCTTCCCGATGGACAACGGTCGTTTCACTGCACTGACATTTTCTCGACGTTCTGTCTATTTTTTGCTGATGATCTCAGCAGCGGTGATGCCTGAGAGTCGTATCGCAAGCACGGCTGCGGCTGGCGAAACGTCAGAAGTACTGTTTGATCGCGATATCCGCCCGATCCTTGTGCGAACATGCTACCGCTGTCATGGTCCGGATGCCGGTCAGCGGCAGGCGGGACTGGATCTGACCAGCAGAGAAGCCGCGACGAAAGAATTACCATCCAGGAACATCGCGATCGTCCCGGAACACCCGGAACAGAGTCCGCTCATTTACCGCATCCGCTCAACAGATCCGGATCTGGTCATGCCACCGCGGGATTCTCGAGAGTCACTCACTTCGCATGAAAAGGATCTGCTGGAGCAGTGGATTCGGCAGGGAAGCCCGTTCGAACGCCATTGGGCATTTCGAAGCCCATTGAAGACAGATCCTCCTGAAGTTCAGCAGACGACATGGCCTCGAAACGAAATTGATCGTTTCATTCTTGCAGCTCAGGAAGAAAAGCAGATCTCACCGGCAACGGAAGCGTCCCCGAGCGAACTGATACGGCGGCTTTATCTTGATGTCATCGGTGTTCCTCCCGAGCCGGAAGAGGTCGAAGCGTTCGTTGCGAAGCCTGATCCGGGGCACTGGGACGAACTCGTCGATCGACTGCTGAATGATGTTCGCTACGGAGAACGATGGGCTCGCTATTGGCTCGACCTCGCTCGATATGCAGACACGGCGGGCTATGAAGGTGATCCGGAATACCCGCATGCCTGGCGATATCGTGACTACGTCATTGATGCTCTGAATTCAGACAAACCGTATTCCGATTTTATCCGGGAACAGATTGCCGGTGATGAAATGGTTCAGATCACCGGAGCCGGCGAACTGGCACCAGCGAAGCCGGAACATCAGATCGCCCTTACCTTTCTGCGGCTGGCCCCGTTCACAGAACCTCGCGGTGATGAAACACGTGAGGAAATGCTGAGCGAAATGACGGGGACTGTCGGGTCGGTGTTTCTCGGACTCACCGTCGGATGCGCTCGGTGTCACGACCACAAATACGATGCGATTCCATCACGGGATTTCTATCGGATGAAAGGGTTCTTTGCGTCGATCCAGATTCCTCCACCATTACCAGGTGATGGTTTTCAGCTGGGTGGTCCGATGCCGGTGGAATTCTATCGACCTGACGAAAAGCAGTGGGCAGACACATCTCGCAGTCAGTTCGAATCAGAACTTCAGACAATCCGAAAGCAGTCCGATACGCTGGTCTCGTCACTGCTCGAGAAACTGAAGAAAGATGCCGAAGACTCGTCGAAGAATACGGCTGGTTCTCCATCGCCCGCCGTTCCGACGGCCGACGACATCCGAAAAGCTCTTCGTGATCGAGCGGATCAGCGGTTCTCGTCGATAGATCGTGAACAGTTTCTGCAGATGGAACAGAGGGAGTTTCATCTGCGAAATGCGATAAAACGACTGCAGCCGCTCGCAATGTCGCTGCGTCATTCCTTCGGGCCTCCGTATGAACCGGGAATGCCTGCGACTCATGTTCTTGTTCGTGGCGAATACGACCATCGAGCAGAATCCGTGGCACCTGGATTTCTGAGCGCTATCACGGGCAATTCCGATCCCGCCCCCTATCTGCTCGATCCTTACAAGCGCTGGCCGACCCGAGGCTGGCGAAAACTGCTGGCAGACTGGATTGCGTCACCCGAGAATCCCCTGACATCCCGCGTGATCGTGAATCGCCTCTGGCATCATCATTTCGGACGGGGAATCGTGACAACAACCAGTGATTTCGGAACGCTCGGGTCGCCTCCGACTCACCCTGAGCTGCTGGACTGGCTCGCAGTGACGCTTGTCGAAAACAACTGGAGTCTGAAACACGTTCATCGACTGATTCTGAAATCGGCAACCTTTCGGCAGACCTCCGTTCGTGCCGTCGTCGCAGCAGATCCGGAAAACAAACTGCTCTGGAGGTTTCCGCGACGCCGTCTGGATGCGGAAGCGATTCGCGACAGTTTTCTGACAGTGAGCGGGCAGCTGAATCCCGAACATTTCGGGCTGCCGATCTTTCCACCGCTGCCGGAGAATCTGGCTGAGGTTCAGAAGGTTCAGGGAAAGAACCGGTGGGAGACACAGACCGGCCCCGAATCCCGAAAACGCAGTCTCTACATTTTCCAGCGGCGCTCTCTGAATGTTCCGATGATGGATGTTCTGGATTCGCTGGTTCCGAACAGCACCTGCCCGTCACGCAGAACCTCAGTCACATCTCTTCAGGCGCTGGAACTTTACAATGGTGAATTCGCCAATGAGATGGCTCGCTGTTTTGCCGAACGAATCAGGAAACGTGTCGGCGATGACCCCGATCGGCAGATCGTGGAAGCGTATCGCATTGTCTTCGCGAGAAAGCCTTCAGATGACGAACTCCGGCATTGCCTGACGCTCATGACAACCGAGCGATCACTCGAACCACCGTCCTCGCCCCGAACGTCGCCAGAGAGCGGCGACAGACTGGTACAGCTCGGACGCGTCCTGTTGAACACCAACGAATTTCTGACGCTGGAATAGAGGTGCTCAGCGGATACGTCGGCGAAACAGCGGATTCATATACCCTGCGTCCACAGGTCGCCATTTCATCAGTGACCAGGACTGAGCCTGTTCCTGCGAGAATCGAACGGGCGTCACTTCGTTTCGGATACTCATCTGAGCCGAACCGCTGAAACGATGACTCAGAAGTAACTGAAAGAAAGGTGGCTTGCGACCTCCGGGACGAATGGTGGGGCGACGTCCTTCCGGAGCAGGTGCGGATTCAGGCGACGCTCCCGGTTCATCATCCTCGGTTCCGGCAGATTCTTCGTCCTGCCTGTCCGTCCATGCGAGTGCTTTGCCGGAGTATTCTTCCAGCTTCACTTCCGGCGACAACAGCTGGACGGGGAGAGATGCGAGGAGGCGGCGTTCCGAGATCGGCGGAACATAGTTTCCTGTCCCGCTGAGATCAAAGATCACTGTACCAGGCAGAGTCGGCGTGGTGGTCGGAGCGATGTCATCATCAGACGCAGGTGCTGAACCGGCGTCACTGCCGTCAGTGGACTTTGGAGGCACCTCCTTGTCGGAAACCTGTCTCCCCTGAACGTCAACGCGAAGATATCCCAGCGCACCCAGTGCGATGTGATCAGATCGCGGGAAGGGGGGATTCGTGGACTCACCGGCAGACGTGACCGCCTGACTTCGAAGGAACTCCGAGGTCATCCAGAAGGGGCGTCCGATTGTGTTTCTGATCACTTCATCGAGATCCGAATCGGTCAGAAACACGAGCGCCGCTGAATGACCACCAGTCAGCTTCGAAACGATCTGATCACGATCGCTGGTCCTGAGATTGTGAACGGTGCCATCCGCTGACACCTGCATGGACATTTCAAGAGCCTGAAGCTGCGGGATTCGATGGTCGGCAATGACATTCTCCGTCTCCCCCGATCCATCCTTCGGCTTCTGGCGGACCTCCCGACGGCAGTCATGGATTGCGACATTGACAGTCATTTCACCAGCCGTCGACACAGCATCGACCCGGTAATCAATATGCATCCGATCGGTCACATTTCTGGTTGTTTCACCACTCTCTCCAACCTGCATCCGAGTCGTACGGGACACGACGCACTGAACCGAAAACGCATCGCCCGTCATCAGAAACGACGGGCTCTTCTGTGCATCCTGTATCCGGGGAATCAGGTTTGTTGGTCCGGGAGTTGCTGCCTCTTCTGATGCCGGATCCGGCACCGGAACGTCAACGGTGTCGGTAGTCTCACTGTCGGACTCCGGAGCTGCCGGGGCAGACGCACCACTGTCACCGGGATCTGTATCCGTCGCCGTCTCAGGTTTCTGCTCCGCCGTTTCATCCTCAGTACTCGATGAATCAGCCTGAATCACAACAGAATCTGGAATGGTCACTGCCATCAGGGATCCGAAAGGCAGGATACCCCCAGTCGAGCCACAGAGGAATACAGCAGTGAGCATCAGTCGGCGGACGGTCTCGTTCGAAGAGCAGAACATCTGAAACGCGGTTCTGTACATCGGTGGAATTCCTCTGTGGACGTGCTCTCGAAAATATGGTGAAGGTGGATCACAGGCACCAGTGAGTGAGGACAGGCGACTTTTCAGCGCCAGCAGCTCACTCAGCGTCTGCAATCACCCAATGCTTTCCAGCACATGTTCAGCGACTGAAATTGGAAGAGGCGGGTCATAGTGAACAGCAAGTGCAACAGCATCACTGGGCCGACAGTCGATTTCGATGAGCTGATCGCCCTGCTGCACCTTCAGGATCGCATAGTACGTGTGTTCACGCATGTCTGTGATGATGACTTCAGTGGCTTTGCCTCCCATGGCCCCGATGACATTTCGAAGCAGATCATGAGTCAGAGGACGAAACGGAGGTTCTTCAAGCAGCCTGCGATTGATGATCTGAGACTCAAAGGGGCCGATCAGGATTGGAAATGTGCGAATCCCATCCCGTTCCTTCAGATAAATAGCCTGCTGATCGTTGATCTCTGAAATGATGACGCGAGTCAATTCCATCGGAACGGGCACGGATGCGTAACTCCTGACGAACAGAATAAACCGGATGTGCTCTCGAATTTCGTCTTTCCGGAAACCGCAGCAAATTCATCAGACGCCGCCACGGTCACTCCCGTTCCGCATTATACGGACTCTTCAGTCGGACGTCTTCAGTGATTGACTCCAACCGGGAGCAAGGACCGTTTTCCGGAATGAATCACTGGTGATTCTCTCTCCGGAAAAGATTTTTCGAAATTTCGCGAATCCTCGATCCGCGTCTGAGTGTTCTTTCGACGGAGCCCCGGAAACAACCCCGGCGGCATGTCTGTCGATAATCTTTGACGAATCGCTCAGTTCAGAATCGCTTCCCGAGGAGAAACACTCATGGTTCAGTGCCTTCGTTCCGCCGTGTTGACACTTGCCTACCTGGATCCGGGTTCGGGAAGTCTCGTTCTGCAGGCTCTTGTGGGCGGCAGTGCCGGATTCATGGTGTTTGTACGCCATCTCTGGAAACAGTGGCGTATGAAGCAGAACCTTCAAAGCCAGCTTCCCGTGGCTGATTCGATTAACCTCTGACGAACAGTTTCGTCGTGTTTTACTGTTCCTCAGGTCTCCTGCGGGTTTGCGTGCCAGAGACGCCACGAGGTCTGAGACGGCGTGCGTGCATTGCAACTGGAAAGTGCTTCAGCCGTGTCGATAAGATCGGGATCGGCAGAATCCTTGTGCGACACTCTGCCGGAATTTGATCGCGGTTCGTTTCGCGATCGCACGGGACGAGTCTTCCTTCAGGAGAATCGCGTCTTTCGAGCTCTGAAGCAGAGAGGACTCAACGACTGGCAGTTTGCGGAGTCCCTCCGGTTTGTTCTGGACGGAATGCGTGACAAGCGTCTCGTTCCGACTCGACTCGTTCCTTTCAGGCTGCCTGCGGAATCTGTCCACAGCGGATTCGTGTCGGTGCTCGAACATGAGCGGCTTCCGATCATCACATATCCGTACGAATGGTGTTTCTCAATGCTGCGATCCGCAGCATTATTGCAGTTGTCGCTGCTGGATGAAGCACTTGCGGAAGGTGCCATCCTGAAGGATTCGTCGGCATTCAATATTCAGTTCTGTGGTACAGATCCGATCTTCATTGACCTTGCCTCGATTACAGAATTCCATGAAGGGCAGCTCTGGGAAGGCTATGAGCAGTTCTGCTGCATGTTTCTTTTTCCACTGATGCTGCAATGTTATCGCGATGTGGATTTTCAGCCCTGGCTTCGAGGTTCACTGAGCGGTATCTCAACGACGCAGATGTCCGGTTTGATGTCCCTGCGAGACTTTTTTCGGCCGGGTGTTTTCACGCATGTTTATCTGCAGTCAAAACTGGGCAGATCTGATCGACGAGAAGCTGCATCGAAGAACCACAGTGGTGTGACTCAGACGCTGAGAGATTCCGGTTTCCGGAAATCCATGATTCAGAGCAACGTCAGACAACTCCTGAAGATTGTGGAGAATCTGAAATGGAGCCGGAAGGAGTCGCGATGGTCCGCCTACGATGAGATTTCATCTCCCGTGCGGAAAGACGGTGTAGCTAAGGAAGAGTTCGTTTCACAGATCCTTGCGACGAAACGATGGAAAACTGTCTGGGATATCGGCTGCAATCTCGGGCGTTATTCTCGCCTGGCATCACAGCATGCGGATCTCGTGGTTGCCATGGACTCCGACCATCTGACAGTCGATGCGTTCTGTCGACAGCTGCAGGAGGTTCGTGTCACCAATGTCATTCCGCTGGTCATGAACCTGGCCGACCCTTCACCATCCCTTGGTTGGAGATGTTCCGAACGCAGTGAGCTCTCCGTTCGAAGTCAGCCGGAACTGATCTTCTGTCTTGCGGTGATCCATCACCTTGTGTTTCGAGAGAATCTGATTCTTGCGGACGTGTTGAGCTGGCTGGCCTCGCTGAAGGCATCACTGATCATTGAATATGTTGATCGGAGTGATCCTCAGGTGAGATCCATGCTCACAGATCGTGCAGATCAGTTTGATGATTATTCGGAGGCAACGTTTCTGGAAGAACTTGGGAAACATTTTGAGATCCGCGCTCGTCGCATACTGCCCAGTGAAACGCGAACGCTCTATTTCGCAGTACCACGACACCCGACACAATGATTCACGAACACGCCGTCTCGAAGACTCAGTTTTCCGGCACTCAGCGATTTCTGGAGCTCATGGCTCTGAATTCCTGGGCCATCGCAGTCCCGCTCACTGATCGTCTTCGAAACAATGCCATGTTTCTGAAACGAGAGGAACTGAGCCTGACGACGGTGTGGGTCACTCTCCTGTTTCTCTTCTTCGCCCTTCCAGCGTTCTTTTTCGGACTGCAGTGCGTTGTCAGATCTCTGAAACGACCGGGCTCACCATCAGATCCCGTTTCGCTGCGGTTTCATGAGATTCAGATCGCATTTCTTGTGTTTCTGTTTCTGAATCTGACGATGCGCTGGTTCTCTGCTGCGGTATCGTTACGGAACCTTGGCATCCCGGATGTTGTAACCACATGTGCCGCTGTCGGATGCACATACCTGGTTGTCAGACTTCGGCTCGTCAGCGACATCTTCCGTCAGGTTCTGCTGTTCTCATCAATCACATGCCTCATCAGCCCGGTGATATTTCTGACATCAGCGGAAGTTCGCGGCGTGTACGATCCCGATCCGGCGAATGTCGAACATTTGAACTTCCATGCAGAGACACCCTGTCCGGTGGTTCTGATAACGCTCGATGGCTGCTCCGGCCTCTCGCTTATGAAGAGCGACCTGTCGCTCGACACGGAACGATTCCCGGGTTTCGGTCAGCTTGCCGCCGATTCCACCTGGTATCGAAATGCAACAACGGTGCATTCGCGGACTGCACAGGCCGTTCCGGCTCTGCTGACCGGCTGCATACCGATCACCGGCAGGCCACCTCTGGCATCACTGCATCCTGTCAATCTGCTGAAAATCATTCATAAAACGGGGCAGTTTCGGATGAATGTATTCGAGCCGTTCACACAGATGTCACCGGAGGAATTGCGTGCAGTCCCGGAAGCTGATTCAGGAAAGCAGACAACTCCGGAGGGACAGTTCAATGACTTTCTGATGCTGACTGACACTCTGAGTCATGTGTACATCAAAACCAGTGTTCCGTCTGAACTTGCCGATTCTTTCGGAACAATTCCACGGAGATGGTTTGGTTTCAAAGAACTCACCGATCCAGTCCGCCAGAACGAGAAGCAGTCTGCAGTGCGAAGCTATTCGTGGGACTATGATCGAGATCTGCAGTGGGATGCGTTTCTTCGTCGAGTCGTCAGTCCACCGACAGTGAAGCATGGCAGGTTCGCGGCAACCGCTCCAACAAAGTCAAACTCCGGAGTGCTGGAAGGCGTTTCTGAGGCACAAATGGGAACTGCTGAGAACGGGCAGCCTCCTCACGATTTCCATTTTCTTCATGTTGTCCTGCCGCATGATCCCTGGATCCATCTTCCTTCGGGAAGGCGATACCTTTCTCCTGAGCACGCAGGAGACCTTTCCCCGGAAGGTTGGCCAGCGGATCCGTTTCCTGCCACACTCAGTTATCTGCGATATCTGTATCAGCTTCAATTTGTCGATCGACAGCTGGAAAGGCTGATGGATGAAATGAAGCGGAAGGGTTTGTATGAGAAGTCGCTTCTGATCGTGACCGCGGATCATGGAATGTCCTTCCTGCCGGGGGCGAGTCGCCGCGAACCATCCGGTCCGAATCTGTCAGAGATACTCTCGATACCATTGTTCATCAAGCTTCCGGGACAGCAGACCGGCGCCGTTTCTGATGCGAATGTCGAGACAATTGACGTCATGCCGACCGTGCTTGATGTTCTCGGAATTGACGGAAACAATCAGATCGGAATCTCAGGTCAGGTCGACGGCGTTTCTATCCCTGCAGACGCGGAATCGCCAAAACTTCGGAAATCAATTCTCGGTGCCCGCGGCGAGATCGTGGTAAGTGCCGCATTCCCGGAAAAAAAAGCCGCTGTGGCAAGGCTTTGTGGAATATTCGGCGAAGGTCCATTGAACGCCGACGCGTTGACTCTGCAGACTGTTCCGGAGCTGATCCACCGAAACCTGCATGATGCCGCACAGATGTTCGATGTCGAGCTATCAATCGGAACCGCATCGGACTTCAGAAACAACATGAACTCTGGTGGTCAGGGATTGATCTCGATTTCTCGGGACCTGATTCCTTGTTATCTCGAAGGCACCATTGTTTCTTCAGCCGATGAAGCGACATCCGGACCTGTTTCCATTGCAGTGGAGATCAACGGCATCATCGGTGCCACTGTCAGAACAGGCTGCGATCCACAGTATCCATCAAACTGGACAGCCATGCTTCCGGAAGGACTCTTTGGGTCGGAGGAAAACAGGATCAGGCTCTACGAAATAAAGCCGCTGCCCGTCTCTGATTCAGAGAAGCGATCCTATCAACTGCATGAAATCCTTCCGATCGATCAGTGAGTCGATCATGCAGCCCTGCCCCCCTCCACCTGGACTGCGGCAGCCTGCTGCCGCTTTTCCCTCCACAGCCTGCTGTGGAGGTTTTCTCTGATTCTCATCCTGAACCGGGGGAAGGCGGGGGAACGGACATCAGCAGCAGGCTGCCGCTTTTCCCTCCACAGCCTGCTGTGGAGGTTTTCTCTGATTTTCATCCTGAACCGGGGGAGCGTGGAGGTAGGGGAAGGCGGGGGAACGGACATCAGCAGCAGGCTGCTGATGTCAGAGCGGCAGCAGGCTGCCGCAGTCCAGGACGGAACGATGGAGCTGATCAGTGCTTCAGGGGCGTGAGCAGGATCGACATCATTTTGCCGCTTTCCATCTTCGGCTGTTGTTCGACAGCGGCGATGTCCTGCAGGCTTTTGATGATCTCTTCGAGCATCTCGGTGCCGCGTTCGTGGTGAGCGTTCTCGCGCCCCTTGAACATCACGTTGATCTTCACTTTGTCTCGACGCTCCAGAAACTCGCGAGCCTTGTTCACCTTCACTTCAATGTCGTGAGCACCAGTTTTGGCACGAAGGCGAAGCTGTTTCAGTTGAGTCTTGTGTTGTCGCGGTCCGCCGGACTTCTTCTGTCGTTCGTAAAGAACTTTGCCGTAATTCATGATTCGGCAGACCGGTGGACGAGCGTCCGGACTGACTTCCACAAGATCGAGGCCCTCATCCTGGGCCAGTTTAAGGGCAACTGCGGTTTCCATTTCACCCAGCATCTCGCCTTCCGCATTCACAACGCGGATGGGAGAAATGCGAATGCGTTCGTTCATTCGTGGCAGATTTGACTGGGGGGGAGCTGTTGGACGAGAACGTTTAATGATGACCTCCGGAAAGAACGGAATCGGACTGAAATTGCGTTTCCACACGAAGATGGATCGCGGCAAGGCCCGCCGCAGCTACATGTTTTAAAAAAAAACGCCCGGTTTCGGAATCCATGTTTGCCTGTTTTTTTAACCAAAAACCAGAACAAAATCTTGATAAATCCCGTTCCAGCGTCTTTCAACCACTAATCGCAGCGGAATACGCCTGTTCTTCAGAATCCCCTGACGATCCTCCTGTCCGCAAACCGTACCCCGTGCGCCGTCAGTACCCGCTGCGGAATCCATTCTGATCAGAGCGAGATTCTGTTAAATTGAGACACCGGGATGAGAATCCTCGGCACGAGTCGGCGTCGACAGTGTTTGTTGCGAGGTCTGCATCCGGAGGAGAAATCAAGTTCTATGCCGCTATCGGAGACACAGCATGATGACGGGGCTCAGAAGCCCGAAGACGACCTGAGCAACACGCGCGTCGGCGAGTTCCTGCTGATTCGTCGTCTGGGTGCCGGCGGAATGGCGGAGGTCTATCTGGCCGACCAGACGTCGCTGGACCGATCGGTTGCCGTCAAGATTCTCCGCACAAAAAACCTCGAGGCATCCGGTCAGGTACTGCTGAAGCGATTTGAGCAGGAGGCCAAAGCGGCTGCGGGGCTGAACCATTCGAATATCGTTCAGGTCTTCACAACAGGTCGGCACGAAGAGCTGCACTATATCGTTCAGGAATATGTTTCCGGGATGAATCTCAGTCAGTGGATTCGCCGAAATGGCTGCCCTGATTACGGAACTGGTCTTCGCTGGATGCAGCAGATTGCATCGGCGCTCAAGGCGGCATCTGATGCGGGGGTCATTCATCGCGATATCAAACCCGAGAACATCATGATTACCCGGTCGGGTGTTGCCAAGGTGACCGACTTCGGTCTGGCTCAGCTGTCGCAGGCAGCCGATCGAAAGATGAATCTGACTCAGGCCGGCACAACGATGGGGACTCCCTGGTATATGAGCCCCGAGCAGATCCAGGGCGACAAGCTTGATCATCGCAGCGATCAGTATTCTTTTGGTATCACCGCGTTTCATATGTTCACAGGAAGACCACCATTCCCGGGCAGGAATGCGATGGTCGTTGCAATGCAGCATCTGAAGGAGAACCCGCCTTCGCTTTCACAGAGCCGTGCTGATCTGCCTCGTCCTCTGTGCGACATGATCGAAAGGATGATGTCGAAACGCGTCGATAATCGCTTTCCCGGTTTCGATGCACTCGAGAATGCGCTCCTGCAGCTGAACAGCGTGCCGGTCAACTCACGACTGCAGCTGCAGCCGGGCTGGCGAAGTCGAATCATGCAGTGGTTGCCGTCATTCAGATGGCTGATTCCGGCCTGCCTTGTTGCGTCCATTCTTGGATTCGTCGTCGCCGGACATCAGGCCACACCGGCCAGACTCCCTGTGACAGGCGGAGTTCAGGCGATTCCGAAGGAAGCTTCCGCATCGGCTCAGTTCGCAGTTGCAATGCTCAATCCTCGTAACTCCGAATCCTGGCAGGCCGTGATGGAACACTACCCCGGAACATCGGAAGCGGAGATCGCTCAGATGCGGCTCGCGCTCAGGTATCTGCAGGGCCCTGTGCCTCAGTACGAAAGAGCGAAAGAACAGTTTGAGAAGCTGACGTCCCTTGGAGCTCCGAAAGAAAAAAGACACCTTCGCTTTCTCGGTCTGATCGGTCAGGCGATGACGATTTCACTTCAGAAGCCTGAGAACGCCGACGCTGCAGCGGCAAAGGTTTCGGAGGCGGAAGCGGTGTTCTCTGATGGAGACCCTGAGTCATCCATCCGTGAAGCACTCGAAAAAGCTCCCCGTGAACTGAGAGAATTCTACGAAGCCGGACCGGGAGAACCTGATCCGCGAAGGAGTCCCCAATAGACAGGGAATCTTCTGATGCGGCTCAGAGCGATCGTCGCAGTCTGATTGTTGCGGAAGCGACGCTGCTTGGCGTTGCGCTCATCTGGGGAATCAACATCCCCGTAATCCGAATCGGTCTGGAGAAAATGGATCGATTCTCGCTCAATGCGGTTCGACTCATCATCTCCGCCGTCGTCCTGGGAGCGTTCGCGATTGCTGAACGACGTCAGGGGATCCGCACAGATCGCGACCTTTCGTGGCGGCCCATCCTTGGATACACACTTCTGATCTCCGTACTTTATCAGCTCTTTTTTCTCATCGGGGTTTCTCACACAGCATCCGGAACAACCAGTCTGATTCTTTCCACGATTCCGATGTGGACAGCGCTGCTGGCTCGAGCTTTTCTGAAAGAAGAACTGAAGCCCCTCGCATGGCTGGGTCTCGCAACTGCGTTCAGCGGAACGCTGACCGTCACGCTCGAGAAAGGCGCAAACGGATTCTCTCAAAGCACTCTTGTGGGAAACCTGCTGATCATTGCGGCCGCAGTCTGCTGGGCCGCAGGGACAGTCTGCAGCCGACCACTGATGCAGAAAATCTCACCCATGCAGCTGGCAGCGTGGTCGACTATCATCAGCCTGCCGCTGCATCTTGCGGCGGCCGTCCCGAATGCAGGCGCCGGTATCCGGGCGCTGACGAGCCCTGATGTGTGGGCTGTGGTTGTGTATTCCGGGCTGTTCTCCACGGGACTTGCGCTTCCCATGTGGAACTTCGGAGTTCGAAGAGCCGGAGCGGCTCAGGCTGCAGTCTTTCAGAACCTTGTGCCCGTCATAGCCATGGCAACGGCATGGCTGTTTCGTGGCGAACGCGTCACTATGTTTCAGGTGATCGGAGGCACTCTGATCATTGGCGGTCTGCTGATGATGAGAAGGGCTCGTCGCTGACGCGGGAACCCTACGGTTCAACAGTTCAACGGCTCAACATTTCAGCTACCAGCAGCTCGGATCACTTTTCGCCGTTCGAAAGGAAGCAGCCACCGCTGATGAACATCCCATTGTCGCACGGGGTGCACCATTCGATGCGAACGTTGTACTGAAACTCTCGAGTGTCGCTCGCCATGCGCACAACCACTTCGCCGGGAGTCACCGCGCCACGATGAAGCAATCCAATGCCTGTGCGACTGATCTCTCGCGTCATTGCAGCAATGGTGTTTCCGCGAGATGTACGGATCTCTGCCGGAACAGACAATTCCAGACGCTCATTGCCTCTCACGTTCTGAACTTTGGGTTTGCCAATGCTCTCGAGTACACGACGAAGATCATCGACTGTCGGACGGCTCCAGGGATCCTGTGTCACCTCTGGCTCCTTCATGTTCCTGTGATTTTATGCCGGAAAACACTGATATCCCTGAGGATAGGTCACAGGCAACACAGGTCGCCACAGGATGCAGAAAATCAACCAGGGCGAACCAATCCGGAATCAGCGTGAAACGGTCGTACCTTTTCTGCGGCCTGGAGCGAACAGCAGTGCAGCCACCACGACGCTTCCCAGAATCAGCAGCCAGGTTCTGACGGAGAGTGTTCTGAGCCGCTGAGCCAGCGTCAGAGAGGCCGGCATCACCGGTGCGGCAGCGTCTCCCTCATCGGCCTGCGTTGTCATTGACGCGGGTGCCGCAGAGAAAAAGGAGTCTCCTGACAGGCTACTGTCTGCCTGACCAGAATCGCCGTCGCCACCCTGCACTGAACTGCCAGAACCGCTCGAAGCAGATGCGACGTGGATCGGAGGAATACTTAATCCCGCGCGGCTGTCACTCAGATCTCCGGAGGATTTCGCTGCCTGTTGACGATGCGAAGCCAGACCATCGGGAGATCGTTTCGAGGACCGATCTTCGTAAAACGGTGAATTGCCGGAATTCTGTGCCGCTTTACCTTCAGAGTGATTGGCAATCGGGGAAGGCACCGAGATCGCATTGGACGCTTTCTTCGCATCGCCCCACATACGGTCCGCCGTTGCGGCAGTGTCAGTCACCGCTTTCGCTGTATCAGATGCTTTCTTCCAGTTGAAGCCGGAATCATTCGCAACACGCTTTGTCATCTTCCGTGCTGCGGCTTCAAACGGGTCGGAGCCACCTTCTGCCGAATCTCCTGCTGCAGCCGCCGATGCATCTGCAGTGTCCATCACGGCCGATGCGGTTTCGCTGGCCTTCGAAAAGAGATCGTCAAATGAGTTTCCGGATGTTTTCTTTCCAGCAACCTGCGTTTGCTTCTTGAGTTGCTTTGCGGAATCATTCACCAGAGCCTCCGCGGTTTCTGCAAAATCCAGCTCACCTTCTGAATCCGCTGCAGGGTTCTTCGATTCCGTCGTGAGCTCTTCGAAGGCCGCAGCGGCAGAGGTCGCTGCTGATTCTTCGGATTCTATTTCCTCCTCGAATGCTGTCGCTTTCCGCTTTGCAACATCGAGAGCTCCGGCAGCCCCGGATTCCTTCATCATTGCGCTGTAAAAATCACTGGAGTCTTCCGACTCAGCTTTTGCGAATTCTTTTTCGATCGAGTCTGTATCAGCACTTTCACCTTCGGATTCCCCGGAATCAGAACCCGGCCCGGATGAGTCCGATTCTGGTCCACCATCCGCAAGAAACTCATCGAAGTCGCTTCCTGTATCCTTCGGAGTCGCGTCCTCTGCCGACTTGTCAGTCCCGGTCAGCTGAGCAAACACATCCTGAGTATCCTTCGAAAGATCCTTTCCGGAATCTTCGAGCTCTGCTTCGAGAGATGCTGTCTTGGAAGCGATATCGCCCAGGGCAGATTTTTTCTGAGCTGTTTTTTCTGTTTCGGATGCGTCGGTTTCTTCGTCTTCTGACTGAGTCTCTTCTTCGGAGGTTTCAGCCGACACCGTCGTCAGGAATGGATCCTCTTTCGCCGACTTTCGAGACTTACCGAGAGAAAACAGGCGTTTCGATGACTTCTCGTCAGCGTCCGCAGTTGACTCGGCGTCTTCGCTGCTGGATTCGTCCTTCGCTGTACTGGTCTCTTCAGACGCTTTGTCTTCTTTTCGGAAGGGAGAAAACGATGCCAGTCGTTCCGTCAACTTTGGCTTCGCCGCGGGCTCAGATGGGTCTTCGCTCTCCTGACTGTCGTTGTCTTTCGCCGACGCGACAGAATCCGATGATTTCGCATTTCGATGGTCATCTTCAATGACTGCGAGCGATTCATAGTCTGCCGTCGAGTTTCCTGTGACGAAGTTTCGCAGGCGACTGCCGGCACATCCAGGGACAGATGAGATCAGAGAGAACAGCACCGCTGCCGACACTGTGTGCCGCAGCAGCGAATTCTGATCCACTGAGACACGCTCTGTTGTTGCCATGACGGTTCGCTCCATCCGAACTTTCAGGATCACCGCTGACCACGTTCCGTGATCAGCAAAAAATCGGCTTTCAATCGTATCGGCAGTTCGGAATGAATATAGAAAACGGACTGGACCGGTCGAACCGGTTTTGTCAGTTCGAAGGTCATTACGTTCCGGTTGCGTTGACGCAGAGAATCTGTGAACCTGCGAAAACCTGAACAGCGGATCCCGAGAAATACACAGCGAGATCGGGATCCTTTCCGAATTGATTCAAGTTCAGGATCGAGGCATTTGCCGGGAGTCTGCGTTGTTGAAGTCAATCGTGTCACGCACCTTGCTGCTTTTTCCGGTATTGTTCAGCCGTTGTCTGCTGACCGTCTTCATGCTGACCGCCTCCCTGAACGCTCAGCAGCCCGACGTTCCTTCAGACCCTGCCCGGATCAGACGTCTGTTTGATGAACATTGGCAGCGAGTTCTGCGGGAAAGCCCTGGGTATGCATCACAGCTGGGAGATCGACGGTATGCTCGCCAGTGGCCGGATCTTTCACTCCCGGCGATCAACGAGTCTCTGAAGAAGAATCAGCAGCTTCTGGCCACCGTCCGGTCTCTTCGACTGAAATCGGAGAATGACGCTGACCGGCTGAATCTGCGACTTCTGGAGAGCCAGCTGCAGCAGACCGTTGAGGAACAGGAGCATCGACTATTTCTTCTGCCGATCAACCAGCGTGAAGGGATCCAGGATCAGCATACACTGGCAGACCTGATTTCCTTCGATTCGACGAGGGATTACGACGACTGGATTGCTCGGATGCGAGCTGTTCCACGGCTGGTGGGCCAGACGATGGCACTCATGAAGCAGGGGATGCGTGAAAAGATTCTGCATCCGAAAGTCGTGATGGAGCGAATTCCGGCGCAGCTTCGGCGGCAGATCGTGACGCGACCGGAAGAAAGCCTGTACTTCAAACCGTTCCTGAATTTTCAGGCAGAAGTTTCACCGGAGGATCAGAAAAGACTTCGGCGTGAAGCCAGTCGGGCTGTCGAAGAATGCATCCTTCCTTCATACCGAACCTTTCTGGACTTCTTTGAGAAAGAGTATCTGCCGGCTTCCTTTGACGAAATCGGATGCTGGAAACGTGCAAACGGCGATGCCACCTATGCGGCTCTGGTTCGCCATTTCACAACAACGTCCATGAGTCCTCAGGAAGTTCATGATCTGGGGCTTCGCGAGGTCGCACGAATACGAGCTCAGATGGAATCGCTTCAGAAGGAAATCGGATTTGAGGGTTCTTTTCAGGAGTTCCTGACTCATCTTCGAAGTGATCTGAAGTACTACTTCAGAACAGAGCAGGAGCTTCTGGAGGCTTATCGCGAATGCTGCCGTCGAATCGACCCGGAGCTGCCTCGACTTTTCAGACGCCTGCCGAAGCTTCCCTACGAAATCCTTCCGGTGCCGGCACAGATGGCTGCGGATACAACAACCGCTTACTATCAGCCTCCCTCCCCAGATGGACGCCGTCCCGGAGGATACTATGTCAACCTGCATCGTCCGGAAGTCAGGCCAAAGTACGAGATCGAAGCGCTCTCACTGCATGAATCCGTCCCGGGGCATCACCTTCAGATCGCAATCGCGATGGAATTGACTGACCTGCCGGAGTTTCGACGGTACGGCGGCCCCACTGCGTACGTCGAAGGGTGGGGGTTGTACAGTGAGAAACTGGGCGAGGAACTCGGGCTCTATCAGGATCCGATCTCTCACTTCGGACAGCTGACTTACGAAATGTGGCGAGCTGTTCGACTGGTGGTTGATACCGGAATTCACAGCCTCCACTGGGATCGCCAGCGAGCCATCGAGTACTTTGCATCGCAGACCGCCAAATCGATGCTTGATATTCAGAACGAAGTCGATCGATACATCGCCTGGCCTGGCCAGGCACTCGCCTACAAGGTCGGAGAATTAAAGATTCGAGACCTGCGTCATCGAGCGGAAACGTCACTCGGGAAACAGTTTGATATCCGCGAGTTTCATGATGTCATCCTTGCGAGAGGCGCGGTTCCACTTGATGTTCTCGAAGAAATCGTCGATGACTGGATCCGGAAGACACTGAATCCCTGAGGACGAAATGTATTCGCTGCCGGAATCCTGTCGGGTTGAGTGACAGCTTTGTCGACTACGGTAACCGAAAGCATCTGCCACCTGCCTGAAGCGTGAGAATCCACGGTAGTATGGGTCAGATGCGCAGTGTGAGGCAGAAAGGAATGCGATTGACCCACGCGTCGATTCGGAGTTACCATTTCCGAACGTAAATCACTGTCTGTCAGTGATTTGCAGCAGAAGATGAGTTCCGTCAACGTCAGGGAAGACTGATGACGCAGCAGGCCACAGGTCTGTCATTTGTCAGCTTCCGGCAGTCAGTTGCTTCTGACGGCAGACGCAGACAATCACCGACGTGCATTTTATGTCCCTGCTTCCATCAGCCCGAGGTCCCCGGACACTTGTTGTCGGGATACTGCTGGCCGGAGTTTACTTCGGCTATTCGCAGCTGACTGCGCCGTGGCTGGATGTGACTCGTGTTCCTCCGACACCCCACCGTCGGCAGGAACCGACGACGGAAGTCAAAGCGAACATGCGCGCGGTGGATGCGATCCGCCAGCTTTTCAGCGGAGACGAAGCCTGGGTTCAGTCGGCTCGAAAGTGGTTCCGTGACGGGGATCGCTATCTGTTCTTCAATGAATCCGACATGAACGAAGCACTGATGGCGACTCCGAACGATGGTTCTGACCGTCAGGATCGAACCATCCGTTTTTCGCCGATTGCGTTTGTCTGGCAGAGTCCTGACTCCGAGGCTCCTGTGACGGTCACTGCAGCGGCTGCGGAACTCGAAAGGGCTCCGGGGCCTTCAAACGGTGATCAGTCGGAGCCGGGTGAACTGGGAGTCAATCCGGATTCATTCGGACGCATTGTCGGCGGACTTCTTCGGGGCCCGACTCGAATTCGAGGTGCTGATGGTCTGCTGATCGAAGGTCAGCAGTTCCACATCGATGAAAATGCGATGAAGCTGTGGAGCAGTCAGCCGGTCAGTATCTCCTGGGAAGAAAACCGAGTCGTTGCAGAAAGCGGAGTTGATATTCATCTGCTGGCAGCACCGGATTCCGATAATGGACTGATGTCGGTGTCAGACATTCAGTCGATCCATCTGAACGGCCGTGTGCGATGTGATCTGACCATTCGAAATCGTGATCGCAGCCAGCCTCCGACTCACCTGAAGATCAATGCTCCCAACGGGTTCGCATTTCAGGTACAGACTCGCATTGCCAACTTCTTCGGAATCGAGAACCAGAGGAAGACCGAAAAGAAGCATCAGATTCATGTTGAGCATCCGGAAGAGTCCGGTCACAGCAATCATCTCTACTGCTCGCGTCTCACACTTCAGCTTCGACCGAAAGCGAGAGTGGCGGAATCACAGAGCAGGAAAAGATCCACTCGACTTGAAATCTCTTCGATCCTCGCGGAAGGAAGCCGCGTGGAGTTTCACTCGGAAGCCCATGGCGTCACCGCTCTGACTCGCAACCTTCGCTACACAATCGACACAAAGACTCTGGAGCTGTGGCATGGGCAGTTCAATGCCGAGGGCAATCCGTTTCCAGTCGTAATCCGTCAGGCGGACAGTGAGACTCGTGCACCTCGCGTCGTCGTTGTGCATGGCGAAGCAAATTCACTGCGAACTGTTGAACTGATCGGCCCGGGGTATCTTGTTCATCGTGGTGAGCTGGAGCGTCCACTGTCGGCAGCGTCTGATGCAGGCTCTGCGACATCGGAAACTCCAGCTACGGAGGATGCGTCCACGGAGAACTCAGCCGCCGTGGAAGGAGTGAATATTCGGTGGAAACAGTCATTTCTTTATCGAGAAACGCCCGACCGTCGCGTGCTGGTCAGTGGCGATGCAGAAGTCACTGAACGATTGCGCGGCCTGAAACTGCTTGCTGAGGAATCCATCGAGATGACTCTGAAGCAACCGGAAGCTCCACAGGTGTCGACTGCGCCGATGACTGATGAAGCTGCCACCGGTGCAGCCCCGGCCAGTACAGAGGAGGAGTCATCCGGCGTTCTACCTGGGTCCGTGAATTTTGGGGCCATGCAGCCGGATGAAATCACAGCTCGGAAGAATGTTCGTCTCGTCGGACCGCAGGTGAGCGGAAGGGCACGTGAACAGCTTGTTGTACGATTCCAGAATGCGGACTCGAACCGGATGACGTCAAATGACCGATCCGGTGTTCGAACCGTATCGGCCACCGAAGACGGAACGTCCGCTTCTTCGAACAAAGCGACTCCTGCCGAAAGCGAAGCACTTCCCGGATTCACTCATTTCGAATCCGACACACTTGAAGCCGTCATCCTCAATTCCGACAGCAGCAGCAGCGTGAACATCGTTGGTGACGGTGATGCCCTCGAACAGAACCGGACCGCCAACACCGGAATAAGCAGCAACGGTCATCCCGCGATGCAGATGGCAGACGTCTGGCTGAAGGGAAATGTTTCTGTAGACTATTCGGCGGCCGATCCTGGACAGTCATTCAATGCAGCCGGCAACACACTGCTGGCAAAGAATGGTTTTGAGGGTGGTCGTGATATCAGCCTCTTCGGTGACCCGGCACGCATCATCAGCAGTGCTCGAAGAATTGAAGGACAACGAATTGATCTGAGCGAAGTTCAACGTCTGGTCACCGTGGATGGCAGCGGACGAATTCGAGTCGTGATGGATCGCGGGATCGACGGAAAACCGCTCGAAACACCGTCGCCTCTGGATATCTACTGGGGCGAACGAATGACTTTCTCGGGAGTGACTGCGTCGTTCATCGGCAGCGTTCGTGCAGTCATGAAGGATGGCACGACTCATGAAATCGAACTGAGGTGCGCCGGCATGCAGGTTCACTTCTCTGAAGACGTGATACCAGGCCGTGGCAGCTTGCCCACAGGTGAACCCTCACTGCTGCTTCGTCAGCGTAAGCCGAAGAAATCAGTTCAGACCCCTGATCCGGGCATTGAACGGATCCACTGCGAAAGTCTGGTTCAGGTCACGATCGATCAGCTGACCGAGGGAAAAGTTGTGTCGGGACACCGTGCTGAATTTTCCGACCTGAAGCTGAACCTGGTTTCGGGAGATTTCTCGGCTCTGGGGCCGGGCTGGATTGAGTCCACTCAGCCGGATCAGATGCGACGAAGTCGAAGCACAGGACAGGATGTCAAGGTGCAGGCCAATACTCCGACTCGAACTGCCGACGCGCCGCTGTCCTATCTGAAAGCAGAGTTTATTGATTCGATTACCGGCAACCTGAATCGTCAGTACGTTCGACTGAATCAGCATGTTTCAGCCGTCTACGGTCCTGTGCGACATCCGGGTGACAAGGTGATCGTTGACGCAGTGGATACAGAGAATCTTCCGGCGCAGGCGGTGATCCTGCAGTGTGAAACGCTGACCGTCGCTGCGATTCCGGCCACTCCACCGGCGGAGCGGTCGTTTTCACTGACAGCCGATCACAGAGCTCGACTGCGATCACAACTGTTCTCCGGTGATGCTGATCACATCACCTATGATCATTCAAAGAACCAGTTCGTGCTTGTCTCTGACGATGGCCAGAAGGCAAGCGTTTCTCACCGAGCTGAGAAGGACGGCAGCAGCAGTACGTTCGTCGGTCGTCGGTTTGAATATTATCCGAAGCCACGAAACAAGCTGGTCGCACGCGACATCGATCGCGTATCCCAGGAATGATGCAGCCTATTCGACAACAACCGGCACCGGCACCGATGGTGTGATCGGGTTTCCTCCTGAGTAGCCTCGAAGAAGCAGCCCGGCGACTTCGCCGACAGGTGCGTTCTCGGGGACTGTCAGTGAAACGGTGTAGTCGCTCTGATCCTTCTGAAGGTGGGCTGCCACCATGGAATATCCTGCCGGTAACCCTTCCAGCACAACAGACACATCTCCTGAGAACTGAGCATGTCTCTTCACCTTGCCGGAGAATGACACAGTTGCAAGACGCGCGGCTTTGATCGGGGCGGGAGGTGCACTGACCGTGGCGGCATCCGCGATGCTGAATCGAATCGGAGCCGTCCAGGCGGGTGGCCCTGAAGCGACTGCAGCCGGATGAGCCACAGTTTCGGCACCGATGACAGCGTCGATCACCGATGCTTCCGTATCCGTTGGTACGGTCACTTCCAGCGGAAAGAGATCACCGGAAATCTGACCGGCCTGAAACGCGCCAGCGGAAATCGTCGGCTTGTTTCCTGCTGCCGGATTATTCGGATCCTTCAATCGCATCGGTTCAGTAGTCGTCATGAGATAGCGGACAAATGGCGCGGACGACTCACTGACGGAAA
Source organism: Planctomyces sp. (assembly GCA_046345315.1). GTDB lineage: Bacteria > Planctomycetota > Planctomycetia > Planctomycetales > Planctomycetaceae > F1-80-MAGs062. The sequence continues at coordinate 24,639 of JBKDKA010000119.1, forward strand.
GGGTTCGGACGGGAACTGCCGCTGACATTCCACGAAACAGAATCGGTGGAGTTCCTGCGAGGAGTACCGTGACAGGCACCGCTTCCGCTCGACTGCCGGCGATCGTGTTGTCGGCAATGGTCAGTGTGCTCTGACCAGGCACACTCAGCGAGACGGTCATCCGGTTTGATATGTTGGGATCAAGGCCCTGACTCTGAGCCTCCATTTCGAGCATTCCGGCATCGTCTTCCACGCTCGTGGATGCCGCGACGGATCGAGTCAGAACGACGATGATCTCCTGATCAGTCTCAGAGCCCGAAATCACTTCGGGAACAAGGGTTACACCCGTGATACCTTTGACCGTCAGTCTCAGTGGTCCGACATATCGGAACGAAGGACTTTGACGAACGACCTTCAGCCGCAATGGTGCTGATCCGTTCGCTGGCAGCCGGACGCTTCGATCCTTTGTCTGAAGTTCAAAACCAGGTCGATCCTTTCTCGCAATCTGAAGTCGATAAATCGACGCGTCACTGCCTCGCCCGGTAAAGTCACGAATCTGAACACGCAGCTGTTTGACGCCTTCCGCAACGGTGTAATCCGCAGTGGCTTCTTTTGTTCCCGATTCTCCATTGGACGACGCTACCAGAGCATCTCCATTATAAATCAGCAGTTCACCCCGCAGCGGTGAGGAGAATCGTCGTGTCATCAGGTGAAAATTCAGTGCCTGTCCGGCGGTCACATTCAGAAGCACCTGATCTGATTCACCCGCTGCCGAGATTCGACCATTGATTGAGAGTGGCAGGAACGGAGCCGTGACGAAAGCGGCATCCAGTGGAGCGGGATCG
>JBKDKA010000120.1:0-5558 GCA_046345315.1 Planctomyces sp.
CATGTAACCCAGATGGCTGTGCAGACGAGTCCGATTGTAGAATGTTTCGATCCACTGAAAGATGCTCTGACGAGCTTCGTCACGAGTCGCATAATTCTGCTGGTAAACAAGCTCCTTCTTCAAACTTGCAAAGAAACTCTCCGACACCGCATTGTCCCAGCAGTTCCCTTTCCGACTCATGCTGCAGCGGATCTCATGCCGAGACAGCGCCGCCTGAAAAGCCGCACTGCAGTACTGACTCCCACGATCCGAATGCAGAAGAAGATTGTCGTTCACACCGAGTCGTCCAAGAGCCATTTCCAACGCGGAAAGAAAGACATCCGTCGTCATCTCATGGCTCATCGACCATCCGATTACTCGCCGCGAAAACACATCGATCATGCATACCAGATACAGAAATCCTTCCGCTGTTGCGATGTACGTTAAATCCGAAACGACCTTCTGGCCCGGGCCTTCTGCCGTGAAGTCGCGGTCCAGAATGTTCTCTGCTACTGGCAGAGAATGTCGTGAATCCGTCGTCAATACACGAAACTGCTTCACAGTCGATGATGCGATTCCCTCGCTGCTCATCAGCTTCGCGACGGTGTTCTCGCAAACCTCATAGCCACGATTCAATAACTCTCGGTAGACACGAGGACTGCCATAAACATGCATCTCACGATCTGAATGGATGGCGTGAATCTCCGAGATCAAATCCGTCCGCTGAATCGCCTGAGCACTGATCGGACGAGCCTTCCACGCATAGTAGCCCGAACGACTCACAAGCAGCACGCGACACATTACCGACACGGGCCACTGATCAAGATGATCCTGAATGAACTGATATCTCAGTTCTTTTCGTTCGCAAAGAAGGCCGCCGCTTTTTTTAAAATCTCCCGCTCCATCAACAAGCGGCGGTTCTCGTCACGAAGACGACGATTCTCTGCCTCCAGATCACTCTGGGACGACTGGGCCTCTGACTTCTTCCCGTACTTCTCTCGCCACCTCCGAAGCAGGTTCGCATTCACGCCCAGTCGGCGACCCACCTCCGCCGTCGTCAATCCCTCCGTCTCAATCATCCGAACCGCGTCCCGACGGAACTCCTCCGTATATTTCTTATAAACCTTACCAGCGTTACCAACCGCCTTCTTCGTCATCGCTTGCGCTCCTTGTGGCCTCTACTCTACCACACTTTTCAAGCGCCTACTTCCTTTAGGGAATTCCAACCATCGTACTTTCCGTTTCGCGCCCGCAAGGCGTCGATGGCTCGATTGCGGCCAGCAAGCCGTGCCCAATTCAAAAGATGGGGGTCTGACTCAAAGCCTCCATCATGCGAGATGGCCGCGATGCAGACTTCTTGAAAGATATCTTCGGCCAATTGGTAACTGCGCACAACGCTGGCGAAAAACGCCGTCAACGCAAGTTGGTTTCGAAGTAGCAGCAATGTCGTTTGTTCTTGAGTGAGCATCGGTCTCTCCATATCGATTACGAGCTCGAGATCCAAATCTCGACATTCAAAGCAAAGATAAACCGAGTTTTATTTATATTGCTCACATTCCCACCCAAAACCGTGACAATGGCGCCGTATCGATGACAGAGACTCGATTCTCTCGCGAAAGCTTGACACGCTACAGTTGCAGATGAGCAATAGAAGATGAGAATTGTTCCATTCACCGTGCCGACATAACTGGTGTCCTTGTTTACACTTCGGTTTCGAGTAATGTTGATTGAGAACTGCAGTTCTGCCGCATGTCGAAGCACCAACACGCAGGGGAGGTTAGTGATGCCACGAGTGAATCGGACCGAAATCTGTGCGTCAGATGAGATTCAGGCTTTTCATCTGATCAATCGCTGTGTTGGACGGACGTTTCTTTGCGGCAAGGATCGTCGGTCGCGCAAAGATTATTCGCATCGAAAGGAGTGGATTCGTGAACGGCTGGAGGAACTGGCAGGGATGTGTGATCCATCGGGGTTTATTGCACGAATCAGTTGGGTCCATACTGCTGTCGGGGAACGCGTAGTATCAAATGGCAGCAGATGGAATTGGGCGTTGTGAGCTTTCCGGAATTGAATTGGTGCGACTGTGACGTCATCTGAATCAGATTGTCGAATGCGATCTTAGGGTCGCTGGCTTCGTGTACGCCATACGTGTTGTTGTTCCCTCCACACCATCACCGCTGCCACCGCCTGCAAATCCCTCAAACAAACCTCTCCCCGTCCTTCTTGCAACCGTGGCAGAAACAGTAACTCCTCCTGAATCTCCGGTGCCAGCAGCAGCAAATTCATGATCTGCGTCACACGTGCCCGCGTCACATTCCCGAGCCGCGCCAGTTCCGCGTAGTTCGTCACCGCCCCCGATTGTATCAGCCCTTCAAAGTGGATGGCCATTGCCATGAGACGTGTGATTCGCGGCAGACGCCCACGTGGGGCCTCCGGTGGCCTTGTTTCAGGGAGCAATAGAGCAATAGTACCATCCACCGTGCCGGCATAACTGGTTTCCTTGTTTACACTTCCGATTCGAGTGATGTTGATTGAGAATTGCAGATCTGCAGCATGTCGAAGCACCAACACTCAAGGGAGGTGAGTGATGCCACGAGTGAATCGGACCGAAATCTGTGCGTCAGATGAGATTCAGGCTTTTCATCTGATCAATCGCTGTGTTCGACGGACGTTTCTTTGCGGCAAGGATCGTCGGTCGGGCAAGGATTATTCGCACCGCAAGGAATGGATTCGTGAACGGCTGGAAGAACTGGCTGGAATCTTCGGGATTGAGGTGATGGCCTTTGTGGTGCTCAGCAACCATCTGCACGTCGTCGTCAGAACGACGGCCGGATGTGGGGGCTTACGGGTGGATGGCACGTGATGCTCCTCCTCATTCATACGGCGCGGAATACAGACTGAGTAGCCACAAACACATTCGCGTTCACAAAAGAAAAATGCCCCGACACCCGTGGAGCCGTATCGGTGTTCACAATCCTGCAGCCGAACAGATGACTGTCACAGTTTTAAAATTCAATCTGGACGCATTCAGCAGCTGCAGCGGAAAGTTCTGAAACTTCTTCAGCATGCAGAAACGAAAGGACGTCTGATGGCTCGCCCGATTATTTTTTCGATCATCCCGTTCCTGATTGTCAACCTTTCGGGCCTGACTTTAGCTCAGGACACCCCGGATTCAGATCATTCGAAGGAAAAGCCGACCTGGGTGACTCAACGGATCAACGGGCCTCGCATCAGCTTTCATACGTTCGAGAGCACAGTGCTCGGAACGAAGGTCAGTTACCATCTCTACACGCCCACAGCCTGCGACAGGGATACCAAGAAGCGATTTCCCGTGGTTTACTGGCTTCATGGCTCTGGCGGTGGGCTCGCCGGTATCCCCGAGGTTGCCGAGCACTTCGATGCCGCCATCGAAGCCGGAAAAACGCCTCCATGCTTTGTGGTTTTCGTGAATGGACTTGTGGAAGGCATGTATGTCAACTGGAAAGACGGATCGGTACCGCTCGAAACTCTGATCGTCAGCGAACTCGTGCCGCATATCGACGCAGCGTATCCGACCATCGCAGGACGAGAGGGCAGGCTGCTCGATGGCTACAGCATGGGCGGCTACGGGGCTGCCAGGCTTGGCTTCAGGTACCATGATCTCTTCCGTTCGGTGTCCATCATGGGAGCAGGGCCACTGCAGGCAGAACTGATTCAAGCGCCTCGTGCGGGCAGAAAACGAGCCGCTGAACTTCTGGACAAAGTCTACGGAGGCGATCAGGAATATTTTAAGAGTGTGAGCCCACGTCGTCTTGCGGAACAGAATTCTCAGGCGATCTCCAGAAGCTCTCATATTCGCATGGTCTGCGGTGATCAGGATGAAACGTTTGCCATCAACCTCGCGTTTCATGAGCACCTCAGCAGACTCTCGATTCCCCATACCTGGACAGTGTTGAAGGGAATTGACCACAACCCGATGCGAACGCTGAAAGCGCTGGGTGATTCGAACTGGACGTTTTATCGCGAGGCATTCGAACAGACGGGCGCTGCGCAATCGACGAATCTTCCTTCTGATTTCGAAACTGCGTTTCGCGTGAAGCAGCAGAATCGCCGCGCCCTGATTGTCAACGCGTCCACGGACGGCTCAAAACGGCCAGTGGTCATTGCTCTTCATGGAGGTCAGGGAAGCGCTGAAATTATGCAGGTGAATTCCGATTTTGACCGAGTCGCCCGAGCGAATGGTTTTATGGTCGTTTATGGTGAAGGAACCAGTTACGGCGGTAATCGTCATGCGTGGAACACCGGATTTCTTCTGCGCCGACAGGTCCGTGATGCCGACGACATTGCTTATCTCGACACCCTGATCGAGAAGCTGATCACGGAATACAACGCAGATCCGGATCGCATCTGCATGACGGGCGGATCCAACGGAGGCATGATGACGTTTGTCTACGCTGTGGCTCGATCTGAACGTCTCGCCGCAGCTGCACCCGTGGTTGCATCGATGTTCACATTCGACAAAAAGCCATCTTCGCCATTGCCAATCCTGATCATCAACGGTGGAAAAGATCAGGAAGTTCCGCTCGAAGGAGGCATGAGTCAAAATCCGCTTGTGCGTCGAGCTCAGACCGCTCCGTTCAAGCCGTTGCCGGAGGTCGTCCGGTTCTGGGTGGAGGTCAACAGGTCGGAAACAATCTGTCAGGTCAGCACGAAAGGGACGGTGACCACGTCCGTCTACGCAGCGACATCGAATGGTGCTGAAACTGAGTTTGTGCTCGACTCTGTCGGATCGCACGGCTGGCCCGGCTCTCCGTCGCGGAGAGCCGGAACAGAGCCTGTCCGGTCTTTCTCAGGTGCCGAGAAAGTCTGGGAGTTCTTCAAAGACAAGCATCGCTGAATCAAGCTGGCGGTGTCTGAAACAATGCAGGAAAAAAGGGGTCAGGTCTAATTAAATCGAAGGACCTGACCCCTTTTTCACCCTCGAAACATGGAGAACGCTCACATCGAATCCTGCGTAACGCGGATGGAAAAATGGGCACGTCCCAAAAAAAACAGAATGAGACCTGACCCCTTTTTCAATTGCCCGGCGGCAGCGGTTGAATCAGACAGACGCGATGTTCCACGAATCCGGTACGTGGTTCGGTTTCGCTTTTCTTCCAGGTGCCGAACGCAGTCGCCGGCAAGGTCCACGTGATGTTTCTGTCAGAGTCGATCATGAACGCCTGGACGCGATTCTGATTTTTCTCCATGAAATGCCAGTCGGAGTTAGCGATCAGTAAACGCCCGCCCGTTAACTCATGGATGCCTGTCGCATAGATGATCGGAAAAACGGGTGCGGCGTCCTCTTTCGTTAACGACCAGATTGTGTCTCCAGCCGCATTGAAACGAATGACGCCGAATCCGCCCGTACACACGGTATCGCCGTTCTTCAGACGCAGCGCAAAGGTGGGCAATCCGTTAACCGGAAATGACCGAATCGCAGTTCCCTCGCGAGTAATCTCCAGAAACCGTTCTTCGGCACGCAGCGCAATCAGATAATGGCCTTCCGGTGTCAGACGCATCGAATTATACCGGGTATGGTTGGTTCCCTTTGCGGGCAC
>JBKDKA010000121.1:0-23478 GCA_046345315.1 Planctomyces sp.
AGTGATTCGAGAAAATAACGGCGTTGTTCATCTGACAGGTGATCTCAGTTATGTCGGAAGCGTTTGACCTGGTTGTCGTTGGTGCTGGTCCCGGTGGCTACGTTGCGGCGATTCGAGCCGCACAGCTCGGTCTCAAAGTGGCCGTCATCGAACGTGAGACACAGCTGGGTGGAACCTGCCTGCGCGTCGGTTGCATCCCCAGCAAAGCCCTTCTCGAAACGAGCGAACTGTACGAGCAGTCTCGCAAGAATTTTGCATCGCGCGGTCTGGTCGTTAAAGACGTGTCGGTCGACATCGATCAGATGATGAAGCACAAACAGAGTGTCGTGAACACTCTGGACAGCGGCATTCAGGGCCTGCTGAAGAAGAACAAAATTCAGCGGTTCGCGGGACATGGTACACTGAAGGGACAGGGTGTCATCGAAGTCACCGGAAGTCAGCCGGCATCTTTGACCGCAAAGAACATCCTGATCGCAACCGGCAGCGTCTCCTCGACGCTGCCCGGGATTGCTCCGGATGGCAATCGGATCGGGTCCAGCACGGAAGCTCTCGCGTGGCCGGCCGTACCGAAAGAACTGGTCGTCATTGGGGCCGGTGTCATCGGCCTTGAACTTGGAACGGTCTGGCGTCGACTTGGTTCCAACGTCACGGTGCTGGAGTATCTGCCGCGAATCCTTCCCGGCATCGACAGCCAGGTTGCATCCGAAGCCCAGAAGATCTTCGAGAAGCAGGGAATTCGGTTCCGACTTGGCACAAAGGTCAAATCAGCAAAGACTGTCGGCGACGGCTGCGTGATTGAAATTGACGGCGCCGACAGCATCCGATGCGATCGAGTGCTCGTGGCCGTTGGTCGAAAGCCCTGTACCGACAATCTCGGGCTGGAAGCCGCTGGTGTTCAGACAGATCAGCGCGGCTTCATCCGAGTGAATGCCTCCTATCAGACCACGGCTCCGGGCATTTATGCAGTCGGAGACGTCATTGGCGGTGCAATGCTGGCTCACAAGGCCGAAGAAGAAGGAATTGCCTGCGTCGAGAAGATGCTGACGAAGCACGGTCACATCAACTACGGAACAATTCCGGCAGTGATCTATACCGCACCAGAAATCGCCTCAGTCGGACAGACAGAAGACGCATTGAAAGAATCCGGCATCAGCTACAAGACAGGTCGGTTTTCGTTTGCAGCGAACGGCCGGGCGCGAGCTGCAGGACACATCGAGGGATTCGTCAAGATTCTGGCCGACACAGAAACTGACCGCGTCCTTGGCGTGCACGTCATCGGACCTCACGCGGGAGAGCTCATCGCCGAAGCAGCTGTCGCCATGGAGTTCGGTGCCAGCAGCGAAGACCTCGCTCGCTGCTGCCACGCTCACCCGACGCTCGCCGAAGCCATCAAAGAAGCCGCCATGGCAGTCGACCGCCGAGCGATTCATTCCTGAGTCTTCTCGAGTTGACGAACGTCGGCAGCGACCGAAGTGATCAATCATCGTTCATCATGCTCCACGTGATGAACAGTGGTTGATGCGAATCGATCGTCAACTTCCGAACACCCGAAACAACTGCCGAATTTCGTCGTCAATCTCGTCTGCTGAGTTCGTCGTCTGAGCAATCTCATCCCGCAGCAGAACCGGCTGCCCGACGCGCGGCCTGTATTCGCCTGGCTGGAACGATGGAAAACCGCACCGAGCTTCTGGTGAAGCTGCTGGAAACTCGAACGCGCAATCACCCGGATGCACTCGTTTCTTTCGGCTACCTCGGGAATATCGAAAACGGATCTGATCCGGAAACTCGCCGTTCCGCGGACTGGCACTGGAGACACAAATCAGCGCCGGACCTCAAGATCGAATTCCTGAACTCCAGCGGTCACTGGAAGATCAACACCATTCTTGACCCCGGCCTCAAACCATTGCCGGCGGAGATTCCACCGTCCGCCTCCAATGCGGCGGCATCTTCGGCGGAGAAAGAGGAGCCATCTCCGTAACCTGTCGAACAGTCAGTTTGCAACTTGTTTGGTGATCAGGGCACTGACGTGCCCCGCTCGCCCAGTCAGTGTCGGGACGCAAAACCATTATATGGAATTGTTCAAACAGGATCACGGCTTCGGTGTCGAACCCGAATCGTGAGGGCCCTGGAGGTAGGCGAAGAGGTCGCGGAGTTCCTGCGGAGAAAGCGGCTCGAGGAGTTTTTCCGGCATGAGGGACGTCGTGGATTCCGTCATCTCCTCGATCTGGTCTCGACTGATTCGAGTTCTCTGGTTCTTGCCGTCCACCAGTGTCAGGCTGGCCGCGTCCTGCTCTGCGATGAGCCCACTCAGAACTGATCCGGACTGAGTGACAACCACGTACGTCAGATACTCCCTGCGAATGAATGATCCGGGGTCAACGAGATTCGTCAGCAGCGACTGGGTGTCGCCACGAACTGTCCCGGAAATGTCCGGTCCGATCGCGATCCCTTCGCCGTCCATCCGATGACAACTGGCACATTGTTTTCTGAACACCAGACGGCCGTTCGCTGCATTGCCGCTGGCAGCACGCAGATCGTTGTTGAATCGACGAATATCCGCCAACTTCTCTTCAGGTGTTCCGGGACTCAGATTTCCCCAATGCCTGCGAACCAGCTGATCAATCTCCGGATTTCCGAACAGCGCAAGGGCTCGCAGTTCTTCCAAAGGCACGGAAGCCACTGCGATTTGTTTCTGATCGATCAGCTCAAGAAACGCCAGAACGGAATCGGGATGCCGAAACAGAACTTCACGCGCCATCGACTGCAGCGGCATGCTCATCGATGAATAGGCACCCAGTAACGGTGACGTGACCTCCGGAGTGACGAAACGACGCAGAGCCTTCAGTGCGGCACTGCGGACAGAATCGTCTTTGTGGTGGATCGCGAGCTGCAGCTGAACGCTCACGAAAGTCTGATCTCCGTAGTCTTCAGAAATTCGTAGACTGCTCTGAAGAGAATCGACCGACCGATCTCCCTTTAACTGATCAAGAAGATGCTCCTTCGCATTTTTGCTTTCGCATTCCAGAGCGACTCGAAGGCGAAGTTCGTCATCAGGCTGCCGCTTCCAGTAAGACTCACACCATGACTTCAAATCATCCGTCACCCGAAGTCGCTCAGCGGACGGCCGTTCACGAAGCCCCTGCAGTGCAGCCTGAAGTGCCTGATCGACTGCAATCTCCTCCGAGGACTTCAGCAGATTGAGACAGGATTTATATCCGTCCGCAGTTCCCTCAGCAGAATATCGGCGCACCAGCCGGAGAAGGTCATCACGGTACGACGGAGTCTTCCATTTTTTCTGATCACTCATCGTCCGGAGGATCAGTTCACGTTCCTTTGTTGAATGTTCAACCAGCGACCACCAGATCTGCCAGGGGACACAGGGATCATCCCGATCCAGACCGCGATCGAGCAGCGCGAATAAGATCGGAAGCCCGTCCTTCCCCGGAAGTCGGCCCGAAGTCGCCGCCAGTTGCGATCGAACAATCACGGAAGCATCATCCTGAGCCATTCTGGCCAAGGCTGCAGCAGACTCTGAAGACACGCTTCGGCGATCTCCGCAGAGACGCACAGTCCATGCTCGAACATGCTCATCGGAGTGCGAAACCAGACTGAGGGCAAATGCGTCGTCAAAGTATCCGCAGCCCGCTGCAGCCCATAGCGCCTGCAGAGCATCATCAGGGTTGTTGTCCTGCATCGCCATTTCAAGCAGCCGCGAACGAGCACCAGGATCGCGACGGTCAGAAAGAATTCTTCGAGCCTGCTGAGCATTCCAGCCGTTGGGGCTCTTCAGGAGTTCGATCAGTTCTTCGGTCGAACGCTGAGCCAGATCCACCGGAGCTTTTGTTTTCAGACCTTTGGCCTGAACGCGGTAAATCCGTCCGTTGGAAGTATCCCATTTTGCGTCGGGATCCGGATGCGCTGTTCGAGCATCGTGAAAGTCGCACACGTACATTTCACCGGAAGGTCCGGCACAGAGGTCTGTTGCCCCGAACCACGTATCGTTCGACTGAAGCCAGAGCCCCTGCAGGTCGGCTCGAACGGTTGCCCCTGTCGGAATGACGTTCCAGTAAGAACAGGTATGAGTCAGAAAATCACCGCAGAGGAACGCTCCGTGGAACGGTGACGGAAAAGAATCACCGATGTAGATTGTTGCTCCCGTGTTGGGCCGGCCGGTCTGACCGTTAACGGGAACATGCTTCAGGTAGCCGTACGCAAACGGATTATGCAATGGCCCGTGTTTGCCGAAATTCTTTTCGTAGTAGGCACCCTGGAGACCGTGATAAAAGACACCACCGTTCGAACTGTAGAACAGCCGGCCTGCTCGATCGAAAGTCAGGCCGTAAACATTTCCACCACCTTCACAGAACAGTTCGAATTCGCGGGTCACCGGATGATATCGCCAGACTCCCTGCTGAAACTCAATCCCACGAATTCGGCAGGTTGTTGTGCTTCCATTCAGACCGTAGAGCCAGCCGTCGGGCCCCCATGTCAGGTGATTCGCAAGTGACTGGGCATCTTCAAAACCGAATCCATCCAGAAGCACTTCAGGATCGCTGTCGGGCACGTCGTTGCGATCCCGATCCGGATAGAACAGAAGGTAAGGAGCCTGAATCACGTAGACGCCGCCGTTCCCGAATTCGACGCCGGTACAGAGATTCAACCCGTCAATGAAATCATGAAAGCGGTCTGCTCGACCATCACCATCTGTATCTTCGAGAATCGTGATCCGGTCGGCTCCCCGAGGTCCTTTCGGAGGAGGTTCCGGCTTGCGGTCATATTCAGTGCGAGAGAACCGGTCAACTTTAACGCGTTTTAGACCAGCGGGATTCGGATACTGCAGGTACTGAATCGTCCAGAGTCGCCCCCGTTCATCGCACTTGCAGAAAATCGGCTGCCGAACTTCCGGCTCGCTCGCAAAGAGTTTCACCTCAAGCCCATCAGCCATCTTCATCCGAGAAACAGCTTCGTCGGGACTGTACCCCTGCCCCCACGCTGACGACGGCATGATCAGCAACAGCAAGATCTGAAGGAAATGACGATGAAGCCGACAACTCATGGATTCACTCCGATGTCCGGTGTTCCGATCTGAGTGGATTCTGACCTGCATGTCGGTCACGTCAAGGAGATTCGGACAGACCAGATTGAACAGCATGACCATGGATACAGATGACAAGCAGCAGGAATCAGGCGCAGGTTCGAAAACCCATTCCGCTGATGATTGCATCCGATGACAAGTGTCGCATAGCCTACCCTCAGACGGCAGCAGAACGATTCCGTCAGAAAAGACGAGACAGGAACCAATCAGACATGCGACGAAGTAAAACACTGGCGAGAATTCGCAGCAATCAGACGGTCCGAATGTGTGGCCTGGGTCACTTCATTCCGGCCTTCGTAAAACATGCCGCTCATTTCGGCTACGACTGTATCTGGCTGGATCTCGAACACCGAAACTTTTCTGATCGTGACGTTCAGGCACTGCTGGTGCAGTCTCATCTTCATGATATCGACATCATGGTTCGAACACCGACGATCGAGAAAATCAAGCTCTATCGTTATCTCGAAGACGGCGCCACGGGAATCATGGTTCCGCATGTCAATACGGCGGAACGAGCGAAGTACCTTGTCGATGCATTGCGATTCCCTCCGATCGGTGACCGCGGTCTCGACGGAGCCGGGCTGGATGCAGACTTCTACGTTGGCGATTCCGAAGAGTTTCTGGCGAAGGCCAATTCTGAAACGTTCCTGGTTGTGCAGATCGAAACTCCGGAAGCGGTCCACAATGTCGATGCCATTGCCGCCACACCTGGCGTCGACGGAATGTTTGTCGGTCCGGGAGACCTCGGACTCCGGCTCAAGCACTATAAAGGTGACATGACGATCGAATCGGCATTCGAAACAGTTGCCGCAGCGTGCCTAAAGCACGGCAAAGCCTGGGGCACTCCGGTGTCTTCTCCGGAAATCCTCCGACAGCGCCAGGCTCAGGGCGGCCAGCTGCTGAATTATGGTGGCGATTTCGGGGCCATCCTGAAGATGCTGAAGGAAAACATTTCGGCATTCGGCTGATCAGACCAGTGAGATTGACTGATGACCGTTCAACTGAAATATGACCAGTTTCAGGGTGCATCAGAAGGTCCTCACCTGCTGATCACCGGAGCTGTGCACGGCGATGAGTTTGAACCAATTGTCGCGATTCGCCGACTGAAGTCACTTTTCAGAGAGCGCGACGATTCTGTCAGAGACTTTCGTGGACAGCTGACGCTTGTTCCCATCGTCAACGAAAGCGCCTTCCTGCGCGGTCATCGCTGCGGGGAAGACGGGCTCGACCTGGCGCGAACCTGCCCGGGACGGCCGGATGGGACGATCACGGAACAGACCGCATTCGCCCTGAGCGAACTCATCCGCCAGGCGACTCACTACATCGATCTGCACACCGGTGGCACGGAACTCTCGGTCTTTCCACTTTCGGGTTATTGTCTTCATCAGGATGAAAATGTACTTGCCGTGCAGCGCCGCATGGCGAAGGCGTTCAATCTTCCCGTGATCTGGGGGACTGATCCGACGCTTCAGGGACGTTCGCTTTCTGTAGCCCGAGATGCCATGGTCCCGGCGATCTATGCGGAGTATCTCGGCGCTGCAACCTGCTGCCCGGAAGGTGTTGATGCCTACGTCAACGGGTGCCTGAATGTGATGAGCGAACTCGGGATGCTGAATCGACACATGCCGGAAAACCGAGTTCAGCATGTGGTGGAGAACTCGACTCCGCAGTCTGGTCACATGCAGATCTGCAACCCATCACCCCTCACCGGGTATTTTGAAGCCTGCGTACAGGTCGGTGATCGAGTCGAGGCAGGAGATCTGCTTGGAACTGTCTACGGAATCGACGGTGAAGCCTCAGCACCCATTCGGTCTTCACAGAGCGGACTGGTGCTTGTTCTGAGAACCTTTCCGCGAGTTCGCTCGGGCGAATCCGTCGGTGTTATTCTCGAACTCTGATGCTCTTCCATTCGGCTCCTCCCCTGCCCCCTCCTCTGACGTTCCTCGCCCATTCCAATCGGACCTGAACGAGATGGCTATGAAACTGTTCCTCTGTTTGATGTCTGATCTTCGTGGAACCAGTGGAATCCATATCCGCCGAGAAGTCCAATTCCGGCATCCGCAGGTTCGAACATTTTCGATATTGCTGGCGACAGCATGTCTTGCGGTACTCTCCGGATCGCTCATCGACACGCTTTCCGCAGAAGAGAAAACTCCGAAGCCACTGCTTTCCCTGTCTGATTCTGAACAGACTCAGTGCCTGACCGTTCTTCGTACCGGGCTGAAGGGTTCTGATTTCTGGCCGGCGATGCATGCCGCCGAAGCACTGACTCTGTCCGGAAGACCGTCGGAAGTCATTGAGGCTCTCTCGCCACTGCTTGCGATGGAAACCGATGACCAGAAACGCTGCGGCATCGCTCGAGAACTGGCACGTGCCGGACAGAGAAAGCATGTCCAGCTACTGCTGGACGTACTCGGTGCAGAAAGTACACATGGCCACACTCATGCTGCCGAAAGCCTGTTCAAGGTCTCGGAAATCGGGGATGGAAGAGTGCTGCGAAAGCGAATGCAGGAAGCAAAGGATCCCGGACTGAAAGTCATGTCCGCCGCTGCACTCGCTCGCGGCGGATCCCCCTCTGCTCTTCAGATGCTCCGGGAACTGCTCGCAGGCAGCGACGCGACAGCCTCATCACTCGCCGCCTGGGCACTCGGGCAAACCGGCGACCGCAGTGACATTCCGGCAATTGAGCGGGCCATGTCAAAAGCGACGACAGACTCCTCTCGAGCATTCTTTGAGAACGCACTGGCAATTCTCGGGGACAGCGATGGGCTCAGTGCGATGGAGAAAGGCCTCTCCAGCAGCGATCCTGCGGTCAGAACCTACGCTGCCAACTTTGCTGCGGATGCCAAAGCAGCAAATCTCAAAACGAAACTGCTGACGCTTCTTGATGATTCGCATACGGATGCCGCCATCCGCGCCGCTCAGTCACTCCTCGTCATGTCTCAGCCGGCTGCATCTTCGGCAACGGAAGACGTTCGAACTGTCGTCTTTGAAGCGACAAAAGAGAATCCTCGATATACCGAAGGGTCCGTCATTGAGCTCAACGACGGCTCACTGCTTGCAGCAATCACTGAGTTCCACGAGAGCGATGACGATTTCGCGAAAGCTCGCATCGTGGCACGTCAGTCGTTCGACAATGGTCGAACGTGGAATGCAGCTCGTACTCTTCAGGAGAATACCGGGATGCTCAATGTGATGAGCGTCACACTGAAACGACTCACAGATTCATCAGTGGGAATGTTCTACCTTCAGAAGAACAGTCACAGTCAGCTGAATCTGTATCTGAAGATTTCGAACGACGAAACACAGTCCTTCGGACCTGCGATTCAGGTCACCACGAATGACGGATACCATGTCGTCAATAACGACCGAATCACGATTCTTTCCAGTGGACGACTTCTGGCCCCAGCTGCATCAACACCCGACGTGACTGCAGTGAATCATTTTGTTTCACGTGTTTTCATTTCTGACGACGCGGGAAAAACGTGGCGTCCGGGATCCGGCCATGTGAACGCTCCTCAGCGTGGTGCCATGGAACCGGAAGTCATTGAACTCAACGATGGCCGCATTCTGATGATCATTCGGAACCAACTGGGATTCATCGGCAAGAGTATCTCCAATGACGGGGGAGACACCTGGAGCCCGATGGAATCACTCGGTGTCAAATCACCCGAAGCTCCGGCCACCATTCGGCGCATTCCTGCGACCGGTGACCTGCTGCTCGTCTGGAACAACACATTTGATGGGACCAGGGGCCACGGAGGTCATCGCACGCCACTCACGGCCGCGATTTCCAGCGACGAAGGTCAGTCATGGATCCTGCTGAAGAACCTCGAATCGGATCCGGCTCTGACGTATTCCTACACAAGCCTGACGTTTGTCAGAAATCGCGCCGTTCTGAGTTACTGGATCAATCCGATCGATTCCGGAAAGTACTCTTCGGTCGTTCGATCGTTACCAGTCAACTGGTTTTATCAGCCCGAGATGACAGGTGGCTTCAAAACCGGGACTGGCTCCCGATGAACGCTGT
The DNA here is from genome assembly GCA_046345315.1 of Planctomyces sp. Taxonomy (GTDB): domain Bacteria; phylum Planctomycetota; class Planctomycetia; order Planctomycetales; family Planctomycetaceae; genus F1-80-MAGs062. Next base: position 9,126 of record JBKDKA010000121.1, read on the forward strand.
GTCTGCCCGCAGATTCAGCATCTGCAAGGGTGCCTGTCCCGGTTTTGAAGTGCGATCTACGCAAACAGCTCGCTGACAACGCGTCCTTCGACATCGGTCAGTCGAAAATCCCGACCGGCATAGCGATACGTCAGCTTCTCATGATCCAGTCCCATCAGATGCAGCATCGTGGCATGCAGGTCATGGATGTGAACCTTGTTCTCGGTTGCGAAATAACCGTAATCATCGGTGCTGCCATATCGAAGACCGCCTTTGACACCGCCTCCTGCCAGCCACATTGTGAAGCCTTCGGGATTGTGGTCCCGACCGTCGGCTGATTCCGCTGTGGGTGTTCGACCGAACTCGCTGCCCCACCAGATGAGCGTATCTTCCAGCAGACCTCGAGCCTTCAGATCCTTGAGAAGTCCTGCGATCGGCAGATCGACCTCTCGAGCATTCTTTTCGTGGCCATTCTTCAGGTCAGAATGCTGATCCCACTGAACTTTGTTGTCATTGTGAGTCACCTGAATGAATCGAACTCCGGCTTCTGCAAATCTGCGAGCCATCAGACACATGCGTCCGAAGTTTGCGGTCACCGGATCGTCCATTCCGTAAAGCTTCAGTGTCGACTCCGATTCGCTCGAGAGATCTTCCACCTGAGGAATATCCGTCTGCATTCGCCAGGCCAGTTCAAAGCTCTGGATGCGAGCGTCGAGTGATGCTTCTGCGCCCGAACTTAGCCTGTGCTGATGATTCATGGATTTCAGATGCTCAAGCTGCAGTTTCTGCAGTTCCGGCGTCAAACGGGAGTTACGAATGAAACGAACGCGAGCCCGCTCTGAAGGAATGCTCGCGTCACCGAGCGCAGTTCCCTGATACTGCGCAGGAAGAAAGGCGGAACTCCAGTTATTGATTCCGCCGAAGGCGAGAGTCGGACAGATGGTCACAAATGCCGGAAGATTGCTGTTCTCCGTCCCCAGTCCGTAACTCACCCACGAACCGATACTTGGCCGCACGAAATTGTCGCTTCCGGTATGCAGCTTCATGACAGCGCCACCGTGAGCTGGATTCGTTCCGTGAACGGAATGAATCAGGCAAAGATCGTCGACACACTCCGCCATCTTCGGAAAGAGTTCGCTCACCCAGCTTCCGCATTCACCGTATTGGCGAAAACGCCAGGGCGATTTCAGCAGATTGCCCGTCGAGTTGAACTGGATCGCCGGTTTCTCGAACGGCAACGGCTTTCCGTCATCCCGAGTCAGCAGTGGCTTGGGATCAAATGTGTCCACCTGAGACGGACCACCACTCATGAACAGGAAGATGATCCTCTTCGCTCGAGCTGCCAGCATCGGCAGCACCGAATGAGCCGCCACAGAACCATCCGGAACGCTCAGGTTGTTCTTCTCAGCCGCAGAACCTGTCTCACCAAAGAGAGACGCCAGTGCCATGCCGCCAAAACCGACGGATGATCGCCTGAGAATTTCACGTCGCGACAGAGGCAGCCGCGAGGGTTCAGGCATCGACGAGTTTCGGGATCTCAAGGACATACTTCTGGCTCACTGCAGATAAATGAACTCACTGGATGCAAGCAGCGTATGACAAAGCAGACTCCATGCGCGATGGATCCGCTTCTGAGAATCCTTCTCGTCATTCGATATCGCGGATTCGATCTGCTCCAGATACGTCTGGTGAGCCTCAATCTCGGCCTCGGTGCAGTCTCTTCCGAAGACCAGGCGATAAAGAACATGCAGCCGAATTCGCAGGTTGTCGGCATCTGACGAATCAGGCTTCAGAACTGAGGAACTCAGGACTCGTTCTGCGAGATCGTCGCCCGACTGCATGACGAAATCACTGTTCATCATCATCAGCGCCTGCGGAGCGATCGTTGTCGAATTCCGACTTCCTGTGGGCACAGCAGGATCCGGAAAATCGAAGAGCTGAAACAGATCGTAAACGTGATTGCGAATGACCGGCAGATAAAGTGATCGTCTCTGACTGGTGTAATCGCTGAGGTCGATGGACGTGTGATCAAACAGGTAACCTCGATTCTTGACCTTCAGCAGCGAGCCACCGACAGTGCGATCAAGTCGACCACTGACGGCCAGCATGGAATCCCGAATTTCCTCGGCTTCGAGTCTCCGCACAGAGTAACGCGAAAACAATCGGTTCTCCGGATCCTTTTCGAGAGTCAGCGACCCAGCTCGGCTTGACTGCTGCCAGACGGCGGAGTTCAGAATCAGACGATGCAGCGACTTCATGGACCAGCCTTTGTCCACAAAATGCAGAGCCAGCCAGTCAAGAAGTTCCGGATGTGAAGGGCGTTCCCCCGGGATTCCGAAATTCTCCGTAGAGCGAACGATGCCCTGCCCGAAATGCCACCGCCAGACTCGGTTCACTATCACTCGTGAAGTCAGAGGATTCTTCGCATCCGTCAGCCAGGCAGCCAGTTCCTTTCGACCACTCTGCTTTGAACTGAACTCCGGAAGCTGAGGCCCCTTCATGACAACAGGAACGTGCCGAACGACGGTATCACCAAGCTTCAGTGGATTACCTCGCACGTGGACTGCGGTATCAGCGACCTCGTCCTCAGTGACTCCCATTGCCGACGGTGACTCTGGCGGTTCCTTTTCAAGTTTCGCGAGGGCCTCTCTGAGCTTCGCCAGTTCCATTCGCACAGATTCCGGAAAACGCCCTTCCGCATCAGCAGAAGGCTCACTGAGAGCATTCCCGGAAGCCGCCAGGGCCGCAACCGCATCTGCAATAATCTTCTCAACCTGCTGCTTCTTTGCACTCACATCTGCATCATGCTGTTTCTTCTGCGCCTGATAAAAAGCATCTTCCGTTGCCAGTGGATGCTCATGCCAGCGAGCGACCTTGGTGTAGGAATCCATCGTCTTTGTGCTGCGGAAAATCCCGGCGAGACCGTAGTAGTCCTCCGTTTCGATCGGATCAAATTTATGGTCATGACAACGAGCACACCCGAAGGTCATTCCGAGAAACACGCGGCCGACCGTATCAATCTGTTCATCCACGATGTCCATTCGCATCTTGGGCTGATTGACTTCGGCAAGCACCTTCGGCCCGATCGACAGAAATCCCGTGGCGATCAGTTGTTCCTGTCGGATGCTGTCCGAGTCTGCAGGAATGAGATCACCCGCGATCTGCTCGTGGATTATTCGGTCAAATGGTTTGTCAGCATTGAACGAGTTCACCACGTAGTCGCGATAACGCCATGCGTTGCCGTGAGCAATGTTCTCGTCAAGACCATTGGAATCTGCGTATCGAACGACATCCAGCCAGCGCCGTCCCCAGCGTTCACCATAGGCCGGTGAATCAAGCAGTCGGTCCACAACTTTCGACCAGGCATCAGCCCCGGCGTCATCCCGGAACGCAGCTACTTCCTCCGGAGTCGGCGGTAACCCGGTCAGGTCATAGGTCACTCGCCGAAGAAGTGTCTGTCGATCTGCAGGTTCAGACAGGGTCAGTCCGGCAGCTTCGAGCTTCTCCTGAATGAAGAGATCCATGTCGGTCTGAATTCGTTCGCGGTTCTTTACCTCCGGGAGTATCGGTCGCACTGGTGGCTGAAACGCCCAGTGATTCGGATCTCGAGAACGCTGATTCCCGGAATCTGAATTCGGAAAGAAGGCACCGGACTTCACCCACGCCTCAAGATCGCGAATCTGCGATTCACTCAACTGCCCTTCCTCAGGCATCTTCGGAGCATCATCAGCGTGACGAACGGCCCTGATCAGAAGACTGCCTTCAGGATCCCCCGGAATCACAGCCGGACCGGATTCACCGCCAGCAAGAATCGCCTCACGTGAATCCAGCCGCAGCCCGGCCCACTGTTTTTCGGGACCATGGCACTTCAGACATGAATCTGCGAGCAGTGGTCGTATTCGACGCTCGAAAAACTCTGGAGCAGCCTCGTCAGCAAAGAAGGTATCTCCTTCGACAGTACAGTTCGACGACACCAGAATGGCTGCGATCACGGGGAGGAATGTCTTCAAGATCTGCCTTCCCATTTGTTCATCAGTGACATCGATAGCGAGAATGACTCTCACGACGGCGTCATTCGTAGCGGAACTTCCGTCCGCATCACAATGGACAGCATAGAGGCACTGGTTTCGAGCCACAAGAGGCTGTTGCAGAAACCTGAAATCGATCAGACCAATCTTCAGCAACTGCTCAGGTTTCTGTTGCTGACAGGTTTCAGCTGACAGGCTTTAACAGTGAGAAGCCCGCGCGTACCTCAGCATCTTCTGCAATTTCGCACAAGCACCCCTGTAGTCTGCGCCAGAGACTTTGAAACCCGGTCGCAAATCGATCGCAGTCCTCGTGGAGCAGGACGATATTGTCAGCATCCTGCAAGCCCGGCAGCAATGCCTCCGCAGTATGTTCGACCTGATACGGCAATTCGAAAGGATATTCAGCAGTAGAAGCAACATGATAAAGCAGTTCACAGTATTCAAGGAGTTTCTTCCGAGAAGTGTCAATCAGACTGTCAAACAACGGCATGCTCATCCGAGAACGATTTCCAAATGTCCATGTCACAAGCTGAAGCAGTCGCTCTAACTCGGAGATCGGCCCAACAATCCGCTCCAGAACCTGGAGAGTGTTCCAGTATTTCTGTATCACGCTCGGATCTCCTCCCTGCCGGATCGCAAGCAGAAGAGCCAGATGAATTCTTCTCCCGCTTGCATTTTGAAACGGGAGCAGATTCGCCAGGGCAGTCTGATGCTGTGCATTGAGCTCGGTGAGCCAGGCATTTACATCGTCGAACGACCTCAACGGAACCGGATACTCACCCTTCTTCAGTTTCGTGCCAGAAACAACCTTCAATCGGGCCAACGTTGCGATTCCGAATTTCGCTTCAAGATCCTGAATCTGTTCACAGGCAACGATCGCCTCCTGACGGAGATTCATCTGATATTGACGAGACTCCCGAATCTGATTGAGCAATTCAGATTCTGAATAAGAATCGTCCCAGGAGACTTCACTGGAAAACCAGAGAGCGTTCAGCGAAGGAACCTGAAGCACAACACTCTGCGCTCTCCGGAACTGCTCACGACGCTTTTTCTGGTCGGAAATCAATTCTGATACTGAAGTCAGTTCGTCCGCTCGAACTTCTGTACCGTCACGTCGACGGTAGCTCTTTCTGGTCAGCTCGCGACAGAGCTTTCGAAAATCCTCAAAAAGTACCCCAGCGGCACAGTCCAGCTCAAAGCTGGTCGGTCTATGTGGAGACTGTGCGCGATTCTTTCGATCGAGGTTGGAAGGATGAGTGCTGGTCCACTGAACCGGAGAACTCTCCATGACATCAATGAATGCGCGCACGGTCGAAGGGAACTCCTCGGCCTGAAATGCCACGAAATGAGGAAAGTTGTCCAGAGGACGCCCTTCCCGAAGATACTGTCCAGCCGATTTACCGGCGATCTCACATGCCAGCGAAAGTTCAGCCATTCGCCTGAACATACTGCTGAATTCGTCTGAACCGACGATCGCCAAGGAACACTCATCCGCATCGAATTCCATCTGACGTGACAGAGACCGACTGACAAACAGCCCCACGTACCGAAAACCCGTCAGAATCTTTCGAACAATCCAGACCATGAGTCGGGCCAGTTGAAGCACCCATGAGATTCTTGCATCAAGCTCGCTGGCTGATTTCTCAAGCCAGATATCCCACTGATCTCGTTCAGTAGAAATTCGATGAAACCAGTCGTTGACAGTCTCAATGACGAAACAGCAACGCATCGCCCAAAACTGTCTGAAATGGCCGAATTCGTGAGCCAGAACCGCAGTTAACTGGGGCAGACTCATCCCGGCAACAAGCGGAAGACCAATTCTGAGCGTGAGCTTGTTGGTGACGAAAGATCCCCGCGAAAAAAAGCCGGCAGAGGCATTTGCATCAGAGTCCACACAGATTTGATGCGGTCGAGGGGCTCCAAGAAGATCACAGAGTCGGTCAACGAAGTCGAACAGAAGTGGAAACTTCCGTCGATCAAGCACCTGACCGGAATCAGAATACTGATGCCGCTTCAGGAGCGGCTTGATCATAAAGACAACAAGAATACCTCCGATAATGGCCGGTGAAGCCCATGCGAGCAGCACGAGCACCAGCGATTTTCCCCGGGCAGCTGTCATGGCTGAATTCAGCCACGTTGTCTCCGCATAATGCCAGTAGACCAGATAGCAGACGCCGGCAATCAAAGCGACATACAGCAACGGAAGAATCAGCATCAGAAACGCAACAATCATCAGGGCAGACACATATCCCGATGACATCTTTTTCTGTTCGAGCTGCGCTGGAATCGCGTCCAGTATCTGCTGCCTTGTCAGCCTCCGGCGTGAAGTACCTTCTTTGGCAGATTCAATATCGACAGCACGTGTCTTTTCAAGACCTCTCGAAACAGTCTGTTTGTTCGAAGGGCTGTCAGCGTGATCCCGCGGCGTTCTGAAGTTTACCGACTGACCAGTTCCTCCCGATGACGAAGCAGCTGTTTTATTCTGTTGACTGGGCGTCTCGCCGAGGTTTGATGGCACTCGAAACACATGTCCGCAGTGACATCGAACTTTTCTGCCGGCCACTTCAGGCTTCAGCCTGAGCTCACGCCCGCATTCAGCACATCTTGTCTGAAACATCGCGAAAATTCACTCACAGTATCGTGAACAGAAGCAATGACGTTTTGTTACCAGTTGAACAGTTCAAGAGCTTCGCGATACTATCAGAACCAATACCCCCAGGCAATCAGATTCATTATCCTTAGAAATACCATCAGAACCTTCCAGAGAGCAGCTGATCATCTTGTCCGTACAGCAAAGTTGGGTGACGGATGTCATCGGCGAAACCACGCAGGTTCTGAACTTCGACACAACACGACTGTCTCTGACAAGACGTCAGACGAAAGTACGCAATCAGAACATCGTCTGTGAAAAGTACCAGACCGTCAGCACCAGTCCGATGGTGATGACCAGTCGGCGGACGAGTCGTTTATCCAGTGTGCGAGCTCCGGCGGCCCCCAGCCAGCCACCGATGGAAGCAGCGATGACCATAGGAATCGCAAACTTCCAGTACACAACTCCCTGCTGAATGAATACGACAACCGAGGCTCCGTTGATAAGCCCCGCGAGGATCGTCTTCAGTCCATTCACATGATGAATGTTTCCGATCTGCAGAAGGCTGAGTGAACTCAGCATCAGGATTCCGATACCGGCCCCGAAGTATCCTCCGTAAAACCCGATGACCAGCTGCAGCAGGAACACAATCTGAAGATAACGGTTCGATCTCGAATTCAGTTCCGTTCCCTGTGACTTTCCTAAGGTCAGATATGGCTGAAGGATGAACAGCAGGGTCGCGGCACCGATCAGCCACGGAACCATCGCACGAAATGAAGACTCGGGGCTACGAACGACAACAATGGATCCCAGAATCCCTCCGAGCAGGCTCGGAATGGCCAGCCAGCGTGCCCAACCCAGAAGCTCCCGAACTTCCCGACGATATCCCCAGGCTGCAGAAAGAGACCCGGGACAGAGGGAGACTGTGTTCGTTGCATTCGCGATGATCGCAGCTCCCGGAATATCCTTCAGAGCAAACATCAGCACGGGAAACGTGACCAGTGTTCCTCCGCCGGCGATCGAGTTGATCGCTCCTCCCAGCGCAGCAGCCAGACACAACAGAAGATAAACGCCCGGTGATGTCTCCATCATCGGATCATAAATGACGGTCAGGTCTCCGACAATTCGATAACCCTGATGCAATCAGAATTCACGCCAGCCGGGAGAACTGCATGTACAGGAAACCTGTTATCATCCGGGTCTGCAGAAAGATGTCTCCTTCCCGGGCGATCGCGATCCTGACTGGGAGAGGTTTCACGCCGCAGTATTGCCAATGACCTCTGAAGAGCAGTTCCATGTTCTCATGCCGGATTGATCATCTTGTCGTCACGTCCGGCACACTCCGATCCGGAATCGAGTTTATTGAGGACACCCTTTGTGTTCGGATGCAGCCCGGCGGTCAGCATGTTCGGATGGGCACTCATAACGCTCTGCTGAATCTCGGCCCCGGAATGTACCTCGAAGTCATTGCAGTCGATCCGACGCTGCCGCCCCCGAAACGTGCTCGATGGTTTGGTCTCGACGGTGTCTCTGCCGACAGTGAGCCCAGGCTGGCAACCTGGGTCGCCAGAACAGAGTCACTGGATGAAATCCAGGAGATTCTCACGGTGTCGCCAGGCAAAACCGAATCCATGGAACGTGGTCACTGGAAATGGAAGATTACAATCCCTGCTGACGGACAGATGCCGCTCAGCGGCGCGTTCCCGTCGTTCATCCAGTGGGAAACAATCGATCATCCTTCAGATCGCATGCCGAATTCCGGAGTGACTCTCCAGCAACTGGAAATCAACTGCGATCACGCCGACTTGCTGAAGACGAACCTTCAGCTTGCAGGGTTGAATGGACCCGTCGTCGTGAAAGAATCCGCCCTGGAACAACCCGTGGTTTTGAAAGCCACATTTCTGACCGAGAGTGGCGCGAGGACCATCGGCTGAACGGGATCCTCATGAAGCATCACAAGTCAGGGGGATTCAATTTCGGATTTGAGGCACTCATTGAGCCCCGGGTACTCGAAGCGGAATCCACTTTCGAGAAGTCGCTTCGGAACCACTCTTGTGCTGGCGAGCAGTAGCGCTTCGGCCATCTCACCGAGCACCATTCTCGCGACGAACGCAGGCATCGGAAAAATCGTTGGCCGATGAAGCACCTGACCAAGAGATCTCGTAAACTCACGGTTGGTGGACGGCTCCGGACTCACCGCGTTGACGATCCCGGACATCTTTGGATTGTCCAGGCAGTACTCAAGGATCCGAACCAGATCTTTCAGACCGATCCAGCTCCAGTACTGAGTTCCCGCCCCCACGACTCCACCGCCCCCCAGTCGGAAGGGGAGAAGCATTTTTGAAAGGGCACCACCTCGACTGCTCAGCACGACACCGATCCGGCAGCAGACCACTCGTATGCCGAGTGCCTCCGCCTTGAAGGCTTCCGCCTCCCATTCCCGGCACGTATCGGCAAGAAACCCGGTGCCGCTGGACGACGATTCGTCCAGAACTCGATCGCCCTGATCACCATAGAAGCCGATGGCGGAGGCACAGATCAGTGTCTTCGGCCGATCTGAAACAGCGGCGAGGGATGAGACGAGGCTGCGAGTCCCATTGACACGACTGTCACGAATCCGCTTCTTCAGTGCCGCATTCCAGCGGCCTGCGGCGATATTCTCCCCCGCCAGGTGGATGACTGCGTCGAGACCACTGAGCTCCGAAGGATTGCGGAGGCCTTTCTCCGGATCCCACAGAATCGCATTTTCGCCGGGGCGTGCCTTCCTGGAGATTCCGGACACCTGACAACCGCGTCCAAGGAGGCGGTCAGCAAGTGCAGTTCCAACCATTCCGGTCATACCGGTCACAGCGATCTGCAACGCATTCACACGGGAATCACCCGGGGCAGCTCCGACGGCAGAACTCAGAACAGTACCTGAAGTCATTTGAGAATCCTCCTGAGGAACAGAACGTGGCCTTCCGCATACCGCAGAGAAAGCAGCGGCCTTAACCCGGATTCAACCTGATTCAATTCGAATTGTGCTGCGACATGCGTGCGTCGGAGAAATGCGCCACGATCCCGCCGATTCGCGGTATCTTCGTGTTCTGACGTGATCACTTCAGCCGGACGCCAAAGTCGCTGATCAGCTGTCGATCGATCGCTTCAGGGCTGGATCGTCGACTCGAGCAATAATCAATGACACATTGTGGCCACCGAAACCAAAGCTGTTGTTGATTGCATACCGAACATCTTTCTGAATGGCAGTGTTCGGGATGTAATTCAGATCACAATCCGGATCCGGCGTCCGATAATTGATCGTGGGCGGCAGAACACCGGATGTGAGAGCCATGGCGCAGGCTGACATCTCAATGGCACAGGCAGCGCCGATCATGTGGCCTAGCATGCTCTTGGTGGAACTGACCGGCAGACGATCAGCCAGATCGCCGAAGACGGCCTTCAGTGCGACGGTTTCCATTGAGTCATTGTACTGAGTGCTTGTTCCATGAGCATTCACGTAGGTCAGATCCGCCATCTGCTCGGGAGTCAGCCCGGCATGCTTCATTGCCGCCCGAATTGCTTTCACGGCCTGTCGCCCTTCAGGATCCGGCTGCACCAGATGATAAGCATCGGTCGTTGAACGCCCAGACAGAACCTCCGCCCAGGCGCGGCCGCCACGACGTCGAAGATGCTCTTCTGTTTCGAAGATGAGCACCGACGCACCCTCCGCCATGATGAATCCGCTGCGATCCGAATCGAATGGCCGCATGGATTCCTTCGGCCGATCATTCATCGTCTTGCACATGGCCTTCATGTTGACGAACGAGGAAATTCCGAGCCGTGTCAGCGACGCTTCCGTACCCCCGGTGATGACGAAATCCGCATCTCCTCGCCGAAGGTATTCCATGGCGTCAATCATGGCATGCCCCGATGACGAACACGCGCTGCTCGTGGTGTAACAGGTTCCCTGAACACCAAAGGCAAGGCTGATGTTTCCCGGTGGAGCATTCGGCATCAGCATCGGAATCGTGAAAGGACTGACGCGCGAAGGGCCTTTCGTCAGGAGTCGCTCCATCTGAAACTCATAAGTCTCCAGACCCGCCAGACCAGCTCCAATGATGACGGCAGCGTTCTCCCCGACACCAACTGTCGGCAGCCCGGCATCTTCGAGTGCTTCATGAGCGGCATGGACGGCGAACTGACTCGCTCGATCCATCTTCCGCGTTGACACGAGATCATTGACATTGATGCGATCGGCGTTCAGGTTTCTGACCTCACCACCGATCGTGACTTCCATGTCCTTCGTATCGTGCTCTGTGAGCTGATCGATTCCGCATTCCCCGGCCGTCAGCTTTCTCCAGAAAGATCTGCGGTCATTTCCGAGACAACTGACAACTCCGATCCCTGTGATAAAGATGCGCTGCATGTTGAATTTCCGGAATTCCGGTTTCCGACTTCATTGACGAGGCCATGAGCAGCACGAACGACGTGCGCTGACAATTTGGCCGATTTATGAATGTGCGCGTACTACAGCAAACGCTCGGCGGACTTCAACTAAGCAAAGCCGTCAAAGCCGTCAAATCCGGGATTCAATTTTCTTCGGAACCCGGCCGTGGGTGGACAACCCGCATGCCAACAGCGACAGCCGCACTGACCGATAACTGTAACCACTTGCCAGAAAAACACTTAAGACACCCGGGATTCGAAATCCCGCCAAAACCGCACTCATCAGATATGGATTGATTCCAGGGCTCTTCTCTTGACCCGGTCTCAACAAGCGTTTAGCCTCAAACTGGCCAAAGATTCGGTTCTGAGTTAGAATTTCCCGGCTTCGAGGAATTTTCGCCAGGTAACGACTCCTCAGGATTCGTTACTGAGGAATGTCTGTCCCCTGCAAAGGATCAATGACGGAAGTTTCCCCTCCCGGAAACCGATGTCATTCAATGGCAGATTTTCCTCTGAAGTTTCCACCACTGCATTTCCCGCCGTAGCCAGCTGCCTCCAACAGATCAGCTGGCCTGATTGTAGATAATGAGCGGCTCCATGCCGCCGGATCCGGTTCACACACCCTGCCTTCTGCCGGAGAATTTGAGATGCTGACGATTTACGGACAGAAATCTCGTTATTGCGACGGCGTGTCGCGCCGCAGTTTCCTCAAGATCGGCGGCCTCTCCATGGGTGCCGTCGGCGGAGTGAACCTGGCATCCATCCTGCAGGCTCAGGCGGCGTCGGAAAACAGGCCGAAAAACAATAAGTCAATCATCAACATCTTCCTCGGTGGTGGGCCACCTCACCAGGATATGTGGGAAATCAAGACTGAGGCTCCTCGCGAGATTCGGGGCGAGTTCAGTCCGATCAGCACCTCGGTTCCGGGAATCCAGATCGGAGAATGTTTCCCGAAGCTCGCTGCGATCATGGAAAAACTGGTCGTCGTTCGATCCGTCGTCGAATGTGCTGGCGGACACGATGCATTTCAGTGCTTCACAGGCTGGAATCGCAGAGACGTCCAGTCGGTGGGAGGTCGACCAGCCATCGGACCTGTGCTCTCCAGAATGTTCGGCCCGAAGGACCCAGGAATTCCGCCCGCCGTCGCACTGGCAGAGAAAACTCAGCATGCCCCCTGGTCAGAACCAGGCTCGCCGGGTTATCTCGGCGCTGCCTACTCCCCGTTCCGCCCGAATGGAAACGGGATGAGCGATCTGACGCTCAACGGCGTTACACTGGATCGTCTTCAGGACCGTCGGTCACTTCTGACGGGGCTTGATGGCCTGAAACGAAATGCCGATTCATCCGGAACGATGAAGGGCATCGATTCGTTCACTGACGCTGCATTCGGCGTTCTGACCGGAAGCCGTCTCGCAGATGCGCTGGACATATCGAAAGAACCAGCTGAAGTACGTGAACGTTATGGCACCGGAAAGCCATTCCAGTACCAGTACGACGGTGCACCAACCTGCAACGAACACATTCTGCTCGCCCGACGCCTTGTGGAAGCCGGTGTCCGCTGCGTCACACTTTCTTATGGACGCTGGGACAGCCATGGTCAGAACTTCGACCTCGTGCGTGATCACGGACCAAAGCTCGATCAGGCAGTCAGTGCGCTTGTACTCGACCTTGAAGAACGCGGGATGCTCAATGACGTGACGATTCTTGTCTGGGGCGAATTCGGTCGAACACCAAGAATCAACGAGGGCGCCGGTCGAGACCATTGGCCGCAGGTCAGCTGTGCACTGATGGCAGGTGGCGGCATGAAGACAGGGCAGGCCATCGGATCAACCAATCGACTGGGTGAATACGCAGCGACTCGCCCTGTTCCGGTCCAGGAAATCATCGCGACCGCTTACCACAACCTCGGAATTGATGTCATGAATACGGTACTGCACGACCCGACAGGTCGCCCGCAGTTCCTCGTCGACGTCCGTGAACCGATGAAAGAACTGGTCTGAGTTCTATCCTGAACCTGCCACTGGCCCCGGTCAGTCATTCTGGACAACAGTCATTCGCCGGTGCCAGTCATTCAGACGTTCAGCTCATCATCGAATTCGCTCTCCGGGTCTTCCTCGTTCTGACTCGACTCCTGATCCGGGCGTTCCCAGATTTCTGCCTTCAGCGGACGCTGAACTTCTCCGACTTTTTTCCATGAACCGGCGGAAGCATCCTGGCGACTGATAAAATCATGAAACACTGCAACCGGCGATGAGTTCCGACAAAGCTCCCGTATCTTCTCACCCTGACTGCCGGCTGTCTCGGCATTATCTTCATCGTCTTCCTCATCGTTGCAGTCAAGTATCGCTTCGAGTTGGTGCGGCTGCAGCTTTCGGTGAATGACAACGAGCCGATGACTCATCTCGTCAAAGTTCTGACGAGAGATTCCGCTTTCCTTTCTCCAGACCTTCAGAGCAAGTTCGGAGAGAAAATCGGCGATGGCCGTGCGCCACTGAGTCTGAATCCTTTCCACGTCTTCCGGAGTCGGCTCCGTTCCGTTCAACGAGGCGATTCGTCGAATCTCCTCCTCAGTCGGCCCGCCTCGTTCGATCCTCCAGTTCATTTCGCGAGCATAAGCAGACTCGAATCGCTGAACGAACACATCTGCACCGGCACGCTGGAGTCCCGTCGAAGGGGACAACTCAAGCAGTTTTTCATGCAGCTCAGCCAGCGGCTTTCCAGGAAGAAACAATGGATGATGCCAGGGAGCTGAATCCATTCCATGCTCTTTGCCTGAACTCACTGTCCAGCCGGTATCATCCGTGTAACGACGCACCACATCGCACCAGCAGCCGGCAGCGGCGTGTTCGTAGATGACACCGTAAGCCTGATGCTCCTGATGCTGAAACGCTCTGATTCGAAGCGGCAGATCTTCTGCATCGAAATCACCAATCGGAGTGAAATTCAGTTTCCTGAATTCATCGGTCAGTGAATTCACTTCTTCAGAACGATTCCAGCCGATGGATTCGTCTTCGACGGGGATCAGCTTCACCCGAAACGGCGGCACAGTGCCACCCGATGAATACTGATCGACGATTCGTTTCAGGAACCGTCGAAACTTCCACCGGATCAGGAAGACAACAAGAATCACCAGCAGCAGAATTGCCACAACGAATGCAGCAACGATCTTGAGAAAGAACATCATGACGCAATCCCGTGTATCGATCCAGGAACGGCAATCGCAGGAAACAGGAGACCCACACGAAAAACTTCTCCGCGGCTGAGGACAAAGAACTTTTTCATCTGTTCATGAATTGTCAACGTTGAGGAGCTTCCCTTCGGGACAGACACG
>JBKDKA010000122.1:0-12807 GCA_046345315.1 Planctomyces sp.
GCCAGAATGCGATTGCGAGTGCAGTGGAAGAGCAGTCTGCGATGACCGGGGAGATCAGTCGCAACATTTCTGAGGTCGCCGCCGGAAGTGGTGAAATTGCCCGGAACATTTCGCTTGTCGCGGAAGCCGCTGAATCCACATGCAGTGGTACGGATGAGACACTCAAGACGGCCGGTGATCTGGAAGCTCTGGCGGAAGAGATGCTGCAGCTGGTGGGTCAGGTGCGGCAGGTGGCATCAGGACGCCCGCTGAGCGACTACCACGAGCCGACAAATCGACCGGTGCTCTCGAACGAGAAGGTTCCCCGCGGGCAGGAGAAATCGGAACGTTATGTTGAGATCAACTGAGAGGCTGCTTTTGCAGCCGCAAAGGCTGATGGGAAAGTCACGGAGGGCATGGAGATAAACCCTATTCTTACAAAACGTCTGAGAGCGAACGAGGGAACGTAAGCTTTAGTATCGAGAGTGGTGTTGCGGAATCATCTCAACTGACGAGAAACGTCAACACCGCGAAATGCAGCAACGGCGATTCTGGAACCGATCAGCCTGTCAAGAATTCAACAGAGTCCAGATCTGGTGTGTTCGACCCAAACCGAGGATCAGCGATGTACGCCCTGATTATTGACGATTCACGTGCGATGCGACGAATTCTCCGACAGATTGTTGAGCCACTGGGATTTGAGATCCTGGAAGCCAGCAACGGTCAGGAGGGGCTGGCATGCCTTCATCAGGCCGGCCGTGTGGAAGTGTGTCTGGTGGACTGGAATATGCCGGTGATGAACGGACTGCAGTTCATCATGGCAGTGCGCAGTGACGAGTCATGGAAGGACACGAAGCTGGTCATGGTGACAACGGAAACCGAGCCATCTCAGATGGCACGGGCTCTGATGGCCGGCGTCGATGAATTTGTGATGAAGCCATTCACCGGAGACATTCTGATCGACAAGCTGCGGCTCATCGGTGTCGAGATGACGACCTCTGCAGAGGAATTCTGAATCATCTGATGAATCTGGCGCTCTGCCAGGAGCTCCGGATGCTTCAGATTCGCGGAAATGTCAGGGGTCGTCGGGGATGGCTTTGAATTCTCTTCGATCGAGCCAGTGGTACTGCAGACTTCGGACACACTGTTGTCCTGCTGAATGCGAGACAGCCCGATGATGCCCGCTGCGGTCGTTTGGGCACCCGAGACTGCATCAGTCAGCCGTGTCTGAGGATCGGGCGAATCTTTGCTGCGAAGGTGACATCAGACTGAAGTTCGATGTGCTCTGAACCGTCCATGGAGCATCCTGCGGCAACGGAAGAGAAAACAGAGTGATTCACATTCCGGAGGGGTGTGAGGTTCCGAACGCAGGAAGGCGGCAGGCAGAGGCGTGAACCGAACTGATGCTGAGTCGAGACTGCAACGGATATGAAGTGTTTCTTTACGGAATGAACCGAAGACAGTGAATCGGCCACAGGAATAAACCCGGAAGACAAACTGATTTCAAGTGATCTTACGGGTGCAGGATAAAACATTATGGCAGGTAGAATTCGAGTGATGATCGCGGATGATTCGTCCGTGACCCGAAAGATTCTGACCGCGGCGATATCGCTCGACATGGATCTCGAAGTTGTTGCGGCTGCACTCAACGGTGACGAGGCGGTGAATTACTGCCGAGGCCTGAAGCCCGACGTCATCCTGATGGACGTCGAGATGCCGCAGTTGACCGGAATCGAAGCGCTGCGGGAAATCCGGAAGTTCAATCCGCAGGTCCCGATCATCATGTTCAGCACTCTGACCGTGCGGGGTGGTGAAGCGACGCTGGATGCTCTTCAGGCCGGTGCAACCGATTATGTGGCCAAGCCCACCGGCGTCGGGCATGTCGACAAGGCGATCAGTTACCTTCAGTTGGAAGTTGTTCCGAAGCTGAAGCTCTGGGGACGTCGAAACCGGAATGTGCAGGAGAACGCCGTCGCCATTCCCCGGAAAAGCAATGGGACAGGCACCCCGGAGAATTCTTCGGGTGCTGTGGCCAGATCCGGTGCCGTGCCGGCGGTCACCCCCGGTCCCGAGGCTGCCGCAGATCCGGCCGTGACGAACCCGATCGAATTATCAGAGGCAGCGTTTGACTTTGAGGTGTCTGCTCGAAAACGCCGATCGGACCGAAGGAAAACTCCGGTGATGGTGCTTGGCATCGGGAGCTCCACGGGGGGGCCGAATGCACTCGCAGAACTCATCAGTCGCCTGCCGGCATCGCTGAATGTGCCGGTTCTGATTACACAGCACATGCCTCCGATTTTCACTCAGCTTCTGGCAGAGCGACTTGATCGCTGTTCCCAGTTGACCGTTCGCGAAGGCTATGACGGTGCGGTGCTGAAAGCCGGTGAAGTCTGGATTGCACCGGGTGATCATCACATGATGGTGGCTCGGGATGGCACCAGCGTTGTGATTCGGACAACCAGGGGGGCACCGGAGAATTCCTGTCGACCGGCGGTGGATGTGATGTTTCGGTCTCTCGCACAGGTGTTCGGTGCCGGAACTCTGGCTGTGGTGCTGACCGGGATGGGACGAGATGGTACCGCGGGGTGTCAGGCGCTGAGTCAGGCCGGAGCCTGGATAATGGTTCAGGATGAATCGAGCTCTGTTGTCTGGGGGATGCCGCGAGTTGTCGCGGAAGCCGGACTTGCCGATGCTGTGATTCCGTTGAATGAAATGCATTCAGCCGTCATGACGCGAGTCTGCGGATCGAGTGCCCTGCATAAAGTGACTGTCTGAGCCATTAGTCCGATGTATTTGAGAAGGTTCCGACCTGTCGCAGAAGCTGCTGAAGTGTTTGCAGAGGAATGATCGTCATGGCCCTTGCTGCTCCGGATGTGAATTTTCTCAAGACGCTTATTGCCGAGAAATCCGGTAATGTGATTTCGTCCAATCAGGATTATCTGCTCGAGAGCCGTCTCGCCCCGGTTGCGAAAACAGTCGGACTGGAGAACGTTGAAGGGCTTGTTGCAGAGCTGAAGAAACGTCCGTCAGGCTCCCTGCACGATCGTGTGGCCGAAGCGATGACGATCAATGAAACAAGTTTCTTTCGTGACATGGCGCCATTCGATGCCCTGAAGACTGCGATTCTTCCGGAGCTGATCCAGAAGCGAGCCTCCACGAAGACACTGAATCTCTGGAGTGGTGCGTCGTCGAGTGGACAGGAATCCTACAGCCTCGCGATGCTGATCCGAGAGAACTTCAATGAGCTCGCAGCCTGGAACGTGCGGATTCAGGCCACTGATCTCTCTGATGAGATGGTGAAGCGGACACAGGAAGGTGTCTACAGTCAGTTCGAAGTGAATCGAGGACTTCCGGCATCGTTGCTGGTGAAACACTTCGAACGAAAAGGCACACAGTGGCAGGCTCGACAGGAGCTGAGAAGAATGGTCGACGCCAGACGCATGAATCTGGCGTCAGCGTGGCCGGTGCTGGCTCAGTTTGATGTTGTCTTCCTGCGAAACGTACTGATCTATTTTGATCAGCCCACGAAGGAACGAATTCTGACCAGAATTCACAAGGTACTGCGGCCCGATGGTTACCTGTTTCTGGGCGGTGGTGAAACTCTGATTACTCTGAATGTCCCGTTTGTTCGAGAACCCGTTGGCAAGACCGTCTGTTTCCGACCGGTCCCAGTTTAGGATTTCCACTTCATGTCAATTGATGCAATTACTCTGCAGCAGGTGGTCAACGATGTCTGTACCGGGATGCTCGGTCTGAACGTGGAACCATCAGAGACTGTGTCCTGTGATGAGCCGGATGCGGTATCCGCCGTTATCCGGATTTCAGGAGACTGGAACTCGCTCGTTCAGGTGCTCGCACCGCGGTCCACAGCAAAGGTGATCGCGTCGACGATGTTTTCCATGACGGAAGACGAACTGACCGAAGCGGAAATTGCTGACGCCGTCGGTGAAATCGTCAACATGGTTGGCGGTAATCTGAAAGGGATCGTGCAGGGTGATTCAAGCCTTTCACTTCCCTGCGTTGGTACCATGAGCACGGATTCTCCGTTTGGAACGGCTTTTGACGGCATTGAGGTGAACAACCTCTGTCAGGGCGATCGACTGATCGTTCGCGTTCTCGAAACCACTGCACAACTTGTGTGAAAAAGACAACCTGAGCGTCATTCGTGACCTAAGATGCTATCAGCCGGAACCCGATTTCCGATGCATTGATGCCTCGGTTTATGGAGCAATCTTTCAATGAAAATTCTTGTTGTTGATGACAGTAAAGCCATGCGGATGATCGTCATCCGTACTCTGAAACAGACCGGACTGGGTAACTTCCAGACGGTTGAAGCAAACAATGGCGCAGAAGCGCTGGCCATGATTCCGGATCAGAAACCAGATCTGGTTCTTTCTGACTGGAACATGCCGGAGATGAAGGGCATCGACCTTCTGAAAGCTCTTCGCGCCTCAGGTAATACCACTCGATTCGGATTCATTACATCCGAAAGCAGTCCGGAAGTTCGAAAAGAAGCAGAAGATGCCGGAGCTGCATTCCTCGTTACCAAACCGTTCACTCCCAACTCCTTCGAAGCAGCGATCAGCCCTGTGCTGGCATGAGATGAGGTGATTTATGTCAGGTGGTGCACTTCCAACACTCGATCAGCTCCAGAAACTCATGCAGTGTCTTCTGGGTGATGGAGTTCAGGCCAAGACAACGATGACTGGTCCTGATCTTTCCAAGCCCTACGTACTGGCGAGTTATGTCAACGAAGCCAGTGAAGTTCGTGGAATTCTGGCCTGCGATCTCGGGCTCTCGAATTCCATGGGCGCCGCGTTCTCAATGATTCCTGCGAACGTCGCAGCCGACTCCACAAAAGCCGGCAAGGTGCCCGACAACATTCAGGTCAATCTCCACGAAGTGCTGAATGTCTGCGTGAATCTCTTCACAGACAACGGCAAGGAACGACTGACTCTCAAGGATGTGAAGGTCTGTGCCCCGAATGAAGCACCTCCAGCTGTGACTCAGTCGGCAAAGTTCAGCGTCCAGGTTCCGCGATATCTTGGAGGCAACTGTATGGCCGGTAAAGTCGGAGTCTGAACACGCATTGCGTCGGAGCAACTCCGATTTATCAGGGTTTTCAAACAGGAAACGGCCGCGGAATTCGAAAGGATTCCGCGGCTTTACCGTTTTATGAACAGCAAACTGCTCCGACCAGCCGGATGCAGCCGCGTTTTTCCGTGTCTGACTGCGTGTTGCTGCAGGACTCCGTGAGCGACCAGAGATTGTTCACGGGAAGATCAGAATCATCCCGGCGATGACGGCTGCTTCCATGAGTGTTGCCTCTTCATTGAACGGAATCTGATAGTGCTTCTTTGGAGCACAGTCGCCGGGGCGATACCATCCCAGCGTGTACTCTTTCGCATGGACCGGGTTCAGTGTCATCTGGTAAGGCAGTCCTGCCAGCTGCACCGCAAACCGCCCGGCAGAAGCGAATGGCTGCACAACCGGATGGTAGGTGTGGCCATAACGTTCAAGCGCAGGATCTTCGAAGTAAAGCGGATGATGGTAAAGGTTCGTCGGTGCCCACTGGAGCACAGTTGCGGGGTGCTCAGCAACGACGTACTCATCATTGTTGTACACTTCATGAAAGTCATCGGGCAGCTGATCTTCATCGATTCCTCGAAGTGCGTAGCTCAGAGTTGGCTGAATGGCAGTGATGTCTTTTCGAAGACGTTCCCGTCCGGAATGACGCGGACGATAGTCTGACTCATCCTCAGGTGTTTCCGGTACCTCTCCGGCTTCTTCCCCGGATGTCTGAACAATCGGCCCCATTACCACGACTCGCGGGCGCATTTCATAGTAATCCACATCCGGAACACCGTACGGCGGCAGCGTGTGCTCTTCGATAAACGCCTGATACTGAGGATGTCCGACCGGTGGAACTCCCATGGCCGTTGCGAAATGACGGTTGCGATAAAGCCAACGCTGAGACTGGCTGTGATACCACTGAGCACACGTCTGCTCCTGCTCCCACCGCCCCGGAGTCAGTACTGAATCCATCCGGTTCTGATAACCTTCCGACCATGTCTGCGGAGGTTGACCGTACTGTGGCCGGCGCGGCGCCGATTCAATCACTCGTTTCAGTGCATCACGGGATTCCGCAGCGATCGAAGGTGCGGTGGCAGGCTGTGTTGCAGTCTGTGGAGTTCGGCTTCCCTGAGCTGTCTCCGGCACGGGCGCGGGCAGCCGCTGATCCGCGGGACCAGCGATTGTGGTCTGTTGTCCTACCAGCATTCCCACCGCAGCTCCGGTGGACAGGCAGAATCTGCCGAAGCGGGTGCGCGCCATCGCGAAGAGTGTTCTCACTTTGTCGACGGCAGAAATTGCCGGACAATCCATCAGCGACTGACATTTGACGTCAGTCGTGATGTCCTGAAGCGTGTTCGATGCTGTAGTTGGGCGCTTCCTGAGTAATTGCGATATCATGCGGATGGTTCTCCCTGACCGATGCTGCGGAAACCTCGATAAATCGAGCCTGTGTCCGCAGTTCCTGAGTCGTCCTGACTCCCACATAACCCATACCTGACCGAAGACCTCCGGTCAGCTGATAAACCAGTGGCTGAAGAGCCCCTTTGTAGGCAACTCGTCCCTCCACTCCTTCCGGCACCAGCTTCCCGGTGTCGTTACCTGCTGTTGCACTCTGTCGATATCGTTCGCTGCTGCCCTTCACCATTGCTCCAAGAGATCCCATTCCACGATATCGTTTAAAACTTCTCCCCTGGAACAGAATCATCTCACCCGGACTCTCATCAACACCTGCCAGCAGGCCCCCGACCATGACAGTCCATGCACCTGCTGCGATGGCTTTGGTGATGTCTCCGCTGAATCGAATTCCACCATCGGCGATTACCGGAACATCAGTTCCCGCAAGCGCTGTTGCGACGTGTGAAATAGCAGTCAGCTGAGGAACTCCAACTCCTGAAATAATCCTTGTTGTACAGATTGAACCGGGCCCGATTCCTACTTTTACGGCATCAGCACCAGCAGCTGCGAGAGCTCTGGCACCTTCTGCCGTTGCGACATTTCCCGCGATGACATCGATACCGAACTGTTTCTTGATCTGTGAAACAGTCTCAATCACGTTCTTGGAATGACCATGAGCGCTGTCGACGACGAGTACGTCAACACCTTTTTCCACCATTTGAGCCGCACGGGCGATGTCGTAAACACCGACCGCTGCGCCAACACGCAATCTTCCGCGTGAGTCTTTCGAAGCCCGCGGAAACTGCAGGTTCTTGTCAATGTCCTTGATCGTGATCAGACCCTTCAACTGATAATCATCGTCTACCAGAAGAAGTTTCTCGACTTTGTTTTCAAGGAGAATTCGTTCGGCATCTTCGAGGCTCGTGTCCTCCGGTGCGGTCACCAGTTTTTCACGCGTCATAATCTCGGAAACCGGGCGATCCCGGGATTCCAGGAATCGAAGATCTCGCCTGGTCAGGATTCCGACCAGACGCCCTTTCACGGTAATCGGCACACCGCCGATGTTTCGCTCGTCCATCAGCCGAACCGCTTCTCCTGCCGGTGTTTCCGGCGGCAGCGTCACCGGATCAACGATGACTCCGTGTTCGCTTCTCTTGACGCGATCAACCTGCAACGCCTGCTGTTCGATCGTCATATTCTTGTGAATGATGCCGATGCCGCCCACCTGAGCCATGGCGATGGCCATTTCACTTTCCGTGACGGTATCCATCGGACTGCTGACCAGCGGCACATTCAGTGCGATGTTACGCGTCAGCTGCGAACTGATGTCGACATCCGACGGCACCACTTCACTGTAGCCGGGTTCAAGCAGTACATCGTCAAAGGTCAGGCCACGATAGGCAATGCGATCCTGCATCTTCCGTTCTCCCGGTCAGTTATCCCGTGATTTCTGGTCCCGCGGTTCATCGCGTGACTCAGTTTCCTGCGTCATTGTTCCGGCCGAAATCTCCCCGTCCGGATTTCCCTCTGATTCGTATGGTGTTTCGCACTCTGGTGAAGCATCTTCTGGCGCAACACCTTCAGGATCGTCATCGTCGGACGACATTTCCTGAGCGTCTGCATCGGAATCCGGCAGCAATGCTGCGTCCGGATCGATTCGGCTTCGAAGTGCGTTGGACAGCTCGATGAGCCCTTCGATCGTCATTTTCTCAGCTCGCTGGTCGCCCGCAATATTCAGCTCGGCAAGCAGTACATCCAGTTGAGCTTTCTCAATCTGGCGACGATACATGCCCGCGAGAACACTGCGAATGTGCTTGCGGCGATGATGAAACAGCCGTCTCAGAAAGTCGAGAAAGAAACGGCGGTCATGGATGCGACGCCCCAGTTTCTGATCTCGCCAGATGCTGACAATCGCAGAATCCACTTTGGGTCTCGGCCAGAAAACATTGGGACCGAGCTTCCGAAGAATTCGCACGGAGCACTGCGACTGCAGCCAGGCAGACAATGCACCAAAGGAAGAATCTCCCGGTTCCGCAGCCATCTTTTCACCCAGTTCCCACTGGATCGTGACGACCATTCGCTGCCAGGGCAGATCCGAGGTCACCAGATTGGAAATCACGGGCGTTGCGACGCTGTACGGAAGATTGGCGACCAGTTTGAGCCGCCCGTCAGGAACAGAAGCCACCTGTTTTCGGATCTCTGACACAATCTCCGGTGCCAGTGTGTTCTTGTTCTTCAGGACATCACAGTTCATCAGCGTCACATTGCTGAAGTCCTGTACGGCTTCGGAAGCCAGCGTGAACATGTTTCGATCAATCTCGATCGAAATCACTTTCGCAGCTTTCGAGGCAAGGAACGCAGTCATGCCCCCGGTGCCGGCTCCAACTTCAAGCACCACGTCGCACGGGCCCGGCTCTGCATGGCGAACGACAAATTCAATCAGGTTCACGTCGATCAGAAAGTTCTGGCCGAGATCACCGCGCGGATGGAAACCGTGTCGCTGAAACAACGACATCAGATATGACCGAGTCTGTCGCTGAACTTCCTTCATGACGTCGGCGGATTCCTATTCATGTCATCTGTCCGCTGAACCGTGCACTCAGAAGACGGGCAACGTATTTCCCGAGAATGTCATTTTCGATGTTGACGAGGTCACCTGGTTTGCGTGTTCCCAGAGTCGTGACCTGGAGCGTGTGCGGAATCAGTGCCACAGAGAAGCGATCACGTTCCACATTCACGATCGTCAGGCTGACACCGTCTACGGCGACGGATCCTTTGGAAACCATTACGTCCAGCAGCGATGAGTCAGCTCGAAACCAGACGTCAATCCATTCGTCGTTCCGGATGATGTCATCGACTGTGGCTGTTCCGTCGATGTGCCCCTGAACAAAGTGGCCGCCCAGTCTGGTGTTCAGCGTGAGCGAGCGTTCCAGGTTGACGCGATGTCCCGATTGAAGCTGACCAAGGTTTGTTCGACGAAGTGTTTCTTCACCGGCTTCGAAAACAAGTTCCGCGTCATTGGCAACGACAGTCAGGCAGCAGCCACTGATCGAAATGCTGTCACCCAGAGCGATCTCAGTGATCGGAAAACAAGTCGAATCAGGCAGAATCGAAAGGCGCATGCCGACCGGGAGACATTCAATATGTCTGACAGTGCCCTGTCCTTCCACGAGACCGGTGAACATTCCAGCCAATTCGGTAAAAGCAACGGAATCTGACGCGGTGCAGATGCGCCCCATCGTTGCGTGCTCAGTTTAACGGAACAAATCTCCATTTGCACGTGTCTCTGCTCGGTTTCCGGCTCCCGGGATCAAACCAGACGACGTTCCGCGTTCGCGTTATCGCCGGTCATTTTCTGACAGACAGTGGTCTGCGGCGCTCCTCAGCGGTCGGAGATTCTTTGAAAACTGAGTGCGCGAGCGGTATGCTTCGGGAATGATCTGCCGCGAGTTCAGCGTGAGAACCGGGAGTAAAGATGACGACAGTGAACAAGTCGAGAGCCTGTCGGTCCTTTCGTCGCTGCGAGTTGACTCGCCGTTCAGCGATCCAGCTCGGGACGCTGGCAATTCCCGGAGCGATGGGTTTTTCACCGCTCAACGCGGAGTTTCAGCAGGCCGGCCCGCGTCATCCTCGAGCCCGATCGGTCATTCTCGTGAATCTTTTCGGCGGCCCGCCTCATGTCGACCTGTTCGATATGAAGCCGGACGCTCCGACGAACATTCGGGGTGAGTTTCAGCCGATCAGCTCTTCGGTACCGGGAATCCAGATCAGTGAACTGCTGCCGCTGACTGCTCAGTTGATGGATCGAGCGACTCTGATTCGGAGTTACTCACATCGGTACAACAGCCACAATCCCTACAATGTTCTGACAGGATTCGATCTCGGTGTTGACGCGGAGAACTACTACGCGAAGCGGACGGATCATCCCAGCATCGGTGCCGTCTGCCACTGGATCGATCCGGGGCCACCCGATGTGCCGTCGCATGTTGTTCTGCCGGCCTTTCCGGGTTACTCACAGGCACTGCGTCGAGCCGGTCCGTATGGCGGTTATCTCGGAACCGCCTACGATCCGCTCATGTCGTCCTGCAATCCGACCTTCGCTCGAACCTCGAAAGGTGACTACGACGCGGTACCAGCTCAGGGCTTTCCGATTCTTCCCGCTCTCGAAGAACTCCCCGATCTTGATTCCGGCCGATTCGAGAAACGAGTCGCACTGCTCACCGCGATGAACCGTCATCTTGAGGCCGCCGAGCGTCGCGGTGCATTGTCACGGTTTGATGACGACAGTCGACGAGCACTCGCGCTGCTGACATCCGGAAGAACACGAGATGCCTTTGATCTTTCTTCCGAATCAGAGCAGACTCGGCGGTTGTACGGTGAGGGACTCTGGACGTCCAGTGCTCTGGTTGCGCGTCGGCTCGTGGAGGCTGGTTCCAGGTTTGTGACGGTCAACTGGGAAGCGAAGAACGGTAATCACTGGGATCTTCATGAGAATAACTTCGGAATGCTGCGAGTCCAGGCTCCGATTCTTGACCGCCTGATCTATGCACTGATCACAGACCTTGAGACTCGCGGGCTTCTGAATGAAACTCTTGTGGTTGTCATGGGAGAAATGGGACGAAGTCCGCGAGTGAACGCCGCAGCCGGCCGCGACCACTGGCCTCAGTGCGGGTTTTCTCTTCTGTTCGGCGGTGGCACGCAGCGAGGTGTTGTCGTCGGGCGATCCGATGATCAGGGCGCCTGGCCCGATGACCGTCCTGTGTCGGCCGGCGACATGGTCGCAACGATCTATCATCTCCTCGGTGTTGATTCGGGTCTGACGGTACCTGATCTTTCCGGGCGGCCGATGCACATCAGTCATGGTGGTGCGCCAGTCTTCGAAGCCATCGCATGATCCTGGAAACCTGTGATGGTTGTGGATCCTGCTGTCGGCGAACGCCGATTCCGCCTTTTGAACCGGGCGAAGAGGCTGCTCTGGGCGTGCCGGAATCACTGCTCGAACCAGTCCGAGCTCGCATCGCCGCAGAACAGCACTTCGATCTTATCCCCTGTGTGTGGTTCGATGAGTCGACTCAGAAATGCCTTCACTATGAACTGCGTCCCGCAGCGTGCCGAAATTTTGCCATCGGAGGTGACCTCTGCCGACTGTCTCGCTGGGACGATGGTCTGGATGCGTAGGCGTGGGAATGGGGAACGGGGAATGGTTTTCGGGGGAACAGCCACGGTGGCGTAGTATGTCACAAAACGTCAGTCCGTAGGGTGTGACAAGCAACGCGCAGGTACACCAGCTGACGCCACAAATGGTGTGCCTGCGCTCCGCTGGTCACACCCTACAAAAATCAGATTAGAAAACGGGGAACGGTTTTTGGGGGAACAGCCACGGCGACGGGGAATATCTCAATGCATCAGTCCGTAGGGTGTGACAAGCAACGCGCAGGCACACCAGCTGACGCCACAAATGGTGTGCCTGCGCTCCGCTGGTCACACCCTACATAAATCAGGTTGTGGGATGGTGAATCTTTATTTGGGAATGGGAAACGGTGGCTCGTATGACACTTTATAGTCCGAACACCGATCCGAAGTATCAGGGATCGCACGTGCCCAAGCCTGTGGAGATGCCTGCAGATGTGATCATCTCCGAAGACACTCGACGCGACTGCCGGATTCCTCCCGGGCAGACGAGAACTCCCAAATGGCCGGTGCTTCACGCGACGATTGTTCCGGAGATCGATCTGACCACGTGGAAGTTTCGAATAGCGGGACTTGTCGATCGACCGATGGAGTTTTCACTTGCCGCGTTTCGTGAACTTCCGCGCATTCGAGTTTTCAGTGATTTTCATTGTGTGACGACGTGGTCGCGTCTGGGGAATCTCTGGGAAGGAGTTTCTGTAAGGGAGCTGCTTAACTCCTGCGGAATTCAGCCGTCAGCGAGGTTCGCTGTTGTGGGGGCATTCGACAACGACTGGACAACGAATCTTCCACTGAGCTGTCTCCTTGAATCCGACGTGCTCCTGGCGGATCTTCACGACGGTTTGCCCATCGATCCCGATCATGGCGGACCGGTACGGCTCGTTGTGCCTCGTCTGTTTGCCTGGAAGAGCGCGAAGTGGGTTAACCGAATTGAGCTGACCGAAGGCAATCATCCGGGCTACTGGGAAAGCGTTGGATACCACAACATCGGCGATCCCTGGAAAGAACAACGCTACCGCGACGACCCTGAATGGCAGGCAGCGAACGGCACTGGCGATTGAAGATCGTTTCCATGAAAGCTGCGACGCCGATTGACGGTGTCACCCTGCGTGGGCCGCTGATGAGCCGTTTGCAGCAGGCATTGACAACCACGAATGACACGAATTGCAC
>JBKDKA010000123.1:0-20758 GCA_046345315.1 Planctomyces sp.
GTCGGAGGACTATTCCAGTCTTCAAGATTCAGATTGGTATTCACGCGACCGCTTCGAGCGAATCGGTCGGGAAAGATCTGATAGAAGATCGCGTCACTGACCCACGACGGTGTGCTCGATTGCATCAGATTTCCGTTCAACGATGGAAGTCGAAAGGTGGATTCTGTGTGCCACTGGCTATGCCATTGCTGTTTTTTCGAAAACGTGGCATATCAAACAACGCTCGAAGCATTTGAAAGAGTTGAAACTCATTTGCGAGCAACTGTCGTCGAAGCTCAACTCAGCAGTCTGCCGACTGTGTCTTATCAGAAATACAGACCGCCCCACCTGCGAGGCAGATCCATCCGATCAGAAACGCGGTCCCGCCGATCGGCACGATGGCTCCCCACGGAACACCACCGAATCGAGGGCCTCCGATGACGAGGATGTACAGCGATCCGGAGAAGAACAAGATTCCGGTCAGAAAGCTCCATGCTGCAACTCGCAGCCATCGACTCTTCTGACCCCTCAGGAGCAGTCCGGTCAGTCCCAGTGCCAGAGCGTGCCACATGTGGTACTCGACTCCGGTCTGAAAGTCGAGCAGATACTTGTGGCTAGCCGGCATTCGAAATCCCGCAGAGTCCTTCTCCGGTTCCGCGGCATGCCGCTTGACCAGATATCCGGAATCTTTCAGGAAGTGAGCACCAAAGGCCCCCAGCGCTACAGCCAGAAATCCTGCCAGCGCTGCCAGCATCAGACATCGTTTCGCAGTCATGACGGCCTTTGTATCAATGATTATCGATGAACCATGCGGTATCGAACCATGCGGTCATCAAACTGTCTGCAGAGAAAGTGTTGCCGCGTTTCAGGAAGCCGGAACAGCAATTAACGACTCAATGGCTTGAATCGACCTCCTGTGGGAGTATCAGCGCCATCGCCAAGACGTTCGCGGCGCTGCTGCTCATAGATCCGATAGTTCCCCTCACACCAGACGATCTGGTCTTTTTCAAAAGCCAGAATATGTGTGGCAATCCGGTCCAGGAACCACCGATCGTGGCTGACGACAACAGCACAACCACCGAAGTTCGAAAGTCCCTCTTCAAGGGCTCGAAGCGTCTCAACGTCCAGGTCGTTGGTGGGTTCGTCAAGCAGCAGCAGGTTTCCGCCGGACCTCAGCAGTTTTGCCAGATGGACTCGATTCCGCTCTCCACCCGACAGCTCCCCGACAAACTTCTGCTGATCCGGACCTTTGAAGTTGAACCGCCCGCAGTAGGCTCTGGCGTGAATCTTCGCAGTTCCGACTTCGAGCAGGTCGTATCCCCCGGAAATCTCCTGATAAACAGTCTTCTTCGGATCGAGTGAGTCGCGGGACTGATCGACATAGGACAGCAGAACTGTTTCGCCGATTTTCAATGTCCCCCCATCCGGCTTCTCCGTACCCATGATCATGCGAAACAGAGTCGTTTTTCCGGCGCCATTTGGACCGATCACACCAACAATTCCGCCGGGCGGGAGGTCGAACGTCATGCTGTCAAACAACTGACGATCGCCGAATGATTTCTTCAGGTTTTCGGCCTTCACAACCAGCGTTCCCAGTGGTCGTGATGTCGGAATCTGAATCTGAGCTGCGTCGTCCTGAGCATCGTACTCCTGCGATGCAAGCTCCTGATAGCGTTCCATTCGAGCCTTGTTCTTTGTCGCACGAGCCTTCGGCGACATCCGTACCCATTCCAGCTCGCGCTTCAGTTCTTTCTGACGTCGTGATTCGCGACGCTCTTCCACTTCCAGTCGCTTCTGCTTCTGTTCGAGCCAGGAAGTGTAGTTCCCTTCGAACGGCAGTCCGCGGCCACGATCCAGTTCGAGAATCCAGCCGGCGACGTTGTCGAGGAAGTAACGGTCGTGAGTAATCGCCACGACGGTTCCCTGAAAATCCTTCAGGAAGCGTTCCAGCCAGGCCACCGAGTTCGCATCCAGATGGTTCGTCGGTTCGTCCAGAAGAAGCATGTCCGGGTTCATGAGCAGCAACTGGCAGAGTGCCACTCGTCGCTTCTCACCCCCGGATAGATTTTCAACAACAGAATCTGCGGCCGGAAGCTGCATGGCATCAGCTGCGATTTCCAGAGTTCGATCAAGTTCCCACAGATTCGCGGCGTCGATCTGATCCTGAACGGTGGCCTGTTCGTTGAGAACCTTGTCCATTTCATCGGGAGTGAGATCTTCGCCGAGCTTCATGCTGAGTTCATTGAAACGTTCAAGGATTGCTCGCGAATCAGCAACAGCATCTTCGATGCATTCCCCGACGGTCTTCTTCGGATCCAGTCTCGGTTCCTGAGGAAAATAACCGATGCGAATCCCTTTGGCCGGACGCACCGTACCCATGAAATCCTTGTCTTCGCCGGCCATGATTTTCAGCAGCGTGCTCTTGCCGGAACCATTGATTCCGAGCACGCCGATTTTGGCTCCGGGATAAAACGACAACCAGATGTTGGAGAGCACTTCCTTCTGCTCATACATCCTTGTCAGTTCTTCGATCGTCATGATGTACTGCTGAGTCATCGTCTGTTCCTGTGGCCCCTGACGGCCTGTCTGCCTGATGGTTTCGCGATTCCGGTAAAGAACGCCTGACTACACCGGGACTGGCGCCCGGACAACTCTGAAACAACTCACAAAAATGTCGGAGAAGGGTATCGGTCCCGGTTTTGTCAGAACCTCTCAATTCAACTGATCAGATTCACCCGGTTCACGGGGTCTCAGGTGTCTGAAGATCTTTCTTTGACGCCGAGCCGCGTATGCGACGTGTGTTGTCTTTCTCTGCCGGTGGTTGGTCAATCCTTTTTCGCGTTCGAGAACGTTTCGGCGAGTCAGGCTCAGCGGATGGCTGAGAATCACCTTTTCCCGCCGGTTTCTTTGAAGCTCTCTTTACGCTTTCGGCCCCTGAATTCTCCGGCTGCTGACAGAGCGCAATCTGCTCAAACAGCAACTTCAGAAAATCCAGTGCCAGTGAATACGTTCCCTCACCAGAACTCGCTCTTGGCCCTGCAACGTTCAGAATCCGGATCTTATTCTGAGTCAACCACTCGACAACCCTCGGAACTTCCTCCTGCGGAGGATTCTCATCTGTCAGCAGACCAGGATCTCGGTCGGGCAGGAGATGCACAATGCAGCACGGCTTGAGATTTCGTCTGGCCGCTTCAATGGTCAGCTGAGTGCCTCCACCGATGCGATCCAGTGCGACAACGAGCGTTCCGTCAGAATCTCGTACATTCCATTCGGTTCGCTGGGAATACACCCACGATGGAGTTTCCAGCAGCGGATAGTGTTCCGGAATCGCGCCGTCTTCAGAGCGACGTCCCTTCGGACACCATCCTCCGATTTCGAAGCCGGATTCAATCCCCGCATCCAGAGCAGCACGATCAACACCGGTCTGACCCCCTGAAACGATCCGAAAACGAGACACTTTTGTTTTCATGAAGCAGCATGAACCAGTTTCGGCGCGACTGGTTTGTCGGCCGAAACGCTACAAAGGATTTGAATGGAAACGATTGTCGGCGGATTTTACGCGATCGTGCCTCAGACCGGAACACCGCGTTCGAGTCCGAACAGATACCCTCTGCGGAATTCCTGGTTCGCGATGTCGTCGGCTGAATAGCCTCTGGTCACGGAAGGGATATACTGGGGAATTGCACCGGATGCGAATTCCGCAGTCTTTTTTTCCGTGATTCAAAAATCTCAGCATCGACAATGCTGCTCGGACGATGCTGCCTGAACAATGACAGGTTCCGGACGCCGATGTTCGGGGCTCCAACCGAAAAGTTTGTGCTGAAAGGTTCTTCTGAAATGCTGCATCCGGATCGAAGAGTTTTTCGTTGCTTCCTGATTCGGCCCCTTTTCTTCCGAATGACTTCGGTACTGCTGTTCATCGGATTCGCGTTTCTGTCGAGCCCCGGGCAGATGAATTCAGTGAATGCTGAAGAACTTCTCGCGGGAGTTGCGAGGGTTGATATCACGAATACGAGTTATCAGCCGGCGAACGATCCGCTCTATGTGAAAGCACTCGTGCTTCGTCAGGGCAGCACCACGGCAGTCATCGTTACTGTGGATGCCGTCGCGATTGAAGAAATCGGATCCATTGCGAAACCGTACCTGGAGAATGTCCGAGCCGCACTGAAGAAAGAATTGAATATTCTGCCGGAAAGCGTACTGGTCAACGCAAGTCACTGTCATGGCTACGTCTGTGCCGATGTGGATCAGCGTACCATTCAGGCCGTCCGTGAGGCTGCGGGAAAGCTGGTGCCGGTTCGAGTGGGTGCGGGTTCCGGTCAGGAAATTCGCATCATGGAAAACCGCAGGGTTCGCCTGAAGGACGGTCGCGATGCAGATATGCGGCGAGCTTACTCCATGCCGCGTGATGAAGAAGTTGCGACCATCGGTCCTGTCGATCCGGAGATCGGCCTGCTTCGCCTCGACCGAATGGACGGTCAGCCATTCGCTGTGATTTATAACTTTGCCTGCCATCCGATTCACGGGGTTCCGAATGGCGGCAATACAGCCGATTTTCCGGGTTTCGCTTCACGAGTCATTGAAGAGAACTTCGGGGAGAACGTCATGGCGTTCTTCATTCAGGGATGTGCTGGTGACATCAACCCGCTGAATTACAAAGCCGTTAACGGCCCGCCGGACTGCGAGCCGTACGGCAATCTGCTGGGCCTGAGTGCACTCCGAGCGCTGCGTTCCATCAAAACGATTCCTGATGCTCCACTGAAGATCGTCAATCAGACTCTGCAGCTGCCTCGCGCTGCGCACATGGAACACCGAATTTCAGCGATGCTCGCAGAGCAATCACAACTGCTGAGGTCGTTGACGCCGACAACGCTGAACTTCAAGACGTTCCTGCCACTTTACCTGCAGTACAGACTTTCCGACGATACACCTCTGTTCTATTCCCACCTTTACCTGCGTGAAAAATCGCTCGGTCAGGAGAACCTCGTACGCTACGACGCGAACAATCGAGCATTGATGGACGCTTATGTGAAAAACATTCGCAGGATGGAGCAACTGACGATTCTGCAGACGAATCTGGATCTGCTCCGGAAAAACCTTGCGAAGAATCAAGCATCAGGAAGCGACAAGCTTGATGTGGAAGTCGGCGGCCTGCGAGTGGGAGACTTCCTGCTGATTACGTTTCCGGGAGAACTCACCGTCGAAGTGGGGCTCAATATCAAGCAGAGATCGGCTGCTCCGACCACCTTCGTCGCCGGATACACGAATGGCTACATTTACTATACGCCAACTGTCGCGCAGCGAAACAATCCCGGATACGCTCAGGAGGACTGCGACTGCATCGTAGCTCCCGAATGGCAGAAGCTTTTTGAAGATCGCGCCGCCGAAGTGCTCACAACATTGCAGACACCCGCACCAAAATCGTGAAAGCTCCCTTCTCTGCTACCGCCGACCTTGCGTCGGTGGAGCCATAATTGACAGCTACAGTCGACCTTGCGTCGGTGGAGCCATAACTGACAGCTCCAGTCGACCTTGCGTCGGCGGAGCCATAATTGACAGCTACAGCCGACCTTGCGTCGGTGGAGCCATAACTGACAGCTACCAACACGATAAAGAAGCCCCTGTTGCGTCTCCGCCTGGCTTGCCCAGGCGGAACCAGCGATCGACGACGCATGACCGGAATCACATGCTCGATTCGTTCCTTCCGCCAGGAAAAATCGGACGGAGAACTGACCGTAGCTGCCCGTTACGTCAGCCCCAGCAGTGGCAGCGAATCGCGATGGATGAGTCGTTCGATCGCGTCGACATCCAGCCGAGGTAGTGCAGTGCCAGCCAGCATGTTATTCAGGCCGCGGATCCCGTCGATGGATGCTTTCACTGTTGTGAACGGGTAGTCGGTACCGAACAGTACCTTGTCCCAGACGCCGTATTCCTGAACGAGCATCAGGCTGTGGTAGAGCTGAAACGGACGATAATGCAGAGCAGAAAGATCCGCGTAAAGATTGGGATGCTTTCGGATCACAGCAACGCATTCCCCCTCATAAGGATGCCCAAGATGAGCGAGGATCATTTTCACGTCCGGATAGCGAATCGCCACTGCGTCGAGATGCCGTGGAAGAGTACACTCCAGCGGGGCCTGTGAAATGAACGTTGTGCCAGTGTGAAGCAGCACCGGTAACTGATGCTTGGTGGCGTACTCCCAGAGCGGATTCAGTCGGTCGTCATCGGGGCGGAAGCCGGCGTACATCGGCATGAGCTTGATTCCGCGCAACCCAAGATCCTGATGTCCGGATCGCATCTCATTCTTCCATCCATCCTGAGTCGGGTCGACGGAGAGAAATCCAATGAGCTGATCGGGGTGCAGATCGACGTAGTCCCGCACATCCCGATCATCCACCCAGATGCCACTCAGGCAGGCCTTGCCACCAAACACAATCGTTGTGACGTCCGGCACAGACTGCCGCTGATAGTCTTCAAAGCGAACCGTCAAATCGACTTCGACACCAGCACGAGCTCGTTTCGCCTGCTGTCGCACGTCATCCTGAAAGTGATCCGGGTAGCGCCAGTAATGGCTGTGAACATCAATGATCGGCATGATCCGGTTCCACGGGCTGAAATCGAAAGAAAGACCACAGGACACAGGCTGTCAGCAGAACGCCGATGTTGATGTAGAAGATCGGATCCCACTGATCTCGCCCGGAGTATCCTCGAAGCTTCAGAAAGTCGGCAATCCAGCCGACCAGAAACGTCGATGTCATTGCTCCAAACACTCCCACAGAATTCATGAGTCCCAGCAATGATCCCACATGACGCCCGCTCACACCCGTTGAGCACGACCACCAGAGTGGCTGTGTCATCTGAGTCGTAAAGCACGACAGGGCAGTCAGTGTGGCTGCGGTCCACGGATCATTGGAAAGGAGCGCAGATCCAAGAAAACCTGCTGCCAGCAGAAAGCACGTTCCGCCCATGATGCGTCGTCTGTTCACACTTCCGCGGGAGATAAATCGGTCAATCAGTGCGCCGCCGGTATATGTGCCCGCTGCTGACAACAGCAGCACCAGACCGACCATACGCGAGGCGGTGCCATTCGGAATTCCGCGTCCCTCGGTCAGGCAGGTCTGATACCAGCCAAAGTAGATGTAGCTGTTGAACGAGGCACACATCATGATCAAACTGAGAAACCAGACGCTCGGATTGATCGCGACGAGTGACCACGGGATCGGAGCATGTACCGTGCCCGAGGTGGCTCGCCGCCCGATGTGCCGGACTTCAGCAGCATTCACGCCGGGATGCTCCGCCGGATCGTCGCGGAACCACCACCAGAACACAGCCGCCCAGACTGCTCCGAGGCTTCCAAAGACAACAAATGTCAGCCGCCATCCAATGGCATCAATCAGTTCCGTTGCGAGAATCGGCGATATTGCGCCTCCGATCTGGGAGGCTGCAAGAAACACGCCATGCACACGACCTCGCTCATGATCCGGAAACCATCGAGACATCACGCGTGCTGCGTTGGGAAACGCCCCTGCTTCACCGGCGCCGAAAAGAAATCGAACAATGACGAGGCTGTAGAGCCCCGTGCAGAGTCCTGTGAATGCGGTGAACGCAGACCACCACAGCGAGATTCGCGTCAGGACTCGACGAGTTCCCAGTACGTCCCCCCATCGTCCGGTGGGAATTTCAAACAGACCGTAGGCCAGTGTGAAGGCCATCATGAAATAGCCGGTCTGCTGCGGACTGAGCTTCAGTTCTTCGCCAATGACAGTTCGAGCGGATGAGATGCAGATCCGATCGATGTAAAGAATTCCGGACAGCAGACACAACAGTCCAAGGACAAGAAATCGAGTTCTGCTGGGCGCCGAGTTGTCAGTCACTTCCTGAGGAGCCACGAATGGATTTGGTTCCGTCATAAGCTGCGGCCTGATTCCGGATGAATGATTGAATCGACCATCAGTCGGCGCTGACAATCAGCCGCTTTTCGGCAACCATTGGCCAAAAGAGCTGCGCAGGAAGCATAACGAACGACTGTGGCTTTGTCCCGCTGACGAATGCAGAACCGCCGGCAAACACAAATCACTCAATATCAGAGTCCCGGAAGTCAACCGGATCAATCACCTGGCCATCTTTTGAGGAAGGCTCTATACTCCGGCGTCTGCAGAGTCATCTCTGTAGATTCCACTTTTTTGTACATCCCACCTTTACGGTCACAAAAGCCGACGCCGTCGCCTCCGTTGAGGTCGCGATTGCAGTCAACAGCCAGGAACCTGTTCATGGATTCAGATTTACTCCTCAACGTGATCTCCCGATGGATCCATGTAGGAACAGCCATTGTTCTTGTCGGTGGTACGACATTTCTTCGATTTGTCGTTCATCCTTCTCTCACAGGAAGCGATGGTGAACTGATAGCCAGAGTTCGAGCGCGATGGAAGAAGTTTGTTCACGGTGGGATTGCGCTGTTCCTGATTACGGGCTTCTTCAATTATTTTCGAGCCATGCCGCTCCATAAAGGGGATGGTCTTTACCATGCTCTGATCGGCACCAAGATTCTGATCGCGTTCGCGATCTTCTTCTTCGCTTCCGCACTTGTCGGCAGATCTTCCGGAACGCAGAAGTTTCGAGACGCAGCTCCGAAATGGACCGCTGTGGTCGTTCTGCTTTCGTTCCTCGTCGTTGCGATCAGCGGCTTTGTCAAGGTTCGTGATGGGGCTCGAAAGATCAGTCTGCCTGCCGCAGCGGCGACAGGATCCGAACCCGGAGCAGTTGCTCCTGCAACTTCTTCTGCTCCCGCTACCGGAGAATCACCGTAGAGCGATGTCAGTCACGGATTGATGGAAGACGAAAGGTGAGCCCTGTGTGCCACTGGCTGTGCCAGTGCTGTCGCCCGGAAAACACTGGTATAGCCAGTGGCACACATCGATTGATCTTTGGCAGAGCACCAGGCCCGATCCTGACGGAGACACCGTGGACGGTTCAGAGCAGGATCTTCTGAGCATTCTCAGGCGGATCACAAGAGTGATTCGCCTGGAGAACGCCATGAACCATCTGGTCTTCGGTGCGTGGGCGGGGTTGCTGCTCATTGCCCCCTTCCTGACGCTCCGGGAATCCGTGAGCGATGAATTCCGCGTGCTGATTCCGAAAACGTTATCCAGTTCAGCAGAATCGGTGATCGCAGTGGTTCTGTTCGGGACTGCATGCATCGTGTCGATGCTCTTTGGGTGGCACCGTCGATGGACGGTTTCTGACACAGTGACCATCCTCGAACAGCAGTTTCATTTTCGCGATGGTCTGCTGTCCGCGTGGGAGTTTTTCTGCTGCCGACGTCAGGATTCCGCGTCGCTTCTCCACATTCGTGAGATTCAGGATGCACTGCAAAGATGTGACATCTCGTCCCTGCGTCGACGAGGGAAGGCACGACGCCTGCTGGTTCCCGTCGTAATCGCTGTTGGTGTCGTCTTTATGGATCAGATGGGCGTCTGGCCACGTCCGGCGTTTCGCTCAGATCATGCCGGGATCAATCAGGCTGCAAAGCAGGAACTCATTGCGCAGATTAAACAAGATCTGAAGAACCTCGAATCGCAGGCAGCTGAGAGTCAGTCCGACAGACGCAGGAATCTTCAAAGCACATCCCGGAAGTTGCTGAATGACCTGAACCGTTCTGAGCTGACTGTTCAACAGGCCCTGGAGGCGATTTCCGAGGCGCAGTCTGAAATCAGAAAACAGCGAGCAGATCTCCGCGCCGGTGTGTCACGAAAGTTGCTGACGGACACGGCAAAGTCATTGATGTCGCCGGATGAGTTGACAATGTTCGAGACAGCCATCGCGGATGGTGATCTCAGCGTTGCCGCCGCCAGCATCGATCAGCTCGCTCAGAAGCGGCGTCGACCAAAGGGGAATCCGGCGACAATACCACCCCATCAGGAACAGAATGATCCGGCAGAAATGCTGCGAGAGCTCGCGGATGCCATGAAGAGAGCGGGACTTCATGAGCTTGCTGCTGAGTTGAATGAGCTTTCCGAAACGGAGTTTTCTGATTCCGATAACCATTCGTCGAGAACTCTGAAGGCTTTGGCAAATGCGTTCCACGCGCAGAGAGATCTGGAAGCTCTTGCAGCGTCGATTGAAGCCACCGAGAATCGACTGAATGACTCGAAGAACCTCGCTCGTCGACAGGATGGTGAGTTAGATATTCAGAGAACCAGGCAGAACAGTTCGGATGTGTTAACGGCTGAAAGTGCTGCCGGCACGGGAGACGGTTCCGACAATGGTTCCGGCAGCGGAGGCTCAGGAAATGCCGCCGGCAGCAGCACTACAGGACAAACGCTGGGGGCAGCGACCGAAGGCAGCATGAATCGAATTCCGGAGCGGCTGTCTGGCCGTCTTGATCATTCGAAAACGACTGATGCAGGGACCCGCGTTGTTCGCTCCGACAGTGAAAGCCTCCGGCAGGGAACAGCGGAACGGCAGAAACAGGTCGTCAACGCCGAATACATCCGAAGCGCTCTGGCGACAATGGATTCAGAAGCCGTCCCGTACCATCATCGTGAAACAATTCGACGTTACTTCGAAACACTTCGCCACATGGAGAATGATCAGGATTCTGCTGTTCGCGCTGAATCTGAATCTGAGCCGCTTCGGTGAAAATCGGACACCAGATTCGCGTAGCAGACCAGACGGATCAGTTCCGCCGAACTATTGACGTTCACCTTTTCCATAATCCTCGCACGATGTTTTTCCACCGTTTTCTCGCTGATTCCCGTGATCAGCGCGATCGCTTTGTTCGTCTTGCCGTCATAGAGCAGGTGCACGACTTCTCGTTCGTGAGCCGACAGTCGAGCCAGGCATTCGCGTGCGTGTTCCATAGAATTCAGGACCGGACTTGAGATCTCCGGCCCGGATGCCACCTGAAACCAGATGAGACGACCGCATGGCAGACCGTCGCCTGTGAAAGTTGGCGATGAATGAACAGTCAGTCGTTTTCCATCATGACGAACCATCGTCTGCGGCGCTCCCTGCGGATTCTGCCCGGCTTCAAGCAGCCGCAGAAAGAAATCCGACGGAAGTCCAAGCTTCGTCAGTGCAACGGGTAACTCTCCGTCTGACAGTGAAATGCCGGATTCCGCTGTAGGAATCCGGTCCGGTGGCCACGCCCAGAGCTCCAGGAAAGCGGAGGAGCAACAGGTAATCTGCCGTTCGTCAATAGGGACAAAGCACCACGCTGCCGGATCAAATCGGCATAACAACTGAAGAAAGTCCGACGCCGTCAGACCATCCCCGACATGGATTGTCATAATTCCTTTTTCGCCCGAGTGAGCGAACAGAGGATAGAAGCGGACCGGCATCCGATTCTATCTTCCATTCGAAGCCATGGAAAACTCTGATCCATTCTCTGATAACAGGTATTATTCACATCGCATGCTTGCTCTTCGACCGGCGGGAATTCTGGAAAAATTTCTTACCGAGAGGGAATTTGCCCACTGAACCTATGTTCTGTCTCCTATTCGGACACAGTATCGGGCCGACTCTGGATTAAAGACCGCAACGAACATTGAGACCGCAACGAACAGGGAATGCAAATACATCAGGGGAGTGACTGGTTGCAGACCCCGGATGTTCCCGGGGTGAACATGTTTCCGATGAAGCGAAGATTTTTCGGGGCCGTGTCTCCGTGTTCGATGATCACGGAATACTCGAAACGCGGCGGCCCTTCGCTGTCGATCACGTTGCCCTGCACAAGAACATCAGTGAGAGGAGGATTTGATTCGATCTGACCGCGGTCGAATCGGAGCGGTGATCTGGTGTTTCCCCAGACCCAGTTCGAATCGCCATATCCGAATTCGGATATGATGTTATTGGCAATCATTGAACCGCCGTCGGTATTGCCTGCCTTCGAGGTGGCTCCTGGCATTAAGCCAATGGCCCAGAGATCATTCTTCGAAAACTGGTTTCCAATGATGAGCACATTCCGGGAACCGTGCATCGCTTTCATGCCGACGAACGCATTTTCCACCATGTTGCCTGAGACGGTGACATGATCACAGTGGAGATCGATTCCCTGAGCTGCATTCAGAATCAGATTTCCCACGATTCTTGTATTGCGAGTCACCGCCGGTGAGGTCACGAGAATTGCCGATCCCTGATGCCAGTTATCAACGTATTCCGCAGCCCAGACATCGGGATTCATTCCGGGAGGTTTCTCCGAGTTCTTCTTCGCAAAGTGGCCGAGACGATACTGATCCCGAATCTCTTTTGTCGGGCGAAGATGGTTCTCCTGAACACGGTTGAACTCGATCAGAGTTCCAGTACTTTCGCTGATTCCGATTCCTGTTCCATCAATGCAGTGAAAAGCGTAACCATACAATTGCGTATTCGCGGTTCGGTCGTCGATGCTGATGCGCGAATAATTCTCGATCACACAGCGACTGATTCGGCAGTTCTGAGTGCGGTGAAGGCGAATCGATGCTGATCGAGTCCGATTGTCTGTGATTCGAACATTTTCGATCACGAGGTCGCGACAGTCGATTGCGAGAATTCCTTCGAAGCCTGTCGTTGCACTTTCAGCTGGTCTCGTCAAATGAATATCTCTCAGGAGCACATCTGAGGCGGCTTCAATTTCAACAATCGGGTGTTCGGCGTTTGTCTGAATGATGACTCCCGGTCCCTGAAGACCACCACCGTTTCCTCGAATGCGGATTTTCTCCGTGATCCGATACTCCCCGGATGGCACATGAAGAACCGTCGCAGGATTCGCATCGATAGCGGCCTGAATTGACGGATAGTCAGCGACAGAAGGCCCCGTCCCGATTGAGGACTTGACTGGTGGTGAACTTTCGCTTCCACTCGTTCTGAGCTCAGTCGAACTTTCCGCCGCCTGAACAAGTTCGACTGCGAGAATCGCGAAGATGCAAAAAGCAAGGAACGCTGTCGAAAACAGACAGATTCGAGACCTTGCGAATCCGGACATTCTGCGGACCATGAGTTCCGAACTTTCAGGCGGGAATGTTTGGAGGAATGATGTCGATGCGTTGCAGAATTCGGGGGGACACGAGCTCACAGCGGCGTCGGAACGAATTCCGGGAGGCTGCATCATTGCAGGACATTCTGGAAATGTCATCGCTCTTACCGATTGCAAGAAGTTTCCGAAGCTAACAGAATCCCTGCAGGAATTTGTCTTTTCCACGCTTGTGGAAACTTTACGTCAGGGCGAAGCGCCGGCCAGGCCGCCGGAAGATCGAGATTCTCCTTGTTTTACCAGCCTGACAGGGGCAGCACCCTGACAGTTCCAGCGCATTCATCGTACCGCAGTCTGAACCGCCAGAATTCCTGCGTCAACACTTTGTGATCCGAATCAAGAGGTTGTACTTATGTCCGATGTCCGCACTTCGCCGTCGAGCAAATTGAGTGGATTCCTGCAGTTCCTGGTCACGACTGCGGGGCTTTGCGTCAATTGCGTTCGGGGGCAGAGACACCTTCAGACGCCGCTCAGAATCTGGTCGCAGGGATCTGGTCCGGCATCACGACGTCTGCCGGAAGGTCTGGACGCCAACGCCGAATCGTCGATGTGGGACACGTCGATGTTCTCTGTGGCTCAGCACGAACTGCGTTCTTCGGTTCGCCTCAGGTCTCGACATCAGGTGATCGGCCAGAGTTCCAGACGTCGTCGATCGGCCAGGACCATGATGGTGGAAGCCTGCGAACAGCGATTGATGCTGAGCGCCGTGCGGCCTTATCTGCAGAATCCTGCGCCGGATGCCATGACGGTGATCTGGTTCACAGAAACAAATACCTCCGGCACATTGAATGTTTCGATGCCTGGCGGTTCTTCTCAGACATTCAACTCGACGCCGGAGTTTCGTCCGGAACTTTCGTATCACGCGAGCGAAGCGACCACATCCCGGTCGAATGCGCCTTATATGCATCGCATTCGAGTCACCGGACTCAGCCCGGCAACGTTGTATCCATATACGGTGACGCAGGGATCAGAAGTCTTCAACGGACAGATTCGAACCACCCCCGGTCAGTCTTCATCCGTGAGATTTATGGTCTATGCCGATTCGGAAACCGAACCGGAATCGACAGGATCAAGCGTGTTATGGACTCAACCTGGCAATCCCGCAAGTACACGACGCTATGTTGCCGACCAGACCACGGGGTATCAGCAGAACCTCAGTGTGATTGAATCGCGAAACCCGGACTTTGTCGGTATCGCGGGGGATATTGTCGAATCGGGCGGTGAACAGCGAGACTGGGACGAATTCTGGCGTCACAACGCGGGTGACATCAACGATCTGGCGTCGAAGGTCCCGATTCTGCCGGCACCGGGGAATCATGAAGACTACGGTGGTCCTGGTGCATTCGGAGGATACGGTGATGCGGGATCGATCCGAGGCCGTGACAAGTATGCAACCTACTGGGAGACACCGTCCAACGGAACACCGAGTCATACGGACCGTTATTATCGAGTCGACTACGGTCCGATCACGTATATCTCCATCGACGTAACCAACGGACTGCCGCACGGAACTTCAGCCGACACGAACTGGCTGCTCGGAGCAGGACCAGGCTATCCGGATTTTAACCCTGGATCGGTTCAGTATCAGTGGCTTGAAGCACAGCTGGCTGATGCTCAGTCGAAGAGCCGTTTCACGTTCGTGCAGCTGCATCATGCCCCTTACTCGACCGGGCCACATGGTTTTCCGGCAGGAAACGGGGCAGGGTTTGACAATCAGTCGGGACAGCCGGTTCGAGTTCTGACACCACTGTTCACGCAGTACGGAGTGGATGCGGTCTTTTCCGGTCACGATGAGACGTATCAGCACTCGATCGTAAACGGAATTCATTTTTACGACATTGGGGTCGGTGGCGACGGACTTCGAGGCCCCAGTGCCGGGCCGGACAGCGCCAATCCTACCATCAATACAAACCCATTTCAGGTCTTTACAGCGCACCTGAACGCACCGGAAGTCTGGAACGGAAGTCAGCTGGTCAGCGGCGGCAAGCATTACGGGCATCTCGAGATCAACGTGTCTCTGGACTCAGCTACCGGTACCTGGAAAGCTCAGCTGGATCCCGTGCATATCTTTCCGCTGATGAATACGACCGGACAGATCACCGGCTGGGAACGGCGAGTTTATAATGACTCGGTCACTCTCACGGCGAATGCCCCGCCAACATCAATCACACTGAGCCCGTCGCAGATCGCAGAGAATCTTCCTGCTAACACTCCTGTTGGAATCCTTTCAAGCGCTGATGCCTCGGGCGACACGCAGTCATTCCAACTGGTGGCCGGTGACGGTGATACAGATAACGGCGCGTTCATGATTTCAGGGAATCAGCTGATTGCGCGGCAGTCTTTTGATTTTGAAACAAAGTCGCAGTACTCCGTGCGCATCCGAACCACGGATCAGGGCGACCTTTTCGTCGAACAATCGGTTAGTGTTTCGATAACTGACGTGGCGGACGCAATAGCACCTGTGCTCTCTGGAACTGGAGACACGATCACATGGCGTGTGAACACTCCGCCAGTTCTCCTGTTTCCCTCTGCGACAGTCACGGACCCGGATTCGCCCGATTTTGCTGATGGCACGCTCACACTCGCTTACCTGTCTGGCGGTGAATCCACAGATGAGCTGATGATTCGCAGCCTTGGCACAGGCCCGGGCCAGATTTCCACAGGACCGGCTGGTACTATTCTTCTTCAGGGCACACCCGTAGGAATTTACAGCGGTGGGCTGAATGGTGCTCCGCTGGTAGTCAATCTCACGGAAGCCGCCAGCCAATCGGCGGTTCAGGCGATTCTCAGAAACCTGACTTTTCGCAACACGAGTCAGGCACCATTGAATCCTGGTCGTACACTTCGTCTGCAACTCACTGACGGTGATGGTGGAACCAGTCTTCCGGTGACGAAGACGATCACCGTAACACCTGTCAATGATGCTCCGGTGATCGCCGGATTTACTGGCAGTGTGACCTATGTCGAGAATGCTTCACCCGTACTCTTTGTGCCAACTGCGATCGTCACTGATATCGACTCCGTGGATTTCAACACAGGAAAGCTCACCGTCGGAGTCTCTGTGAATGCACACTCATCCGACCGAATCGGCATTCGGAATCAGGGAACACTTGCCGGACAGATTGGAACATCGGTCAGTGGTGCCATCACCACGATCACATTCGGAGGGACGACCATCGGTACCGCCACGGGAACGGCAAGCATGGTCGTGTCGCTGAACAGTAATGCCACCACCGCTGCGGTTCAGGCACTGATTCGAAACATCACGTTTGCAACGCTCTCAGAGAATCCTTCGACGCTAACACGAACGGTCCTTGCTGTTCTCACTGACGGTGATGGTGGAACCAGTCTTCCGGTGACAAAGACGATCACCGTAACACCTGTCAATGATGCTCCGGTGATCGCCGGGTTCGGCGGAACAGTTCCAGCCACGGTCAACGGAACGCCAGTGTTCGTTGCGTCTGGTGCCGCTGTGACGGATGTTGATCATCTGAACTTCTCCGCGGGTGCGCTGCTCGTTGGAATCAGTGCCAATTCCCACACGGGGGATCGCCTTCGGATTGCAGGGCAGGGTGATGGTCCCGGGCAAATTCGTGTTCAGGCAAATCCGTTGGATGGAACTCTTCAGCAGGTCTTCTATCAGGGAGTTCTGATCGGAGGGTTCGCAACAAACACGACATCTTCGCTCCGTGTCACTCTGAATTCATCAGCAACCCACCCAGCGGTGACGGCGTTACTGAAGCGAGTGACGTATCAGAATCAGTCGCTTACTGCAACTCTTCTGCCGAGAACGCTCACGGTATCACTGACGGATGGAACACCTGGTGCCACCGGAACGGCTTCGAAGCTGATCACGTTCAGTCAGCCGCCGTGCAAC
The DNA here is from genome assembly GCA_046345315.1 of Planctomyces sp. Taxonomy (GTDB): domain Bacteria; phylum Planctomycetota; class Planctomycetia; order Planctomycetales; family Planctomycetaceae; genus F1-80-MAGs062. Next base: position 16,866 of record JBKDKA010000123.1, read on the forward strand.
GCATAGTTAAACGGTTCTTGTCTGATGGACACTTTCTGCAGTTTCAGACGTTGAACGACATGAAAGAGATCGGTCGATGTTTTGTTCAGAGTCTCCAGCCGTTCGGTGTTCGATTCACCGGACGGTTGGCGCCGTTCAACTCACTGGACGACGGACCTTCACGCGATACCGGGAACTTTTCATTTTTCATTCAGGATGTCGTCGCCCATGCAGCAGGTTGCCGCTCTGCCACTCGTTTATGAATTCAGCCGCCACCTTGCCCCACGTGTCACGATTCGTCCGGGAGATTCGCTGGTTGTCGAATCGGAAGATGCGTTGTCAGGACAGATTCGTAAAGAAGGTGACCGGCGAGACAAGTCTCAGGTCCCCTACAGCAATCCTGTCGCCGGTCCGATCTTTGTGGAAGGGGCTCAGCCCGGCGACACGCTTGCCGTGACGATTCACGAGATCCGATCTCGCGACGGACAGTGTGCGACGTACACAGGGGCTCCGAAGCAGCTTACGGAATGGCTGGGCTCAGATGTTCCTCACGGGGCTCACGTCTGCCCGATTCGTGAGGATGGAATTCACTTCAGCGAAACCATTCGGATTCCTTTTCAACCGATGCTTGGCTGCATCGGAACGGCGCCGGACTGGGGCGTTCCCTCCACCGGGCCTGCTGGCCCTCACGGCGGAAATCTGGATCTCGTGGAAGTCGCTCCCGGAAGCACCATTTTCCTTCCTGTCACTGTTCCCGGGGCTTTCCTCTATCTGGGTGATGCTCACGCCGCGATGGGGCATGGGGAACTTTCTGCCACCGGGCTGGAGATGGCAGCGATCTCAACAATTTCTGTCGATGTTGTCAGAAACAGCCCGTTGTCCGGAGTCCGTGTCGAGTCGGACGATTTTCTCATGACGGTGGCTACGCAGGGCTCCACAGAACGAGCCATCGCGGAAGCCTACGCAAAACTCATTCTGTGGATGGAACATTCCTGGGGCTGGAATCGCTGGAAAGCCTACGACATTCTGACTCATGTCGGTCAGATCTCAATCGGCTACTACGGCAGCGGCACCGTCGGAACAAGAATCAGCAAACGATATCTGAAGCAGTCGTGATTCAGATTGCAGGATCAGATTGCTCTCAGATAAAGTTCGGTAAACAGGGAGAGATAACGGGATCGTGAGATTTCGGAAGAAAGGCAAAAAGCCACGTGTCGAGTTTTCACGGATCGCATCGCCGAAAGACAATCGCCACCATGACCTGGATTGGGCTCACGGTGGCCGCGATAATGCTCTGGTATTCCAGGCTGCACAACAATGTCATCGTGCCGGCCTCTGAGCCTGTCGCGCTGCTCCTGTCCGGTTACGCAGCGTTCTCCGGGATTTTTGCCTGGATGCTTTACGCGCCGCGAAGGAAATCATTTGAAGAGTCTCCGTTTCTTTTTCTCTTCGGCGGTATCACGCTTGTCGCTCCGGGAATCATCTCATTCTTCCTGATGCCGCCGCATTCTCCACTGCGAGGCTGGCTGACGTTGGGTGTGTTTCTCATCACAGTAATTGCCGTCATGAGTCCGGTTCCGGACAGATTTTTTGCGGTTCCCAGAAATCGATCCAGCTACCTTCGACCGATCTCGGACACTCTGTTTTCCAACCTTGACTGTTTCGATGACACCGTCAGCTTTGATCATCTTGGACAGGTTCAGGTGCCAGCGAGTGGCAGTTCCGTCTCGGCAGCGGAATGGCGCCGTGAATCTCGGGATCCCTGGCAGGATCCCTTCCATGGAACTGGCCTGGCGCCGACTCGCCTTCGTCGTCAGCAGGCCCAGCCACCTGTCAGTATCGAACAGCCGACTACGTATCGATCAGATTCTGAGCGCGATGACAATCGGCGATCAGGGGCAGTTGTTGCAGACCAGAGGCCGATGACGCGTGAAGATCACCTGAGAACAGCGCCCGGCTCTGTTGTACGTGAAACACCCAACCGAGAACTCGGCAGCAGAGTTCCATCGAATCCAGCAGTTTCTCCATCGATGCCACCGGTGTCTCCACCGATGAAGGGGCCGCGATATCAGCAGGTATCTTCGCCGCTGCCGCTACCCGTATCTCCGCCAGGAGCATTTTCACCGTCGCAGCTTTCACCACCACCGTTGCCAACGGCTCACCTTTCGCCAGCGTCAACCCCACCACGAATTCCTCAACCAGCAGCGGATATTTCTCGCGTCACTCCGGAAAGGTCACGAATTGAACGTGTGCCTCCGCCATCAGCGAAAACTCCAGGTGCAGGAACGCCCGTGGCAAGAACGTCTTCACACGTTTCGCCCACAGCTATCCCGCCGGCTTCGAGGACACCAGCAGGAATCCGAGCTGCGACTGAGGCGGCTCAGATCAAGCCCCCGGCAGGTCGGGATCTCTCGCGCAGTGTGTCTCGACCTGCGATCGGCTTCGGGTTTCAGCCGATGGTAACACCCGATTCGGTGCCCGTTCCCCCCACATCCGCAAAAACGCCTTCTCCTGTCGCTTCCCGTCAGGCACTGATTTCCGATCCGACAGATTCTCGTGAGCTTGACGAGGCGTTCAGCTCCTCTCAGCTTCCGCTCATGGAGGACGCTGATCGCGACAGCGAGTCGTCAAGCTCTTCCGACGTCAAGCGCCGTCAGCAGGGTGACGGAATTCAGATGGAACGGATTCAGGACGAGTACGGCGGGGAGCTCATCGAAGGTACGATTCGCGTGGTGTTTGAGCCGGGACAGAAGCGAGCTCATCTGCATGTTCCGTTTAATCCTCCGCTCCCCGGCGTTCCGGAAGTGGAAGTGGAAGCGGTCGGGGACGAAGATCTGCGGCTGAAGGTGGCCGTGAGGCAATCGTATGGGATTCGCATCGAAGCACGCAGAACGGAAACTGCGGATCGGCTTGTGACCGACGTCGGGTTTGCCGCTGTCTGCAGCAACAACAATCGTCGCTGAAAGTACAGGTGGTTTCAAAACCGGGACTGGCTCCCGGACACCTCTGAAAAAGCCGACAGTATTGGCGGATAAGGGTGCCTGTCCCGGTTTTGTCAGGGCCTCAGAGTACAGCGAGATCAGGTTCGGGGAGATCAGAGTCGACTTGAAAGTGACGATCATCACCGCCGGTGGCGCCGGTATGTTCTGTGGCTCCTGCATGCAGGACAACACGCTCGTGCGTTCCCTGCGACTTGCCGGGGCAGACGCTGTGCTTTTGCCAACGTACACTCCGATTCGAGTCGATGAAGAGAATCAAAGTTCTGACCGCGTGTTTCTGGGCGGATTGAACGTCTATCTTGACTCAGCGATTCCCGGCTGGAGTCGCCTTCCGTCCTTCTTGAAACGCTGGCTGGACCATCCCGCAGTGATTCGGCAGTTGAGCCGTTTTTCCGGAAGCACAGACGCATCGAAACTGGGGCCGCTCACCATTGATATGCTGAAGGGGATTCACGGCCCTCAGAGAAACTCCATTACAGAACTGATCGACTACCTGGCCACTCCGGGACAGGCAGACATCATCGTCTTCAGTAATGCTCTGATCTCCGGAATCATTCCGGAACTGCGAAGACGTTTTCACGGCACACTGATCACAATCCTGCAGGGCGATGATGTTTTTCTGGATGATCTTCCGTTGAACTATCGCACGGAAGCCATCCGACTGATCCGAGAAAACCTCGCGACCTGCGACGGCCTGCTGGCTCACAGCGATTACTACGCGGACGCGATGAGCGATTATCTGGGCGTGCAGCGATCACTCATCCAGAAGATTCCGCTCACGATTGATCAGGCACCGGAGTTTCCGCCAGCGGCTGATGAAGATCAGAAACCCGTGACGTTGGGGTATTTTGCGAGACTCTGCCCCGAGAAGGGTGTTGATCGATTTCTTCAGGCGGCTTCGAGAGTGATTTCTTC
>JBKDKA010000124.1:0-27210 GCA_046345315.1 Planctomyces sp.
CCGCGTCCCGACGGAACTCCTCCGTATATTTCTTATAAACCTTACCAGCGTTACCAACCGCCTTCTTCGTCATCGCTTGCGCTCCTTGTGGCCTCTACTCTACCACACTTTTCAAGCGCCTACTTCCTTTGGGGAATTCCACCCTACGACCTCTGCCAAATCAGACAAAAAGAGCCTTTCCGAAACGTTCTCGGAAAGGCTCTTCTGTTTGTCGGCAGTTCTTCACGCCGGATTCGCGGCCACACTTTTCCTGATTCGATGTCCCTTGTAGGGTGTGACAAGCGGAACGCAGGCACACCATCCGTGCTGCAATCTGGTGTGCCTGCGCGGTGCTTGTCACACCCTACAACCTCTGCCAAATCAAACAAAAAGAGCCTTTCCGAATCATCCTCGGAAAGGCTCTTCTGTTTATCGACAAAGCGTTATGCGGATGCCGGAGCTCTCAGACTTCCTTGGCTGAAATCCAGCTCATCATACGACGAAGCTGCTTTCCGACAGTTTCGATCAGGTGACCGCGTTCGCGACGACGAGTCGCATGGAACGATGCCTGACCAGCTCGGTTTTCGAGAAGCCAGTCGCGTGCAAACTGCCCTGACTGAATCTCTTCGAGAATCTTCTTCATCTCGGCCTTGGTCTGTTCCGTGACAATTCGATTGCCACGAGTGTAGTCGCCGTACTCAGCTGTGTTGGACACGCTGTAACGCATGTAGTTCAGACCGCCCTGATAGAACAGGTCGACGATCAGCTTCAATTCATGCATGCATTCGAAATACGCCATTTCCGGCTGATAACCAGCCTCCACCAGCGTCTCGAAACCGGCCTTCACGAGAGCACTGACACCACCGCAGAGCACAACCTGCTCACCGAACAGGTCCGTTTCGGTTTCTTCCCCGAAGGTGGTTTCAATGACTCCCCCGCGAGTTCCGCCGATACCCTTGGCGTAAGCCAGAGCCAGCTGGCGTGACGATTCAGCAGCACCTTCGCTCAGAGCAATCAGACTCGGAACACCGCCGCCCTTCTCGTACTCACTTCGAACCAGGTGCCCCGGTCCCTTTGGAGCGACAAGTGCCGCGTCCACTCCGACCGGCGGAATTACCTGACCGAAGTGAATATTGAAACCATGTGAACACATCAACAGGTTGCCGGGCTTGAGCTTCGGCTTGATGTCGTTGCGATAAACATCACCCTGGAGCTCATCCGGGAGCAGAATATTGATCAGATCGCCTTTTTCAGCAGCTTCGGCGGCTGACATCGGCTTGAAGCCGTGGCTGATCGCAAGGTCGTAGTTTGGTCCACCCGGACGCTGTCCGATAATCACATTGCAGCCACTGTCCCGCAGATTCTGAGCCTGAGCGTGCCCCTGGCTGCCGTAGCCAATAATCGCGATTGTCTTGTTCTTGAGCAGGCTGAGATCTGCGTCGTCGTCGTAAAAAACCCTGGCCGCCATTTTGGAATGTCCTGTCTGAAAGTCAAAAAATGGTCCCGCTGACAGGCGCGCGGTATCCCCGATTGAATCCGCGACGCGCTGCGAGCATTGGAATGTTTCCGCAGCCCGGAAACAAGCTTGAGACCTGCTGAAACGTTCATTGATTCAGAATCTGGCCCGAAATTGCATCCAGAGGAAAGATCGGACGCCGCAGTTTTCGATATGGCAGCTTCGTCAGGTCACTGGAACACGGTCCCGGCGTCGAAACCCAGACGTTTCCGTTCGAAATCGGGTCCCAGGCCTTCCGATGAGCCACAGCCGCCTTCACGCCAACAAAGGAGAACTTTGAGGGTTCTTCTCCAACGTGTCTCCACTGGCCCAGATCCATCGGAGGAGTTCTGACCGTTGTGAGCAGAATCGTAACGCCCTCGTGCCGCACGACGGCGCAGTCCCCCATATCGAACCGATCACCAACCATCGACGCCAGATGACTCTGTTTATCCACCAGCTCAAACAGTCCATTACTCAGACGAACAAGCTCCACGTTCAGTTCCAGAGGTCCCGGATCCAGTCGACTGCCTCTTCCACCGATCGCAAGCGTGACGAAATCGCCCGCACGGTGCGTCTTCAGTTTCTTGACAGCGTCCGCATCACAGATGCAGACGGCTGAATTCCGGAATCCATGACGAATGAACGCCCGAAGAAGTCCTGTGCAGTCTCCCGGGCCTCCACCGCCGATGTTGTCCGAAGGCTCCACGATTACCATCAAGCCGGGTTGATCACGAGGCAGTTCTGCCAGTACGTCATCAACCGGGGCCTCAACAACGTTCCCGATCTCCGCCATTTCGAATGCGACGTTGCAGAGCTGTTGCAGTGCCTCACGGGCTTCCGCTTCTTCACCTGTGGTGGAAACAACAAAACTCACACCAGTGTCGTATGTGTCTGCGAAGGAAAATCCTGCGGTCACGCTGACTTCAACAATCGCCGAATGGTTTGCCTCCAGAGTTCGCGCCAATGCCGAAAGAGACTTCATCGGATCCGTACTGGTGCCCGTTCCGGTGGGTGGCCACATGATCGGCGGCTGCGCCATGATCTGCCGCGGAATCTGTCCGGTCTGAAGCGTTCGATGCAGGTGATGGACAGCTCGAACCGCTGATTCCCGAGCATCAGCATGCGGATTCTCCCGATAAGCCACGAGGCAGTCTGCCCCGTTCGCCATCCGCTGAGTGAAGTTTGCATGCAGATCGTAAACGCCGAACACCGGGATCCGACTCATTGCGGGGCGATCAGATGATTCGGCTCGCAGCTTCTGTCGAGCATCCACTTCAGAGAGACGCTTCTGAAGACGTTCCAGCAGAGTCCCCTCAACGTCAGAAATCGACTCGCAGGTCATCGCCCCGTGCAGCACGAGAAAGACAGCATCCAGAGGTCCCTGCTTTTCGCATTCGCTCAGAGCGGACTCAAACTCCGCCCAGTAGCGATGAAAAACATCGTACTCCCCGATTGCACTCGGATAAGCCCCTGCTGAGATGGAAGGAAAAATGTCCCATCCAAGCTGTTCTGCAGCATCCAGTGCTCCACCCAGCGGACTGCTTTCACCTTTGACAGCCAGGATTTCATCACCGCGAAGGACCATGAATTCCGACCAGGGCGTTGTCCCATCCAGAAACGTATGAGTCTCATGAAAAAGCCCCGCCAGAAATACTCTCGGTCGTCTCATGATCCATGAACCTCTCAGAAATCTCTACAGGTGGTTTCAACACCGGGACTGGCTCCCGACGGACGCGGTGTTTTCCTGAAACTTCAGCAACAGCAAAGTTGCCTGTCCCAGTTTTGAAATGCGATCTACACGCTTCACAGCGTCACCAGCTTTACAGCGTCATCAGAACACAGCGTCGCTGAAGCCAGACGAAATACAACATAAAGACCAGAATCGCCGGAGAACAGTCTCAGAGCCGGAATTGAATCACGGGATTCTCTGACACGAACGTTGCTGATGCACCGGGAATCAACTACCGTGAAGGTTTCTGCTCGTCGTAAATGGCGGCTCATTCGGAAATGAGCCGCTCATGAAGTGAATCTGACTCATGCGAACATGTTCAGAATCTGCGAAGTACTCTGCTTCCCAGGATGCCCTTCGGCTGGCGGTCAATGTCGCGGTGGTCGCACTGCTCATTCTTTCGGACACCAGAGTCGCCCGAACGGCCGAGAATCTTCCAAAAGAAGAAGCACTGCTGACATGGCCAGGTGGTGATTCATTCTCCGGCCGGTTGCTGTCGGCAAGTGATTCTGTGCTGCGATGGCAGTCTCCGGTGTTCGTCGAACCTCTGGAGATTCAGCTGAACTCCGTTTCGGGAATTCGATTCCAGTCGGAGGCAGATACGATCGATCAGAGCGAGCCACCTGATTCCGCGGAGATGCGTATCGGGCTCGACAACGGTGACGTCATCCTCGGTGCATTAACCGGGCTCACGGACGACGAAATGGAGTTTCGTACAGCTCGACATGGCCGTATCCGGCTGACTCGAAAACGAGTTCGCAGTCTGCGACATCCGGAAGACTATGGCACAATTTATTCGGGGCCTGACGGACTGAGGGACTGGCGTCATCCCGTGATCTCCTCGTGGCCATCACCGCCTGGCTGGCAGGAGCAATCCGATGGAAGCCTCTCAACCACGCGCCGAGATGCCGTGATGTTTCTGCCTCTTGAATTCCCGGAACAGGCGGAAATCGAGATCGCGCTGAGCTCAGGCAGCCACCCCGGCTTTGAGCTGGCCTTCGGCAGTCAGAGCGACGGAGCTGTTGCTATCATTTCGGGAGATTCTCGAGTTCGAGTTGTCTCCGGAAAACAGGAATGGGAACTGATGCAACTTCAGGATCAGGACCGCCGGATGAATCTGGTTTTCCAGATCGATTTCTCAAAGGGACTCCTGTCTGTCTATTCGGAAACTGGCCGACGTCTTTTGCGGCTTGAAAATCTTCAGATGACTCAGGGAAGGCCAGGAATACTCCTTCGGAACGGAAAAGACGACCTCACGCTGCATCGGTTGAATGTCGCATCGGGAAACCGCGACGATTCTGAAGACCTGCGTCCAGGAGACTCTCGCGTCTTCACGGTGGACGGCAAAGTTCACTTCGGACTCCTGTCGGATGTCGACGAGACGGCTGATCGCCTGACAATCAGAACGCGAGATTCCGACGTTTCCGTGAAGCTGAGCGACGTGCGAGGCATCTTCCCGGACGTTTCTGACGCGCCGACATCGGTTTCTCCGCACCGCTCAGGACAGCCGGATCCTGCAGCATCCGGCCCCGTAAAAGCATTCTGGACCGACGGAACAATCGTTTCCGGGCAACTGATTGAAATCACGGACACAGTCACGGTCATTCGTGCGGACTTCACAGAGACGCCAGTTCGATCGCAGACGAAAGGACTGAATCGACTCAGCAATGCTGCGGCAACTCCAGTCTCCGATGCCCACGACCGACTTTTCCTCGGCGATCAGTCCTCATTGCCCGGAACATTGCAGCCCTCGGGGCTGAATCTTCAGGAAGGCGATTCTGCAGGCACTGGCAATAGAAGCGAAAAACTGCATCCGGATCAACAGCGTTCGAGCTCTCAGGAATCCGTGATCCGCTGGCGTGTCCCGGGAGCGGAATCTTTTACGCCCCTGATGCGCAGACCGTTTCGAGTCGTCAGAAATTCCTACCGAAGGTTTTCAGAAGAAGCTTCCCCGGAACATCCGGATGTCGTTTACCTTACATCAGAAGATATCGTCCCCTGCCGTATTGAAAAGGTTGCTGATGACCAGCTTCGAGTCTCTTCGGCATGGTTCTCAGAGACTCAGATCCCGACAACGATGATCCGCGCAGTGGAGCTGCATCGCCCCGAGAAAGTCGGCCGCCGTGGTTTCGTGGAAAGCGAGTGGATGCGCATCGTCGGTCGTGCAGAGCTCCAGCCGGACACACTGACTTTTCGAGCCAGTGAAGCCATCGGCCATAAGGATCTTCTCGACGGGAATGTTCTGCGTTTTCGCCTCTCCTGGGGCGAGCAGATTACAGCCTCGCTGACACTGAATCTTTACACAGACCTGCCCAGTATTTACCCCGAGGGAACGTTCATCGCCTTTGACTGCCGTGACCGGACAATCAGTGTGCGTGATGGATCAGCGGAGCCGCCTGCCCGAGGAACCGCAGTCGGCAATGCCCCGACACCCGGGGTTATCACACTGCGCGATCGAACAGCCGAAGTCACGGTTCTGAGACAGGCTGATCAGGTTCGAGTATCAATTGACGGTCGGGCAGCACAATCGTTTGATCTTCGAATGAAGTCTGCAGAATCGCGAGGTCTGTTACTCCGTGGCAGCGTTGTCAATCGCGGTTCCGGATCCTCCCGGACATCGGGAAAGTCTTCCGTGTCCGTGAAGATCCCGGATGACGGTCTTCAGATTTCGGACTTTGAAGTGCTGAGGCTCGCCGGCGGATCAATTCGCCAGTTCATTGACCAGAAGGCCAGAGAAATGACGCTCAGCCTTCCGGCAACACTGCAGCAGTCACCGCCCGAACATGTGGTGCTCGCACCGAACGGAGACCTGCTTCGAGGAAAGCTGACAGATATCTCCGGTGACCGGATCACTTTCATTTCACGAAATGAACCGATACGGCTGGAGCGGAACCAGATCGCGGCCATGATCTGGCTTCATCGGAATTCCGAGGTGATACCGGGTGAGAACAACACATCCGATGTCGCTTCCGGGACGGTATCGCCTCCGCACCGATCGGCGTCATCTCATCACGAAACAATTCAGCAGGTCAGAGTCATCACGCCTGAGGGATTTCGAATCACGATGACTCCCGGTCAGTCGGATAGCGATGAACTTCGCGGAACATCTTCCATACTTGGTGAATGCAGAATCAGGCTGGGAGAAATTCAGGAACTCAATTCATTCGACTGGCCCGACACAGAATCTGATCAGTCATTTCGAGACTGGCGACTGACTCGCATGAAGGCCCCGGAATGGGATGTTCCTGTCGACGAAACACGGAAGGCAGAGTCGCTCAGACTGATTGGACAACAACTGGAACTGCCGGCCCTGAAACTGCTGGACGGGACGACAGTCAGCCTGTCAGAGAAGCAGCCGGTCATCATCCTGCACTTCTGGACAACATGGTTCGGGCCATGCCGTGAAAGTCTTCGAGAAACACTTACACTGGCTTCTGAATTCGCTCCCGAACAAGTGGTCCTGATCGCGGTCAACGAGGGAGAATCACCTCAGACGGTACGGCAGTTTCTTGGAGAGCAAAAACTGCAGATCAATCCCTCAATCGACTCTGACGGAGTTCTGTATCAGCAGTTCGGAGTGCCCACGATTCCGTGCACCGTGGTTCTGAGTCCGGAACAAAGGGTACTCGCAGTCACGTCGGGAGCCAGCCACAATGCTGAAGATCGCGAATCCCGCCTGAACGAAATCCGAACCATCATCAGGAAGGCGATGAAGCCGAAGTCCCCCTGAGGACTTTCACTTCCAGGCCGCTCAATCTTCCCGACCACGCAGCCCTGAAGCGATCACCTGAAAAAGAGAGATGGCGCGAGTCATTCGGTTTCGACATACCGAACCACTCGCGCCACATCATTCAACCGCAGATCTTCCTGCCGGGCCGATCTTTACCGAGTTTCAAAAGTGCCTGGAGCGTCAGCTGCCGTTCGGTAGTCTTCACGATCCGTCAGCTGTACCGTCAGCATCTGAGGCTGGCGAGCTCGGAAGACTTCGATCTTCACTGCTGTGCCGATCTCCGCGAGACTAACGAGATTGATCAGATGGTTCTCATCGACCACCTCGGTACCGTTGAAGCTGAGGATCACGTCATCGGCTCGCAGTCCGGCCATCGTCGCTGGTGTGGTTCGATTGTTGTACACACGGGTGATTCGAGCACCACGAGCTCGCGGCATCCCGAGTCGCTTCGCTGAATCATCATTGAAGTTGTTGTCCAGTTCCACACCGAGGTACGCTCGTCGGACTTTTCCCTCCGAGACAAGCTGTTCAAAAATTCTGCGGGCAAGATTGCTGGGGATGCTGAAACCAATTCCTTCGTTGCCGCCACTGTTCGATGCGATGGCCGTGTTGATTCCGACGACCTGACCTTTCATGTCGATCAGAGGTCCGCCGCTGTTTCCGGGATTGATCGCAGCATCAGTCTGGATGAAATCCTGATTGATGACGGAACGATCTTCGGTCAGAGACAGATCCCGTCGTCCCTTGGCACTGACGATTCCCATCGTGACCGACTGGCTCAGCCCAAAGGGACTCCCAACAGCGAGCACGAAATGGCCGATGGAAACCTCGCTGCTGTCACCCCACCGCCCGGTTGGAGTTCCGATATCAGGGATCTGCATGACGGCGAGATCACTCTCTGCGTCTCGAAACACCTGCTGCGGATGAATTGATTCACCCGTGGAAGTATCGATTCGAATCTGATCCGGTTCTGCACCCCGAACAACGTGATTGTTGGTGATGACATAAAGCCCGCGCCCACGGGAACTCTTCATTACAACACCGGAACCGGTTTCTTCCACCTTCCGACCGCTCTCAACTCGAACAGCCTGAATGTGAACCGCCGATGGCATGACCTGAGACGCCACCTGAGCAATATGCTGACCGCCATGAACGAGCGATTCGATTCCCTGACCGGACGAATCTGAGTTCCGTCCCGACCCGGGTACGGCGTTGGCTCTTGGTGTCAGCCTCAATGATTCCAGATGACCACCAATGGCGAGGCCAATGGCAATCATTCCGGCACAGAGTAAAGGAGTTACAAAATGTCGCGCCATCAACGGACTCTCCAGTGGAAAGTGTCACATCCTGTGGCGCGGATCCGTCCGCTTCGAATGATTCAGTAATCTGGCAGCGTACTGCGGTATCTCAGCGGGAGTTCAATGTTGCCTGAGCAGTCGTGAACCAGTGTCACACCCCGATCCATTCCGGGTGTTTCGTGATGGCGGATTCGGCGAGCATTCTCCGACTATGGCAGGAAATGCCGACAGCCGCCGGAACTACTATCGAATTGGTGTTCCCCGATTCGGGAATGGAACTCGGTAGTTTCTGCCGAAGCGCGATCGAGTGGCGATGAATCCACTGCAAAGCCTCTGCAATCCGGACAGAGTCACCGAGGTGGATAACGCGTTCATCCGTCAGAGTCGACGACGGCCTTCGCCATCAGCGTCGCTTAGGCAGCCCGCAAAGACCGATCATCTCTGATAGATCGGCAGATACCCGTATTCAATCGATAGACCCAGCACGCTGAGTGCCGTTGAATAGACCACTCCCGCTCGACGTTCGCTGCTCGGACCTGTGGGCCAGTATCCCGCCGGATGCTGGCGGCGCAGAATCACCTCATAAAGCTGCGATCGAGTATTCAGCCATTCATCGCCACCAACTTTGTACATTCCGACTGTGCAGTAGTAGGCGCCGTAGTAGAAGTAGGCTTCCTGATCAGTGAGCGACCGCGTCTGGATCATTCTGGCCGCGGCCATGATCTCTTCAGTTCGATGCTCCCCGCACACTTCCAAAGCCACGATTCCGGTACCGGCTCGTGTCACGGTCGCCCCATGACCGGCCATGTATCCGAAGCCCCCTTCGGAGGCTACCGCGAGCGACCGCAGATAGGCAACTGCACGATCGATATTCTCGGAAGGGACATCGCATCCGATATCCTTCGCCGCGCGCAGTGCCAGTAACTGCCATGCGGTGACACTCAAATCCGCATCTTCCGAAGTCGGCTGATAACGCCAGCCGCCCTGATGAGCGAGTGGTTTCGGATGGTTCTGGGCGTCGATGATCAGCCGGACTGCCTTTTCCAGACATGTTCGGCACCTTTCCGCAGAATCACCGGAAAGCATCCCGGAGACTTCGGCCAGCATGAGTGTGGTAATCCCATGACTGTACATCGGCCCGTGACTCGTATCTCTGCCGGACAGCATTCCGTTGTCGCTCTGCTGCCCCAGCACCCAGGCAACTCCGCGCGAGATCTGACGTCCATAGGGTCCTTCGTCAGGAACATGCCCTCCTGCCAGAAACGCAAGAACGGCGAGTGACGTCATGGCTGTCGATTCACCATAATCTTCAGCCTTCCACGCACCGGAAGGCAGTTGCTCCGCAGCCAGCCAGGACAATGCTCGATTGATGCTCAGATCAATCTGTTCGACCTGCGGATTTTCAGCCGACACGGTTTCACGATCAGCTGGTAAAGTCGATTCCTGCACAGTGCCCGTGGCCGGAGACGCTCCCAACACGGACGAGAGTCTCAGGGAACCGACGACCGCGGAAATACAAAGTCCGCAGAGGATCACGAGCCACCCGGGCAGATGCATCGAATCAAGATTCCGTGGTCGCATCAGCGTCCCTTCTCCAGCACGGTAGAATCCTGAGATGTCGAAGTACTGGATGTCCGATCCTGTGCCAGAGCACGACGGTAGCGACGAATCTGTTCTGAATACTCCGGATCGATGAACTCCTGTCCGCCGTCCTGAATTGAATCGTTGAGACGATCCTGTAGCTGCCCCCAGCTTCGAGCTCGCTTCCCGGAACGATCTGATCGCCGGGGAGATCGTCCGTCCCATGGCGCGTCCTGCCCTGTCCCGGAATCGCCGGATGTACCAGACGTTTGTGACTCCGTCATTCGCCCCGGCAACGCCGACTGCGGAAGTGACTTTCCTGCGGCTTCCTGCAGCCGACCAGCGGCCTGCGAAAGCTGCTGTGACAGTGAATCGGCGGTCTGCTCGCTGCCACCTTCGCCTCCGGACTGCCCGTCATCACGTTGACGATCACTCGGACTCCCGCCACCTGACTCTGATCCTTCTGAATCGGCTTCTGCCCCAGGCTCGCCAGCAGATGCACCCGCCCCGTCAGCGGAAGCCTGTTGTCCGGCGGATGCTTTCGAATCAGCCGACCCATTCTCTGCTGCGGACATCTCCGACTGCTGTTCACGAATATTCTTCGCCGCAACTGAAAGATTCTGCAGTGCACCCACCACACTCTGGCCAACTTCCGATGGAATCACCGAGTCGTTCGATTGAGCCGACTCGCCGATCCGACTCGCCTGTTCGGATGCAGATTGAAACTTCTCGGCAGCCTGCTGAGCTGAATCGGCGGCCTTTGCCAGCTCTTCAGACTGAAATGCACCCAGCGATTCACCCGCCTTTTCGCTTCCTTCGCCCGCCGTCTGACCAGCAGATGCAGACTGCTCCGCTTCCGTGTTCATCCCCAGCGATGGCAGTCGCATTCTTTCAGAAAGATCTCTGAAACGATCCGGGAGCGACGATGCAGCGTCTGAAATCCGCTCCTGCTGTTCGCTCTGCAACTGCCGCCGCACCGAGGGTCGATTCTGAAGTTCCTCAAGCGAATTCGCAAGACTTGCGTACTCCTGTGCCAGACGATTCAGGCGGCGAGCCACATCACTTCTTGATTCCTGCGCCCCCCCTGATTCCGCTGATCCCGAAAGATCAGAAGCCTTCTTTTCAGACGCTTCGTTGGGTGGCCCCGTTTTATCGGGTCGGGAATCTTTGCCGGAAGCATCGGCTGCTCCGGGCTGACCACCAGCATCCACTTCAGAGGCCTTCGTCATCGCGTCAAACGCCTGCTGACCAGACCGGGATGCCGAACGGAGCTCTTTCGCGGCGTCTCTGAATGCCCCGGATTCTGCGGCATCGATGGCATTCTCTGCATGTTCCACAGACGCGTTCATCGCCTCCGCTTCCGGACCCGACTCCTCTTTCTGACCGTCTGTCCTTCCATTGTCAGCTTTCCGATCGTCAGCATCGTCAGCAGTCATCATCCGGCGATGAGACTGCGCCAGTTCACTCAGCCTTTTCATCAGCGTCCGAGCCGCTTCCAGCTCCCGATCTGACGACTCCGAACCTTTCGCGGGGGCCTGCTGCTCAGCGACGTTCGAACCATTCGATTCCGCCGGAGGAGAATCCTTCACAGCGGCAGCCAGTCTGTTTTCAGCGTCGGCAATACTTGCTGCCTTCTCCGCAACTTCGTTCAGCTCGTCCAGCTGCGATTGCTGAGCAGCTCGGCGCAGTTCTTCCTGTCGTCGAAGAAGATCATTCAATGCATTCTCCACCCGCTGCTGATCTGCGGCGATCTGCTCTTTTCGCTTCGCTGCTGAACTCTCCGATGAACCTGATGGCGGCTGTTCGTGACCCTGCATCTGCCGGGATTCTTCTGCAAGCCGTTCTGCCTCCAGAGCTATCTGACTGAGTTCTGCCAGCTGCTCTTCTGTCTCACTGATCTTTCCGATGGAATCCCGCGCCTGACTGAGCTGACGACGAATGTCTTCCACGGATGCTGCCGCCTCTTGGATCCCCTCGGCAGCCTTCCTTCCCTCTTCAGATTTCGCTGCGGAGTTCACCTGGGGACCGATATCCGTTTTCAATTCCTTCCCGAGCCGCTGGATATCATTCGATGGCTGCTTCATCAGGGGATGCTGAGCGACCTGCTCCCCCACCCGACCCAGCTGACCGCCGAGCAACTGCAGTTTCTCACCGACAGCCCCGGCTTCCGTCGCTGCCGTCTGATTCCATTCCTGCTGGCTGAGCTTCTGAGCCTGCTTCTCTGCTGCCTGCAGTTGTTCGTCGATCGCCTTCAGTTCAGCCTGCAATCGCTGATTCTCTTCACGCAGCTCCGACGTCCCCGGTGCGGCTGCGTCAGATTTCACACTGATAACCCACGGACCTTTCCATACAACGTGGGGTTCCGGTTTCGGACAACCATCGACTGCACAGATTTTCACAACAACCGTATCGCGGGTGTTCAGTTTCAGATCCCGGAGCGAATATCGAAAGGAATGTTCAACATTTCGTTCATTCGTCTCAGGGGCAGGACCAGCGACGACAAACGCATCTTCGTTGTTACGCTGAAGATGAAGTTCCAGTTTCTTCACTCCGATATCGTCTGAGGCACTGCAGTCAAGAGCCAGGATTCCATCAGGACGGAGCTCAACTCCATCCCGAATCCCGGTCACTTCCAGAACCGGAGGCAGGTCAACGATCGCTACCAGACTCCGCTCAGGCTCATGGAGATTCGGAAGCGCTGACGTGTCTTCGATCCGGAACTCAAAGTCACCGCTTCCAACGGCAGACATTACGTATTCTGCCGAACGTCCATCAGTGGAAACCTTTAGTTCCTCAGCCGACGGAAGTGGCTGCGAATTGGAGGACTTCCATCGCAGATCAGCGCGACGAACCGGCTTACTGAAGGAGAGCTGAATTCGAAGCTCACTTCCTTCAAACACCTCCATTTGCCCCACCATTCCCTCGACTGTAAACGGCTTCTGCTCCGTATAAACAGGCGGCACAACACTCAGAACAGCACTTTGAATCTCTGGAGAGTCCTCGACACCAAGATGGAACCAGCGACTGGTGACGATCTCGCTGTCGATTCGATAGTCCACGGAGTCCTGAAGGTCAGGAATCACAGCCTGAAAATCGGAGGAATTCTCCCGACACAGCATTCTCAGACGGTCCGTTCTGCCCTCCGACCCGCGAAGCTCGAGATACACATCTTTCGGCAGCTCTCCTGCGCGACCGTTTCGCCAGACAGGTTTTGCTGTGACCGTCAGCGGAGTACCTCGGGCCGCAACGCTGTCTCCCGGAATCACTTCGAAACCAAAACCAGCAACTGTTTCCAGATTACTGAACGGCAGAATCAGACGTTTCAGCAGCAGCCGCGTTTCTTCCTTCCAGATCAGAGACGCTGTCAGACTGATGAGAACAATGACGAAGAGGAAGATCACCCGCCGAATCAGAGGTCTCACCGAAATCACATCCGCGATGCGAACATGGCGAAGCCGGGATTCAAGATTCTTCACGATCGAACGAACAAAAACCGGCGCGATTGGTTTTGAAGAACTGTCTGCAGAACTCGAGGAAAAAGAAAGGAGCGATGACACTCCCTCGTGAAGCTCGGGATCTGACAGATCGAGCATTGCGGCTATCTCGTCGGAGGGAATCTTCTCAACAAGACGGCGAACACATCGACGCCACGCACACTCCAGACACAGAAGTGCGAGTGCAGCAAGCAGCAGACAGCGAAAAACTGCTGAAAGCGGAAACAGCCAGTCCAGAAGACATGACACGGTCAGAAAGATCAGAATGGTCAGAATCGACTCAAGCAGTCCGCTGACCGCACTGACCCATCGAATCCGCGCCCGGCAGCTGCGAATCAATGCCTCCACAGAAGAACTCGGAGTCAAGGATTCTGCTGACACGGATTCGCCTCCCACAGAGACAAACACCCATCACACCAGGAACGCCTGACAAAACCGGGACTGGCTCCCCAGCCAGGCTGAAAACGCCTGAAAGCTCGATGGGAGAAGGGTGCCTGTCCCGGTTTTGTCAGTGCCTCGAAAACTCAGAGTCAAGCGGCCCGGAAACCTGTCACCGATTCTTCTGAACTACATCCTCGATGAACTCTTTGAGCAATCGAAGAGAATGGCGAGCATCGTCATCAGTCATGCACATCGGCGGACTGATACGAATGACACATCCCGCCAATGGACCCAGCAAATGGATCCCGTCATTCTCACTGTTGCCGCGGTACGCTCGTTCTACAATGGCACAGGCCACCGCAGACGGCTCCAGCTGTCCTACCCGACCACACTCGATACCGAATACCATTCCCTCACCACGAACACGAACAATGGCACCCGTTGATTTCAGCTCGCAAAGTGCCTTCCGAAAGATCTCATGCAGCTGCTGAGTCCGTTCGATGATGGCAGAACCTTCGAACTCGTCCAGAGTTGCCAGTACCGCCGCCGACGAAATCGGATTGGCACTCCAGGTATCAGAGGTCGCCCCGTAACCCATCTGATCACAGACATCCTGACGACCGACGGCGGCACTCACCGGAACGCCGTTACCGAGACCTTTTCCGAGACAGACAAAGTCCGGTTCAATCCCGTACTTTTCGAACGCGTACATTTTCCCGGTACGTCCAAAATTCGCCTGCACTTCGTCCAGAATGAAAAGGATATCGTGCTCCCGACAGAACGTCTCCAGCAGTTTCAGATATGCCAGCGGCGGATGATAACTTCCGCCTCCACCAAGATACGGTTCCGTGATCAGACAGCAGATCTGTCCGTTTGTCTCTGCCCAAAGTCGATCGAGTTCGGCACGATATGGCGCCGGATCAAATGCCTTTGAGGGCTGCTCAATGTCGTTGCACTCTTCGCGCGGGAAGCTGATGAAGTGAACTCGAGGATCACGTTCCGGATCTGATTCCGAGCCGGTCACGGCACCTGACAGACCTTTCTTTCCATGAAATCCGAATCGAGTCGCCAGAATCTTCTGGCGAGATGGATCTCGCTTCAGACAAGCCCAGATCGCTTTCTGAACGGCTTCTGATCCGGAAGCCGCCCACATCACTGTTTCCAGTCGGCGACCACCCTGACTGGCGTGCAGATTGTCGAGGAGTCGGCGTGTGGCATCAGCTTCCAGTTCGGTGATCGCATTGTACGCCGTCATACAGACAGCCTGAACAAAGCCATCAGCATCCGAACTGATCATCTCCGGCGTCCAGCCGAGATAAGTGGTAAACCGCTTAAGCCAGCGTTTCGGATTATGACCGAGATTGGCGACCAGTACTCCGGAGGTGAAGTCGAACAGTCGACGCCCTTCCGGTGTCCAGTGGAAGACTCCGGCCGAACGACTCAGAACGGCCTGACTGGGAGTGAAGGTTCTGAGAGAATGCGGCTCCCCCTCAGCGATTGTGTCACGCACATCGTTCGAACGATTCTCGTTGTCAAAATGAATCGCATACGATTGAACTGACTGATCCATAACCCCCAACTCCGCCCCAATGACTGAAAAACACCGACTAAGCACCCGGAAACCTGCCGAATCGTGGATGAATTCAAACCCGGCAGTTCTGATGCACAGCAGACACAAAAAGCCCCCGGCTGGCAACTACGGATCTGTTTTTTTTGAGCGACTGGCAAAACCAGGACGGCTGGCGGGGAGGGAACCCATCGCCACTGACGTTTCCGGAAACCTCTGGAGAACGCAGGAAACTCAGGTCCCGAACAGTTCGTCGCTGAAAGCCCATCCGGCCTTAGAACGCATTTCAAAAACAGGACAGGCACCCTCGCAGATTCCGAATCTGCGGGAATACACATCCGTCGAGAGCCAGTCCCGGTTTTGAAACCACCTGTATTCACTTTTCCACAGGCAACCCGGCTTCTTTCCAGCCGCGAAATCCTCCATCCATGGAAATGACGTTCGAATAGCCCATCAGCTTCAGGTTGTGAGCTGCGAGTGCTGAGCGATAGCCGCCTCCGCAATAAAGCACCATCGCAGTGGCCGGATCGGGAATCTTTTCTTCCACATCGCGTTCGATGATACCCTTGCCAAGATGCATCGCACCCGGAATTCGAGCTGCAGCGAATTCGCTTTCTTCGCGGACGTCGACGAGCAGAAATGCATCACCACTCTTCTGACGAGCGACGACGTCGGCGATCGTACATTCCGCAATCTGTGGCCGAACCGAATCCACGAGCTGAACAAACCGATCACCGTGCTTCGCCGCCATCAACGTGCCTTCCTATACAGGTGATTTCAAAACCGGGACTGGCTCCCGCTGGACGCAGTGTGTTCGTTCAATTTCTGCAGGTGCAAGGGTGCCTGTCCCGGTTTTGAAATGCGATCTACCAGGGCTCAGACGATGCGAATCGAAATCTCCGCCGACAGGAATCACCGGATCAACGTCGATCAGAATCGGAACGAACATTCTGAGTCGATCGACGACGCAATGTCCGAATGCCCGCAACCACGACTGCCACAAGAAGGGCACCACAGACGACAGGGACGAAATGCAGTGGACTGCTCACGTAATGCATCAATCCATCGGAAACTTCGGGCTCACCGTGCCCAGGATGAGCCATGACCGAGCCAGAGATCAGCAGCACTGCCGCCGCAGACAGAAATGGTACTTTCATTGATCAGCATTCTTTCCAAAGAGACCCGCAATCGGGGAAGTCTCCTGAATTCCATCAATACGCAGCCATCGAACGACGACAGATCAGCCCACAGAACCGGCCAGGAAATCACAGCCGGGAAACATCAGGGATCGTTTCACTGCCAGCCGGTGACAATCTGCCGACACACCAGTCCGAAGCATAACGCACAGCGTCATTCCGTGAAAGAAGGAGACATCCGGAAACCCCGGAACCAACCCGGACTCTGAAAAACAAGGCTGAACCGCTTTCCTGCGTCACTGGACACGATTCAAACTTCGGGAAACGTGACGGTCAGGATATGCGACAGTCAGGCGACGTGAACCGGTACATCACTGACCACTCCGGTCGCCAGATCGTAAATTCCACCGGCAACGATCAGTTCCCCTCGACGAACCATTTGTGAGATCACAGGAGACGCCTCCGCCAGCAGCACTGCCTGGTTGCGAACGTTTTCAACGATCGCCTTATTCAGATCACCTCCAGCCATTTTGACGACTGGACGAATATGCTGAAACAGTCCACTGATCTGTCCCGGAACCTCGGTGCCCTTCATTGTGGCACTCACCGCTCCACATTCCGTGTGCCCCAGGACGTAAAGTACCTTCGCACCGAGAATCTGCGTTCCGAACTCGAGGCTTCCGATATTCTCACTGGATGCGACGTTACCAGCGATTCGAGTCACGAAGAGATCACCGAATCCCTGATCGAAGATGATTTCAATCGGCACTCGGGAATCTGCACAGCCCAGAAACGCAGCAAACGGTTTCTGAGCTTTCGCGACTTCCCGAACCCGGTCGATGTCCCGGTTGAACGCCATTGATTTTCCCGCGGCGAATCTCTGATTTCCCTCCTGAAGCCTCTTCAGCGCCTCTTTGGGTGTTCCAGGAATCTCGGATGAGTCAGCCTCGGACAGATCACCGGCGCTGACGTTCGAGAGACGAATCCCCCCGGCAACTCCGCAGGCTGTGGCCATCAGAGTCTGACCAAACAGATTTCGTCGGGACACGAATGACTTACCGATTCTGCCATGATTGTCAGACAGATGCTCAGACATATTTTTCTCCGCGAATAACACTGACTGTTGAGAGATAAGCCACCACTGCATATCGATCGAAGTATTCCGTAGAAATCAAACTCAGCAGACGCTCACCGACCTCAGGAGACACAATCGTCTCCAGACGAATATTGGCACCGAGAATCTCACCGACTCGCCGCTGCCTGACGCCCTCTCCGGTGGCTTCTGTGATCGTGTATCCGCGAGCACCTGCCTGACGGACATCCTGAATAAGACGCTCTCTGAGAATCGCTTCCGCGATGACGGTCAGAAGACAAAGAGGCACTGTTTTCACTGGCGTAAATCCCTCTGAATAAAAGGCGTGGATTCCGTGAACTGACCAGCGGAACATCATCAGCCGCAAAACCATTTCGACATTTCGTAGTAGATCGGAATTCCAGCCAGAAGATTGAACGGGAAGGTGATCGCAAGAGCTGCCGTCAGATAGAACGTCGGATTGGCTTCGGGAAGAGTCATTCGAACTGCAGGTGGTGCGGCGATGTAGGATGCACTGGCGGCCATGGTTGCCAGAACGGTGCAGCCTCCCACTGAAAGTCCGGCCAGAGAACCAAGCCAGGCCCCCAACGCCCCGTGCACGATCGGCATCAGCATTCCGAAGGCCAGAAGAAAGAGACCCGCCTGCTTCAGATCAGCGATTCGTGAACCGGCGGCAAGCCCCATTTCCAGCAGGAAGATTGTGAGCAGCCCCTTGAAGAGCCCTTCAAACACGGGCTGGACCGGTTTCCAGCCTGCCTCTCCGACGGCCGTCCCGATCACCAGACCTCCCACCAGAAGAAGCATAGATCTGGAAGTGAGCAGCTCATGCATGATCTCCCTCGCAGGCCGCCGGAGCGTCTTAGCGGCCCCGTCTCCCTGACTGTCTGCCGAGGCTGACAACTGAAAGGCTCCCAGAGCTAGTGCGATCTGGATTCCGGGTATCTCGAGCAGGGTCAGAAGGGTCGGCATGAAGCCCTCTGCAGGAGCCCCGACGGAAGTTGTGAACTGCTGAGCGGCAATGAATGTGACCGCGGAAACAGAACCGTAATGAGCTGCGATTCCTGCGGAGTCTGCGATACTGAATCTTCCCAGTCGGCGAAGGACGAAATACGCAGAAACCGGTGTCAGACATCCCAGCAGGATCGTGACGAAGGCTGGCGCGGAGATGGAAGCAAGGGAACTGTGAGACAGCTCCACCCCCCCTTTCAGCCCGAGTGCGAAGAGAAGATAAATCGACAGACCGGTATAGAGATCTCGCGGAAGAGACAGTTCGCTGCGAACCAGCCTTGCGAAAACTCCCAGAGCAAACGACAGTGTCAGCGGTGAACACAGATTGATCCGGAGAACATCCAGCATTGAAACACGCCCCACATGTTATGAAACATGATACACGAATTTTATTTCATGTATTAAATATCGCAACTTTCTGTTCGTGGCAATAGCGGCGGTTATGAAAAAGAAAAAAAAAGACGATTCCCGAATTCGGGGGCCTGTTGCAAAGACGCAGGAACCTGCAAAAGTGGCGGGGTGGACGTTTCTGACGAACCACACTCACGTACTGCTGTGTCTGTATCGCAATCAGGAAATCACGCTGCGTGAAGTCGCAGTTCTCGTGGGAATCACTGAACGAATGGTTCAGAAAATCGTTTCCGAGCTGGTGGATGCCGAATACCTCACTGTGACGAGGGTGGGCCGTCGCAACACCTATCAGATTGATGTCGATCGAAAGCTGCGGCATCCGCTGGAGTCACATCGGAGCATCGGAGACATGCTCCGGAGTCTGAACTCCGGCTGACAGCCTGCACTCTGCACAATCCTGCAATTCTCGTCTCTGCCCTGATCGCACACTTCTGAACTGCCTGCCCGACTGGTGGTTTGATCTGCCGCGCGATCAGAGCTGTGCGGGCGGCCTGCAGGAGCAATCACAAACAGATCGGGCCAGTCAATCAAGGGTGGCTCGGTCGGAGACCGGCCACAACACCGCCGTTGTGCGAGGGTCCCTGTTGTGCGAGGGTCTCCCGACCCTGCACCACTGCGTGGAAGCCAGAGTGTTCTGGCCTGATGGCGCGCTCACACAGAATCGTAACTCCACGGCTTCCGCAACTCACGTTTAAGCCAGCGGTCAGCATCGTCATCACCGATAAACTGCTCGGACTCGGGATTCCATTGCAGCTTGCGACCAAGGCGGAGCGACAGAACTCCAAGATGGCAAAGCGACGCCGAACGGTGGCCGATCTCTGCTTCACAAATGGGCGCCTTACGAGTGCGAATACAGTCGAAGAAATTCCCCATATGGTCGTTGCTCTCGTAGAGTCGATTCGCATCGGCCGCCAGTGGTGTCGTCAGAAACTCCGGATTGCTCGCTTCAATCGAGCCGCGTGTAACCCAGATCCAGCCATCGGTTCCTTCAAACTTCACGCCATGCTGCTGACCTTTTGGATCTGCGACGGAGCCATTCCATTCATTGGCCGCTGTGCTTTGGCATGAATGCGTTACTCCGTTGGCATAGGAATAGTTGACCGAGTATTCACTGAACGCATTGAATCCATCCGGTACCATTGTGACCAGCGGTTTGGCTTCGATTGATACTGGTCCGCTGCGTTCAAGTCCGAGCCCCCACAGCGCTATATCGTTGTGGTGTGCTCCCCAGTCGGTCATCGTGCCGCCGGAGTAGTCCCACCAGTACCTGAACGTGATATGCGTTCGCTCTCGAACATATTCAACCTCAGGTGTTGGTCCCTGCCACATATTCCAGTCGAAACCAGACGGAGCAGCCGACTTCGCGAACGGGCCTTCTCGTCGCCCACGTGGCAGCCAGACAGAAATGTGCTTCAGTTTTCCAATGCGTCCGTTCCGCACAAGTTCGCAGGCCAGCCGGAAGTTCCTGTCACTTCGCTGCTGACTGCCCGTC
Source organism: Planctomyces sp. (assembly GCA_046345315.1). Classification (GTDB taxonomy): domain Bacteria; phylum Planctomycetota; class Planctomycetia; order Planctomycetales; family Planctomycetaceae; genus F1-80-MAGs062. Next base: position 20,398 of record JBKDKA010000124.1, read on the forward strand.
TGCAGGATGCCACCGGTGGCGCGAACGGCAGACACGAGGTGCTGCCCCTCTTCAACTGTGAGTGTCAGGGGCTTCTCGCAGTAGACGTCTTTCTTCGACCGCAATGCAGCCAGCGAGACAAGCGTGTGCCAGTGATCAACGGTGCCGCAAATGACAACCTGAATGTCAGATCGATCCATCACCTTCCGAAAATCTTTGTAGGTCTGTGCGTTTGGCCAGAGCTTCTTCGCTTCGGCCAGACGGCTGTCATCAACATCACACAGGGCGACAATTCGTCCGAATCGCGAAGCATTTTTTGCATCGCCCCTTCCCATGCCTCCACAACCGATCAGCGCGATCGCCGGTTGATCGTCCGCTACAGTTGCTGCAGCGGCTGATTGAGCCAACTCGTTCAGGTACCAGTTCGGAAGCGACGTTGCCGCGGCTACCGCGGCAGCTGATTGGAGAAAACTTCGTCGGTTGGTTGTCATCACTGAAATGTCCTTTCGCTTCAGCAATCAATTATTTGTTCAAAGAGCCGTCACGAATCTTGCGCAGCTGTTTCCAGTTTACGGCGTCCCTGGCCTGAGGTGATTCGCAGGCGAAGAGGAGTTTTCAATTTTCCTGGTCCGTGTCTGAATGTCGAGGCACTGCGTTTGTGGCCTCTTTGGATTCATCATCCCTCGGGAATACCGAATATGTTCAACCCCTTTCAGCTTCATATCAGGAGCGAATCCCGGTGGAAGTTGAATTGTTTCGCCACCCCACCCTGCCGGCACGGCAAGCGGAGAAGCGCTCGGCTTTTTTTCCACCAGGAACTTCCCGGCCATCAGCAGCATGACCGTGACGATGCAAAGCAATGGAATCTCCGTCCCCTGAGCCCTGATAGCACCTGGCGCATCGCACCTTAGACGAAAGCCGCAGCGGTGTCACCCGACGTGTACGTGGTGTACGGTATCTTCATCCGTCGCGGCGGAAAAGATACCGTCGTCGTTCGAGTCAGTAATTACTGACTTTTCGACTCGATTGCCCGTCAGGTCGTTTTCGTCACGCCGAGATTCATCACACCACAATGACGACAGCCTTCCGTCGGCCTCGCGCCGGCGGAGGTACAATTGCCAGCTACAGAAAGGCCTGCGACGGCGAGCTCTCCGTCCGGTTTATCCGGGCGGAAGCAGCGAATCGAGTTTTCTGTTGCCCAATATCGCCGGTTCCGCCTGGGCCAGCGAGACGGAGACCCACGAGAAGCATATTCATCGTGTTGGTGGCTGAAAGGTATGGCGTCCGCCGACGCAAGGTCGACGGTAGCGCTCAGTGAACATACTACCGGCGTGAGGTCGACGGGGACTCAATCTATTCTTCTGACTTCGGGCACCACTAACGTGGCACATTCTACTTAACAGCTAAATTAGAATGTACCCTTTGGGATTACCCCGTCCTTCTCGGCTCCGGACACATTGACCGGAGCGAGGTGCTCTGATGCTCGGAACACGACGGAATTAACGACTGACGTGAGTTCTGAGGTTACGAGAACTACCGGATAAGAATCTTTGTTACACTCAGGCTCGTCAATTGAGTGCCGGCCGACAGGATGTTTCCGAACTGGCCTCGTCTGTATTCAGCGTTCGCTGGAGAAGATGATCTTTGAGCCATCCGGGTGCCAGTCGTAGCTCCGATTGATCCGGCCGATCTTCTGACCTTCCAGAAGGCGCGGTTCGGAACTGCCGTCGGCTGAGATCAAGTAGATGAAGGTGTTGGACCATCGACTTGTGTGCTGCTGCGGGTTCGACTGGTCCTGAATTGCAAACAGGATCTCCGATCCGTCGGGGGAAAGAACCGGAGGACCAACGAGTGTGCGATCTCCTGTTGATTCCCGATAAATGACACTGATCGAATCCGTATCTCCGCTGGCGTCAATCGTGATCAGCTGCTGCTCGCCGTCTCGCTGCACCAGTGTGATCAGTTTCTGACCGTCCGCGGACCAGTTGGCGCCGCCAAACATCACGCCGATTTCACCACCGAGTATCTCACGCTGTGTTCCGGTTTCCGGATTGTAGAGTCGAAGGCTGTTGGGATTTGTTTCAATATTCTGAACGCAGATTTCCTGTCCGTCCGGAGACCACCGCGTGTACCAGCCCTGACCGATTCTTCGCTTGTTCGTCCCGTCAGCGTTCATGACCCAGACCCCCGGTGCAACACTGTCCGGGTTTCCGGGATTGACCATATAGGCGATCTGCAAATCATCCGGCGACCACGTGGGCGTGTTGCCGACTCCCAGATGTCGAATCATTCCCCGAAATGCTCCGGTCACGCCGTAGACCCAGATCTGACTCAGCGCCACCTGATCGGTTACCGGTGTAGAATCGAGGACGATCATTTTTCCATCATGGGACCATTGCGGGGTTCCTGTGGTGATCATGTCGGGAGCGGCTACCAGAAACTTCAGATCGGTCCCATCACGATTGATCGTATAGAGTGGTCTGAAGTGTGACGTTTCCGTCGATGTACGCTCGACCGCCCCGCGAAGAAAATTTGATGTGCGATCCGGTGAAAGATGTCTCAGGAGTTCATTCAGGCGGTCTTCCTGTCTCTCCAGTCGTTCGGTCAGCCGCTGCAGCTGATCCGGATCAGCTCGCTCTGCTGAATCCTGTCCGAATGATGTCGTATTTGATAAGCAGATTATTGACACCACGGACCATAAGATCTTCTGCATCGGACGTCCCTCTGGATTATTGGTTCACAAAACAGTGCGGGTCATTTACGTGATGGTAACGCTTTTCCACTCAGAACTGATGAGCAGTTTCTTTATTGTTCCGTAGAGTGCGTATTTCAAAACCAGGACAGGCCACTTTGCTGTTGCAGAATCAGCTGCAAAGCGCCGTATCCGTAGGGAGCCAGTCCCCCTATTGAAACCACCGGTAACTCCGGTTCTGATTGATGGCCGCAGTCTCTGATACCATACTGAAATCCTGGGACGGTCTTCTTCAGCGGCGACCGCCACAAACATTCTCTTGAGTCCCTGAACTGCCTCAGGGGTGCCTGTCCAGGCTCAGAGATGCGAGTTATGGCCCCCGGGTTGTGAATTCTTCGGAATCGGATGTCGATCGAAGGGGTCCCGAATCGACCAGCAGAAAACCAGCTCGTTTTTGGTTCTGTAACCCAATCGAACAGAAGAGGAGTATCGTGAGATGTTTGCGAAACCCCAGCCGGAACACCAGTGGCTCGATCAGCTTGTGGGAGAGTGGAATTTCGAGCACGACTGTAAAATGCCGGATGGCAGCAGGTCAACCGCTCAAGGCGTCATGACATGTCGGTCGCTCGGCGGTTTGTGGCTGATCTGCGAGAGCACCGGTGATTCGCCGGACGGAGCCTGGTCGTCGATCATGACGCTGGGATTTGACCCTGCACAGAACCAGTATGTTGGAACGTTCGTCGCCTCAATGATGGCGAACATCTGGCCCTATCGCGGCGTTCCTGACGCGACCGGAAAGATACTTCCGCTGGACTCGGAAGGGCCCAGGTTTGACGGCAAGGGAATCGGGAAATATCGAGACACCATCGAAATCATTGACGCCAATACGTGGCTTTTCGAGAGTGAGCTTGAAACTGTTGACGGAAACTGGCTTCAGTTCATGATCGCGACTAACACCCGGCGATAATCAGTCAAATAATCAGAAACCTCTGATCAAAGGTTGTGATCCAGCATGAAACCAAACAAGAACACGATTCGTCTCTGATACGACCGCGATGCCGTGAAGGCAGCGACGTGTTACGCTGAGATCTTTCCGGACACCCCGGTCGGTACGTTGCTACGTGCTCCGAGCGACAACCCATCGAGCCCTGAGGGTGAAGCGTTGACGGTCGCGCATTTCGTGATGGGCAGAGCAAGCAACTACACTTAAGGAGAAAATCGAATGTCTCGCATGATCTTTGTCAATCTGCCCGTAAACGACCTCACGTTATCAATTGCGTTCTATGAGGCACTTGGCTTTAAGAACAATCCGCAGTTCACAGATGAAACAGCAGCGTGCATGGTGTGGAGCGAAGCCATTCACGTGATGCTGCTGACTCACGACAAGTGGCGGACATTCACCAGTCGACCGATTCCGCCCAGGTCATCCAGCGAGGTCATGCTTGCCCTGTCCTGCGATGGTCGGGCGGCGGTGGACAACCTGAACGAACTGGCGGCGAAGCATGGTGGCACTGCCGATATCAATCCCATGCAGGATCTGGGCTTCATGTACAACAGAAACCTGGCGGATCTGGATGGCCATGTGTGGGAAATGTTCTGGATGGACATGTCGGCAATCACGACTCAGTAATCAGGCAGGAAAATGATCAAATGAATTTGAAACAGGCCCCGCTTATCTGCGGTGCGGAGGACTGCTGGACGAACCACAAAAGGGGGAACCACAAAAGGGGGGAACCACAAAAGGGGGACATTCTACTTAACACATAAAGTAGAATGTCCCTTTTTGGCTTTCCGGGGCATGTTTCTAGAACGATCCCGATGAGGTTTCGAGTGTGTCTCATTCGCTTCGGCTATCCTGAAACCAGATAGCGCTGAGTATGATGGGGCAGTCCCGCATCGGAGACACGAGACACGGGCAACAATCGAACGTTTCGTCAGCATGTAGCCCGTGACGAGGCATGATTGGGGGGCCCGGACAAGTGTGATTGATTCACGTCGGCTACAATACGTCGCTGCTCTGCAGCTTTGGGCATTGTGGGGCATTGTGACCTGAGGCTGAAGCCTCAGGCTATCAGAACACCGCTGCTCCGCAGCGAATCGCAGGAGGACCAATCGGCGTGTTGGCTGCGGAGCAGCCGCGCTCCGATAGCCTCGGGCTTCAGCCCGAGGTTTGTGATCACGGAAGAACCTCAAGCTCCGGAGGAGCGACGTAAACGCGGGGGTGGAAGCAGAAAAGGGGACGTTCTACTTTCTTCAATAAGTACAATGTCCCCTTTTTGAATCCCCTGACTGACAAGCATACTGACCGGTAAGCATCTCGCGTTACTGGTGTCCATAATTTTCTGGCGGCAGATTTCCATGACAAAGCGGCCGTTGATCAAAATCATCTGTGAATCGGTGCATCACAATAACACGAGACTCATCGCAGACACGCTGGCAGAGGAACTCAGCGGCACCGTGCATTCCGTTGAGAAAGCGAGGACTGTGGATCTCTCTGAATGCGATCTGCTGGGACTGGGTTCCGGCATTTATTTTGGTCGCCACGATCGTTCGCTTCTTGAACTGGTCGAAACGTGGCCATCGCGTCCCTGTCGCGTCTTCATTTTTTCCACAGCTGGCCTTCCCTTCCTTCGCTGGTGTCAGCACTACGCCCTTCGAAGACGACTCGTGCGACGCGGCTTTGAAGTCATCGGTGAATTCTGCTGCCGCGGATGGGATACCGTTGGTCCGCTGTGGCTCATGGGCGGCATCAATCGGAGGCATCCCAACGCGAAGGACCTCGCCCGAGCCCGCGCATTCGGCAGGCAACTCAATGCTCCGCAATTCACAGCCACGCCATCGAAGAATGCCTGACGGCCTGTGCGATCTGTGAATTTGATCGTTTCACGGCAGGCCGCAGGCGTTGTCGCCAGACTGTGCCCGATGTTGACTGCGTCGGTGTCTCGCTGTGAAACGGAAACGCTGACTGCGCGATCATGTCAGCGTTTCGCTTGATGAGGCAGCTGTCACTTCACCGGGACGTCGATTACCTCGCGAACTTTCCTGGCAAGGCTGAGCCGCGTGAATGATTTCTGGATAAACGCATCAGTCGCATCGACAACTCCGTGCAGAAGAACAGCGTCGTCGGTGTAACCGCTCATGAACAGAACACGCAAACCGGGTCGAAACTGCCGCACCGCATCCAGCAGTTGTCGCCCCCCCCATTTCGGGCGTCACGACATCGCTGACCAGCAAGTGGATTTCGCCATGATGCCTTTCTGCCTGCCGAATAGCAGCCGCCGTCGGCTTCCAGGACGGTATAGCGCTGTGCTTGCAAAGAGATACGGGCAATCTTTCGAACAGCCTCATCATCTTCAACGCATCTTCAACGAGCAGGACCGTTGGGACCTCAGAAGTACGAGTACCTGCCAGATGCCGTCAGCAACAATAGATCGCATTTCAAAACCGGGACAGGCACCCTTGCAGTTGCAGAATTCGCAGGAAAACACCGCGCCAGTCGGGAGCCAGTCCCGGTTTTGAAGCCACCTGTAGCGAAACTAATCATCTGCGGCGTCGCCGTCTTTGATGACAAAGCGTGCTTTCAGGCGAGCGACTTCTGTTGCGAGCCCCGCTGATTTCACCGATCGAAGAACTTCGTTGAAGTCCTTGTAGGCTGCGGGAGCTTCGTCTTTCGGATACTGCCGACAGTTGCTCAGGATGTCGTGGTCATCGAACGACTGGTCAATCGATTTCTGGTCCAGCTCCCGGATCGCTCGCCGACGACCAAGTGCTCGACCTGCACCGTGGTTGACGCTGTAACAACTGATGGAGGCACCCTCATCTGCCACCATGACGCTCGACCCCGCCTGAGGATTGCCCGGCAGAAGGATCGGATGTCCGGTGCTTTCGTAGCGAGTCCCTTTCAGTGCATGATGACCTGCCGGAAATGCTCGTGTCGCACCTTTGCGGTGTACCCACGCAAGGTGATTGTCCACAACCTCTTTCCGAGCAATGTTGTGACTGATGAAGTACACCAGCTGACCGGTGGTTCCCGGAATAATCTCCTGAAATGCTTCCAGAACCAGCGCATTGATGAGCAGGTGATTGACCGTTGCGAAGTTTGCTCCGAGCGCCATGTCGTCAAGATAGGCGTCGGCCTCTGC
>JBKDKA010000125.1:0-17365 GCA_046345315.1 Planctomyces sp.
CAACCATACGGCGAGCGGAGGTCTGGATCCGGTGCTGGTGAAAGGAGAACTGTATTCAGCGGAAGATGCCAACGCAGTTTCTGACGATGATTCGTTTGACGCGGACTTCGCGGTTCAGTTTCTGAGTCCCAGTGACGACGCGCAGTCCATCGGGCGACTGGGTGATATTGAAATTCGTGAGATCATCGGCCGCGGAGCCATGGGAATCGTGCTGCGTGGCTGGCAGGGGCAACTGAATCGATTCGTGGCCGTGAAAGTGATGTCCCCTTATCTGGCAGTCAGCGTTACGGCTCGCCGTCGTTTCGAACGCGAAGCCCAGGCAGCAGCGGCGATTCTGCATCCCAACGTGATGCCGATTCACTCTGTCAGTTCCACAGCCCGACTGCCGTGGCTGGTGATGCCGTATCTGTCGTGCGAATCGCTGCAGGAACGGATTGATCGGGAGGGCGCACTTCCACTGATCGATCAGCTGCAGATCGCTGTTCAGGTGGCTCGAGGACTTGCAGCCGCGCATGCTCAGGGGCTTGTCCATCGGGATGTGAAGCCGGCCAATATCCTGCTGGAACGAGGCGTCGATCGCGTCATGTTGACGGATTTTGGATTGGCTCGAGCCGTCGACGATGCCTCGTTGACTCGATCGGGCGTCATCGCCGGAACGCCCCAGTATATGTCGCCGGAACAGGCCCGAGGCGATTCCATCGATCAGCGGTCCGACTTGTTCAGCTTCGGAAGCGTGATGTACGCCATGGCGACGGGGCGTGCTCCGTTTCGAGCCGAATCGAGTTACGGGATCCTGCGGCGATTATGCGAAACATCGGCCCGACCAATTCGCGATATCCATGCCGACGCCCCGGAATGGCTCGCCATCCTGATTGAACGCCTGCACGCTCGCAACGCCGATGATCGAATTCCGACGGCTGCCGCGGCCGCTGAGATTCTTGAACAATGTGTCGCCCACGTCCGCCAGCCAGCCTCGAACCCACTGCCGGTGGCGTGCGTGCGACCGGTATTGCATCCGTCGGTGAAGTCATGGCGGTGGATGGTTGGCAGTGGTGCAGCTCTGGCAGCGATGGTGACGGCGATTTTCTTGTGGCAACACGACAAATCGCCGCATGTCAGCCCGGAAGGTTCTGCCGCTGGATTGCCCGCAGTCGAGACTGCACCAGAGACCTCTGTGGCCGAGCAGTCTTCAGTGAGACAACCGATCTGGAACGATGACGTATCTTCAGAACTGGAAGACATTGAATCACGGATTCGCGGACTGGAGGAGGAGCATGAGGCCGACAAGTGAAGACCGCGACGGAACACAACAGAGCTCGGGATGGGTCACAAACACCCATTCACCGCTTCCACCGGGCTTGCCCCGGTCGGAGCGAACAAATGAGCAGCTACCACACCTCGCGCAATCTTTCACCGCTTCCGCCGGGCTTGCCCCGGCCGGAGCAAACAAATGAGCAGATACCAAACCTCAAACTATCCATTCTCCGCTTCCACCAGGCTTGTCCCGGCCGGAGCAAACAAGTGAGCAGCTACCAAACCTCGCACAATCAATTCACCGCTTCCACCGGGCTTGTCCCGGTCGGAGCGAACAAGTGAGCAGCTACCAAACCTCGAACCATTACCCCCTTCAATTTGCCTGCTCGCCTTCGGCGAGCAGGCAGATCGAAGGAATGGGCGGTGCTGGTAGCCGTCATTTATGTTCCCGCCGGGGCAAGCCCGGCGGAAAACCAGAATTCCTGCATGCTTACGAACCCACAGGCATTGGAGATCAGCAATGAAACAGCATCGATACTTGAAGTTTATAACTGCAGCGGCCGGGTTGAAGCCTTCGGTCGTGTTCGCGTTGTTTCTGGGCGCATGCCTGCTGACGGCATCTTTTCGGACACTTTCGGAAGCATCTGAAGCTGAAAATCCGGCGGCGTCTTCAGAACATTCGATCGCCTTTGAGTATGGGGGCAAGTTGAATTACCTCTATTCGATGGACGAAAATCAGCTGAATGAGCTTCGGCGGAATCAGTCTGACTCAGAAAATGCACTAAACCAGGTTCTGAGAGTTCAGTCTGACACAGAAATCGTCCTCGAAAAGGAAGTCCTGGAACTCTCCGCGAAGTTGAAACAACTCTCCGAGACTGCTGATGGGCCGGCGTCGCCGGATCCCGCTTCCGGCGATCACCAGGCCAATCAGCTGGCGAAGCAGCTGAAAGACGCCGTCGAAAAGTCATTTAACGAACGGCAGCGGCAGCAGCTGGCGGAGATCGAACGACTGACAACCCGCCTGAATCGGCTCGCAAAAAGTGTTCAGCGGCGCGAAGCAGAGCGTGAGCAGATCATCAGCCGGAAAATCGACGAGTTACTGGGGAAATCATCGACGGATGAATCCACCAGCGCGGCGGCTCCTTTGGATCTCGACGCAGTGACTGGGTTGCCAATGACGATCAAGTATTTCCAAGTCCCCTGGACTGAACCATGCCGAAGGATGATGCAGGAAATTGAAGCACTTCAACGGGAGGGCTTTCCCGTAGTCGTCATCAATATGAACGAAGAGAATAACGCCTCGAATCCGTGGCAGATTGCCAGCGTTCCCGCAGTCCTGATCGAGGTTCTGCAGAAAGAAGTGTTTCGAAACGTCGGATTCATGGATCGAAACGCTCTTCGGGGACAGGTTAGAAAAATCCTGGAGAAACAATCCCGCCTGACAATATCCAGTGAATGGCAACCCCCTCAGAACCCAAATCCCGGCGAGATTCTCAAGGAGGCAAAAGCCGACACTGCTGCTCAGCATTACCCCGTCGCACTCAGCAAGTACGTCTGGTACTTCGAGAATGCTCTCAAATACGATTCGGCTCAGACGGGTGTTCGGCTGTCATTTGCACTGAATGACTGGATGGATCTGGCGGCTCATTATCCGCCTGCGCTGGATGCACTCAAGTTGCTGCGTGATGAGGCGGAACAGAGATTTGACGATGGTTCCAAAACCGCTCATACAGTCATGGAGATCGCAGCGCTCAATCGAGTGCTGAATGACGACGAACGTACGAGGGCCATGTTTGAAACGCTGGCAGAGAATGATCCGACGACAGCCAAGCTTGTGTTTGCTATTGTCCGGCCGTCGCTGGTGAAAGTGAAAGCCTATACGCTGTGCGGGAAGTTTCTCGATCCGCAGCAGGACCTGGAACGTCTCCGGAGAATGCGGCAGATGCAGAGCGACGCAGGCGGAGCGATGGGCAAAACTGCTCTCTTTGATATGAGTGCCCTCAGTACTCAAACGTTCGCAAAGGACGCTGCGACACTGATTGCATTGCTGGTACTGAATGACCGCAAGCAGGAAGCTGAAAATATTGCAACGACCGCGAAGTCTGAAATCGCCGATACCAGCCTGCATACTATCATCGACGCCGCACTTACCGGAACCCTTCCCGACTTGTATTCCCCCGCTAGTCTGCCGACCGAAGAAAAAGGCAATGCAATCAGAGTGCCCACGGGTACCGAATTAGAGACCTCACGAAAGGGCTCTGTTTCCTGGGATGAATTGCAATCCATTCAGGAGTCGCTGAGCGCTTCGAGATCCGCTGTTACCGGTTTTCGGACAGAAATTAAAGATATACGGAAACGCCTCGATATCTTTCGGCAACCGTTTTCAAGCTGGGATTCAGTGGTCCGTGATGAATTTCAGAAAGAGTTCAACGAAGTTCGCAGTAATCTCCGTCCCAGTGCGGATTATCGAGGCAAGAAGTTCAGTGAAGATATTGCCCGCTTAATCTGGGAAGATCGCAAGAAGTATGAGGACAACAAAGTGATCAATCATGTAGAGACCCCTGAACCGAACATTCTTGTGCCGACAACGGACCAGATGCTGGATGATGTTCGAGCCGATCTCCTTCGCATGTGCGAGGAACGGTTGGTGCAGTATCAGAGTGATGAGCAGCGATCGTTAAAAAATTGGCAGAGCCAATGGGATTCATACAAGGCTCGAACGCAATTATTCCAGCTTGACGTTGATGCAGCGGAGGCGAATGTGACGTTTTTGGCCGGGAAACTGGAGCGAACAAAGGCACAGCAAACGGCGGGGCTTATCGATCCCCCCGAAGTGGAAAAGGCAACAGTTGAATTACAGCTTGCTGAGATTCAGCTTCGCAAAGCACTCCAATTGCTGAAACTGTACACCGCAATTGAGAGCAATAATCCGGAATTGAACCCGGAACATGGAGACGAATCGTCAGCCGCTGTAGGTGCGGCTGAGGAAACGTCGAAGCAATAAAGCTCGCTGATAAAACATAACCGGCATATCACAGAAGTTGGGTGGCCCTTGATGCGCCCGAAAAGAAACGGAATCGCAAAAGCGGTGTCGAGCCACCGCACTCGAAAGAGGGAGCACAACAAAGGCGACGCCTGAGTGATGTTTGATTCGTGTGATTGGTGCTATTCGTGGTTAAGTCGACAACCACGAATCAAACGAATTGCACGAATGAACTCGACGAGATTGGAACAGTTCAGTTCCTTACGTCTTTCAAAAAGGGACACTCTACTGTCTGTCAGAAAAAGAGCTTCCCGTTTAGTGAGTTTCCTTTCAACCACGAATAGCGCGAATCACACGAATCGAGCATCGCACCAAGTGCAAGATTGTACCTTTGGCATGAAGCAGAATGTCCGCGTGGGGGGCCTGAGTGTCGGCAAGCAGAGATGCGAAGACGCTGAGATGGATTTGAGAATGGGAACTGTCGTCTGCGTGTCAGTATCTCTGCGTAAGGAGCTGCTGCAGGCCGATGGGAAAGCACCGCGTGCGAAAACAAGTCTTGCGGTTTTCCCTATGAGAGATCTGAGAATCCTGTGTGCCCTTCACCGCTCCACTGCTCTGAGGCGATTTTCCGCGGTCACTTTGCGGAGGACGACGGCTTTTCTCTAAGCTGTCCCGCATCCTGAAGCAGCATTCGGATGACATCACCGCTGGATCTTCGGAACTGAAACCCCAGTTCGCTGCAGAGTCGGTCTGGACTGACCACCCAGGGATAACGGATGAAGTACCAGAGTCCCGGTGGAAAATGATAAAGTGGAAGTCGAAGTGCCCACCAGCAGGACGTGAATGCCAGGCATGCCTTCAATGGTGCCGGAATACAGAATCGGCCACTCATTGATGCAAGATCACGCAATGTGAACCAGTCTGGTGGAGCAATGTTGAAGGGGCCGCTGGCTCCGGACGCCAGAATTCTGCAGGTCGCTTCTGCGACATCGTCCAGATGGACGAACTGCATCGGAGTGTTATTTCCGTCCGGCAGTACGATGACCGGACCATTGAGAATAAACTTGGTCAGGTAGTTGGAAAGTCCGGGACCGTAGATCATACATGGGCGAGTCGTTGCTGTAGTGATCTGCGGATTTGCTGCTCGAAACTCCTCCACCAGTCGCTCGACCTCGCACTTTTCAGCGGCATACTGATACTCGGATCCGGCTCGCACCGGCATCGACTCCGTCAGAGGAATCGGGTTATCAGCCAGCGCGCCATACGACGTGGCGCTCGACCCGATCACAATGCGCGAAACGCCGCACGCCGCTGATGCGGAAAGTATTCGACGGGTCCCGTCGATATTGATCTGCCGCATCCTCTGACGATCTCTGATCGGGTTAACCACAAACGCCAGATGAATGACCGAGTCGGGACGGAATCGCTCGAACTCCCGATCGATGTCTGTGCTGCTGATATCGCAGCTGGAAAAAACATCCGGAGGGTTGTCATTCGGAGCAACGACATCGATTCCCAGAACTTTGCAGTTCGGCCATTGTCTTCGCAGAGCGGCCACTACGGCGCGACCGCAATAGCCGGAACTGCCGGTGACGACGATGCGTTCCGGATTTGTCGCTGACAACGTCGACGACAGATTCTGTGGATTCGTGTTCATGGTTCCGGAAGAATTATTTTCGAAACATAATGAACCCGAACAGATCCCGGACCTGCTCAGGTTTCAGTGGATCCAGAAGTCCGTCAGGCATGAGTGAACGTCCCGTGTTCTTTGACTCCTCCACAGCAGATCGCTCGACCGTTAGCTGTTCCTTGTCTGTCTGGATCACAAGCGTCTGTTCTGTCTCAGAAACGATGACACCCGTGATGACTCGGCCATCCTGCAGATTGACGACAGATGTCGTGAATTGTTTTGGCACCACGGAGCTCGGATCAATGATATTGATCAGGAGATATTCCAGATTGCTGCGATTCGCACCCGTCAGGTCAGGGCCGATGGTTTTTCCTTCTGCATAAAGTCGGTGGCACGAAGCACAGGATTTTCGGAACAGTTCCGCACCGGCATCAAGATTCGCTTTCGAGAGCTCCGCCGGAGTCAGCGTCTGCTTCCAGTGCTCCATCGCCTTCGCTCGACTTTCCGATGTTTCCTGCACGATCCCCCATTTTGATTCCAGCACGCTTCGAATTCTGTCATCTCCGAAGGCCAGCAGCTGACGGACCTGTGATGCGGAGATCTCATCCGCAGTGATTCGACCCGATTCAAGAGCATCCATCAGAGCGAGTGCTGAGGACTTTCTGACAGACAGTGTGTCGATGGCAACGGAACGGTTACCGTCACGGAAGCCACTGATTCGCGCAAGTATCTCCGCTGGCACCCCCGGCTGATCGAAATCTGCGAGTGCGCGAATGACCGTGCCGTAGATGGCGCGATCTCCCAGCAGGTTGTAGAACATCGGAAGGGATTCGGCATCACGGGCCTGAGCCAGCGCGTTCACAGCATATTCTCTTGCCACGGGATCTTCAGATGCGTTTCCTGCGAGAGCTCGAAGATCCGCCAGAGCTGCCCCGTCGCCGAAGAGGGCAGCAAGGGAATCAACTGTCTGTCGCAGAGCGGCGTCCTCCGATTTCCGGAGCTGTTCCTCCATCGTCTTCCATTCCGGAGGCGCCGGCACGCGAGCTCGTCCGGCCAGACCAGACCGAAATGCTGTCAGCAGAGCCGCTGCCGCAGCCGGTTCTGTGGCAGATCGCTCCGCAATCCAGCTCAGCGTCTTTCCGGCAGTGTCAGGATGTTTTTCGATCTCGTGAGCACGACGGCGTACGATGAAGCTCTGAAGTTTCGGCGACTGATCCAGCCGTGGCAGCAGTGAGTCTGCGGAGGCCACGGGTTCCATTCCGTACCAGGCCATCAACGTCAGTTTGTTGTCTGCGGCGACGGTCGTGACGTTGTCTTTGCAGCTGAACGTATCCAGCAGCAGATCCGTTCTGTCTCCATGCGGAAGTTTCTGCAGGACTGACATGAGTGCCATCAGCACGCTGGCCGATTGCGGTTGTGAAGCCATGCTCCGAATGGCTGACAGAAGAGACGTACGCTGAGCTGCATCAGCAGATGCGGTGTTGGCAGCAAGCTGAACCGCCTGAGCTCGCAGTACTTCATCCTGTGACTTCAGGGCATCCATGATGTTCTTCTGCGTGAGTCGCCCGATCGCCGCATGAAACAGGAAGGCTTGAACACTGCTGAGCGGTGTGAACGAAGGAGAATCATCGACGCGTTCTCCGGCCGCAGCGCGTTCCTGGAGAATTCGACGAGCATGACGGCCAGCCCAGTCCGAGCGACTCCGATGAGCGGAAGGATCCTTCAGCGCATTGATGGCTGCAGCGGCGTTTGTTTTTCCATCGCCATAACTGATTCGGTAGATTCGGCCGCTGGTGCGATGGATTCCGTCGTGGTCGTGACATTCGCCGTTGTCTGACCAGTCTGCGACATACATCGATCCCTCAGGACCCATCTTGATGTCGACCCCGCGAAACCAGGGATTCTTCACCAGCATGAAGTCCGGTTCACTGCGGCCGACATACCCGCTTCCTTCGCGGTCCAGTCGATTGACGTTGATGCGCCGACCGTGCGTATTGCACATGAAGATCTTTCCGCGGTATTCCTTCGGAAACTGATCACCGTGGTAGATCAGTGCGCCGACATGAGAATGGCCTCCACCAAGATCATTTGCCTTTCCGTCGCGACTATCCGTCCATTTCATCTTTGTATCCCAGTGATAATGGTCGGCCGTCATCTCCATCAGTTCAAAACTGAATGGGTTGAAATCCTGACCATACATCCGCTGAAATCGCGCGCCGGGAATGATGTGCCACAGATGCCCCTGGACGTTATTCGTCATGAAGAACTGGCAGTCCTCGTTGTAGTCGAGCCCCCACGGGTTTGTTGTTCCGTGGCAGACCACTTCAATCTGACGAGTCACGGGATGATATCGCCAGATACCGCAGTTCATGACCGGTCGGTCCTGCGTGGGAGTTCCCGGGATACCGGGTCTCGATGTATCGACAATTCCGTGACGACCATAAAGCCATCCATCCGGTCCCCAGATGAGCCCGCTCACGAAGTTATGCCCGCAGTCTTTGCTCCAGCCGTCGAGCTGAACCACCGGTTCCGAATCCGGGATGTCATCACCGTTTCGATCCGGGATGAATGACAACGTTCCGTCGTGAAGAATCCAAAGGCCTCCGAATCCCCAAGTCAGGCTCGTCAGCATAAAGCCCTGATCCCAGAAAACCTTTCTGGAATCATGACGTCCGTCACCATCCTTGTCTTCCAGAATGACAATTCGGTCTCGAAGTTTCTTTTCGTACGGTCCGCCGCTGTATGTGTAGTTCTCGGCCACCCAGAGTCGTCCACGGTCATCGAAGTCCATGCAGATCGGCTGCTGAACATCCGGTTCCGATGCGAACAGTGTGACGTGAAACCCCTTTGGCAGCTCGATCATCCGCACCATCTCTTCCGCCGTGGGAGGATGCTGACCTTCACCTTCGGTATTGAACACCGCCGGAAACTTCTCGCCTGGCTGCTCTTCAGCAGCGGCGACGCCGACAAAGAGGGCGCAGATAACTGCCACCGAAAAGAGGGATGCGGAAAGTGCGGTACGCGAAAACACCGCAGACAAAGTCCGACGGAGGAAGCTGGTTGTGCTTCCGGAAACTCGAGGCGCCGTCAATTGGAGACGCATGGCAGTGGATCCTGACCTGCGGGAAAACTGTTGGAAACTCACAGAGCTCGCTTCAAGATCGAGACAGGTATCCTTTGCAGCTGCAGAATCTGCAGGCAAACACCGAGGCCGTCGTGAGCCAGGACCGGTCTTGAAATCACCTGTGGTGATCCGGCAGGCTACACAGGAACGAGCTTCTGGTCAAAGTACCATGACGGCGATCTGAAAGAAGATCGTCACTGCCAGAAAGTCCAGAATCGACGCGATCAGCGGATTGGACATGATGGCAGGATCCATTCCAAGCTTTCTCAGCAGAAGCGGAAGAACGGCACCAAAGGAGGTACCGAGGATCACCACGGTGACGACTGTCGCACCAAGAACCAGCGATTCGGAAAGACTCTTCCCAAAACAGAAGAACGCAACAATCGCATCCAGTGACGCGAGCACTGATCCGAGACAGACGGCAACGAGCAGTTCACGCACAATCAGCGCCTGATGCGGGCCAAACCAGGACGTCTCCGTCGTCTCACTGCTGCGAAGTGCCAGCATGCGAATGAAGAGTGTTGCCGACTGCGATCCGGTGTTTCCACCGCTGGCCATGACCAGGGGAAGAAAAATCACAATGAGTGACGTGAGGCGTGCGTAGGAGTCGCTGAAATGTTCGAGGACGCTGGCATTGATGAGCGCCATGAAAGACAGAAACACCAGCCAACTGCCTCGCTTCCAGAGAATCGTCGGAAGCGGTGTATCTTCGTAGGAATCATCGAGCGGCTGAACGGCACCCTGCAGATAGGCGTCTTCGGTCGCTTCTTCCTGAACGACGTCCATCGCATCGTCATGAGTCACGATTCCGACGAGACGGTCGTCATCATCGACAATCGGCACGGCCAGAAAGTTGTATCGAGCGATCTCCTGAGCGACCGATTCCCGCGCTTCTGTCACACGGATTCGAATGACATCCTTCTGCATCAGGCCTGAGAGGATGGCATCCGGCCGAGCCAAAATGAGCTCTCGCAGCGAGATCAGTCCTTCGAGCCGGCGATTCTCGTCAAGGATGTAGACGTAGTAGATTGTTTCGCTGTTGGGGGCCTGCTGTCGCAGCCTATTGATCGCATCGCGTACCGTGATATTCGCGGGAAGCGACGCGTACTCCGTGGTCATGATGGACCCGGCGCTGTCAGCGTCATAAGACAGCAGGCGCCGAATATCGTTCCGCTCCGCCTGCGCGATCAGCCTGAGGGCCGGTTCGCGTGTCTCCTCCGGCATCCTTGTGAGCAGGTCAACCCGGTCGTCGGCAGACATCTGCTCCAGCAGTTCCGAGAGCTTCTCTGATTCGAGGTCCTCGACCAGCTCGACCTGACGTTTCAGAGAGATATGTTCAAAGATCTCGACGCGAAGCGGGAGTTCCGCCTGTTCAAGGACGGTCCATGCCTGTTGGTTCGTCAATTCCTCAAGCAGTTCTGCGGTGGCCACGGGATGGACCACCTTACAGAATTCCGCGAGCGCGTGCCGATCGTCCTCCTGAAGCATCTCGAGGAGATCGGGAAGTATCAATGAACGGTAGGCATCCTGCATATTGAAATGCTCTACGCTATTCAGGCTGCGGATGACAGCTGACGTCTATCGCATCGGCCTGCGAAAAAAAATCCCTGCGAGGCCAAACGATGCCGGGCAGGGATCCTGTCATCAGACGCAGGCAGTCTGCACTGCCTGCAAGAGTGTATCGAAATCAGCGTTTCGAGAACTGGTAGCTTCGGCGAGCCTTGCGGCGACCGTATTTCTTGCGTTCCACCATACGATCGTCTCGAGTGAGCAGGCCGGCATCCGCAAGATCATGGTGCCATGCAGGATTCATACCCTGCAGTGCACGAGCGATTCCGAGAATGATCGCACCCGCCTGGCCAGTTGTCCCGCCGCCGTCGACTCGCACGGAGATGTCAACCTGACCGAGCTTTCCGACGACCTTCAGCGGAACGGCGACGCTCTCGCGGTCTCGCGGAATCGCCAGGAACTCTTCCATCTTGCGACCGTTGATGAGAAACTCACCGCTTCCTTCTTTCACTCGTACGCGAGCGACAGCTGTCTTGCGGCGACCAGTCCCCATTGCAACACCGAAACGGTCGATTTTGCCACGGATGGTTGGCTTGTAATCAGGATCGACGGGGGCCGAACCTGTGCCGGAACCAATGGACAACTCGGGCAGAGTTGATGACGGTACTTCCGGTACGTCGACATCATCTGCAGGGGAATCACTGGAGGAAGGATCCATGCTCATCTTTTGTCTTTGAATTCAAAACGAAACGGTGAATGAAATGGATAATGGTGAAATTCAGGACGACTTCTTTGCGTCCATCTTTCGGTCAGGTGTCAGGTGAGCCGGGAATGGCTTCGGCACCTGAGCCTGATACTGATGATCAGGTCCGACAACAAGGCGCAGACGCTTCAGCATCTGGCTGCCAAGCTTGTTCTTCGGCAGCATGCGACGAACCGCTTCGCGAAGAATCTGATCAGGACGATGCTGCCACATCTCGACAGCAGATCGAACACGATGACCACCCGGATAACCGGTGTAGCGACGGTAATTCTTCTTCGTCATTTTGGTTGAGAGATACGGAATCTCCGCATGCTCCATCGCACCACCCGTGAAGCGAATTCGCTCCGCGTTGGTGACGATCACGAAGTCACCGTCGTTTACGTGTGGAGTATACCCCGGCTTATGCTTGCCCATCAGCACCATGGCGATCTGGGTTGCAAGACGACCGACGATATGTCCGTCTGCGTCCACAACAAACCAGTTGGGATTGCAGACCTCTTCTTTTTTCGCCATCCATGTCCTGCCGAGCGCCAGCATTCAACCATCATCCTCTGAACCGCCGAAGAGATTTCCCCCTCCGAGCGATTTGCAAATTTCGACGAAAACATCAGGCGAAAAGTCGCCTGCAGAAATAAAAAATGCGGGAAAACAATGTGCCCCCGCACTCCGGACTGCAGAATTTATGCACCGAGAACCCGTAATCTAGCCTTTTCCACTCTGCCAATCAATGCTGCAACACGTAATTCCCAGTGCGTTCCGGAAGAGTTTCGGCTCATGCTTCGGCAGAATTCGGACGTCAGACCACGTTTTTTGCCGAATCTGATTCTGGTCAGCCTGAAGCGTCGATTTTCGATGTGTGGACGCAGGCAGCCTGGCGAATTCCGGTTTTCTGGGAGTCATTGAAGGACTCGATCATGAAATTCTCTCCGATTTCCTGTGTTC
Source organism: Planctomyces sp. (assembly GCA_046345315.1). GTDB lineage: Bacteria > Planctomycetota > Planctomycetia > Planctomycetales > Planctomycetaceae > F1-80-MAGs062. The sequence goes on from JBKDKA010000125.1 coordinate 12,206, forward strand.
TGGCAATGATTGCTTTTGCCGTCGCGGGAAGCCGAATCAATCCGGGATGCCCCGAAACGGTCTGGCCTGATGGCCCCGGGCTCACGACGGACGAATCCTTCAACGTCGCTCAGGGAGTTTATCTGTTTCAGGCTGCGGAGCACTATGGTCCGCTTCTTTTCACTCCGAATGGTGCTCGCGACATCTTCGGTTCCCGGGATTACCTTCCCGATCATCCTCCAGCCGGGCGAGTTCTGATCGGAGCGGCTCACGAACTCTTCGGCTGGCTGATTTCCGGCAGCGAGGGAACCGTCGTCAATCTGATGGCAGCGCGTCTTGCAGGGTGCATCGCTCTGGGGCTCACCGTTCTGGCTCTGACCGAATGGTCATACCGGACTTACGGACTTACAACGGCGTTCTGCAGCGGGCTGATGTTGATTCTGATGCCTCAGTTCATCGGACATGCTCGCCTTGCGACGCTGGAGATCTCCACTGCTCTTGCCTGGCTGATCGTGACGATCTGTCTGACCACGTGGTGGGCCGGTTCAGAACGTCCCCGAGACCGACAGGCCATCGTGACAGGGCTTTTCTGGGGTCTGCTGATGCTGACCAAAATGCAGGGCATCCTGTATCCCCCTGTGATTGCGGGATGGGCCTTCTATCGGTTTCGCCTGCAGGCCTTCAGGCCACTGATTCTCTGTGCGCTCGCGGGGCTGGCTCTGATGTTCATCTGCTGGCCCTGGCTCTGGCTGGATCCGCAGAAACATTTTCTGGAATATCTGAATCGAGCGTCGGAAAGGTCCATCATCTATGTCTGGTATCTGGGGCAGCGGTTCGGAGATCGTGATGTCCCGTGGCACTATCCGCTCATCATGACACTGATCACACTTCCCGGAATCGTCACGCTGGGCTTCGGCATTCGCTTATTTCGCCGAGCACTTGATCCACGAGAGATTCTCCTGCTGATCTCTGCCGTCTGGCCGATCGTAATCTTTTCGTTGCCGGGAACTCCGGTTTACGACGGAACTCGACTGTTTCTCTGCTCCATGCCATCACTGGCGCTGCTCGCTGGTCGCGGAGCAGCAATGGCAATCCAGAATCGTCGTACGTCGATGGTCTGTCAGCTGAGCCTGGTTGCGATGGCGGTGCTCACGCTTCGGCTTCTTGTGAGCGGCTCATTGTTCAGTCCGTTTGCCATCAGCTATTACAGTGAGCTTGCGGGAGGTCCATCCGGCGCTCAGCGGCTCGGAATGGAGGCAAGCTTCTGGGGGGATGCTCTGAATGGTGACTTCTGGAGCGACGTTCCGGAAGGTTCCACGATTCTGGTCGCTCCGGTGCTGCATGGCTATCAGCTTGCAGATCTGGAAACCATGGTTCCCATCGTTGCTCAGCGAAAACTGAAGCTCGTTCCCTTTCTGTACGACCCCGCAAAGCAGAAAGGACTGATGCTCTGCATGCATCGCCTTGCGGATCTCCGAAAGTCGCTTCAGACGCCGCCGGAGGGAGCTCGTGTTCTCCGAGAAGTCCGATACGACGGCGTCGTACTGGCTCGACTGATGGACACGACTGACGCCACCTGGACGGAAACGCCGTAGAGCGGATTCCAAAACGTGGACAGTCGCCCCTGCAGTTGCTGAACTTACAGGAAAACACTCCGTCAGTCAGATCGGCCGCGAAGGTCTGTCACGCAAAGAACTCGCTTTACCAGCTGACTTCCATCAGATCAACAATCTGTGAGGCCAGTCGGCGAGTCGATTCCTGTTGCGCCGTGGCAAGCGAATGTCCGGCTTCGGGAGCGAATGAAACCTGGGAGGAATGCCTGAGCAGCTCCGGGCCGACAGGAAACACATACTGCTGCAGAACTCGGCCTGTACTTCGCTCAATCCACTTCACTTCAGCACCCACGAGCAGCTGCAGCTCACGAGGATCATCGAATCGATTCTCACTGAGCGGTGTCTTGCGAATGTCGATGATCTTTCCGACCAGGATTGTGTCGGCGATTTCGGCTTCAGCGAGTCGATACTGAGTTCTAGTTTTGATTTCTGACTGAACTGCTTCTGTCAGAAGGTAATCGAGATTGCGGCGATACGAATCCGATTTGAAAATCGGAACATGAACCGTCTGAATTCCCTCAACGACCGGCGATCCGATCATGTACCCGCAGCCTGCCGGCAGCACGCTGATGATGACGAAAATCATCATGCAGAGCGGTCGGTTGATTCTGGCTGACTGTCGCATGAGTTCAATCGAGATATGGCTGGATTACAAACAGAAACAAGTTACATCAGGCCAACGGGCAGAAGACTTTTGCGGCTGCGACGGAAACTTCGGTATCACGCCTCATTCATCTTTTGCTCGTGGTGGACGCTGCGGCTCTTCGTCATCCGCTTCGTCGGTGATATCTCGCTTCCGGCTGACGGATTTGACTCGCGGTTTTTCAGTGGCAGGTTCTGTGCCGGCAGGTCCCGAATCCTGAGGCAGCGATTCAATCAGCTCAACAATTTCGGGAAGATCCTTGAGCTGGTTACGGTCCAGGCCACGCAGGATCTTTCGGCATTCAGTTGCAAACCCGGTATCCGGAAAGTCGGTCACCAGATTCACACAGGCAATTGCAATCGCTCGGGGTCGCCCTTTTTGCTGATAGTACTGCACACGAGCCCAGGCTCGTTCCGCTTCCATCAGATACACACGCTTCAGATCTTCGCGAATCTGCTGCCGCGACTCCGATGCCGGAAACAGATGAAGCGACTGTTCCTTGAGTTTCCCTGCTGCCTCCAGGTCACTGCCTTCGTAGTAAGCGCCCTGGTAGGACATCAGCTTCGCATGAGACCCAAGAACGAATGCATCCTCGAAATGACGACTGTTCGGATATTCTTCCCGAAGGATCTTGTAGTATCGGTCCGCTTCCACGTAATTCGAACGGCGCTGATAGTAGGTTGCAGTCATCATGAGCGCATCGGCAGCACGAGGCCCGATCGGATCGTTCAGCCAGATGGATTTCAGCGCCTGCAGAGCACGTCCCTGAGTGTCGAAGATCGGCCGGGATCGATCATGAAAGTTCGGGATGATTCGGTATCGCAGCGTGGGATCACGCGGTGGTTTTGGAGGTGTTTTGTCATCCTCCGCATCTTCTGCATCGGAATCGTTTGTGCTGCTGACCTGCCGAATCGCATTTCTGGAAACCGGATCGCTGATTTCCAGCCATTGCTGAGCAATCGTAAACAGCCGGCGAGTGACAGGCTCAACGTATCGAGTTGACGGATAGTCTTCGAACAGCTGATCGTAGGCATCCTGTGCCTTTGCGTACTTCTCCATGGCATAGTACGACTCAGCCAGTCGATACTGAGCCTCTTCGCCGATGGAGGAATCCTTGTATTCCTTTGCCAGTTTCTTGAAGGCCTTCGCCGCGTCGTCGTGTTCGCCCCGATCGGCCAGCGCGATTGCTTCGTCGACTTTCTTTCTGGCTTCGGGAGAAAATTTTTCTCCGAGGGCCAGGGGTGAATCGTCTTCCCAGCCGAGGCGTCGTTCCATCGGGCCGCGAATGCGACTGGTGTCCAGCATTCGCTCCATCAGAGTCGAGTCATCTTCTCCCGACCACATGCTGCAGCCGGTCGAGCAGAAGACGCTGCTTAACAGGCACAGTCGGAACACTGATCCGGCAATACCATGAACGGATTTCGGCCGACTCCGCGATTGTATTCGCGGATCACCGACGGCTTCCGTGCGGCTGCCGAGCATCCTGCTCATGAGATGATTCAGTCAGTAATGAGTTTCGGTCTGCCTGACCGTTGTGGTTCTGGTCAGGTTCAGTTCCGGTTGAATTCAGATAAGGGTCTGTCAGAACGGAAGATATCTCAGTGTTGAAGGCTTGTGTCCGAGCACCTGCGTGACTGCTGAAACCGCAAATCGATGACACTCCAGTGCCACCACAGGATCCAGATCAGAAATCGGGTTCTGAGCGGAATTTTCCGACGACAACTGTCTGAGCACACGGATCGTCTTCGCAGAGACTGCGGTGCCGGAATACTCTTCCCGACGACAGTGACTGCAAAGCAGACCACCCTGTGTGACCCAGTGAGAGTATGCTTTTCCGGTTTCACGACTTTCGTCCGTCGCTTCGCCGCAGACCGCACACTCAAACAGATTCGGTAAAACTCCGATTTGACGAAGCAGCAGTAACTCGAACGAAACCAGCACTGAGGGCAGATGGGTTGATAAAGAAGAAATTGAAGAGAGAGTGGACGTTGCCAGATCGTACAGCTCAGGAGCCGGATCGAAATCTTCCGTCAACCCGAGCAGCAGCTCCGCCACGTAATAACCAGAATAAACACGGTGCAGATCCGGCGTCTCCGGTCGAAAACGATTGACCAGTCGCGCCTCTGTCAACAGGTTCAATGAACCGGCAGACTTCCGTATGAAGACTACGCGACACTCGGAAAGAAGGTCAAGAGCAGCATCAAACGGGCCTTTGATGCGTTTTGCGCCTTTTGCCAGGGCTGCGAATTTCCCGAATTCTCTGCTGAAGAACGTCACGACTCGGCTGGATTCGCTGAAATCCACCATCCGAATGACGATTGCATCCGCTTTCTCCAGAGACACAAGAGTACCTATTTCTTCAGAGGTTCTCAGTTGCTGCCAGGCACATTCTGCTCGGCAACTTCAGAACTGAGGGCGATGTTTCATCGCTTCGAACAGTCTGGCGCAGTGAATCATCTGAAAGAATCAGATTCCATCCAAGTGCAACCGACACGATTCGGTGACAATCACTTCGGGGACCGATTCGGGGTCTGCTTTCGGCCGGTGCCTGTATTTCCCGTCCAGGGCGGAGGTGCAGTGACACCGGAAGAAGCGCCGTCGTAGTTTCTGAACGTGCCCGGCGAAAATGGTCCGGCCTCCGATGGTGACTTCAAACCTTCTGCGGGCGATGCCGGTTTCGTCGATTCGAGTGAAGCTGGTGCCATAGACGTTGCAGCATCAGACGGCGCTGAGGCAGCTCCCTGTGAATCTGCGGGAGGTGGTGTCACTGACGGGGCTGGTGGGCCGGGTTCAGAGTTGGTGGTGGGATTCGGAGCACCGGACGCTGTTCCATTCGAAGTGTGCGAAGCTGGCTGAACGGTCGTGGAATCCGGAGATTTCTCCTTCGCGGCTCTGGATTCAGCCAGTTGTTTCTCCAGCACCGCT
>JBKDKA010000126.1:0-33491 GCA_046345315.1 Planctomyces sp.
GACTGTTGCGGAAGCGCGCCGCTGCGGAGCATCACACTGAAGAAGCTGCGAGGATGATTATGTTTCCGGTTTCATGGGGGCATCGTCTCGGACTGTCCAGGATTCTCTTCGCCGGCTTCCTGTCAATTGCCTCCATCCACACAGCGGGCGCTGCGGAGAGTGCCGAGGAAAACACGGGGCGGAGCGGCCTTCAAACGAATCCCCTTCGGCCGAATATTGTCTGGATCATCGTCGAAGACATGTCGGCAGATTTCTCGTGTTACGGAGAATCCGTGATCCGGACGCCGAACATCGATCAGCTCGCCACCGCGGGAACACGATTCTCCAGAGCTTTTGTAACAGCTCCCATCTGCAGTATCAGTCGGTCGGCGCTGATTACCGGTTGTTATCAGACGAGGATCGGTGCACAGAATCATCGCTCCAGTGTTCCCGGGCATGAAATTCATCTGCCGGATGGTATTGATCTTGTCCCGGCCATTCTTCGGCGATCGGGCTATCACACCAACAATCTGACGCTTGAAGCTTTTCTGAAAACTGATGCAGAGCTTCAGGCAGATTCCCGAGTGGAAGTTGCCAAGACGGATTACAACTTCATCTGGGACGAGTCGCAGACGTATGACAGGACGCACTGGGCTGCGAGTTCGGAGAAAAAGCCGTTCTTCGTACAGGTCCAGCTTCGTGGAGGTAAGCTCCGGGGAAATGGTGATTCCGAGAAGTGGCCGCAGCAGGTTCTGAGAGACCTTGGTTCGGTGACTGATGCGGCTGCAGTGCAGCTTCCGCCGTGGCTGCCGGACAATCCTGTCATTCGAAAAGACTGGGCTCAGTATCTGGACGCCGTGCGGTACACCGACTGGGAAACGGGTCGCGTCGTGCAGCGTCTCCGTTATGCAAAGGCTCACGACAACACCATCATCTTCCTGATGACGGACCATGGAATCAGCCACATTCGAACAAAGCAGTTCCTCTACGATGGAGGCATTCACGTGCCGCTCATCGTGACGGGGGCCGGTGTTCCATCGGGAGTCGTCCGTGACGACCTCGTGGAACACATCGATCTGGCAGCAACGACACTCAGCCTTGCTGGGGTCCCAGTTCCGAAGACGATGCACTCACGAGACATTCTCTCTTCGGGATACAGGCCTCGAGAGTACGTCTTTGCGGCGAGGGATCGAGCCGACGAAACCGTGGACCTGATTCGGAGCGTTCGGACTGATCGCTGGAAATACATTGCCAACGGATTTCCGAATCGACCGTATCTGCAGCCGAACCGATACAAAGACAACAAGCCAATCGTGAAGGAGATGAGACGTTTGTTCGCGGACGGGAAACTCAACACCGCTCAGTCAATGATCATGGCGGAATCACGACCACGTGAGGAACTATACGACACACAGTCCGACCCGTTTGAACTGACGAATCTTGCCGCCGACCCGAACCATGTGGAACAGCTCAGGCGAATGCGGTCTGCACTGCGCGAATGGCAGATTCAGACGAACGATCCCGCGAAGCCGGAGAGTGAAGAGGTGTATCGGATCGAAGTGATGGCGAAACATCGTGAGGCAGGTCGCCAGGCAACTGCCGAACAGTATCTGAATAACGTAGAACTGATGCTGCGATGGATGAAGGAACGACCATTGGAACAGCAGGCTCCGGTATCTGCTGACACAGCTCCGTCAGAGCGCGACGGTAAGTGATCCCGATCATCACACCAGCCGAAGGGAGGGGCCGTCGCGATGCTCAGCTTCGAATGGCGCCAAAGGCTGCAAAACAGGAGTTCTTATGCAGCAGTTCGACTTCGCTGAAGCCGACCGTCTTCAGGAGTTCGAGCTGCCAGGGAACGGACCGCGGTGTATCCTCAACGCGAATTCGCTCGAACAGTTCTTCACGGTAGGCATCACCTCCGACTGACGTCAGATAATCTCTGAAGCGACGCCAGTGAATTGCCTGAAGTTCAGACCGAGGACTCTCGACGATATCGTAAATCCAGAACGAACCACCGGGACGCAGTGAGTGAAACACCTTCCGGAAGACAGAAATCCACTCCTGATCTTCTCGCAGATGATGCAGGACAGCAGATGCGAGCACAATGTCGTAGTGGCCTTCGCCCAGTTCTGCATCACGGACGTCAGCGAGGAGCGTGGTCACTTTTCCCGATGTGGCGGGCTGAATCCGCGGCAGTGCCAGATCGAGCATGGTCTGCGTGAGATCAACCAGCGTCACGTTCAGATTCGGCATTTGCTGAAGGAGTTTCAGTGAATAATTTCCACCACCACATCCAAGCTCCAGCAGATCCCGAGCGTCAGGCGTGGCTGCCGAGGCCGCTTCCGTGACGAGACTGAGACACAACGGCGAATCCATCACCGCGACCTGACCGGTTTCCAGATTGGTATAGAGCTGAGCCTCCGCACCGAAACGTTTCTGGATCTCTTCATTTGAAGATTTCTGGTCAGCGGCGGACAGAGATCGGGATTTCGAAGATGTCATATGCGGTGCCGTGACTGAACGCGACTCTCGAGAGGTGTCGGGAGTTTCTGAAGTGTCGCGGGAGAAATTATTCCGGGAACTCGATCTGAAGATCATCCAGCATGACGTAGCCTTCGGGAAGGCGACTTCTCCAGACGGGATAGTCTTTCTCAGGCCTCAGAGAATCCGGATGCCCGGAGATTGGTCCCATGGGAGCGATATCCAGCGGAAACAGAACCAGCAGGATGTCGGTGTTCACATTTCCCAGCACTGTCTGCAGGGGAATGTGACCGTAGAAGTCGGCACGATCGTGGCGACTGCCGAGACAGGTCCATTGAGATTCATCCGGAGTCAGCGTGATTGTCTGTTCGGTCCATTCATTGTTCACATTCAGTGGCTGACCGGTGAGCAGCCAGCCGCTGCAGATGCCGTTCTGTGTTCCCTGAATAAGGAGAAGCATTTGTGTCTGCCGAGCGATCAGTTCGCCGCGAAGGCGAACCTTCAGGCGAGCATTGGTGAATCGTGTCCCGAAGCCACCACGAACGAAACGGTTCTCTCCGCTCACTTCCCGAAGGTACTCTCCCGGCTGCCCGGTTGTCATCAACATGAAAAGCAGGTGCATATAACCGGCCCCCGGTGGAGCATGGTTATAGTCGATCCACCAGGGACTTCGGGAAGTCACGCAGCTGTCACCGGACTCCAGCGATTTCGGCCCGCGTGCGTTGTCCACCCAGGCGAACCAGCCACCAGGACCGTCATCAAACGTTTCGTGATAAATCATTGCATCCTCATTTCTGCATGACGGGTTCGGCGTTGTCGCGTTCTCCTGCGCCGATCATCGCCAGAACTGGAGTGGTCATCGTGGTCGTCACGAGAGCCATCAGAACCATCATTGCAAAAAGAGTCGGTGAAATCACGCCCAGATCGAGTCCAATATTCAGCACGATGAGCTCCATCAGCCCGCGTGTGTTCATCAGAATGCCGAGTGCGGCAGATGTTCGGCTGTCGAGGCCGGTGGCTTTGGCAGCGACAAAGGTGCCGCCAAACTTGCCCAGCGTTGCAACGATGATGATGAGCCCGCAATAGATCCAGTGATCTGTCTCATTCAGCAGACCAATCTGAGTCCTCAGGCCAGTGTACGCGAAGAACGCTGGCAGCAGCAGAATGGTGACGACATCCTCGAGTTTCTGTCGAAAGGCTCGAGCGATCTCGCTCTGATGAGGAATCATGGCTCCCAGCAGAAATGCACCGAAGATCGCATGGATACCGATCAGCTCCGTAAACAGTGATGACGTGAGCACAGCCACGAGCACCCATGCGGTGACGTCTCGGCTGGGCCGGGAATCACCAGTTCGCGCCAGCCAGCGGATCACCATCGGCCGAATGACCATGATCATCAGGCCGATGTACAGAACGGAAAGAACCACCGTGATGACAGCCGATGACATGGCTGACTGAGTCACTCCAACCACGAGCGCCAGCAGACACCATGCCGTCACATCATCCGCCGCTGCGCATCCGAGCGCGATGACTCCCAGTTCCGACTGGGCCATTTTGCGATCCGTCAGAATTCTCGCGAGCACCGGGAACGCGGTGATCGCCATGGCAGCGCCAAGGAACAGCGAGAAACTCGTGAAAGAAACACCATCCGGAGAAAAGTCGCGGAAGAGCAGCAGAGCGATCAGTGATCCGAGAAGGAAAGGTACCACGATGCTCGCGTGAGAAATCATCACTGTTGACGAAGCACGGGCACGAAGCAATTCCGAATTCAGTTCCAGACCCACGAGGAACATATAAAGGATGACGCCAAGCTGCGCCAGAACCCCCAGCTGAGGCATAATGTCATCCGGGAACAGCGAAGTCATCAGCGAAGGAGAGATCCTCCCGAGAAGCGAAGGTCCCAGCAGAATTCCGGCGACGACTTCGCCGATCACTCGAGGCTGGCCGATCCATTGAAAAACGACACCAACCAGTCGTGCCGTGGCGATCACCACAACCAGAGCGGTCAGGACACTCGCGATGACGTGCTTTCGGACTGGCTTCTGAGTCTTCGAGCCAGCATGGTGATCAGCAGTCGCGTTCGAGGGAGACGATGCTTCTGATGCTGTCGCAGCCGCCCGCTCAGGAGCCGCCTGCTCAGAAACAGATGTGCTCTGTTGCCGAACAATGCTCTCCCCATACCAGCGAATTGCAAAAAAGCCTGCGATCGCAGCAATCAGCAGGAGAATGTATCCTCGTGCAGCACGGCCCGGACTGACATGAACGAACGACAACGGAGACTCCGAGAAATGTTACCTGAACGACTGGACGAATCCGCGTAGAAATGCAGGCCTTGAAACTGCATGTCGAATTCACAGTATACGAGCGAACAACCTGTTACTGCTGATTGACTTCGGTCACAAGATTCCGAACAGCCGCTGTGATACGTTCCTCAATGTCTCCCGCCCAGCGAAGAGCCGGGCGACCGTACTCGAAAAGGTTGGATCCGCCTTCGTAACCGCCCTCTTCCCAGACTCGCCTCGACGGAATGTACGCAATCATATCGTCCGAGTATCCGCAGACCCATGTGCCGAGTCCGAATTCGTTTCGGAACTTTAACGCATAATCGACAACAGTTTCTGCACCCATACCGATGAACAGTGTTTCCTGACCAAGCTTCCAGGCGTGGATGGGATACGGATACGTTGGGGAAAACGTTTCTCCGGCTGCCAGCTTCTTCTGGAGACGTTCTGCCCAGCGAGCCTTGATGCCTCCGGCGTTCTTTGCCGCATCGTCCAGAAACTCCGGAGTGACGACTTCGAGATAAGCGAGCTCAACCATCTGGAATGATGTTCGAAGACCATCGCTGACCGGTTTCATAGGCTGACTGAGAGCGTCTTCGACACCGGCAGCCAGCATCAGACCGTATTTTTCACAGAGTTCCACTTTTCGACGTGGCAGCGGATTCTGGTCGCCACCACAGGTATTCACGAACATCGCCATCGCGCCAGGGTGCTGCTTTTCGAGTTCCACTTGAGCGAATCCGGGATAATCTCCGCACCACGTCATGAAGCTGAGCGTTGTCGGATGGCAGGCGTAACCGAAGAGCACCGCCGCCAGAGAACCATCGGGGCGGCTGATTTTCATCACAGGAACGTGATGATCAACCGGACCGGCAAGAGGGACTCCGCGAGCAATCAGATCCGGGACATCTGCTTCGCGATTGTTTCGGCGATTGACCGCAAACGTGCACTGCCCGTCACCGGTGCTCAATGTCGCGGGTGCCAGGTTACCGATGGATTCTCGCACCATCTGAACCATTCGATCGACCATGACCGTCGTGTACTGTTCAACAAGAGCTTCCTGTTCGGCTTCAACGGGATAGTAGTCGATCAGGTCATCTCCAAGACGCGGACCGCAGTGGTTGTGCGAGAAGGTGATCATGATCTGGTGACGTTCGATGCCGTCCTTCTTCAGAGCTTCAAAGACGCGATCGCTCATGATCTTCGGTACGCCCTGAAAGTCGCTCGTCACGAGAATGGCTCGACGGCCCTGATGATCTTCAAGGGCCAGCGCCTTCATCCAGAGATCATGCAGCTTACCGTCCGGGACGCGTTTTGAACCGTATCCAGCGAGCCAGACGGGGGTATCTGGAGTGATGACTGCCTTTGCGAGCCCGGCCTTCCATCCCGCCGTCGCCTCCGGCAGGGAAGAGATGAACATCAGAATTGTCAGAGCGACCCATTTTCGAAACTGTTCTGAATGGGCCGGCCAATCGACGGTGTTCTTCCGAAACGGCAGCATCATGAAATTCCTGAATCTGAATCTTTGGCTGAAAGCAGAGTTCTGCGATCTGTCACGTGCAGCTCGCCGAAGATTTTCGTCGCAAAATCAACTTCGATAAAAAAAATAGACTTTGGCTGTCAGACTGAAAACTGTCGCAACCGGAATTTAAACTTCGATGGAAGAACGTTTCTGTCCCAGGATTGTATTTCAGTCAGATGAGTTTCGGTACCGTGCTTCGTCACTGCTGTTCCTGGTAATCGCTGTTGCCGCTTGAAAGTGAGTTGTGTTCGATGAGTCGATTAGCACTGGCCTGGAAGGTTCTGACCAGCGGTCGCTTTGCGCAGGAAGTGCTCACAGCGCTCGAAGCAGGCTTTGCGGTACAGCGTTCTCTTCCTCCGTCTGAGCCTGCTCAGATTCCGGAAAAGAAAACTGAGCGGGTCGCACAGCCTGCGAAAGTGGTCGATTCCAGCAACCGTAGTGACGCGCTGACACTTCTGGCGACACTTCAGAGAGAAGCGAGGTTCCTCGACTTTTTCAAGGAACCGATTGACGCTTACAGTGATGCTCAGGTGGGAGCAGCAGTTCGGGACCTGCATCGAAACTGTGGACAGGTTCTGGAACGCCAGTTTGCGCTTCGACCGTTGCTGACGGATCCTGAAAACAGTCTTGTGAAGTTTGACGCGTCTCCCGATCCGGCGCGAATTCGACTGCTGGGAAATGCAACCGCTGAGTCACGGTCCGGGCGGCTGATGCATCATGGCTGGACAGCGACTCGCACTGAACTTCCGAAATGGACCGGCAAGGATGAGGTCGCCATGATTCTTGCACCGGCAGAACTTGAGGTTGGGTAAATCGCAGATTGATTCCGGATCGAGCGCAAAATAAAAGAGACTCTGTCGGAGGGGACGACAGAGTCTCTTTCGCTGGTATTCAGGTTGTCGAGCACTTCTACTTACGCTGATGAACGTGGCTCATCAGCGATCCGGAGTTCGTCAGAACAGTGATATTCCTGATCAAGGGCATTCGTTCCGCAGTTGAACAGCGTTGTGAGTCTATATTGCTTCAGCTCGGAACGATCGTCAGATCAGTGAGCAGCAGGTGCAGGTGCTGCTGGTGCAGCAGGTTCAGCAACAGGAGCTGGTGCAGCTGTACCGCAACCGCCACCTGAGCATGAAGGAGCTGCATGAGCTGAACAGCTGTCACATGCAGGAGCAGCTTCGCAGCAGGTTGGAGCTGGAGCTGGTTCGCAGCACTTCGCTGCTTCGCAGCAGGTTGGAGCTGGGGCACAGCAGGTTGGAGCTGGTTCGCAGCACACTGGAGCCGGGCAGCAGTCATTCTTCTTGCACAGCTTCAGCTTCGGCATCTTGAGCTTCGGCATCTTGAACTTTGGCGTCTTGCACTTTGATTCATTGCAGCAGTCGTTTGACTTGCAGCCAGCCTGAACTGAACTTCCTGCAGAAATCATCAGTGAGTAAGCAACAACACACAGCATCAGCTTCTTCAACATACTTCGCTCCGCATCGGTAAAGGGGGGTCTGACGTCCAGACGTCGTGGTTGACGTCCTTTGATATTAACTTACACCACCGCGATGACCGGGCAATTTTTCTGCAGGCAAGTCAGATGAGATTTTTGTATGCACCCGTCGAACTGACTCGAATCAGCGATTGACGAAACTTCAGCGAACGTCGGCGTTGCAGGCATCATTCGAATCGCGCAGAAGAACGGCGACCTGGAGAGTCGGGAAGGGAGTTCTGATCAGGCAGACTTTAGAATGCGTTTCAGAACCGGGTCACGTGCTGTCACTGCAGATGTGACAGCAGGATTCTCAGCAGAAGCCCGTCCTGGATTTGACAGTTCCTTCAGGCGGAGCGGTCGCGTTTCAATTTCGAGGTGCGGTTGCCGCCAAAACAGGCAATCCTGTTCCTTCATCCCGTCGCCTGAGCAGCTTCCAGGAACGGATGGTCAGAATCCTCGCCGAAATGTGGCATAACTGTACGCAGAGGATCAAATCCTGACGGTGAATCCGCTAAATTCCTGTTGTGCTGATGAGGGTGGCTGGATAAAAAGCGAACGAAACCTGAAAACAGGAGGTGTCGCATCCTGTCTGTTTGTCTTTTGAGGGCTTTCCGGAAAGGGCGCGTGCCTTGACCTCAGTTGTTTACAAACCTGGTGACTGGGTGATCTACACGATGCAGAAACGCAGTCGGCATCCAGGGCCTCGGGCACGTTCTGTGCATCCGGCCGAAATGGGTGATGACTACGGTTATGTCGTCGATAAATTCTGGATTGTGGTCGATTCACTGAGCGATGGTTCTGTGCTTCTGAAGACACGTCGAGGTAAGGCTCACACGGTCCGCTGTGACGACCCGCTGCTTCGAAAAGCCGGATGGTGGGAACGCTGGCGTTATAAAGATCGCTTTCCGCCCCGTGAACTCCTGTCCGAGGCACAGCAGCAGTCTTCGGCCGCTGCAGGGGTCTGAATGGCCAGCACGAGCGATTCATCGCCGAAGCGAATTTCCGAATGGAAAGCGCTGATTGCGGATCAGGTGGACGGACTTCATTCCCTCCAGATTCGTGATATGTCCGATTCTTCACTTCCGGCAGGTGACGTCACAGTTCGAGTCGCTTACTCCGGGCTGAATTACAAAGATGGGCTGGCTCTGACCGGCCGCAACAAGGTCATTCGCAGTTACCCGATGGTCCCCGGGATCGATTTCTCCGGAGTGGTCGAGAATTCGGACTTAGATCTCTGGAAGCCGAACGACCATGTGATTCTCACCGGCTGGGGGGTCGGTGAGCAGCATTGGGGTGGATATGCTCAGAAGGCTCGCGTTTCCGCTGGCTGGCTGATTCGGCTGCCCAAAGGCCTGAGTCTTCTTCATGCGATGAGTCTCGGTACAGCCGGACTAACCGCAATGATGTGCGTCAGTGCTCTGGAAGAAAGTGGAGTGACTCCCGATCGAGGTCCTGTTCTTGTGACCGGAGCATCCGGGGGAGTGGGCTCGCTGTCGGTAGCGATTCTTTCCTCACTTGGGTTTCAGGTTACAGCGTGTACGGGACGTCCCGAACTGGAAGCGTTTCTGAAGGGGCTTGGAGCGGCTCAGGTGATCGGTCGTGAAGCCGTTGCAATTCCCCCAGGACGGCCGCTTGCCAAAGAGCAATGGGCAGGCGCGATTGACGTCGCCGGCGGTCCGCTGCTGGCTTCCGTGCTGTCGGCCATGAAGTATGGAGGAACTGTTGCCGTCTGCGGTCTTGCTGCAGACAGTTCCCTGAACACCACGGTCCTGCCGCTGATTCTGCGAGGAGTTTCGATCCGCGGTGTCGATTCTGTGCAGTGCCCTGCCCCGCTGCGAACCCGACTGTGGGATCGTATCGTCGAGCATGTGACTCCCGAGACCCTGTCGACTCTGACGGAAGTCATTTCTCTGATGGAACTGTCGGACGCCGCCGATCGGATACTGTCCGGAAAGGTTCGCGGTCGAATTGTTGTTGATGTGAACCGCGAGCTGGATTGAACGATTCATGAGACAGTTTTGTGCTACGGCTGCTGTATTTCTGATGTTCGCATTCTGTGGTCATTCGATCCTTGAGGCTGCCTTTCTGTTGAGCAGCCAGGTAACGGCGACGACACCAGACGAGAGTAATCGCGAAGCGAAAGAGTTGAATGTCACGCCTGAACCAGACGCAGTCAAATCTCCATCCAAAAGTGAACTGACACTGACACAGGCGGTTGTTCTTGGACTGATCGAGGGAGCAACGGAATATCTGCCGGTGAGTTCGACCGGGCATCTGCTCATCTATCAGCGCATGGCCGGGATCTCTTCAGAGAACGAAGATACTGTTGCTGCAGACGCCCTTGCCATCTGTATTCAGAGCGGAGCGATTCTCGCGGTATTGCTGTTGTACTCTTCCAGAATTCAGCTGATGCTGAAAGGTGTTCTGGGCGGCAGCCGCGATGGACTTCACCTGCTGACCTGTCTGATTGTTGCCTTTCTGCCCGCAGCCGTCATTGGACTTCTATTCAACGACTGGATTCGCGAGCACCTCTTCAGTGTCACGTCCGTGGCATGGGCTCAGCTGGTCGGAGGGATTCTGATTCTTGCCGTTTCCGGGCGACTGAACGCATCGACTCCCGGTCGCGAACTGAACGAGATGTCTTTGAAAGGTGCGTTTGGCGTCGGCCTGATGCAGTGTCTGGCGTTCTGGCCGGGATTCAGTCGAAGCCTTGCGTGCATTCTCGGATGTTTCAGTGCCGGGATGAAGATGACGTCCGCTGTGGAATTCAGTTTTCTGCTCGGGCTCATGACTCTGGGTGCAGCCACAGCGTACGAGGGCCTCAAGCATGGGTCTGAGATCGTTGCGAGATTCGGCGTCGTTGCACCAGCCGTGGCGATGGTCACGGCGTTTGTGTCTGCTGTTGTGAGCGTCCGGTTCATGGTTGGAATTCTGAACCGACGCGGAATTGCCCCGTTCGGATACTACCGAATCATTCTTGCCGCGATCTGTTTCTTCTTTCTGACGCGATAGTGCTTTGTAAGATTTTAAAACAGGGGTTCTGTGTCAGAATCAAGGTGTGACAAAGCACGTGTCAATCAACACTGCACAGTTGCTTCACGCTGAACGTTGAAACCTGACTGCGGTCACTCGCCGAGCTGACTCACCCGAAGATATCGGCGAACAACACGTTCGTACCACTGAGCCAGTGGAATGTCCATCGGGTAATCGGTCTGCAGATGAGAACAGCCTGCTTCCATGAGAACGCTGAGAATCTCATTCATCTCCGTCGGCCCCGTTGCTGCAATCTGAGGAGGAGAATGGTGTGACAGGAGCTTTCGGAGAATCACGAGCGACTCCCGAGGATATCTTCTGAGATCCAGAATGACTGCAGAGACTTCATGCTCCTTCAGAGACGTCGAAAAATCTTTCGGCTCAACATTGCGACACACCGTCTGCAGCAGTTCTCTGCGAACAACGGCCTCCCGCTGAATGTCAGTGGAGTTGTCGGGAAAATCGAAGTCAGGAAGCCTCCGGGATCGACCGGTGGGCGAACCAGATCGCTCTTCATTCAGCAATGATGACACCCGATGTCGGAGTTCCAGGCTGATCGCCGGAGCGAGGTGAGGTGTTTCTTCAACCACCAGCAGCGTCAACGATCGCTTCGTGAGGATGTCCGATTTCATAAACTCCGGCCGATCCCGTCCGATGAAGCCCAGTCTGTCCGTATCTCGATCGATGCCCACCATTGAGCAACTGATGCCGCTCGCCGATGGTAATCATATCGAGTTGGCAGAGAACTCAATACGAAGAATGACCTCCGAGGTGTTCCCAAGAAGAAGCATGCGACACGAACTGATGAGGCCCTGACTTTCGGTGAGCATTTCCTCTGAAACCAGGACCTTTTCGGAACATCATCGATCATTCCGGGAGTGACGGTAACTTTCTTCTGAGTTGTCCCCGGAGATCGCTGTTAAGCGGTTCACGTTTAAGCGGCTTCCATCTCAATGACTTTCCTGAAGAGGAAGTCGGTGACCGGCGACAAGCAGAGCGATCACGGGCAGCAGGAGGACGACCATGGCGGCGAGCAATCCTTCACGTTCGTCCAAGGCCAGGTGATACTCGACAAATCCGCGATGGCTCTTTGAAAACATCTGGCCGCCGATCACCACGTTCCAACGCATTGCGAAGACCTGCACAATCCTGTCGGAAAACGCGTTGAATCGCATTGACTGTTGCCGGGAAAATGCTGCCTGTCCCGGTGCTGCGAGCCAATAACGAAACGCAGTTTCCTGTTAGTGGAATATGACACAGAATTCAGTGCGACATTGGCGAACCAGATGGGACACATCGTGCGGTAGTGTGCGTTCTTCGCACAACGGTCCGCCCTTCACTCAGATTCGTCATCCCGTTGCTTTGCAATCTTCACTTTGTGTTTCCATACTGTTCGTGGAGCTGGCAACGATGTCTTTGCGAGTCTGGAGATTCGGAGAGAATCGGTTACTGATTCCCTGGGCGAATCAATCACTCTGTGCAGGAGTCCGATCTGATGAAGCGATTCCATGTTCGACGCGCTGTGTTTCTTGCGGCGCTGAGTTGTTGTTTTTCAGTGGAGACCGCCTTTGCAAGTCCGCCGGGACTGGTCAAAGAGAGCCGACCGGAGATTAAATCCGCTGGGGCTCTGGCGTTTGGTCCGGATCAGGTTCTGTTTGTCGGCGATTCTCTCGGCGGCGCCATTTATGCACTGGAAGTTTCGCCAGCGACACCGGCAACATTTGAGAAGTTTGCCGTTGAGGATGTTGATCAGAAGATTGCAGCACTGCTCGGGACGACCGCTGAAGAGATTCTGATCAATGATCTTGCAGTGCAGCCCGGGTCTGACACGGTTTATCTGAGCGTCTCCCGAGGACGAGGTCCAGATGCGTTGCCAGCGATCGTGCGAATCAAAAGTTCCGGCAGTATCGAAGATATGCCGCTCGATGATGTGGCTCACGCCAAAGTCATGCTCAACAACGCTCCAGCAGTGGATGCGAAGGATCATCGCGGACGCAGCCTGCGGCAGGAAGCGGTCACGGATCTGGTTTTCAGCGGAGGCAAACTCTACATCGCCGGACTTTCCAACGAAGAGTTCGCATCGAAGCTGCGTGTTGTGAACTTTCCGTTCGACAGCGATGTGGCTCAGAGCAGTGTGGAAATTTATCACGGGGCTCACGGAAAGTATGAAACGCGAGCCCCTGTTCGGACCTTCGTTCCGATGATCATCGACGGTCAGCCGAACATTGTTGCCGCGTACACCTGCACACCGCTCGTGAAGTTTCCGGTATCTGAACTGAAAAACGGTGAGAAGCTTCAGGGAACGACAGTCGCTGAACTCGGGAATCAGAATCGTCCACTGGATCTGATTTCTTATCGTCGCGACGGAAAAGATCATCTGCTGCTGGCCAACAGTGCTCGCGGTGTCATGAAGATCTCGACCGAAACAATCGGCCGTGAAACACCGATCGTTGAGAAGATTCAGGAGACCGCCGGTCTGCCGTATGAAAAGCTTGAAGACCTGCGAGGCGTTGAACAACTCGACAAGGTGAACGATGAGACCGGGATGATACTGTCAAAGAACGACGCCGGGCAGTATCGGCTGACATCCATCAGCCTCCCCTGAGTTCGCAGTTGTCTGGAGCAGAGTATCCAGTCCGGCGATGATGAATCCGATTCCCCTGAAACTTGCGCTGCGAGTCCGGAACGCGGTGATCGTGTGGAGCTTTCTCACGTTCACTTTGGCTGTTCCATATGCAGCCGCATCTGAAACATTGTCGCCGTCGATTCACGTTGTCCGAGATCATGAAGGACAACCGATCGCCGTGGAAGCCCACGGTCTTTCATCGGTGGACCTTGATGTTCTGCGTTCGGCGGCTCCGGGATCTGAGGAATTCCGGCAACGATTTTCCATCGTCGTGGCAAAGTCCTCTTCAGAATCATCGGTTTCAGCACCCCGGCCGAAAGGGGCGGTTCCGTCACTCAGCGGACGCTATTCTGTCAACGGTTCTGTCGTGAGACTGACACCGCGATATCCAATGATGCCGGGGTTGAGTTACGAGGTGAGTCTGAATTGGCGGGATCGTCAACGTGAAGGTGCCGGGAGTGAGCTGGCGTGGAAGCAGGTCACGGCTGTCATTTCAATCCCGGTCGCGAAGACTGCCGAACAGGTAAAGGTCGAGCACGTCTATCCGTCCGGCGGAACGGTTCCGGAGAATCACCTGCGGTTCTATCTGCATTTCTCAACGCCGATGAGTCGGGGTTCTGTTTACCGGTTCATTGAGCTCCAGGACAGTCGTGGATGCGTTCTCGACGGAGCGTTCCTCGAACTGACCGAAGAGCTCTGGGATGCCGACCAGAAGCGACTGACTCTGCTGCTCGATCCTGCTCGAGTGAAGCAGGAGCTGACGCCACGTCGGCAGCTGGGGTCGATACTGAAAGCCGGAGAAAGTTATCGGCTTGTAGTCAAAGCCGGATGGCCGAATGCAGATGGAGTGAAGCTGAGTGCGGACTTTCGGCATCGATTTACTGTCGGACCGCCAGCGACGGAGTCACTCAAGCCGTCAGCATGGAAGCTGTCAGTACCGCAATTGAGAACAAGAGAGACGCTTCGTGTCGAAATCGGAGTACCGATTGATCACGCGATGGCACTTCGCTGTATCTCGGTTCGGGACGATCAAGGCAGACACGTTGCGGGGAGCGTCGCACTGAGTGATGGTGAAACGGTCTGGGAATTTACTCCGGAAATGTCGTGGAAGGCCGAACGCTGCTGGCTCGTCGCAGATTCCGAACTCGAAGATACCGCCGGCAACAACACGGAATCTGCTCTTGAAGTCCGACTGCAGGCAGACGGTAGCGCCTCGCGGCCCGCTGAAACAGGACACGAAATCCGAATACCGATTCTGGTGATCGATTCTGATCAGCAATGACATTGGTTCCAATTCACGCCTATGACAGCACTCAGGGCAGAATCTGGATTTTGACGACACCGTGAAGCTGATGAGTCATCGCACAACATCAGTGTGGCCCAATTGAAATGCAGCGGAAGGGTGCAAGCCGTCCGGTGTGTGTTTAACCGGACGGCTTGCCCGTACCGCTCACTCGAAAACGTAATTCCGTCGATCAGCCTTTCAGAATTTTCTCCACGCAGTCGGAGAAGTAGTCGATCTCGCTGGCTTCAGTGTAGATGTTTGGAGTAACGCGAATACCGCTGAATTCCGGATGAAGAATTGGTGCTGTGAAGATGGAATACTTTGCCTGAAGTTCCTCAGAAACCTTCTTCACATCCATATCTGCGAAACCGATGTTTCCGATTCCCGCTGACTGATCCAGTTCTTTGCTGTGCATGATTCGAACCCGGGGGTGTTTCTCAAGACGATCTGCCCATCTGTCTCTCAGGTAACGCAGACGAGCCGTTTTGCGATCGATACCAATGCTCTGATTGAATGCGATGGCTTCGGGAATTGCATTGTACGTCGAAGCCGGATGCGTCCCGATTTCCTCAAATTTTCGGATGTTCGAGTCGTTAGCAGCTCCGGATGCCATCAGCGACCATGTCTCTGCGATTCTTGATTTTCTGACGTAGAGAAAGCCGGTTCCACAGGGAGCGTACGCCCACTTATGCAGACTCACGCCGTAGTAGTCACAATCGAGATCAGAGATTCGAAAACTGAAGTGGTTGAAGGCATGAGCGCCGTCAACGATTAACGGGATGCCGCGAGCTTTTGCCAGTGCCGCAATTCTCTTGATCGGAAGAATCTGACCGGTCAGGTTGGTGATGTGACAGCAGAGAATGAGTTTCGTTTTTGGTGTGATTGCTTCCTCAAATCGACGCACGATTTCATCCATACCCGGAGACGGCACTGGAATTGAAATCTCCTTAACTACGATCCCTTCCCGGCGTTCTCGCTGTCGAAAGGCATTGATCATTCGAAAGTAATCCTGGTTCGTGGTCAGGACCTCGTCACCTGGCTTCAATGGGACACCCAGCTGCGCAATCTCGAGGGCTTCGGAAGAATTTCGCGTAATCGCAATTTCTTCAGGATCAGCACCAGCGACTTCAGCAATTCGTCTTCGTGCTGTTTCGATCTGAGGATACAGCTGCTTCGCCATCGTGTGGAAGGGACCCATGTTCGTGAAATCGTTGTACCGATTCTGTGCCTCCTGAACGATTCGCGGCGCCGGGCTCATGTATCCGTTGTTCAGATTCACCACGCTGCGATCCACGGTAAACTCGCGGCGAATCTGAGCCCAGAAATCCTCGTCAGATGCGATCTCTTCCGGAGTTCGTTCCTTCGCAGCCGCAAGCACGCTCTGCATGGAAAATGTTGTACCGGCAGCAACAAGCTGCAGAAGTTCTCTGCGATTCATATGAATTCTCCTGAATAAACGGTGCTCGGTACTCTACGCAGCCTTCGGACTGAACGTCAAACATCAGCCTTTTTTGATCGCAGCATGGAGAAAACTTCCAGCAACCGTGTCACATTCCATGAAACATTGCGCCTGACGAAGCAGGAACCGCCTCGTTGTTCAGTGGTGCTGTCGTTCTGTTGCCGACGCAGGAGCATGTCAAAATGAAATCGATGATCTTCAGAACTCTTCTTGGTCTCAGCCTGAGCTGCTGTTCAGACAGCTGCCGCATCACAGTTTTGCTCGCCGGTGAATCGCAGACGGACATTGCCGCGGCATCGACGGTGGTCGAAAACAGCACTCCAGTGACTGATGAGAAACAGGCAGTCTGGCCGCATGATGGAAGCGACCTGCCTCCGGACCCGAATGCGTTCTGGGGGCATCTCGACAATGGCATGCGATATGTCATCCTTCCACACCGTCAGTCTCCCGGGCGAGCAAGTCTGCGTCTGAGAATCGATGCAGGATCGCTTCATGAACGAGAAGATCAGAGCGGAGTGGCACATTTCATTGAACACATGGCGTTCAATGGAACACGATCACTGCCGGGCGAACAGATGGTGAGCTTCTTTCAGCGTCTGGGGATGAGTTTCGGTGCACACACGAACGCAGCCACCGGGTTCACGGAGACCATCTATCGACTGGAAGTCCCGAACACCGACCGTGTTGTCATGGGCGAAGCGCTGCACTGGTTCCGCGACATCCTCGATGGGCTTACCATGGATGAGGAGCAGGTGAAGCGAGAGCGAGGCGTCATTCTGAGTGAAGCGACAGCGCGAAATTCCGGCCAGTTCCGACAGACGACTGACTCTCTTGCCTTCCTGCTTCCACAGACCTCTGTTTCAAAGAGAATGCCGATCGGAGATCGGAAGGTGATTCGAAACATGACGTCGGAGAAACTCCGCGAGTTCCATCAGATGTGGTACACACCGCAGCGAGCACTTCTGGTGGTCGTTGGTGATGTTCAGGCGGATGACCTGCAGGCACTGATCGCAGCGGAATTCAGTCCCATCAAGCCCGGGAATCCCCCGGTCGCTCCCGAGATCGGAAAGGTATCTGAGGGAGGCGGTTTCAGGTCGCATCTGTTTGCAGACCCGGCACTGGGATCATCCACAATAACGGTCGCAATTGAACGTCCTCTCGTCCCTGTGCCGGATTCATTGGCGGCTCAGAAGAAAACCTGCATCGATATCTTCGCCAATGCTATGCTGAACGAACGCTTCAGGTCGCTTCTGGAGAAACCCGGTTCAGCGATCCTGTCTGCAACTGCTGCTCGCACCGAAGTCTTCGGCCTCGTTGATGAATGGGCTCTGACAGCACAGGTTTCGCCCTCGGAATGGGAACGGGCGATTGAGATCATGGAGCAGGAACTTCGTCGAGCCGTTCAGTTCGGCTTCTCCGACGCTGAGTTTCAGAAAATCGCATCACAGGTGAGCAGCTACGTTCGGACCGCAGCGGAGACTGCCGATTCGCGAGCGACCTCCGATCTGGCTGATCATGTGCTGAGTGAACTTGGAAAGCAGCATGTTGTGACACATCCACGAAGCGATGCGGAACTCTGCGAACGGCTGTTAAAGGAGATTTCTGCGGAAGACTGTACCCGGGTTCTGCGCGAGATCTGCAGCACCGAAGACTTCAATATCGTTCTCGGAGGGGCATCGAGAAGTTCGTTCGGATTCGCTGCAGATCAGGACTGCAACGAACGAATCCGGCAGGTCTGGGAAGCCAGCAGAAACGTCTCCGTTGATCCTCACACTGATGAAGCAGAATCGCGTTTCGCTTATACAGATTTTGGTGTCGTCGGCGAGATCGTTGAGGCGACTGATGTACCAGACCTGCAGGTAACGCAGCTGAGATTCAGGAATCACATTCGAGCGAATATCAAGCAGACAACATCTGAAGACGATCATGTTCAGGTTGTCGTTCGGTTCGGGGCTGGTCTTCTGGAAGCACCGGCATCTCTGCCCGGACTGCCGAAAGTCACTCAGGCCGTTTTCATCTCCGGTGGCACCGGGGCTCATGATTTCGCGG
Organism: Planctomyces sp.; assembly: GCA_046345315.1. Taxonomy (GTDB): domain Bacteria; phylum Planctomycetota; class Planctomycetia; order Planctomycetales; family Planctomycetaceae; genus F1-80-MAGs062. The sequence continues at coordinate 18,197 of JBKDKA010000126.1, forward strand.
AGCTGAATCGAGTGCTTTCTGAAAAACAGTGGCGCGTGGAGTTTTCGGTGGCAGAAGACGCATTTCTGTTTCGAGGACAATCGACGACCGCAGACCTCAACACGTTACTGCAGGTGATCACAGCATACATCTCAGATCCCGGTTTTCGGCCAGTCGCTCTCGAACAGATTCATTCGCAGCTGAACGACATCTACAGTTTTCTCGACCATTCTGCGGACGGAATGACACAGCGAGTTCTGCAGTCTGCTATTCGAGGTGGTGATTTTCGGTTTGGATTTCCATCGCGAGATGAGTTCGCCGCTGTCACGATGAAAGATGTCTCAACCTGGCTCGAAGCGCCGCTGAAGCGTGGTTATCTCGAAGTGTCCGTAGTTGGTGACATCGACACCGAGAACGTCAGAGGGCTGCTTGCCGCGACTCTGGGAACTCTTCCGGAACGAGAGGTCTCGAAGAAAGACTTCACTGACGAACGCAGACTCCAGTCTGGCGAGACGAACGATGTGAAGTCATGGAAGTTTTCCTCTGACTCGACAGCCGCTTCAGCAACGATTCTCTGGCCGACCGTCGACGGAAGCGACACAAAGCTCGCCAGACGAATGACCGTGCTCGGCCTGATCCTGAAGGATCGAATTCGTCTGAAGGTGCGAGAGGAGCTTGGAGCAACATATTCACCGGAGGTGGAGAGTCACTGCAGTGATGTCTTTTCTGACTTTGGATTCATCGCGGCACAGCTGACCGTGGAATCGGCAGACGTCTACAGAATCAGTCGCCTTGTGACCGAGATCGCGGATGAACTGGCTCATGGTTCTGTGACCGACGATGAATTCGATCGGGCAGTAAAGCCGCGTCTCGATCAGATCAAGGAGGAAATGAGAAGCAACAGCTACTGGTCCGGAGTACTCTGCCGATGTCAGGAACAGCCTGACTGGCTGGATGCAGCTCGCAGTCGTAGTGACGAACACAATTCAATCACTCGCGCGGAAATTGAGTCACTGGCTCGACAATACTTATCACAGGACCGCTGCCGGGTGTATACTCTGATTCCGTGATCAAAGACAAATTTACGCTGAGTGTCGGCGATTCACTGCATGAGGCACGAAAGGGATTTGAAGAAGGTTCTGTGTCTCTGAAACGGTCTGCTGCTTTGCGATAACATGAAATTCGGGTTCTTCGTCATTCCCGCGCAGGGCGGGAAACCAGATTGCGACTCTGGATTCCCGCCCTGCGCGGGAATGACTGCGTTTCCTGAAAACGATGGAAACCTATGGGATTTTCGTCTCCGTCCGCCTTCTGGCTTGCCCTGCTCGTGCTTCCGATCGCAGCTCTTTATCTGCTGAAGATCAGAAGCCGGCGAGTGACCGTTTCGACGGGCGTTTTCTGGGATGACAGTCTGCTCGCCGGACAGAAGCCTTTCCCGTGGAAGTCACTTCGACACTGGGTTTCACTACTGCTGCAGATCTCTCTGCTGATCCTGATCGTGTTGAGCATTGCTGATCCGTACATTCTGTCACACCGCCGAGCCGCTCGTCGGATGGTGCTGGTGATCGACAATTCCGCAAGCATGCGAGCTACGGATATCAGGCCATCCAGACTGGAAGCTGCTCAGGATTCGGCAATCGCACTGATTGATGGAATGAAGTCTGAAGACGAAGCGGCTGTTCTCACAGCGGGGCCCAATCCGCAGGTAGTGGCCGGAACGACAACAGATACTTCTGCTCTTCGGAAGGCTGTGAGATCAATCACCTTCTCCGATTGTTCATCTCAGACTGAAGCCGCCGTATCGTTCGCAGAGAAGCTCATCGGTCGACATCCCCACGGCGAAGTCATTGTCCTGACGGACGGCTGTGCTCCTGACCTGCGTCCTGCGCACACTGTTCAGGAGTTGTCAGTTGAGAATCCAGACAAAGAGTCACCCAAAGCCGACCGCTCTCCTCTGGTCGCGCTTCGTGTTTTCGGAACGAAAGCCTCCAATGTCGGAATCACGCAATTTCAGGTGCGACGCAGCTATGCTGACCCCACAGGGTACCAGGTTTTTCTGTCGGTCAGAAATGCATCCGCAACGGCGGTGAGATGTCGAGTCGTGCTCACGATGGACAATGTTCCGGTGGATGTCATTCCTCTCAGTCTTTCACCGGAAGAACTATGGACGCGATCACTGGAAAAAGCGTCGTCGGGAGGGGGCGTCATTCGAGCGACACTGACTGACGTGCAGCCCGAAAGCTCAGCCATGTCCTCGGTCTGCAATCAGTTGTCGACGGATGACACAGCGTGGGCAATCCTGCCAGCCCGAAAAGTGCAGAAGGTGCATCTTGTCACGAAGGGAAACCTTTTCCTGGAGAAGGTGTTTGAAGCCAACCCACTTGCCGACCTCACCGCATCGACAACACTGCTGCAACGCTCAGGCGTCGTTCCGGATGAAATCCTTGTGCTGCATAAAGAGATTCCGGAACACTTGCCGAGTGGTCCGTTGTTCGTCATCAACCCTGTTGGCAACTGCGATCTCTGGGAAGATGGAGGCTCGGTTACGGAGGTCGTTGTTGACGAACACGTGTCTGAGTCACCGCTGATGCGTCATCTCCGACTGGGGACGACGCAGATCTCCGAAGCTCGACAGTTGCGGTTTCGAAGTCCTCCGAATGTTCTGGCGAAGTCGCAGGCGGGCACCGTACTCTATGCGATGATTGAACGTTCTGAAGGAAAATGTCTTGTACTGAATGTGGATCTTGATCGAAGCGACCTGGCCTTTCGCAACGTATTTCCGGTTCTCATCTCCAATGCACTTTCGTGGTTTTCGGGAGAATCCAGCCTGCCTGAGGAGTCTGTGTCGGCGAGCGATGCTGCTCTGGTGGCTATGCAGACTCAGTTGACGTTCGGTGCATCTGTGATGCGGCTGCAGTCACCCACCGGTCGGCTGCTGACTTCTTCATCGGCCGTCACTGATCTGAATGAATCCATGCTGACACCGTTCAAAGAGACAGGAATCTGGTCGATGATCGCAACTGCTTCGCCAGATTCAGATCAGTCTTCTGCCGTTGGTTATTCGGGAAGCGATGTGTTATCGAGGTTTGCAGTCAACCTTCTCGACGCTCGTGAAACAGACCTCCGTCCTCGAAGTGACATCCGTCTTTCCGAATCAGAATTTCCAAAGGCATCCGAGCAGACGAGCCTTCCGATCCGTTACTATCTCATTCTCATGGCACTTGCTCTGACTTTGACCGAATACAGCCGACATGTTTCCGTTTGAGTTTGTTCGACCTGCTGCACTGATCATGATCATCCCGGTCATGATTCTGCTCCGGGCAGGACATGTTCGACGTCTCAGCCCTTTCTCCGAGTTTCAGAAGCGGCTGTCGCTGGCGGTTCGTTTTCTGCTGTGCCTTCTCCTGTTGCTTTCATTCGCTGATCTGACGTGGCTGCATCGGAGCAGCCAGCAGCATGTAGTCTTCGCTCTGGATCGAAGTCTGAGCATGGGCGCTGACGCTCAGAAGAAAGCTGTCGAATACATAGAACAGGCGGAAGAGCGGAAAGCATTGAATCAATCCATTGTGATGCCGTTTGCGACTGAGCCTGGAAATGTCCAGGACACCGAATCAGTGTCTGCGTCTTCAGCGAAGTCCGTGATCGCGAGCGTTGATTCCATGCCTTTTCATCCAGGGGTGGCTGAAGGTACGAACCTTGAAAAAGCCATCAACGCGGCTGCTGCGCTCATGCCGGCGGGATTCGTACCGCACATTGTGCTGCTGACTGATGGAAATGAAACATCCGGTGATGCAGTTGCTGCTGTGGCGCGAAGTCGAATTCCAGTCTCTGTCATTCCGCTCCCGCCTCGAGATAAACCGGAGGTCCTGATTACCGACCTCAGAGTCCCCACAGAAGTGCGCGAGGGAGAACCATTCTTTGTGGATGTTACGCTGCATGCGAATCATGATGACCAGGGCACGCTCGAACTGCATCGCGGAACACAGAAGTTACTGAGCGAACGTCGTTCGATCCGCGAGGGGGAAAATCACTTTCGCTTTCAGCAGACAATCCATGAAGGCCGCATGGTTCCGATCCGGGCGAGTGTTTCGGAGCTCAACACTGATACCGTGACAGAGAACAACGCGGAATCTGCATTGATCTCGGTCACTGGAAAACCACATGTGCTGATCATCGAAAATGATCCTGATCAGATTCGTGAGCTGTCTTATGCACTTGAGGATGAGGGCATTCAGGTCGACATTCAGTCGCCACGGAGAATGCCTCACACGATTTCGGAGCTCCAGAACTATGACCTTCTGATCCTGTCGAATGTTCCGGCCGCTGCGTTGACCACGGGACAGATGGACCTTGTGCGAACGTGGGTACAGGAACTCGGCGGTGGTTTTCTGATGCTGGGCGGTGAGAATTCCTTCGGCCCGGGAGGCTATTTCAGGACGCCTCTGGAAGAGATCCTGCCTGTTCGATCTGATTTTCAGAAAGAGGACGATAAGCCCTCTCTCGGAATGGTGCTCGTGATCGATCGTTCGAGTTCCATGACTGGAGAGAAACTGGTGATGGCAAAGGCCGCTGCGCAGTCTGCTGTCGAATTGCTCGGAAGCAAAGATCAGATCGCCGTCGTGGCGTTCAATGACGAAACTACAGTCGTGAGTGAGCTTCAGCAGGTTGTTGATGGCAACCGGATATCAGAAAACATCGCAGACATCTCGGCTGGTGGTGGAACAAACCTTTATCCCGCGATGGCCAGGGCTTACGAGATTCTGGTCGCAGCCAAAGCTCGCCTCAAACACGTGATTCTGCTCACCGACGGTATTTCAACCACCGGTGACTTCGATGCAATGGCGAGACAGATGGCTTCAGCGAAGATTACGGTGTCGACGGTGGCCATCGGCGGAGAAGAAACAACAGACACCAGTATCCTGAAATCCATTGCATCGATTGGTAACGGAAGATACCACTTAGCGGCGGAGCCAGCAGAGATTCCCGAGATCTTCGCGAAAGAAACGTTGACCGCCGCTCAGTCTGCCATCGATGAACGTCCGTTTCTGGCGAATGTTGCTCGTTCCTCGCAGGCACTCGCGGAGATTGACATCAGCTCCGCCCCGTTTCTTCTGGGATACGTCAGAACGCGTGCCATGCCAACAGGTGAAGTGATCCTGACTGCCGAGAATGGTGAACCTCTGCTTGCATGGTGGCGTTCTGGTCTGGGTATGACGGGAGTATTCACATCGGATGCAAAGGCACGCTGGGCTGCAGAATGGATTTCCTGGCCGCAGTTCGGAAAATTCTGGACCCAGGCGGTCCGACACTTGACGCGATCGGACGATTCCCACGGCTTTCATCTGATCACTGAATCTGCGAAGAAAACGGGTGAGAACACCACGTTGACGCTGGATGCTATCGATCAGAACGAACAGTTTCTCAACGGTGCCGACGTTTTGCTGACGACGATTGATCCGGTGCTGAAACGCACAAAACGGCCGATGAATCAGATTGCTCCCGGACGTTATTCGACGGAAGTCAACACGTCAAAGCGAGGGGATTATCATTTCTCCATTGAAGTGAGTAAGGATGGAGAAATGATTCAACATCAGTCTCGGGGGTTCGTAAGGAGTTTCAGTGATGAGTTACGTTTCAAGCCGGTCAACGAGACTCTGCTGAAGATCATTGCTGACGTGTCCGGCGGAGATTTCGCCCCGTCGCCGGAGATGATCTTTCAGAAACGACCTGAGACGATGATTCGTCCAGTACCGCTTTGGCCATGGTTGCTTGCTCTGGCAGCAGTGTTGATCATCCCGGATATTGTGCTGCGACGATTCGATCTGCGAGGGAGCCGGATGCGGTGATGAGCACACTTCTCAAACAGGTCCGGACATTCAGGAATCGCTTTATCGTTCAGCGTCTGTGGAACTCCTGCTCTTTCGGGTTGTTCGTTGCAGGCATCTGTGGTTGTTTGCTGGCATTTGGTGGGCTGGCAATGCAGGCCGCGGTGTCGCCGGGTCTGGTGTTCACAGCAATCCTGATGTCATTAATCATCAGTGCCGTTATCGAATTCATCACTCGTCCTTCCATCAGCGAAACAGCGAAGCAGATCGATGATCTGTGCGGATTCAGCGATCGCATTCAGACAGCTTGCCAGTTCGCTCAACTGAAGCACCGCACGCCCGTCCGGCAACTGCAGTTGAAAGATGCAGAAGCCTTTCTGACCACGGTCGATCCGAAGAAGGTCGTTCCGATTCAGAGGCCATGGTCGTGGAACTGGGGCATCGTGAGTGCGTTTGTCGCATTGCTCCTGTCGTCTCTGCCGGAAACGCCTGTGGAGTCAATCGCGGAGAAATCGGCGGTTTACGTTTCTGCTGAACGGTCTGCGAGTCTTGAAAAAGACCTGGAAGCGCTGCTCGAACTGCTCAGTCAACAGCAGAGTCCGAAACTCGAAGAGTTAACAGTTGCTCTTATTGAGAGGTTCAAGAATCTGCAGGAGTCTGCAAAGACACCTGAAGACACTTTCGCTGATCTCTCCGAATTGGATGCACTGCTTGTCGATGCTCAGAAACAGATCTGCAATTCGACAGTCGGAACAATCATCCAGAAGACCGGCAATGCATTGACTCTGGCTGATTCACTGCAGGGTGCCGGACAGGCGATGACCGCAGGAAATCTTGAACTGGCAGCGGAAAAGCTGGAGACATCAACGCTGCCAAACCTCAGACCGCAGACGCTCACGGCCGTGAGACAACAACTGGATGAAGTCCAGCGAAGCGATGATCAGCAAAGCCGGGAGGGGCTAGACGAAGTGAAACGTGCAAGGGACTCGGTCAGCAATCTGGCAGAGTCACTCGCTTCCGGTGACGAAGAGAGCTTTAAGGAAGCCACAAGGCAACTGGCGGCACAATGCCGTGCGGAACATGATCGAAAGCGACTCTCGGAGCTGCTCCAGCAACAGCAGAACAGCCTGAATGAATACCGATCAGAGATTGATCAGCAACTGCAAAGCTCTGGCAGAGAGAACGGTGGAGGCCTGACTGCAGGGAGCGAACGCGGTGGGGCAGAAGCTGGCAACCCTGCGTCGACGGTCAAACCATCTCGGCAGTTCGACCTGACAGGAAGTGACTCGGGTATCGGACAATCGGAGAACGGCAACCAGACGACCACCGGGACTGATCCCGGTGGTACCGCCTCGAATGTCAAACGTGATTATCGAGACCAGTATGAGCGGTATCGGTATCTGAATGAAACGGCCCTGAAGTCCGAGTCCATCCCTCTCGGTCAACGTCAGACAATTCGAAAGTACTTTGAACTCATCCGTCCGGCAGACTCTGAATCAAACTGAGGCGCGCAGCAAAACAATCACGCTGCGCGCCGGCTGATCATGCGGACGCCGGCACGCTGGCGTTGTGATAGATCTCCTGAACATCATCGCAGTCATTCAGGAGATTCATGAACTTCTCGAACATCGGGAGATCTTCGGCACTGATCTCCTTCATTGCCTGCGGATGAAAAGTGATCTCCTGCACTTCAAGATCCAGCCCGGGAAAGGCTTCCGCGAGTGCTGTTTTGGCCTTGTAGAACTCGCTGGCGGGAGCGAACAGTGTCACGCGACCATCGGCGCTTTCCACATCGTCGACATTGACATCAGCGTTCAGCATGGCCTCTAACACCTGATCGCCGTTGTCTCCCTTGAAGGAAAAAATAGCGAGGTGGTCGAAGTAGTGAGCCACAGATCCCGTTGGTCCCAGCTTGGAACCTGTTCGTGTAAAACAGTTGCGAATATCAGTGATCGTGCGGTTATTGTTGTCTGTGAGGCATTCGACGATGACTGTGCATCCACCCGGCCCGAAGCCTTCGTAACGGACAGACGCAAAGTCTTCGCCGCCGACACCGCGAGCTTTCTCGATCGCCTTTTCGATGACGTGGCTCGGAACCTGCTCTTTTTTCGCTCGCTCAATCAGGTGCCGAAGTGAAGGATTGTTTTCCGGATCCGGAACACCGTTCTTCGCAGCAACGTAAAGCTGTTTTCCATAGCGAGAATAGAGCTTTGATTTCTGACTGGCCGTTTTGAAGATAGCATGCTTGCGATTCTCAAAACTTCTTCCCATGACCTCTCTCCCCAACCTTCCTTTGATGACTCAGCGAGGTTTTCGAATATCCGATGAATTGTTTTTTCGGGAGACCGATTTTGCTTTTCGTTTTCCCTGAACGTTCGTCGCTGATTTGTCCGTCGCTTTACGTTCCCGTTGAGTTTTCGCGGATCTGACCTGAGTCGTCTCAGCGGAACTCACTTTTTTCCGGCCGCTGCCAACGGGTGCTTCCACCACATCAAACCAGACTGCATCTGTCGCTTCCGGACTTCCGTTGTAATTGATGGTGATCTCTTCACCGGGATGAATATCCCGAACGGCGACATACGCTTTGATCTGACTTCCTTCGTCTTCGTACCGAGCATTCGGAGAATAGGAATGATTGTACAGTGATCCGTAACCGAGCGCCAATGCGACGGTATTCTTCCCCCATTCAAACAGATAATGCGAAAGTACGGTATCGTCCGTGGTTCCGAGCACTTCCCATGCAGGCATCACGAGAACGGGAGCTCGTTCAAATACCGTATCGCAGGGGATGAATGATTTTGCAAAGACACCACGACCCTTTTTGGCCGTCCGACGCACTTCGATCATCGATGACTGTGTAACCGGCATCTCATTGCCATTCTGAATGTTGTTTCGAATCGACGACAGGATTCAGTGACCCTGTACTCTGCTTCCAGCGAACCTCACCGTCCACAATGGTTGTGTGTACGCGACCTCGAAATTTCATTCCGTGAAACGGCGTGTTTCGACTTCGAGACTGAAACTCATCGGCATTGACTGTCCATTCTGAGTCCGGATCAATCAATGTGACATCAGCAGCAGTTCCTGGCGTCAGAGTTCCGTGTCCGAGGTATTCTGAACCGTTGGATATTGTTCGATTGATTCGCCCCGATGGCGGTGACTCCTGTTTTGTCAGGCCCAGAATTTCTGCCGGTCCGATGGTCAGAAGTCGGATTAATCCGGGCCAGCTGAGATGTCCGGGTTCTATGAGAGCTCGCACACAGACCGGGAGCAGTGTCTCGAGGCCGCAGATGCCGGGTGGCGCCACGTCGATCTCGACAATTTTTTTCTCAGTGGCTCGAGGTTGATGATCTGCCGAAATCGCAGTGATCGTACCATCCTTCAGTCCGCTGATCAGAGCGTCAATGTGTTCTCTGGAACGAAGTGGAGGATCACAGCGAAACATCGGATCGAACGATTCCATGACTCGATCGGTCAGCAGGAGATGATGAGGCGTGACGTCTGCGGTAATGCGAATGCCTCGCAGGCGAGCATTGCGGATCTGTTCCACCGAGTCCTTCGTCGTCACACACATCAGATGAATTCGGCCATCCGTCAGCTCGGCCAGAGCGATGTCGCGCACGGTCATGATGTCCTGAGCCGCTGCGGGAACACCACGAAGGCCCAGTCGAGTCGACTGAAATCCTTCATGCATGACGCCGCCTTCGGCCAGTTCCGGCACCATGGCAAAGTGCAGAATCGGACGGTTGAACATCCGAGTATACTCAAGCGCACGTCGCATGACTTCAGCATTCGCGACAGGACGTTTCGCATCAGAGAAAGCAACCGCACCGGCCTGGGCCAGCTGACCGATTTCGGCAAGCTCCAGACCTTCACTGCCCTTCGTGACAGCTCCCAGCGGATAAACACGACATCGGCGAGCTCGATTCGCCTGCAGCCGCACGAACTCCGCCGACGACCGGTTGTCAATCACGGGGGATGTGTCTGACATCGCTGCGATTGTCGTGAAACCACCGGCGAGCGCTGCGGCTGTTCCGGTGGCTGTGCTTTCGTCTTCTTCATGACCAGGCTCACGAAGTGACACATGAGTGTCGATGAAGCCCGGACAAACCAGCAGACCCTCAGCGTCTATCGTCGTGATTCCGGGCGGTGCGTTGACACCCGCATGAGGTCCCACGGCTCGGATGATTCCACCGACCACAAGCACATCGGCGATCATGTCGATATCGTTTGCTGGGTCAATCACTCTGCCGGATCGAATCAGAAGGTCGCTCATCGTGATGCCTCCCTCGCGGTGCATGATTCTCGAGCCAGCAGCGACAGGCAGGCCATTCGAACGAGCAGACCGTTGGAAACCTGTGTCAGGATTGCCGAATGCGGTCCGTCAGCAACTTCCGGTGTGAGCTCCACGCCACGATTGATCGGACCGGGTGCGAGCACAAGCAGGCTCTTCTTCGCCCGTCGAATTCGCTCCCCGTTCATCCCGAACAGTAGAGCGTACTCCGCAATGGATGGAAAGAAGGCTCCCCGCTGTCGCTCGAACTGAACTCGCAGCAGGTTCACACAGTCCACCTGCGGCAGGATTTCATCAAGATCGCAGGCGATTTCCACTCCCAGTTGAGCAATCTCCCGAGGAATCAGCGTTGCGGGGCCGCAGACAATCACACGAGCCCCGAGCTTTACCAGACCGTGAATGTTGGATCGAGCCACGCGACTGTGCCGGATATCGCCAACCAGCGCGACTGTTAGTCCTTCAATTCTCCCGAACCGCTGACGGATGGTGAGAATGTCCAGCAGGCCCTGAGTCGGGTGCTCATGAGTTCCGTCACCGGCATTCAGGACTCCGGCTTTCAGATGCCGAGCCAGCAGGTGAGGAGCTCCCGGAGTTCTGTGTCGGCAGACAACCAGATCCACCTTCATGGCTTCAATGGTCAGGGCCGTATCAACGAATGTTTCACCCTTGGAGAGACTGCTGCTGCTGGCAGAAAAGTCCACCGTGTCGGCACCGAGACGTCTGGCGGCCAGACTGAAGCTTGTGCGAGTCCGCGTTGAGTTCTCAAAAAACAGATTCGATACTACGAGACCACGAAGCAGATCCAGACGATCCGAACCACCTCGTGTCAGACGCCCGAATTCATCCGCGAGATCCAGAACGGTTCGAATCTGCTCCGCGGATAACCGTTCCAGTCCCAGCAGATGCCGTTCGCCCCAGGGACCTGCGACAGGAAGCTCCAGCAGTTTCATTCCATCCCCACAAAGCGATTCTCTGGAAAACGTTGTCGACGAGTTCATCTTCTGCCCGTCGTTTCGGCGAATCTACCCCAGTGCACCGCGATCTGCAATTCATCGCCGGGGAGTGTCGGATCGAAATTGCGAAACCGAGATTCCAGATTCTTCCGATACTGTCGCTGTTCGTCAGGAACGGGACATCGCAAAGCGTCGGATGGCCTTCCACACAGCATCTCGCAGATCCTCTCCCGACGTGACTGGTCCGTTTTTCGAAACGCGTCCTGCTTCGATCTGCAATGAATCCGGGGACGCGAACGGATCAAAAAGTTGAGCGACACCGGCTTCCGCCAGTTCGGGGCCGGTTAAAAATCTTCCCGGGCGTGTCCATCCTCGCAACGTCTCCACAGGAATCTGCAGCAGCTTCGACAGCATGTCATCCAGCTCAGTCTCCAGAAGCTTGAAGTGTCTTGCCCATTCGGTGGCTTCTTCGAGCCGGACGTCTTCTTCTGACTGCCAGCGCATCGGATGAAACAGAAGCGTTGCCTGACGCGTGACCAGTCGCCGACAGCAGGCGGCAAACGGAAGCAGAGCGGCTGATGAACATTCGCCGATGACAATGCCGGTCACTCTGAGGCCGCGAATTCTGAGCAGAGTGGCCAGGGCAAGCCCGGTGTAGACACTCCCCCCGCAGGAATCAAAGTAGAGGATTCCACGACTCCCGGGTTTCACATCCGTCAGTTGCTCGATCAGATCCGACTGGCGATCTGTCAGATCACCACAGACAGCCAGTTCCCACGGAGTTCGACGGTCGTCAGAATCCGGAACATTCCCAGGCACGCTCGGGCCAGCATTGAAGCGACTTCCGGAGCGTTCTTTGCTGCTTCTGATGAGCCGTCCGCCATCGCGGATTCCCTTGCGATCATAAGAACGATGAAGTTCCGTCGTAGCGACCGGAATACCGGAGCGCCGTCTGTTCCGCTGCGACATAAATCAAAATTGCTTTCTTCTGATCGAAGTGAAACGCTCGACAGATTGATGGCAACCAGCGTCCGAGATCAATGATATCGAGTATTAAAGAATTAAAACATGAATCTGAGCAGATGCAGACCGACATCGCTTTCATGTGAGCCCGGAAGCATCATGGGACGATCCAGCAGAGCGACCGAATATCCCAGCAGTGATGCCTCGATTTCTCCAGGACGACACCGTCATCCTGCATCCTGGGAAGTTGCTTTACCAATTCGGAGGAAGTCAGGCTGGCCGGCAGCTTTTTCTGAAAAAAAACTTTTTACGTGCGTCTCCGAAAAGCTTCGTCAGAAAGATGTTTCGTTTTCCTTTTTGATCGACGTTATTGTTCGGCATTGTTCTGTCAGTTGTCGACTCGGTGTAAATGCAAGGGATCAGACTGATACTGAGGGCTCTCAAGAGTCTCATCGATTCGCTGGAATTGTCTGTTGGAGCGGCCATTCTGATCGGAGTGCCGTGGATCCTGGCAAATGGATTTTTGAGATACAGGACCATGCACCGCAACTCTCCAATCTTTGAAACCTTAAAGAGTTATCTGAACAGACGATGATTGGTCAACTCGAGCCCAAGTTCCTCAGACGCGAGACACCATGATCAGTGCATGTGTCAAATTGCTTGTGAAACCTCATCCGATCCTATGGATATTCATCTCTCTCCCCCTGTGTTTCCTGAATTTCCCGAGTTCTCGCATCGAGTCAATTGCGGGAGCTCAGAATGCCTCCCCGTACTGTAAGTCCCTCATCGGGTCAGTTCCCATACCTGAAAGTTAAGATCATGCTGAGATTACGATTGTCGAAGTTGTTTGCAACTTTTCAGGCCGCTGACCAGAAAGATATCACCAGCTCCACCAGGAAGAGAACACAGAGAAGAGGTCGTCGCAGCAGGGGCGGGAGTGTTTCCCGGGGGCTGGCTCAGGCTGCTGGCATCTCATCGGAGGCGTTGCCTCTTGAGAGCCGGGTCATGCTTGCGGCTCAGCTGGGATTTGATTTTACGACCATCGCGAGTGATCTCTCGGGCACGCAGCGATTTTTCGGGAGTGCGAATCCTGCTGATGCTCCTTTTACGGTTATCCGATATGGTTTCGGCACTGCGACTTCGATTGGTGACCTGCCAGACCTCTCCGCGGCGATCGGTGCGCCGGGGAATCTGACGTTTTCATTCGGCACGAACAATATTACCTCACCCACTGAGGTCGTGACACTTTCGAGTTTTGACGACGGGCTGGCTGACGGGTTCGCGAATCAGGTCTATACACCGGACGGAAACGACCAGCCTTCGGTTACCTTCTTTCGTTCGGGAATTCCAGTAGCCACCGGTTTGCTGTCAAAACTTTCCCTTCAGACGACACCGAGTTTTTCTGTCACTTCCCCTGACACAGCTCCAACAAAGATCATTCTTTCCGGTGCTGTCGGCACAGACACCTCTGTTTATGACGCGATGCTGAAAGCTACGGGTGGCACCGGAGTGATTGACATCACCTTGTCAGCCTTCAATCTGCAGGGGCCATGGACGGGAGTTGGGGATGCCGAGGAGTTCACCAGCACCGGTAGAACGCTGGGGCTTGTTGGTAATGCTGCTTCGCTGGAAAACAGCATTGTGGGAGAGCAGCGTTATTTCGGAGCAATCGCAACGCCGGGTGATACCGATACTTTCACGTTCTCGCTGGTGTCACCGTCGCGTCTCAGGCTGGATGGCCTGAGCGTCGACAATAATGACACTCTTGTCACAATCTTCGGACCAACGGGAGTGGTTCAGAGCAACCTCGCGCTGACGGCGGATTGGGATCTTGGTCTGCTGCCGGCAGGTTCTTATACCGCTGTCGTTTCGGCCGTTGGTGATTTTACCGGACCGTTCGAGTTTCGAATCAGAGACCTTGCGTCCGCCACGACAGTCACGGCCGGAACCTCTGGATCCCCGACGGGTACTGTCGTTCAGGGACAGCTGTCACCTGGAAACGAAGCCGCCTTTTTATAAGTTCACCGCAAATGCCGGTGATCAATTACTATTTGATAATGTTTCGCTGACTGAAGATCCAGAGAATCCTGGGTTCCCTACGTGGCAACTGATCGATGCCTACGGAAGTCAGGTGTTTCTCGATTCTCTCGGGCAGGATCAGAGCAGCGTTACCATGCCCACAACAGGCACTTACACGCTGATCGTCACGTCATCCGGCTTCGAGAACGATTTCACTGACTACAGCTTTCGCATCGACTGGCTGTCATTCATTGCCCCTCCGGCAGTTCCCGGAACAACAATCAACTTCGGCAACACAGTCTCCAGTGACATTTCGATCGCTCTTGAGGATGACTTCTACAAATTTACGTTGACTGCACCGAAACGACTGTGGTTCGACAGTCTGACGGAAGACGGCAGCAACGCGAGCTGGACGCTGACGGGCCCACAGGGAATTATCTTGTTCAGCACTGCATTCAGTAACGATGATGTTTATCTGGGGCTGCTGCCGGCATGAACTTATTCGCTGAAGGTGTCATCAACGAATCCTGGAAACTACAGCTTCCGCGTTCTCGACCTGTCGGCAGCGACTCCTCTGCCGACAGTGCCTGCGACACTGAATCCGTCGAACAGCACGAATCTGCATCAGTTCAATGGGACACAGGGACAGATCCTGTACTTCGACAACACCTCGTTTTCGACCACCGATATCACTGGCAATGCATTGGCTTCTGCGTGGTCACTCTATGACCAGTATGGAACACTGATCTTCAGTCAATTCATTCAAAATGACGGTGGTCGTATCGTGCTTCCGAATACGGGTACGTACACGGTTGTTGTACAGGGATCTCTGTATGCTGACGGTACGACCAGTTACGGGTTCAGTGCGATTTCAGTGACAGATGACAATTTTGCATTGACTCTGGGCACGACGTATTCGAGCTCGATCAGCACTCGTGGACAGCAGGATCATTACACGTTCACGCTGGCTGCACCGAAACGACTTTGGTTCGACAGTCTGACAGAAGACAGCAGCAACTCGAACTGGACTTTGACGGGCCCCCAGGGAACTATCCTGTTCAGCTCTGTATTCAGTAACGATGATGTTTCTTTGGGGCTGCTGCCGGCAGGAACGTATTCGCTGAAGGTATCAGCAACGAATCCTGGAAACTACAGCTTCCGCGTTCTCGACCTGTCGGCAGCGACTCCTCTGCCGACAGTGCCTGCGACACTGAATCCGTCGAACAGCACGAATCTGCATCAGTTCAATGGGACACAGGGAC
>JBKDKA010000127.1:0-8104 GCA_046345315.1 Planctomyces sp.
TACCGGTGCCTCGACGAGGCCATTGCGTCAGCAGAGAACGACCCGGCGTCTCTCATTCATGTCAAACGAGAGCGAATCATTGTGGACTCTGCGTTTCTCTGGACAGAAGCAGCGATCCGTCGTCAGACATCAGAGACAGACAGCCACCTGCCGGAACGCTCTACCGTCCTTCAGCGTCACCGAGGTGACTGGGCAGCATACGTGGCATCAGCCTTTGATCAGACAGGGCAGAAAGCCATCGCACCGCTGATTGAACCGGGACTGCAGCTGTTGGAAAAGCTGCGGCTGGAAGATACGGATTCCACGCGTGTTGCGATTCAAACTGCTGAATCCGAAGTCACGCTTGATGGTCAGCTCGACGAGGCGGTGTGGACACAGGCTCGCGCAATCAGCCCCGTCCCACGGGATCCGGCCGCAGCCAATGATGACACATCGGAATTTCGATTCGTCTGGACCAATGACGCTCTTTACGTCGGAATTCGACAGCCGGTCGATAAAGCGGCAGCCATCTGGGAAGTCTCCGTGATGACGGCAGACCGTCAGGGGACTCAGGTCGCCCTGTATGGTCAGCCGACCGGAAGTATCTCGGCTTATTTTTATGCATATCCAGCCACTGGAATGATCGCCGTCACCGGCCGAAAGAGCACAGCTTCGGTGGTCTCAGTGAAATCAACAGAGCATGTCACGGCAGAGTTCCGCGTTCCCTGGACGGATCTTCCGACGACCGCGAAGGCTCACGATGCATTGCTGGTGAATGTCGGAACCTTTCGGAAATCCGACTCGAAAACTCCCAGTCACGTCACGAGTCCGTGGCTGATCGGAACGTCCCCGACCTACAACCCGGCCTACTTTGGCACCATCCAGCTCGGAGAACGCTGAATTCCGTTTCATCGCAAACGTCGAGTTTACTGCAAAAGTCGGAACTGCTGACGTTCTTCGAACTGCACATCAGCGCGCTTACAGTCGCCTGTAGCAGGTACCGATTACGCAGAATGGGGTGTCCTCTCCGGCAGCATCGACTGGACTAGCTGTGCCAGTTCCTCCATGCCGAATGATACCGGAGAGGGCAGCACGGATGAGCGATCGTGATCAGGTCATGAATGTTGACCGGATCGCAGCAGATCGAAGCCGTCCTGCCGGGGGATACAAGAATGGCTCGAGTTGATCTGCCGGAACGTCCGCGAACTGGTTCAGCCGGATCGAAGGATGTAGATGCGATTTCACCCATCGATTCGCAGCCCCGGGCTGGAGGACGATGGTGGAAACTCCTGCTGTTCTTGCTTCTGCTTGCCGTGTTCCTGCCAAGCCTGCTGACTATTTCCGGACAGTCACATGCGGTGCTGAAAAAACTTCATCCATCTCTGGCGAAGGCCGTTGAGTACAGGACGCTGACACTTCACTGGTGGTCACCTGTTGAAGTTCACGACATCCTGATTCGCGACCTGAGCACAACAACGCCCGATTTGAAACGCTCTGGAGAAGCCGAAGACAATGGCCGGTCAGGTGCAAAGAACACTGCGGAAGTCCAGAAACCAGAGCTTCCCGCTCCGCTTGCCGAAATCAGGAGTATCCGAACAACGGAACCGCTCTGGCAGCTGGTTCTTCAGGGCGGACGCGGCATCCATCTCAGTCTTCAGCAACCCCGACTGAAACTGGTCGTGGAACCTGATGGCAGCAATGTGGAAAAAACCATCGCATCGGTATTCGGACAGAACCAGAACAGTGCGACCACTGATACCGCCTTCCCGTTTACCGCGAAAGTGAACGACGGCCAGGTGCTCATTGCAGCCACTCGAACCCTGGTGACCGGGATCTCCGGTGAGATCGTCTCTGGATCCGGGAAAACCATTCTCCCTGATCTCCGCCTGACAGCCCGGGTCGAAGACCTGTCACTGCCGGAAGTTGCGGCGCGTTACAGCAAGTCGCGCAATGACCGAAAAATTAATCGTCCGTCGGGTGATGAAGCGTCTTCCGTGGCATCTCAGAAAGAGAAGGTGACACCGCCGGCCCGAATCGCAGCGAACCTGCGGGAACTGGCATCCGATATTCCGGCACTCCCGCTGGATTCACAGTCACTGATGTCTGAGCAGCTCCCTGCCGATTTGACTCCCGAATCCGTGCGAGCAGAGAAGCAAAATGCGGTGCCACCCGTGGAGTCATCAGACGACAGCTCAGCGGAGGAGAATGCAAACATCCGGATTACCATTGCGGCCGTTCCGGAACGATCCGGGCGACAGACGGTGCGGGTTGCCGCAAAGGAGCTCAATCTGCGTTTGATCGACCCGATTCTCACTTCGCTGACGCAGGAGTATCAGTGCGATGGGATTGTCTCCTGTGACCTCGAAGCCGAACTGGTCGGTCGCACGATGAATGACGGCGTCGTGGGTCGAGTTCGTTTCGATTCCGAGAAGCTTCGAGTGCGATCGAGGAACTGGGCCGAGGGCGAATGGCTGTCCCCGGGACGCACGAAGATTTCCGGCGCCGTGGCTATGGCTCAGGATGGTTTCCTGCTCAACCAGTTCAGGATTCAGTCCGAGATTGCGGAGGCCACAGGAGAAGGGGAAATTCAGTTCGCGCCGACTTCTGCCTCAGAGCAGCCACTTGATGTGGCCACTGGCCCTGCCACCTCTGGATCTGCTTCATCGAGTGAAGTGAAGTTGCAGGGGAGTGTGGATGTTGCAAAGATCGTCGCAATGATCCCCGTGACGCTTCAGATGCATCAGGATGTCAGTCTGACGTCGGGACGAGTTTCTTTCAGTTTTCAGGGCGGCAAGAATCAGTCAGCGCAGACAGAAAACGGTAGTCCTGCTGTCATTGATGAACCGTTCTGGAGGGGAGTGATTCAGACGGAGAATATTCAGGCCGTTCGAGCCGGGCAACCACTTCGCATCGATTCGGATATTCGCGTCTCTGGTACTGGGCCATTTCGGAACGGTTCGCCGACGGTATCGACAATGTCCCTGAAGGCTGGTTTCGGGGAGATAGACTGTCGACCGCAGGACGGCGGTTATTTTCTTTCCGGAACAATTCAACCCGACCAGCTTTGGCTTCAACTGCAGCAGGTCATGGCGTTCCCTCAGCCTGGAATCCGTGGGCCGCTGACATTCCAGTCGCAGTTTCATTACGCACCGGAAGTGATTACGCTCAGTGAGACTCAAGTGCAGAGCAGTGATCTGCAGATCGGCAGCGAAGGTCTTCGCATTCTGCCGTCAGCGCCATTGACATCGATGGCGGAAGGCAGGATTCATGTCGAGGGATCCGGAAACGCGATCCGAACGCTCATGGCACCGTGGCATACTGCTGATTGGCTTGCAGAAACTTCTTCCGTCAGCATCGATGTTGATGCGGATCCACGGAAACAGACACGCCTTCGTGCCGTTGTGCAGCCCGGGCAGGTGGCGTCCGTCCCGCGCGGACGTGTGAAGTCTGTCTCTCGGCGAGTCACAGGATCTGTGACTCCACAGCTGATTCTGAATGAAGCCAATCTGGATGTTCTTCTGGAACCTTCAAAGATTGGTGATGGAGTTGAAATTCGCAGTGGAGTGAT
Source organism: Planctomyces sp. (assembly GCA_046345315.1). Classification (GTDB taxonomy): domain Bacteria; phylum Planctomycetota; class Planctomycetia; order Planctomycetales; family Planctomycetaceae; genus F1-80-MAGs062. The sequence goes on from JBKDKA010000127.1 coordinate 3,548, forward strand.
CCGGATTCCGGGTGTTCAGTCGGCTGTGAGCGGTACTGTTGATACTCGGGGCGCTGAAATCATTCTCGACCTCACAGCGGATACGCAGTATGACCTCGAGGTTCTCAGCGATCGCCTGCTGACACAGGAATCTCCGATGATGCTTCGGGGAACCGGGCGAGATGTCTTCCGAATCACCGGATCACCATCGCGACTCGCAGGCTCAGAGACCGCGTCAACGCGGATGCGATCTGATGGACGTGTGAGCTCTGACGGGCGCATGAATGGAACTGGTTCCGCTCGTCAGATCAGCTTTAATGACACAACGTCGAAGGCATCCGCTGAACCAGTGCAGAATTCTTCTGGCGAAATTCAGCCATTGCGTGCATCTGGCAAGCTGTCGTGGGAATCCGGTATTCTCTGGGGACTCACGCTTGGTTCAGGAACACTCGATGCTCTTCTGGAGAATGGCGTTGTTCGCACTCAGCCGATTCAATGCAGTATCAGCACAGGGGAGCTCAATGTAGTTCCTCGGCTTGATCTTGTTGGCCAGCGTCTTCAGTTCGGCACCGGAAGCCGTGTACAGAATATCGAACTGACCCCGGAGCTCTGCCGCGAATGGATGGGTTACCTGGCACCGCTTCTTGCGGAAACCGCGGATGTGAGCGGCCTCGTGTCGGCTCGCGTGGAGCGATTCGATTATGACCTGAACGGGCCGGAGAACTCGGATATCGCAGCTGTCGTGACCATTCATCAGGCCCAGGCGACTCCCGGACCGTCGCTTGCCCCGATGCTGCAGGGGCTTGAACTGCTGCGAAAGAAAGAGAAGTCACAGGGAATTCTTGACGGGCGAGCACTCACGCTGCCGAGCCAGGACGTTGCCGTACAGCTCAGCCAGGGAATGGTGCAGCATCAGGGACTGAAGATCGAGATCGCAGGATATCAGGCTCAGACGAGCGGAGCCGTGGGGCTCAATCGGCAGCTGCAGCTGAACCTGGATCTGCCTTTGGAAAAGGCGTCAGCGACCGGAACAACCAGAGCTCGCAGCGTGCGCATTCCGATTCAGGGCACCATCGATCAGCCTCTTCCCAATGTTTCCGGAATGGTGCAGAACCTCGGAACCGGAGCAATTCAGGAGAAAGTTGACGAAGTCATCAACAACAAACTCGACGAACAGCTCAATAAGTTGTTCAAAAAGTTCTGACGCGTCAGATTCAAAGCCGGAATGATCAGAGCAGTTGAATCTTCCTTCAGAAACTCATTCCAAACGCCGTCCATCACCAGAGAATCGGAATCACCCTGAACAGTGCCCGCCTTTCCCGGATCTCGACCGGCTTGAATCTGAGCGACATCATCGAGATACTTCCGAAGTGAGGCATTGGGATCGTTGATAGTCCCGAAGTACCAGAGTTTTCCTTTGATCTTTTCGCCCATTGCCCGACCGCATGAGCAAAAAGCGGATACGCTGGCTACGGTTTGCCGCTGTAGTCGTTTTGGCCGTTGTTTCTCACACTGGTGTAGTCGCGGTTGTCGTCTGAAGTGAATCCGCTGACAAACACTACAAAAACGCTGGTTTTTAATTCAAGCCCTCGTAGCTCAGCAGGATAGAGCATCGGTTTCCTAAACCGAAGGTCGTGCGTTCGAATCGCGCCGGGGGTATTCAAAAAAGCCAGTGTTTTACCGCTTCAAGCGGGAACACTGGCTTTTGTCATTTCTGGAGTGTAGCCACGCAGTGTAGCCACCAGCGTTTCTACTGCTCACTCGCACACTGTTTTTCTGCGACGATAACGCCCGTTCTCGACAGCAGCGCATCGACTTTCTGAACAGCTTCCGTCTGCGCTCCCTGCAGGAGATGACTGTAAGTGTTCGCAGTCGTAGCGAAGTCACGGTGTCCGAGACGTTTCTGAATGACCTTCAGGTCGACTCCGGCCGCAAGCATCAATGATGCCTGAGTGTGTCGCAAGTCATGAAACACGAAGGTATCGGGGATTCCTGCCGCCTTACGAATCGGATACCAGACGTTCCGGTCGAAATTTGAGCTCCGCAGATAACCGGCGCTCGTGTTCGGAAACACGATTGGCACTTCAGACGGATCAAATCCCTCTTCCAGTGCTTTTCGCTGACGGTTTCTGAGTGCCTCCACGGCTTCCCGACCGAGCGATACGACACGTTTGCCGGCCGCCGTCTTCGGTTCCTTCAGCGTCAGTCCTGACAACTCCTGCAGAGTTCGACGCACAACGAGAACGCCTTCCTGTAGATTGACTGCGTTCCAATCCAGCGCGAACAGCTCTCCCTTTCTCAGCCCCGTCATCGCTGCCAGGATGATCAGATCTCCGAGGCGATGCTCCTGACATGCCTGCACGAGGCGATGACATTGATCCGGCTCAAGTGGTGTCACCTCTTTCCGAAGTACTTTCGGTTTATCAACCGCAGCCATCGGGTTGAACTGAAGAATCCGCAGCTTCACAGCTTTGTTGAGAGCATTCCTCAGAACTCTGATGGCTCTCAACCGCATGTTTGCAGTGAATTTCTGACGAGCCAGCTTCCCCTGCCACGCAACCAACTGTTCGCCGTCAAGTTTCGTCAGTCTGATCTGACCGATAAACGGCGAGATGTAGAGTCTGACTGTTTGCTCATATTCCTGATGGGTCTTTGCAGCTTTGTTCAGAATCACGTCATCATCGAGCCACCGCTGCAGATATCCGGCGACGGTATCCTTCGCCAGAATCGTTTTTGCCCCGTGTTTCCGTTGCTGCTTCAGATCTTCCAGCTTCTGCAGAACTTCGCCCTGACTGGTGCCGTAGATGGTCTTTCGCTGTCGCTTGCCAGTCCTCTGACTGAAGCCGAGCGATATCGTCCCGACCCAGCGCCCATCTGCCCTCTGAAAAACCGTACCTTCACCGCTGCCACGTTTCTTGGCCATGATCGTCACTCCGCACAATAAGTGATCGCACCGATTGAAAATGCAGGAAACCGGCAGTGCTTACCAGCTTTCGACCCGGCTCATGACTTCCGAATCTATCCTGCCGGAGAAGTATCGACATTGTTCGACAGCTTTGTCGAGTCCAGAGACTTCAGGCATTGTTCCGTTCCACCACAGGAACCGCCGCCAGTCGGGAATCTCGCTCTTCAAAATGAAAGGAAAGTGTGTCTCACGTTACGACAGTTCCCGCCACCCGTCCGAAGCAAACGAAGTCAGAAAAGGACCCAGACGGGGGGTGTCTGGCATGGTTACACGCTCGTCTTCTCGAAGCTTGCGAGGACCTTCTGCAGCTCGTCAATGCACGCTGCCATAGCCTCTGCTCGAAGCTTGTCGCTGTTCTCAGCACGACAGCAGTTCGTCCACAAGTCCTGAGCAGCTGCCTGGCAGAGTCCAACAGCTTCACGTTTCTTCTGAAAGTACCGGATGTAGTCCCGCGCCCTACTCTCACTCAGTCGACCAGCTTTCACGGCCTGTCGAACCCCGCCACGGAACTGCTCTTTCTGCTCTGCCGTGAGACCGGCCGTTGCTTTAGAACGGTCTGCTGACCATGCCGCTGTGATGGAATCACTGGTCTGATCTTTGACCACTGGCGGAATCGGCGCGATGGCCTTCGGTTTTTCCGGAGCAGCAGCCGCTGGAGCCGCGGCCGGAGCAGTGACGGCCGGAGCAGTCACAGCAGCCGGAGTCTGCTTCGGTGTCTCTGGCACTGGATCGGAAAACGTGCCGGGAAACCTCCTCAGCGCTTCGAAGAACTCGAATTCAACCCCGGAGAATCTCGCGTCTGACCAGGTAAAACAGTCTGCAGGCACTGCCACCGAATCACCGATCAGAATCCGTACAACGGAACGAACGTAGTTCAGCTTTGCAATTCCTTCAGCCCGCTGCTCCTCGTTAGCGTGAATCCCATCACACGTACTTCGAAGCTCGAAAACCCGCTGCGCCGCCGCGTGCACGTCCTGGTAATGTGAAAACGAAAGCGCGCCGTTTTCGATTGCGCTGTGAACGAGACGTTCGATCCGATTGTCTGGTGTTGTCGCCATTGTCTGGGGACTCCTTTCGAATGTTTCCAAAATGGCCCGGCCTCACGTGAGACCGGGCTCTCAAACCTCATGAGCCGTTGTCAGTTGCTCGTATAGTCGACCTCTTCACGGTGGACAGTCTTCTTCCGCTGGTTCACGACAGCAGCCCCGCCGATAAACTGATTTCCCATGTACCGCTCGCCCAGCTCATGCGGTGACGGCATCACCTCCAGACAGCAAACATCCTCCGCGATGGCCTTCAGTCGTGATGCGATAGCCTCAGCAAGCTTTCGCACATCGCCTGTCGACACGTTCTCCACTCCAGAATTGAGTGAAGGACTCAGGGCGAAAGCTCGCTTCAGATTGGTTTCAGCCTCAAGAACAGCGTCAGCAATTCCCACAGCTCGTGTCAGTTCGATTCCGCTGAGAACCCCGCAGAGTTTATTTTCTACTGACGCACGAACTGCATCACGTTCTTCTCGTGATTCTGCCTGAATCTTCTTGATCAGACTTTCGATCTGTCGAACCGCCTCGGCCCGCGCTGCGAGAGTATCGCGGACGGCCTGCAGCAGGTCC
>JBKDKA010000128.1:0-8877 GCA_046345315.1 Planctomyces sp.
GGTGAGATTCATGACTCCTCATGAACACAGAGCCCCCTCAGGATCGCGGTGGAAAAAGTATGGCATCCATGTAACGATCCTGCTGGGGATTGTGTGCGCAGATTTCAGCAGTCAGTCAATGATGCTCGCCGAGGACCACCGATGGGCGTGGCCCTTTCGTGCCGGTCCGCGAATGAATGGCCATGTCAGCCCTGAACATGCCGGCAACTTTCCGGTGCAGTGGGACGAAGCGTCCGGGAAGAACATTCGCTGGAAGATTCCTCTGGAAGGGTCCGGTCTTTCCACACCCATCGTCGGACACGGTTGCATCTGGCTGACTGCAGCAACAACCGACGGACACAGACAGTATCTTTATGGAATCAATGAAGACTCCGGAAAGGTCGATCACCATCTGCTGATCTTCGAGAATCCGGACCCGGAACCTCTCGGGAACGAAATCAACACCTATGCGTCTCCCTCCTGCGCTCTGGATGGAGATGCCGTTTATGTTCACTTCGGAACTTACGGAACGGCGAAGATCCGTCCGGAATCCGGAAAAGTTCTCTGGCAGCGACGAGACATCAATTGTCGTCACTATCGTGGTCCCGGCTCATCGCCGATTCTTCATGACGACCTGCTGATCCTGACATTTGACGGAATCGACCATCAGTTTCTGACCGCACTGAATCGTCACACCGGTGAAACGGTCTGGAAGACCGATCGGACAACAGACTACGGAGATCTCGACGAATCGGGTGGTCCGAAACGCGGTGGTGATATGCGAAAAGGTTTCAGTACACCCGGATTGACTGAGATCAACGGCCGCATGCAGCTGATCTCCATCGGTTCGCGAGCTGCATTCGGGTATGATGCGGCCACCGGAAAGGAACTCTGGAAGATCCGCCACGACGACTTCAATGCATCGGCGCATCCGGCGTTTTTCAAAAACCACGCGATTCTCTGTACCGGAACGCGAGGTTCCAATCTCCTGTCCGTTCGACTCGACGAAGCAACCGCCGGAGACGTGACGGACTCTCACGTCGCCTGGGACCGAGCGACCGGAAACTCTGACCTGTCTGCACCTGTCCTTGTGGAAAACCGTGTCTACCTGGTCACGAGCACAGGCGTTGCGGCATGTATCGATGCTGACACGGGAAACGAAATCTGGAAAGATCGCGTCGCCGGCACTCACACCGCTTCGCCGCTCGTTGCTGACGGACACGTCTATTTCTTCAGTGAGGAAGGCGATACGACCATTGTTCGTGCCTCCGATCAGTTTGAGATTGTCGCACGCAATCACGTGAACGGCCTGATTCGAGCCTCACCGGCAGCCGGCCACGAAAGGCTCTATCTGCGAACAATCGACCACCTCTACTGCGTCGAAAACCGACCCTGAGGCAAAGTGTGGCAGTGGGGCCGTGATCTTCGCTCTTCCCGAAACCGTCCGTTTCCGAAGGTTATTCCAGATCGGCGCGCCGAAAACTCGCCTGAACAGGTGTGATGAGCCGCACGGATTCTGCATCTGAAAGCAGACATTCCGGACCATTACGAACCATCGGAACACGCACACCGTGCACAAACCGCACGGCTCTTCCTGCACACTCAGAGACGCCGGGGCACATAGACAGCATCGATTCGTGAAAAGAAGTGAGACGATTTCAGGTCGTCCTGATTCATCGGAAAGTCAATCAGGCGGTCAGACCAGACCACGTTTCAAAACCGGAACAGGCACCCTTCCATCTGCAGATTCTGAAGGAAAATTCGCTGTCGAGCGAGAGCCAGGAACGGTTTCGAACACACTGCATGCTCAGAACTCGGGTTCCCGCACAGTAGTTCGTCAGCGAGTTATCTCGAAGCGTACCGGCGCTGCCGAACAAAAAGTCGGGGGCGATCCTGAAGTCCGGAACAGCATCTGCCATGAATGCGGAGTGTGCATGCACGACTGAGTGCAGCAATCATGGAACGCTGAGTTCCACCGGTATTTCATCGTTTCGACGGAGAAAACTCGCTGATGAAAAAGAACGATCCTGTAACCCATGTGATGACCCGGGAACTGGTAACACTCGAAATTCACGAGGCGCTTTCCAAAGCAAGAGCTCTCTTTGAGGGATCGGCAATTCATCATCTTCCTGTGACGCGCGGAGGTGAACTTGCAGGCATTCTCAGCTGGACTGATTTTGTTCGGATCAGTTTCGGAGAGTTCGGCAATCAGGACGGACGCGGTCTGGATGCGATGCTGGATCACACATACAAACTTGCTGACGTCATGCAGTCGAATCCGACAACACTGCAGGTTACCGGTACCGTCAGGGACGCCGCGCAGATTCTCAGCACCGGAAAGTTTCATTCACTGCCGATTGTTGACGGCACTAAACTCGTGGGTCTGGTGACTTCGTCTGACCTGATTCGTTACCTTCTCGATCAGTACTGATGCCACGATTCGGTCTGAACTGCAGAGAACCGGAATCCGGCTGATCTCCTGACTTCTCGTCGGAGGTTCTCTGCAGAGATGTCCTCGTGAACTGAACACCTCCAAGCTCCGCGATGGAACCCATGATCACGTCAGTCACTTCTGTCAGAACCTCGTGAGTGACTCGAACGTCGAACCAGTGAGAAAGATCGATCGGCTGTCCGTAAGTCAGTCTGGTTTGAGTTCGCACGAAGAAGGCTCCGACCATCGATCCGGATCGGGGCGCATTGTGAATGAATACCGGAAACACAGGCACTCTTGCTTTCAACGCCAACCACGCGACTCCCGTTCCTGCCTGAATGAGCTTTGATTCCGGGCTTTCAACATTCAGACGTCCTTCAGGAAACAGTCCCAGGAGGTGCCCTTCGTGCAGCCGCCGCAATGCCTCGTGAACAGCGACAGCATCGTGAGCCTTTCGATCGACCGGAATGCACTGCATGGCTCGGCACACCCAGCCGACGATATCTTTTCTCTGATAGTACTCCCTGGCCATCATGTAGCCGATGACCCGAATCCGCTTCTTCCGGAATCCCGCATAATGCCGGAGCCACAGAACGACGGGATCAACAGGGCTTGTGTGATTCGCCACAATGATCGCCGCCCCGGACTCCGGGAACGGACACGGATTTGCAGCTCGACATCGCGTCAACAGCAGTGAATGCAGAGCAGCCACCTGATAGCAGATCCATGCCTGCCAGGTTGTCCCGCTGCGGATGATCCGCCAGATCAGGATCCCTGTCAGAAATACAGCAGCAATCAGGATCAAAGCAGCAGGGTTGAAATCCGACAATCCGGAAGACCTTAGAACGATTCGGGAGAAGTCACGGGATCACAGACGGTTCACACACACGAATCACATCCGCGAAATGATGCAGAACACGGAATGACTTCGTCAATCGGTTTCTGAACGCTCTCAGAAATCGCCATGAACAAGCAGGCGGATGGCAAACACAGCCCGGGGGGAACCTCCACAGAGATTCTCCTGAGAGTAAATTCTCACATGACGCTGTGATGAGATGAAGCTCAGATGACGGGCTTACTCGACAGTCCGCAAATTCGCCGTCGTGTTGAATGACGAAGGTCCTGTCGAAAGCTCGATACCCTGAAGACTTACCGTGAGCGCAAAAAAAAGCCCTTCGATTCTCAGCATGGTGCGGGGTCAGAATGACGATTTGGGGTTGGGGTAGCTGCCGCAAAATGGGTCGATTGCGGAGCAAATTCGCGTCGTCGTTCAACACATGCTCAGAAAGCTCGAAGGGCTCGCTGGGATAGATAAGCTGAAAGCAACTACCATGCCAAACCCGCGAAGCTGACGATATTCAGCCGGAACACTTTCAAGTTCTCTGCTTTTCCATCAGCAAACAGGCAGGCAGGCATCGGCGCAGAACGAGAAACTCCATTTTTTGGGGGTTGATCTCGATACAGACGATCTTCAGCGCCGACGGATCCTGTTTCTTGAAATCTCGGCGCCGAATGGGTAATTTTAACCCGGACGCATCGGCGCCGAGCGCCGAAATCTGTGTTTCAGACATGCAAGAGATCGAATTTTGAGACTTTCGCCGTTTGGCCGAATCAGTCAGCAGCCAACCGACCATCGGGTGATCATCGCCACGATGGCCGGCCTTGTTGTGGCCTACAGTGTCGCAGTGCTGCTCTACGTCGCAACGTTTCCGGACATCGGAATTCGTTGTCTTCTGCCGGAGTCAGCAAAGGACAGCCAGACTCCAGGCCTTGAGATTCAGCGATTTCCTGATGTGGATCCTGCCGCCGGAATCGGCGATCGGCTGATGAGTGTCAACGGGAGGCCTGTTCGCACCTTCCTGGATTTCGTGAGTCATCTTTCCGAGCTTCGTTCTGCCAAAGTGGGCCCGGGCGGACAGTTGCCACCGGGCTCAGCTGACCCGAGTGAACTTGATGTTCCGGGACTGATTGAGGTTTACGGCGAGAATGAGTTGTCTCCACCGGAGCGTCAGGTGGAAGTACGTTTTCGAGTTCTCAAGTCGGCTCGTCCGGACCTGACTAATCGAGTTTATGTTCCGGTCCAGACAACGAGCATTTTCGATGTGTCGCTGACGATCGTCTGGTTTGTCTGCCAGCTTTCGATACTGGGCGTGGCGATGGCGGCCTACTGGCATCGCCCGTATGACAATATTGCGCAGAATTTCTGCCTCATGTGCTGTGCTTCGATGGGAGCATTTGTCGGTGGATTTCACTGGTGGACACTGGCATGTTCACCGTTGCTGAACATTCCGTTCATTGTCTGCGCAGCAATGCTTCCGGCAACCGTGCTCAATTTCTTTCTCGTCTTCCCGGCGGAACCTGAGTTTCTTCGCGACCGTCGTTCTCTGCTCCGGAAGATCCTGTTTGCCCCGGCAATTCTGATGACCGTTACTCTGGTCGTGACTTACTGGGCTTCCTGGTGTATGAATGGCCGAGCCGACACACAGGTCAGCCTGAACTCCTTTCAGAAGATTACCATACTGACCGGGATTCTGACGGGAAGCTCTGCGGCACCGATTGATCTGACAGCACTTTCAACAGCACTTCTCTACCTTCTGCGATTTCAGGCCGAGGTTGCGATCGGCATGGGGCTGATCTACTTCGCTCTGACAGTCGCTCAGCTCTGCAGCGGACTGTTCGGCGTATCGCCTCAGCAGCGACGTCAGACGCTGGTCATTCCGGGCGCAGCTCTGATCGCCACACTGCCGATCGGCTACACCATTTTTCTTGCTTTCTTTCGCCGAGTTGATTTTGCGCTGGGACATGGTCAGCTTCCCATGTTCTTTGCGAGCATGCTGTTCATGGCCGCTTATGCATATGGCATGCTGAGACATCATCTGATTCTGGCGGATGACAGTTCAGAGAAGAGTCGCAGATACCAGCTGACTTCGCTGCTGGTTTCGGGTGGTTTTGCAACGTTGCTGGCCTGTGGCAGCGTGGCAGCTCACGCATGGAATCTTCCATTGAATTCTTCGACGGCACAGCAGATCTCCCTCTTCTTCATTCTGCTGCTGGCCACATCACTGGGCCTGTGGGTTCGTGATCGACTGCAGTCCATTGTCGACCGAAGATTTTTCAGTGAAAAGTATCAGCTTGATCGCACGCTTCATCAGCTGAATCGTGCGGCCGGGTATCTGGCAGATCCTTCAGGGATGTCAGAAGTGACTCTGCGAACCTGTCAGGATGTCATTGACGCGTCATCAGCCGCCATGTATGTGACGGACAGCTCCGGAGTCTTTCGACTGATCGGCTCTCGCTCCACCACAGCAATGCCTCAGGTGCTGAAAAGCACCGATGTGCAGTCATCGGCAGGTGGCGAAACCGTTGTCAGAAGAGTCCCGTCGGCCAATCGCAGCTCAATGGCACCAGCGCAGCGACTTCTTCATGATCTTCGAGCAGAGCTGATGTGTTTTCTGGAGGATGAGGGAGGTCTGCACGGGCTGATCGTTGTCGGCAGAAGGCGAGCCGGAGTCTCCTACACAGCGGAAGATATCGCGTTTCTGCAGGCCATCGGTCAGGTAAGCGTTCTGGCGCTTCACAGTTCACGTGCGAATCTGACGATGGCGAAACTCAACGCGGAGCTTCGCATCAAGGTTGACCATATCGCGGAACAGCAGAGACAGCTGGCGATTCTGCGAGCGGAACTGACAAACATCCAGCACGACGCCGGACAGTCACCGGCGGTTCCGGTACGGGAAGAATTCGACCGTGACGGAATTCGGGGAAACAGCCCTGCTCTTCTGGAAGTACTCACTCAGGTTCGAAAGATCGCCGCCAGTACCTCCACTGTGCTGATTCGCGGCGAGAGTGGCACGGGAAAGGAATCTCTGGCCCGCGTGATTCATCGAAACAGCGGACGTTCTCAGAAACCGCTGGTCTGCGTGAATTGTGCGGCTCTTTCGTCGTCACTTCTGGAAAGTGAACTGTTCGGACATGTGCGAGGCGCCTTCACAGGCGCTCACGCAGACAAATCCGGTCGCTTCCTGGCAGCTCACGGCGGAACACTCTTCCTTGATGAAATCGGGGATATTTCTCCTGAAACACAGGTCAAGCTTCTTCGAGTGCTGCAGGAGAGATGCTTCGAGCCCGTGGGCAGCGACAAATCGATTGACGTCGACGTGCGACTGCTCGCCGCCACGAATCGCAACCTCGAAGAGATGATCCGAAAAGGCGAGTTTCGTGAAGATCTCTACTATCGACTGAACGTCGTGACCGTGACTCTGCCACCATTAAGAGATCGTCACGAGGATCTGATTGAGCTGATTTTCTTTTTCCTGAGCCGGTCGTCGCAGCGAGCTCGGAAGCAGATTCGACAGATTTCTCAGGATGCACTTCTGGCGCTCGAGCATCACTCCTGGCCGGGCAACATCCGCGAGCTCGAGAACGTCATTGAACGTGCCGTTCTTCTGGCAGACAGTGATGTGATCGGAGTCTCTGATCTGCCGCTCGATGTTCGACAGTCATCACAACGAAAACAGAATACGTCGACTGAAGACAATTCTCGATATTCTCCGACTCCGCGATCACTGGCTCTGTCGCCGCAGACAGGTCTGTCAGATCTCCGAACGGATGGTCCGGAGCTTGACAGCATGGGGGCGGTCGAAGAGGAGCGTTTTCTGCGTGAACTTCTTCGTTCAACCGCGGGCAACAAGGCGCAGGCGGCTCGAAAGCTGAATCTTCCTCGCAGCACATTTTACAGCCGCTGCAAAAAGTACGGCATTCTCTGAGAGGCTCGAACAAAACCGGGACAGGCACCCTTCTCCACCAGAATGAGTGAGCTTCTTCAGAGTTGTCCAGGAGCCAGTGCCGGTTTTGTCAGGCGTTCTGAGAAACTCAATCGGCGGGACGACGAATCAACTCAAGCAGCAGTTTGTGAGCCGCCCGATTTCTCGGCGCCAGGCTCAGTGACTGAACCAGGTGTCTTCGAGATTCAGAAGGTTTTGATTCTGCCTCAAGTCGAGCCATCCTGAAATAGAGATCAGCAGCCTGATCCGGCTGGAGTGCAACGAGAGATTCAATGATCGACGCGGCCGCTTCCGGCGAGGGCATCGTTTCCGCAGCAGCGAAGGTTCTCGCCGCAGCTTCGATCTGAAACGGATCGATACCGGCAATCTGATTTCCAAGTCCGACGACATCCTCCGCCAGACCACGCTCGGCACTGAGCTGCTGCAGTCGCAGAACAGGTTCGAGAAGGTCACCGCTTCGATCAGTGATCTCCTTCAGGACATTCATTTCTTCGTCATGCAGTTTCAGTTCCCGAAACACCTGAGCCAGCTGCTGCTGAACCTCCATTGCACCGCCGTCGTCCGGAAGCAGCTCACAGACACGGCGAAGCTTCTCAGCAGCTGCAGCGGGATTAGATTGGCGGATCAATCGTCGCGACAGCAACAGCAGCCCACGGACGTGATTCGGATGCTGAGCGATAAAGCTCTCCAGATCCTGCAATTCCGCTGTGCTCTGGTTCAGCGTATCCGGAAGATCACTGAGGTCGGCAGCAGGAGCAAATGCTTCCGCACGAGCCTTCACAAATCTCTGAAAGGATTCCTCCAGATGATCCGGGGCACCCGTATGTCGTTCCAGTGCGTCGTTGATCTGCACACCCTTTTGCAGATCCTGCAGAAGGGCTCGAAGAACCTCCATGCCGAAGACATCAACGATCTGCTCCACGACGAGAGACGATTCAAAATAAGCAAATTGAATATCGTCACCGGTGTTCGATGTCAGGAATGCACGGCTCAACTCGCTGATCGGCGTCGTGCGACCATTCAGAATGCGGTCCCGAAATGCTGCGGTCATGCGACTTCCGCAACGTGGATCACGTTGTCGTTCTTCGTAAACGGAGATGCCTTCGCTGAGCCATCTCGGGATGCGATTCTCCGTCATCTGCAGCGTGACGACATGACAGTATTCGTGCCAGAGCACAGATTCCCAGTTTGACGGACGACCTCTGCGACTCGAAGGGCTGTTCATCGTGATCAGATGACCGAAACAGACTCCCAGAAATCCGGAGACGTCGGGCATCTCAAATGTTCTCACAGCGAAATCATCAGCGCGCGGAAAGATCTCGACAATCACCGGGGCCTTCGGAACGAACTGATACTTCTCGGAAAGAACACGCTGAGCCTCCGTCAGCAGGTTTCGAACCCGCGAGCCGTAAACCGCTGCTTCGTGCCGATCCATCCTGATTTCAAAGTGTTCACTTTTGATCGTCACGAACTGATCCAGTGTCTGCTTCAGCTGCTGCAGGTTATAGAGCCCGACGTTGTATTCATCTGCCCGTCGGGTATCCTCAATCAGCTGCCAGCCTTCTGCGTCACTTCCCAGACGCAGCAGATCACGCCCCAGCTGCAGTCGAGCCGGCACGAAATCCGGGTCCGACGCAATGGCCCGTCTCTGAAATGCAGCTCCTTCAGCAAACCGATACTTCA
>JBKDKA010000129.1:0-29097 GCA_046345315.1 Planctomyces sp.
CGCGCAGGCCGGAATCCACACTGGGGCACTGGATTCCCGCCTGCGCGGGAATGACGACCTCAAAATCAAGGTGTGACAAAGCATTGAGGCTCACTTCTACCAGACATATCCTCAGCTCTCGCCATGTTGCCCAGAATTACGTGCCGGCTTTCAGGTGCATTCTCAAGTCGTGCTTAAGGAGCTGAGGGTTGCGTTTGTGGTTTCGGAAACCATCGGACGGCACCGGGATTTCGAGTTTCCTGCACTGCAGCAAGAATGTCGATGCGATCTCCCGGTTCCAGAAGATCGCCCTCAAGAACCGGGATCACCCCGAGGCTGACGTGTGATCGCTTTTCGACATTCGGAGGCGCACCCTTTGGTTTGTTTTTCCGTCGGTCTATGTATTGAAACGTCACTCTGTCTGACCATGCCACCAGTGAATATCGTTGGCGAGGCGGAATCGGTTGACGTTCGGTGCGTTCGATGAGAGTCCCGGCTGGTCCCGGCGCCAGAAACACTTCTTCAAGCCATGCACCGGGATCTCGTTCGAGCACCACCTGGGCTTCAGAATTCGCCGGGATTCGGATTTCTTTCGGTGGTCGTGGCCGAAACTCATCAGCGATCTGAATCAGAAGCGGATCAGATCCCGTGTTGACCAGAGTCACCTCAACCGGCTCGAGGAATGCTCCCGGAACAACCTGGCTGCTGACCAGTTGTGGAGTAAAGTCGAGCATCGGCAGGATGCGGTGGACATTCCAGAGTTGTCCGTTCCAGTGTGCACAGGTCAGGCGCCCGGCGGCATCAAACGCCAGAATCTCGCCGGCCTGCGGAAGAAACGAAATCGGCGACGCCGGCAGATAACCCGTGCCGATCGGCGTGACTGCCCATCCAGCGGGCGTTTCGTATCGCCAGACCTGAAGTCCATATCCCGGCGTGACAGCCGAAATCATCGGGCCTTGAGCAGTCCATCCAGCGTCAATCGGGCCTCCCGGAACCAGACCCGTCGCGATTGTCTCAACATGCCACGTGGATTTGGCGTGGCTCCAGTGATGGAGCTCCCCGGTGCCGTCACAGATGGCAATCTCGATCGGATTCGTTAGTGCTCCCTGACCAAAGACCGCGACGTGGCTGCCCGGCAGATAACCATAATCCAGAGTTTCAAATTTGTTGCCCCAGACAGCGCCAGCGCGATGAAAGTGAATCAGCCCGCCGTCTCGATCCACCAAAAACGCATGCAATGCATTTCCAGCAGACCACAGCGACACCGGACTTCCCGGAAGGAACATTCCTGGAAGATTCGGGGCCGATGATGTGACCGAGCGAACCGACAAATCCAGAAGATCGATTTCCCGCAGGTTGCCACTGCTGTCAACGGCCACGACATACTCACTGTTTCCGTGTGTCACTATGTCCGGTGATGTCGTGGTGATAAAGGAGACGCCGGGGCAGAGATTGACAGGCGGCTGATCAGCCTGAAGAAGGCAAAGTGTCCCGAATGTGTTTCCCTTCTGCTTCGGCCCGGGGAGTACTGCGACCACTGCAGGGATGAAAGCACCAGGGCGATGAATCAGTTTCAGCGGAGTCCCCGGGAGCAGTTGATGCGAGAACGGATGAGAAGACTTCTTCCACGCACCAGCGGTCTCGTTGAAAAAGACCAGGTTTCCCTGATGATCAACATAGGCTGCCATTTTCGGCTGAGCCGGCAGCATACTCCAGTCGAGCCCTCCTGGTCCCGCCCCGAATACTGATGATCCGGCAGGCATCACGGCAGTCATAGAAAGAATGCCGAGGAAAATCGTTCTGACGAGAAGTGTCGTTCGAAATAATCGAGATGAAGGCATTTCGTCGATCCTCTGCTGCTGGAATCCGGGAACTCGGAAAATCCGGAGCCGATCGACTATCCCCCGATGCGAGAGAAAAGTCAGGTCAGACCTCAGCTCAAGCCAGCGCCACTCCTGTCTCCGAAGATCCACTCCCCGTTGACTATGCCAGAGAATTTCCACAACGCAATGAGAAACCTCGTGATCGAGGATGATTTATGGCAGCATCACGACGCGTCAACATCACAGCGGCCGCATGAAAACGGAAAACCGCTGTCGATGATCGTGCTCTGAATTCTGCATCGATGCCTCGGCTTCATTGAGCTCAGGCTCTGGTGAGGCTCAGAATTCCCCGACAACTTCACCACCGCTTCGAGTTCCGAGCGACCGCCAGATATTCAGGTCGATGGCCTCGCTGATGGATCGCACGGAGCCGTCGAAGAATGCAGCGTTCACAAGCCCTTCGTGATAGCTGCGGGAAGTGATGATGGCAAAAGAGCGACTACCAGCACTTCCGTTCCGGCCTTCCTGCCAGGAATTGTAGTCCACTTCATCGTACGTGATTCCAGATGACGTGAAGCTGACCTTTGTGTTCGGTGTCAGAGTCACAGTGAATCCGGTGTGATGCACACGACCGTCAGGCCATTCCGTGTGTCCTGTATTCTTGAAATCGGTACCGGAAGCGACCATGGTCGCAGCGTCAGTACTGCCGGATGGCACCGTTGTGGTCGGCGGACCGCCGTTGCGATTGTAGGCAGTCCAGGCCTTCACTTCACTTGCGACAAGAGTATTCGAGGACCCGTCGGTCACATCGCGAAAAGAAAGCTTTGCATTCGGAAAAAACAGACCGTCGCCGCCGCGGCCTGTGGCGGGGTCGTAGACAAACCATGTTCCGTAATTGAAACCATAGGTCGTCGGATACAACAATGCTCGCCCGCTGCCGGGATCACGAATTTCGTCGCTGCGCGGATCGCTCGAACAGGCATAAGTCGGAATCTTCAGACCGCTGATGGCTGACTGGAAATCCCAGCCTCGGGTGAGGTCTATTCGTGAGTAGAGGTTTCCCTGTTCGAGATATGGCATAATACGACCGTGGACTCCCCAGGAACCATTGTTCCCGGTTACGGTCACCGACAGATCCACAGTTGTCCCCGGGGGCAGATAAGTGTTTGCGTCGACATAGTTGTGCAAGGCAAGTGCAAGCTGTTTCAGATTGTTCTTGCATTGCGTGCGTCGCGCAGCCTCGCGAGCCTGCTGGACTGCGGGAAGCAGAAGTGAAACCAGCACGGCAATAATTGCGATCACCACCAGCAGCTCAATCAGAGTAAATCCATGGTGCCGTTGTTGTTTGAATCTGTCTCTGCGAACGAGATCCAGCAGGCGATCTTGCATCGGATATCTTTTCCGGATTTGCGGTACGTGATCACGACGTCGAATTCAGAAATCTTCGAGGTCCTTTCTTCAGCCAAACGCTAACCAGAATGCAAACGCAAACGATATTCCATTCTCTCTGATTCCTGATGTTGTCTGAATCATTGCTCGAAAATGGCTGGAAATGCTGCAGAGGAAGCCGTTGCCCGGGAGTCCGGTGCGTGTTCTCGAGAGTCCCCGAACATCCTGTTGGCGGAAATTCCGTCATTGATGGCGGGCAATCCGTCGATGGGTGCATGCCACTGCAGTGCCTGCGTCTGCTTCGTGAGTACAGGTGGCTTCAAAACCGGGACTGGCTCCCGACAGACGCGGTGTTCTCCTTCAGATTTCGCAACTGCAAGGGTACCTGTTCCGGTTTTGAAATGCGTTCCAATAAGAAGTGTGAACACCGTGAAGTCGCGGCGATCCGGAAACTCGTCAGCAGAACTCCTGCACGGATCGCGACACAACCCCGCAGGAAGCACCTGCGCACAGCTCTCAGTCGGCTCGCGTCGGACTTTCCAGCGATACTTCTGGTCCCCCCGGATTTCCGCGCGGCCAGCTCAGTACGAACCGAGTTCCCTCACCGGGACCACCTTCAATCCGAATCCGTCCGCCGTGTTCTCGCAGAATCTTTCGACTGACAGGCAGCCCGATTCCTGTTCCACGATTTCCTTTGGACGATTCAAAGACATTGAATATCGATGCCCTCTGATCTTCCGGGATCCCGGGGCCGTTGTCACTGACAGCGACCAGCATCACATCGGCTGCTTTGTCGTATCCGGTCTTCAATACAACGCTGGGGCTCTCTCCGCTGGAGGCCGCGTCGATGGCATTCGAGACGATATTCAGTACGGCCCGATGAATTCCCTCCACATCAAACGACGCTTCCGGCAGACTTTCGCCGGGACGGAATTCGAATGCCACGCCGCACTCCCGCCCCATGGCTGCTCCGAGTTCTACAACCTCCTGCATGACCCGATTCAGATCCGCAGCCTGAAGCGCCGGAACTCGATCTTTGCTGTAGCTGAGCATATCCATCACGAGATCGTAGATCCGCGACTGGTTGCGTTCGACGATTCCCCATCCCTGCCGAATCATCTCATCTTTTTTCTGGTCGAGCCCTGTCCGGATCAGATAACTCCCGCCACGAACTCCCTGAAGGATATTCTTGATGTGGTGACTTAGCACCGCAATCGTCTGCCCCATGGCCGCGAATCGTTCGGCTCGCACAAGCGCATCCTGGAACTGCCGAGATTCGATCGCGAGTGCTGCCTGGCGAGCCACAATCACGACTGTTCGGACATGCTCTTCGGTGAGCCGTTCGCGCGTCGGACCCGCTGATGTCAGGTCATTTATGGATGTTGTATCAATATAAAAGACGCCGACGAGATCAGAACGGCCTGTCATCGGAGCACAGATGGCTTCGCGAATTCCGGACGTTGCAATGCTGTGCCCCTGCTCAAACGGCTGGTCATTTTTTCCGGTGGAGTACCTGACGGCCTTGCCGGATCTGATGACAAAGTCGGTGATGGATCGCGACACCGGCATTTGAGTACGATCGGTGCCGGGGCCGGAGTCACGACGACAGAATGCCACGGGGGACAGATCGTTCCCCACCGGATCTCGGAGCAGCACGCATCCGCGGTCCGCCTGAAGTGCGTGCAGCGTCAGATCAAGGATCTTTTCCAGCAGACTGTCCTGAGTATGCACAGGAGTCACCAGTTCTTCAGCAACCTGATACAGCAGCTCAAGTTCGCTCTGCCGCGCGCCACCTGTCGCAATCGTCGCTGGATGATCAACGTCGACTTTCTGGACGATCGCCGAGTTCGTGCCGGACGGCGAGTCATTGACGAATCGAACCTGACCACCGCCGGGATTCTGTGAAGGTCCGGAACTGATCACCTGGAACGTCATCAGCGTCCCGCCCAGCCGCAGCGTGTCACCGTTCCTAAGACGCCGCTCCGTGATCGGACTCCCGTTGAGGATCGTCCCATTGGCACTGCGGAGGTCCTGAACGATGAATTCCGAGCCGAGGTAGCGAATCTTCGCGTGCTGCCGAGAAACCTCCGTGTCGTCCAGTCGCACTTTGACACCGACGCTGCGCCCGATGATGACTTCTTCCGAGGACGAAATCTCAAATCGGTTGCCGCGATTCGGGCCGCTGACAATCAGTAAAGTCGCGGTTGGCACAATCCAGCGAGCCTTCTCTGCAGATGGTTTCAAATCCGGGAATGGCTCCCGACGGATGCGATGTTTCCTGCGCCGACCGCTGTCGCAGGGGTGCCTGTTCAGCCACAAACTGACGCTGTTAGATTATTCCTGATACATGTGACATTTCCGCCGCTTGATTGAGGTCTCTTGTCCGGCAACAACAATGTCTCTTCGAAACGGGATTCTAAAGTGACCGCCACGGTGCGAGAAAGTGTGCTGATGCCGATTTCCGAGCATTCACGATTCCTGCTCGAGAAGCTCAAAAAACTCATCTTCGGTGAGAACCGGAACATTCAGTTCTTTTGCCTTCGTGAGTTTACTGCCCGCTTCCTCCCCCGCGACGACGTAATCCGTCTTCTTTGAAACGCTTCCTGACGCCTTGCCACCATGATCACGAATCAGCTGTTCCATCTGATCACGTTTCATGCGAACCATGGTTCCTGTTACGACCAGCGTTTTTCCGGTGAGTCGTCCCGTTGATTCCGACCCGGACATTCCTGACGCCTGGCTTCTTTCGATTGGCTTGCCAAGATTCAGTCCAAGATCACGAAGCTGCGAAATCAATGACACGCCATATTCGGAATGGAAGAAATTCCAGACTGATTTCGCGATCACCGGCCCGATCTCATCAACACTGCTCAGTGCTTCTTCAGACTGCAGCATGATCTCGTCCGCAGTGCCGAATGCTCGTTCGAGTGTGCGAGCATTGGTCTGGCCTACATGGCGAATATTCAGTCCGGTCAGCAGTCTCCAGAGCGGCTGCTGACGCGATTTCTCAAGCCCCGCGAGCAGTCGATCCACTGATTTCTGGCCCATTCGTTCCAGCGTCAGAAGTTCTTCTCGACGAGACGAAAGTCGATACAGTGACGGGATGCTGTCGATGAATCCGGCCGTCAGAAGCTGCTCGACAAGCTTTTCTCCCAGTCCGTCGATGTCCATCGCAGGCCGTGATGCGAAGAACACCAGAGTCTCTCGAAGTTGAGCCGGACACTGCGGATTCGGGCAACGAACATAGACACCACCGTCATCCTGAGTTACCGCCGTTTCACATTCCGGACAACGTTCCGGGAAGGCAAACGGAGTCTCGTGTCCCGTTCTTGCAGCTTCGTTGACTCGCAGAATATGCGGTATGATCTTGCCCGCTTTTTCTACGATGACCCGATCGCCGATCTGAACACCCAGTCGCAGCAGCTCGTCGCGATTGTGAAGACTGGCTCGCGATACCGTCGTTCCTGCAATCTCAACCGGTTCCATTTCCGCCACCGGCGTGAGCGTTCCGGTTTTTCCGACCTGAATCGTAATCTGTCGAACGGTCGTTTCGGCTTCGTAGCGTTCCCACTTGTAGGCTCGAACCCACCGAGGACTTTTTGAGGTGATTCCCAGCGCCTCTCGCTGTACCAGCGAATTGAGCTTGATCACGATTCCGTCGACTTCGAAGGGAAGTTCCGGTACCGACTCAATCATCTGCGCCACTACGGTCATGAGCTGTTCGTAACCAGTCGCCGTCATGACGTTGGGTGTGATGGGAACCCCGGCGTTTCTGATGTCTCTGAGAAATTCGGAATAGTTCTGCCAGGAAACTCCTTCGGTGTACCCAACACCGTGACCGAGAAATCGGAGCTTCCTCTCCCGAGCCAGCGCGGGATCGAGAAGTTTCAGTGCCCCCGCAGCGGCGTTTCGCGGATTCTTGAACGGCTCTTCACCGCGTCGAACCTGCTCCGCCTGGAACTCCGCGAAGTCTTCGTTCTGGATGATGACCTCGCCACGAATTTCAATCACCGGTGGAGGCGAAGAAAGATTCAGTCGTAGAGGAACGCCTCCCACAACTCGAACATTCGATGTGACGTCGTCGCCCACCATTCCGTTGCCGCGAGTCACTCCACGCACGAGTCGCCCCTGTTCGTACACCAGCGCAATGGCGACTCCGTCGATCTTGTATTCGCAGGAATAATCGAGAGCGTCACGATCGAGCGTCTTTCGAAGACCGGCATCCCAGTCTGCAATCTCCTGCTCTTCAAACGCATTTTCGATGGAAAGCATCGGGACTCGATGCTCGACACTGGCAAAACCATCCAGCGGTTCACCACCGACGCGTCGACTTGGACTGTCCGGGTCATCGAACTCCGGGCTGGCCGTTTCCAGTTCGATCAGCCGTTTCATCATCCGGTCGTATTCAGCGTCTGAGATCTCCGTACGAGCCTCAACGTAATACAGACGATTGTGATACTCCAGAGCGGTTCGCAGCTGCCGAATTTCGTCAAGCGGTTCCAAGTCTGCCGTCCTGTATTCTGTCTGCTGTGCTGTTGACTGTCGATTGTCGCGTCTGACGTCATTCCAACGATTTTGTCATTCCCGCATCGTCGTAATTCCCGCATCTTCGTCATTCCCGCGAAGGCGGGAATCCAGACTCACGTGACTGGCGTCGATGAATCCACGACTTTCGGTAAGGCAATCAATTGATGTGTGCCACCGGCTCTGGCAGTGTTTTCGAACCTACAGCACTGGCAGAGCCAGTGGCACACAGGAACCACGGTTCTTCTTCCATCATTATTTGACGACTGACAATGCTCCAGCCGTCTGGTGAATTAATGCCGCGAACACACCGGAGGTCTTGCACCCTGCCGCTGCAACGACGACATCATTTCGGTGCAGATGTCGAGGCTGATTCCCCCTGCTGAAGATGCAGTTGAGTCTCCGAAGTTCTGGTCGCGTCCCGAAGCGTTTTCCAGCGATCGAATGTCATCGCCAGAAACGACAGCACCAGAACAGCGATGAGTTCCCAGATCAGCAGCCGGTCTCCATGTTCGTTCAGGAACTGAGCCACCGGTGACCTGCCGTCGCTGAACACCACTGCGATCAGTGACAAAATGGTAATGATGAAGATAGACGTCGCGGGCACAATCAGCCGGAACAACATGCTCGTCGGGGCACCAGGACCTCGCATATCACAGAACCTTCATACAGAGAACAGCTGAATTCTTGTCAGAGAACTTCTGGTCCGTCGCGGAACTCGAGACATCCATCTCACCCTGGAGTCTACAGAAACTCGCGGACTGCAAATAGAGTTGCGACAAAATCCGGACGCTCCAGTCGGTGAGCACGGTGTGTCGGGGACTGTTGCTGCAGTTTGTGTTTTCTGGAGAGTTAAGTAAACTTTCGCAGATGAATTCGGAATCAAGAATCGCCTCTGAAAAAACGCATCCTGAGATGGCAGCTCAGCGATTTCTCGCCGTTGAAATCGGCGGAACAAAACTGCAGATCGCCGTCGGTCTCGCAGACGGTACAATTCTGCACCGAGAACGCTTTACCGTCGAACGGAATCGGGGTGCTGAGGGAATCCGGGAGCAGATTGCTGCTGCGGCTCCTGAACTCGTGCGGCGATGGAATGTTGTCGCCGCGGGCGTCGGTTACGGCGGCCCTGTGAACTGGCGAACGGGACAGATCGTGAAATCGTATCACGTCCCGGGCTGGCATGATTTTCCTCTGGGCTCATGGCTCTCCCGGATCATCGACCGTCCTGTATTCGTTGAAAATGATGGCAACGTGGCGGCTCTGGGCGAGGCGACTCGCGGTGCAGGCCGCGGCTGCGACCCGATGTTCTACGTCACAGTCGGTAGCGGCGTCGGCGGCGGTCTTGTGCATGAAGGCCGGATCTACCACGGATTTCTTCCCGGCGAAACCGAAGTTGGCCACCTGAGAATTGGTCCGAATCGCGAGATCACCGAGCATTTCTGTTCCGGCTGGAGTATTGACGCAAAAATTCGTGAGCGCGTCGCTGAACAGCCACACGGGAAGCTGGCGGAACTTGTCAAACATTCACCCGGAAATGAAGCTCGCCATTTGGGAGAAGCACTGGACTCCGGCGATCCGCTGGCCCTGCAGATTCTCAACGAAACCACCGAGAAACTGGCGCTGGCACTGTCGCACGTCACTCACCTCTGCCATCCTGAAGTCATCGTACTGGGTGGCGGTGTTTCCCTGCTGGGAGAACGATTCCGCAGAGCCGTCGCGGACCATCTCCAGCAGCTGATCATGGATGCATTTTTACCAGGGCCGCGCATTGCGCTGGCGGCTCTGCGGGAAGACTCAGTTCCGGTCGGAGCTCTGTCTCTCGCGTCTCAGCGCTTTTCTTCTACTCAACGGGATTTGAATTCCACCATGCAAACGTGGCTTCAGGAATACGTCAACGCTCAGCACAAGGCTCTGGATTCTGTACCACTCGACGCAGTCGCTCGAGCCATCGAAACAGTCCGTGGAGCCTGGCTCCGCGATGCTCAGATTTTCGCCATCGGAAACGGCGGCAGCGCGGCGAATGCTTCGCACTTCGCAACGGACCTCGGCAAAGGATCTTCCGACAAGATGCCTCGCCGATTCCGCATTCTGTCTCTGACCGATAACGTCGCGTGGATGACGGCCATCGGAAATGACTACAGCTATGACGACGTGTACCTTCGCCAGATGCAGAATTTCGCTCGTTCCGGCGACGTCGTGATTACGGCCAGCGTGAGCGGTAACTCCCCGAATCTCGTGAAAGCCTTCGAATGGGCCAATCAGAACGGGATCGAAACGATCTCGCTGGTGGGTGCAAAACGCGGAAAGCTGGCCGAGATTTCACGACAGACCATCGTGATCAACGATACGCACTATGGTCGTGTCGAAGACGTCCAGATGCACATCCTGCACATGCTCTGCTACGCCTTCATGGAGCGCCCCGAACTGCAGAAGCCGTAAAAGCCATGAACCGGGAAATCAGGGAACGAGTTCAAAGGACTACGCAAGTTTCTGCGCGGTGGGGCAGAGCTTCGCCCTTTCGTATTGCTTCTGCTTCGTGATCTTCGAGTCCTTCGTGGTGCAACCTGCTTTTCACCACGAAGATCACGAAGGACGCGAAGGATGTGTCTGAGAATTCACTCATTTCCTGAAGGACAACGTATCTGCCGGTGGGCATGCGCTTCGCTTTTCCCACCCTGCAATAAATCACAGCCTCGCTGAGCTGATTGTCTTGTCTGGCAATAGCGGCTCAGCAGGAGCTTCGCCCTCCCGAATTGTTTTTCCTTCGTGATCTTCGTGTCCTTCGTGGTGCAATCTGCGGTTCACCACGAAGATCATGAAGGACACGAAGGTGTGTCTGAGCAATTGACTGATTTCCTGAAGGACAACGTGTCTGCCGGTGGGCCTGCGTTTCGTTTGTCCCACCCTGCACGAATTCACAGCTTCGCTGGGCCTGAATCGCAGTGTTTCCAGAAGAACAAGTCGCTGTTAAGGCAAAACTCACTCGACGGCTTGCGCCGTTCCGCTGCCTTCCCAGCGCTTTGCCCGTCCATGCGTTCAGCTCTGGCTCAGTTTCTGTGACAACACTCGCCGCACAACCAACGCCACGACGATCACACCGAGCTGTATGGCGACGAACATCGCAAGAGCGAACAGTCGGCCTTCGGTGAACCCGTAGGTGTGCAGGCCGGCTTTGAGCTCGTTGACGCCGAACCAGCTCCATGCGGTAACGATGTTCCCGAAGATCGCCAGAACCGAAGTCCCGTAGTCGCGGATCATCTTGTCCCAGCGAGCATGCAGGATGACGGCGTTCCAGAGCACGATGAGCATGGCGCCGTTTTCCTTCGGATCCCATCCCCAGAATCGGCCCCAGGAATCATCCGCCCAGAGACCTCCAAGCACTGTTCCGACGAGACTGAAGAAGAGTGCGAAGCAGAGGACACCGTAAACGAGTGCGCCCACTGATTTCAGATTGCCAGCCACTTTCGCTGACCGCTGGAACGCGGCCATCACGCAATAGACGATCCCGATTCCACCGGCGAGGAACGTGGCCGCGTAACCCAGGGTGATGCAGACCACATGCGTTGCCAGCCAGAACTGAGTGTCCAGAACAGCCTGCATCACACCAAGCGTGTCGCCTTCGTCACGTGCCAGATAATGAGCAATCGTGAGTGTTGCCGCTCCCGTGGATGCCCCCAGAATATTGCCGATTCCGTTCTTCAGAATGAGTTCGACAGCAAATGCTGCGAGCACAACAGCCCAGCCGATAAAGATGGCAGACGAATACAGATTCGTCACAGGAGGTCGCCCGGAAATCCACATTCGCAGCAGCAGTGCCGCCGTATGGATCACGAACGCCAGCAGCATCAGGCTGAAGGCGGTCCGTCGAATCGTCGGTCCTGGAATGATCCAGCCGAAGAATGACAGCACGAGGATCGGAAGATACAACAGCGTGGCCTTGTAGAACGGTTCAAAGTAATTGAACCAGGCTTCCGTCGCGACGACTCGCGAATTCAGATGCGGAATCTTCTCTTTAGTCAGCAATGCTCGATATTCAGAGACTCCCTTGTTGAACGCTGCCACATCCGTATTCTGCCATGCGGTCAGAATTCCGATGACGCTGCCGGCATTCTTCTCAAAGGTGTCTGCATTATCGCCACCATAAAGCAGGTGGCCGGCTCGCGGCTGCAGATCCTGATAAGCCAGCACGGCCAGTTCCGGATTCATTGCTTTCGCAAGCTGAAGAGCATCACCGGTTCCCTGAGACAGCATTCGCTTCCGGATTTCGTTCAGTCGACTGTCACCAGGTGATTCCGAATCGATGGTTGTCAGCACTTCAAACAGGACCGAAGAAATCTTTGTCGACGCGAGTTCGATCTGCTTTTCTTTCGAGACACCTGCGGCAATCTCTGCGGCGGTCTGTTCAGCGGGAGATTTGGCAATGATCGACAGGAGCTCGCTCAGATACGGATCCCGGTCCTTCATCCCGTCGGCCGCTGCCTGAGCTCGCTGGCGAATCGCAGTCGGGTCAGCCATACCATTCTCATCTTTTTCGACCGCCGAGCTGATGATCTGCATCGTTCGATCGATGGATTCAGGAATCGATGCAGCCATCACTTCCGGTAGCTTCGTGCTGACATATTCCCGCAGCTGCTCCTCCGAGAGAATCTCATTCTGTTTCAGCTGTCGCGACAACTGCAGCAGGACGTTTGCAGCAACAACAGATTCCCAGGACCGCTGCTCATCTTCCGAACCGGTCGGGATACCCATCACACCAGGCTGATCTCCCAGCTGACGCAGGATGCGCCATGAAGTCACCAGTGTTTCTGCAAACGGCTGTTCGTTCTCAATCAGAAACTTCTCTCGGATCTGAGCAATACGGGAGATGGTTTCGAAGAGTGCCAGAACGCGACGCTGCTGAGTCGTCAGCTTGTGATCTTCCTTGTTGCGCTGCAGAGTCAACGCTTCCTGATGAACCGGCTCCAGATCTTTCAGGCGCGTCTGAATGTCGTCGAGAGAATACGTCAGGCCCGGTCGCTTCGGCAGGGAAAGGGACGCGAGGAGCTGGTCATCGTCAATTTTGATGACTCGGTGACGAACGACCATTTCCGGTCGGGCTGCCAGATCCAGAAACCAACGGACCGCAGGCATACGGCGAACCAGCACCGATCGCATACGCTCCTCAACGGCTTCTTCACTGGATGTCGTCAGCCGCATCATCTCCGCGATCCATTCCTGATAGGTCCCGGAAAAGCTGTTGAGCCGATCCGCTTTGACTTCAGGCCAGGCTTTGGAGAACGCCTTCAGTATCTTGTCTCGCTGAGCATCAAGTTCTATACGATCCAGTTCACCCTCGAACGTGGATTTATGAGATGTCATCAGCAACTGAGTCCGTGCGAAGGAATCAATTGGCTGAGCTCGCCCGCTCCACGCAATCGGAACCTGAGCGAAGCTGAACAGATTCATGGCATCGCTGGATTCCTGAGGCACACGAACGCCACGAAGCAGATAAACAGCGAAGAGAAGGACAGTGATCGCCGGAATTAGAACGGATCGCATCGACCAGCCATCTGGACCTGAGGAGCCGCCAGTGGTGACTGCTGCGTCCGCCGAAGCGGGGGACTCCGACGACTGCCAGGGAGCCACCTCAGCGGGCAATTCCACAGCGGGCCTCCGGAGGGCAGCCGGCAACTGGCCTGTGGCGGACTGTTCCAGGTTTGCAACTGCTTCCGTTGCAACGCCAACGGCCTGTGGCGTTACCAATCGTTCTTCACGTTTGAGGTAACGAGACAACGTCTGCCAGAACTGCCCGAACATCCCGAACGAAACAATCATGCAGGCGATGTACGGCAGCATCCAGCCCTTGTTTCGGACGACGGAAAGCGTCGTCGCTTCGGTGCCATCCTCAAGCTTGTTGTAGCTGCTCTGATAGAACGTCTCCCCGTGATAACGGAGCGGATTGTTCATCCAGAGAGTGAACTCTTCCGACGTCTTCTGTGCCGGGTCGCGAATCACAATGCGGGATCGGTAGTCTCGAGGTGTCGAGGAACCGACGTAGTTGGTCCGGCTCACATCCAGCAGTTCGACTTCGTAAGGCCGATAGTTACGCTGAAAACGAAGGTAGAGCTGATAATCTTTGTCGGCAACGCGAACAGGTTCGGCAATCGGTACCTGACGCAGCTCGCTGACGTTCTGTGACAACAGGTGCGACGAGAGCACCTTCCCGCTGCCTCGTTCAATCAGATCGACGTAGATGGAACTGACGTCGCTCGTACTGTCCATCCCCGTAACGGGAGCAAGTTCGACGGCCGCAGCAAAGCTGCCAAGACCATCGGTAGTCTTCACCGAATCATCCGGCAGAATTCCGCGCAGACTGCTGTTCAGATAGAACCGGCGGACAGCGACGTCAAACGGAAGATCCTTCAGTTCGATGACCTGCTTTGCGGGATCTGTCTGCCGAACAGCGTTTTCCAGCAGCGCCTGCGGAATGACCACGAAATGATCCTGACCATCTTCGCCTCGCTGCGAAATCGCCAGCTCCCGTTCGCGAATATCCCGCATGAAGCTCGACTTCTGCCCCTCGATGAGCATCAGCTGATTCTCTTTGCCGTAGATTCCTACCTGAAGTTCGCTGAACATCAGCAGCGCCACTCCGGCATGAAGCAGTACGATGCCGCCTCGTTTTTCAAAAACCAGATGACAACCAATGAGCAGCACAAGCGAACAGGCCCCGCCCTTCAGCAGCTGCCAGAGGATGCGCATTGAGGAAACATTCAGGCGAGCTGATTCGCCGCCGATGACGAAGTAGAGCAGCACGCCGGACATCGCGACGCCCATCAATGCCAGCACCACACGTGCCATCCGACTTTCGGAACGTCCCGCGGCGGCAATCCCGAAACAGATCACAGCCGTCAGCCCCAGCACCGCCAGCAGCATCGACCAGATCTGATCCGGCGAAAACGCGAGACTTCCGGATTCGACACCTGTCTGGGAATTGCCCGTAATGATCACGGCGCTCGTCAGCACAACTCCGATCGTAATGATCGCGAGACCGCTGATGAGTCTCATTCCGCGAGCCTGAATCCGAAACTTCAGGAAGTGTGCGGCCAGAAGGTTTGCGAGCATGACCCAGCCGATCAGCCATCCGCCGGGAAACGGAAAGCGACGAATCGGAAGGGAATCCCAGTTGAAGTCTGCCAGCGACGGAAACATCGATGGTGGAAACAAGTCAGCGACATCCACCATCGCAAGATATGTGCGG
Organism: Planctomyces sp.; assembly: GCA_046345315.1. Classification (GTDB taxonomy): domain Bacteria; phylum Planctomycetota; class Planctomycetia; order Planctomycetales; family Planctomycetaceae; genus F1-80-MAGs062. The sequence goes on from JBKDKA010000129.1 coordinate 14,956, forward strand.
AAGTATTGCGCCATCACCATCCAGACGTCGCGACGGCTCTGAGCGAGACTGCCGATAAGCACGATGAACATCGCCAGGACGAAGAGCACAATCGTAAGCTTGAGCGACGCGAGCATCCCGATGGCTTTCACCAGAGTCTGGCGTGCTTTCGTCGTATCAACACTTTCCGCAGAGCCAGAGAAACCACCGGGCATTGTTGTACTGGACATGTTTCAGCTTCTCCCTGATTTTTCCAGTTTGAGCGATTCACAGAATCCGCGGAATGAGGCACGCTGCTTCTCTGCTGTGGCGTTTGGGCTGCGATATTTGATGACCCAGAGCGTCTCGCTTTCGGAAACCAGTATCCCATAGATGGTTTCCTTTTCCCCTCGAAGTTCAATCCAGGCACCGCTCGAATTATCTCCCAGCGGAAGTGTTTCCAGAGACTGGAGTGCTTTCTGAGCATCGCTTGTGCCCAGTTTGACCTGTCCCGCCCAGCGTTCCACCTGAGCATTCAGGCCGGCGGATGCGGGAAGATCACTGACCGTGATTCGCGCCTGTTCCGAAGGGGATTCGGGGCCAGCTGTCCACGCCAGCTTGCTGAACTGATCGTTGTCCGCAGCACGCCAGTCCGACGGGACCTTCCAGCGAAACGGAATTACGGAGAACTGCTTTCGCAGCACCTCCGTCGTCACCAGTTTCTCTTCTTCCCGCGGAACAGTGTACTGCCGGATCTGAGGAGGCTCCCCACACCCAGTCAGCATCAGACAAACGAGAAGAATGTTCAGGTATCGCATGAAGATTTCAGTCGAGGAGGCTATTTCGGAGTGATGGCATCACGGGAGGAAATCGCTGGTCGGTTGAGGCAGATTTCAGATTACGCGGCATTGAGGCGGGAGCTGTGGACGCGAAATTGCAGATCTCTGGTCTGGAATTCTCGTTTCGGTGGCATCAAAACGACGGAAATCAATAGTGCCGAATCTTACGAGAAGACGCCAATCGGTGGTTCATCGCTGACCCATTGTAGCGCAAACTTCGTTTTTTTTCACTGAATCTCGGCCTGAATCGCCGTTCAGAGCACGTTTCCAGAATTCAATGACCGGGCATTGCCATCCCAGACGGCACCTTCGGCAGGAGTCGGAATTCCAGAACAGCTCATCCCTGCTTTCAGGAAATCAGCCCGAATTCGCGGTCAGACTGCAGTGGATTCCCTCGATCACATTCGGGCTGGCTTTCGGTTCCTGATGAGCGGTTCCACATGTCCCTGCAGATTGTCCGTGTGAACGTCTTCATCAGCGACGAATGGGTTCCACTGGCGACCAGCTGCACATTTTCGGTCGAAAACTGCGCGCTGCACGTGCAACGGTCGTCAGAAACACATTGGAATTGAGGTCTGGAAGGGCCGTGAATTCTCTGAAACGGTAAGCCATTTCAGGGACTTCAAACCGATTCCGAGATTGTTTGGGCTATCCTTGCTATGAGAACAACTCTTTGGCACGCCACGTGCATTACTAATTATTGGCATCATCGACAGCATGGCCCAGGGACGGTCTCCGGATTCAGTTTCAGGTGATTTGCAATAGCTGGGTGAGTCAGGTGGTTTGTTGAACCCGGTGTCGTATGACCCCGACTGGACGTCAGAAAAACGAGGAAGACACCGCATTATGGTGGCGGCATCAGCGAACGTCATGGAACGAAATGGTTTCGAAATGAGCTTCCGTGTTGACGGCGGCCATGAACTGCAGTCGCTGATTCAGCGCACTGTTCACGGTCAGCAGCTGCGCGACGTGGCTGTTCGTCTGGAAAACGATCAGATTGAGCTGACAGGCCGTGTCAGAAGCTGGTACGAGAAACAGCTCGCTCAGGAAACCGTCCGCTCGATGGCGGTCGCTCACAAGATCTTCAACCAGCTGGAAGTGACATTCGGCTGAGTCGTGGACAGTTGATTTCAGAACCGAGACTGGCTGCTGCTTCCGACAAACGCGATGTTTTTCGGGAAGTTCTCCAACATCAATGGTGCCTGTGCCGGTTCCGAAATGCGTTCCAGCGCTTCACAGCCGGCATCCACATGATTCCGAACGATACTGTGAAACAAATTCACCAGTTTACTTGCTCGGGATTCGCGAATCCTCCATTGAGCCCCTGTTGACCGTGCTGTTGCTTACTCTCCGGTCCAGCGATCAGCGTATTTGTCGGTCCGCGACTGACTGAGATCGTGCCATGCAGGCGTCTTGTCGTCGCGTCGTGCGATCGGATCCAGAACTCAATAGGATGGTCAACGACCGCCTGTTGCCGCTATAACACGCTCCAGTGTGATCAGAAGACCCATTTCACCTACTCACTGAGCTGACTCTATGATCTCTACGGAATGCGGCATCCGGTTCCTGACCTTTCGTTCGTCTTTTGCAGAGCGACACATCCGATCAAAGACCTGCAGTTCATCCATCCCGCTTTCTGCGTTGTTGCTCAGCGCGTTCGCCATTGTGTCGGGGCTGATGTCTCCGGCCGCTGCTGCTCCTCCGGCACCGCTTCGCACTGTCGAGGGAATCACTGAGTATCGTCTTGAAAATGGTCTCCAGATCCTGCTGTTCCCGGACGTGTCTCGCCCAACGGTGACCGTCAATCTGACTGTATTTGTCGGGTCACGGCATGAGGGTTACGGCGAAGCCGGGATGGCTCACTTGCTGGAACATATGGTCTTCAAGGGAACTCCGACGCACAAAGACATTCCAGCGCTGCTGAAACAGCGGGGTGCTCAGTTCAACGGCACCACATCGCTCGACCGGACCAACTATTTCGAAACACTTCCGGCAAGTGATGACAATCTGGAGTTCGCTCTGAAACTCGAAGCAGACCGCCTGGTCAACAGCTTCATCAAGGGAGAAGACCTCGCCTCGGAAATGACTGTTGTTCGCAACGAGTTTGAACGCGGTGAGAACAGTCCGCAGAGAATTCTGATGCAGCGAGTGCTCAGTGCTGCGTTTGACTGGCATAACTATGGAAAATCCACGATCGGAAATCGAGCTGACATCGAGCGCGTTCCGGTCGACAGTCTCAACCGCTTTTACCAGCGGTTTTATCAGCCTGACAATGTGATGCTGATCATCGCCGGTAAATTCGATGCAGCGAAAGCACTGGAACTGACAACGAAACACTTCGGTGCCATTCCGAAACCGGAACGTCAGCTGGATCGAACTTACACCGAAGAACCTGCTCAGGATGGCGAGCGGCTGGTGACAGTTCGGCGAGTCGGTCAGGTGGCGATGGTGAATGCAGCTTGGCACATTCCTTCCGGAGCCCATCCGGACTTCGCTGCATGCGATGTGCTTTCGACCGTTCTTGCCAGTGAACCAGCGGGACGGCTTTACGAAGCTCTCGTGAAGCGTCGCATTGCAGCCTCCATGTTCGGATTCTCTTACGCTCTGCACGATCCCGGCGTGATCATGGTTGGTGCCGAAGCGGCTCAGGGCACTGACGGTCCGACACTGCTGCAGAGCCTCGTTGAATCCGTCGAAGGAACCACCGAAAAGCCGTTTACGGACGAGGAAATCGAACGAGCTCGACAGGAACTTCTGCGTCAGCGAGAAATCGCTCAGGCAGATTCGCAGGCACTCGCAGTTGACCTGAGCGACTGGGCCTCACAGGGTGACTGGCGGTTGTATTTTCTTCATCGGGACCGTCTGGAGAAAGTGACTGCCGCTGACGTCCAGCGCGTGGCAAAAGAGTATCTGACGCGAAGCAATCGGACCGGAGGAATCTTTGAACCGTCCGATTCGCCACAGCGTGTGCCGATTCCGTCGACACCTGAGATCGCTGGCATGATCGGCGATTATAAAGGACGACAGGATGTAGCGCAGGGAGAAGCCTTCGATTCCTCGCCACTCGCAATCGAAGCCCGACTTGCGAGGAGCAAGCTGAAATCCGGAGTGCGAGTCACACTGCTGCCAAAGAAGACTCGAGGAGCCTCGGTCGACCTTCGACTGACCCTGCGATACGGAAATCTCAGTGTTCTGAAAGGCAAGGCCACAGCAGCATCTTACCTGCCGGAAATGCTCGTACGTGGAACAAAGACCCGAACACGACAACAGATCAGTGATGAGCTCGACAAGAATCGAGCGCAACTTCAGCTGTCGGGAGATTCCGGTGTTCTCAGCGTCGTGCTGCAGACAAAGCGTGAAAACCTGTTGCCATCTCTGCAGCTGATCGAGGATATCCTGCGAAATCCAGTCTTCCCGTCGGAGGAGCTGGAGCTGCTGCGTGAAGAACAGATCGCCGCTGCTGGTCAGCAGCTCACGGAACCCACTGCCATCGCAAGAACGGAAGTCCAGAAACGCATCAGCATTTATCCACCTGATGATCCGCGATATGTTGCGACACTGGCTGAAACCATCGAGCGGACTCGTGACGTCAAGATCGACCAGATTCAGCTGCTTTACTCGGAGCTTCTGGGGGGCGCCAACGGTGAACTCACGATTGTGGGAGATTTCGATGCTGCGGAGGTGACGCCCGTTGTTGACCGGATCACCGCTGGCTGGAAGAGTGCTGTGCCATTCGAACGAATGCCACGCGAATCGGTCAATAATGAGAAGGGTGACTACGTTGAGGTCAATACTCCCGACAAAGCGAATGCAGCCTACTTCGCTGCGATGACACTCGCGATGCGAGACGATCACCCTGACTACCCGGCACTGGCGATCGGGAATTTTATTCTCGGAGGTGGAGGTCTGTCATCGAGACTGGCGAATCGGGTGCGACAGAAGGAAGGTCTTTCCTACACCGTCCAGTCAGCACTGCAGGCATCGCCGATTGATGAACGGTCAGTCTTCTATATCTTCGCCATCTCCAACCCGGAAAACTCAGCTCGAGTTCATACCGTGATTCAGGAAGAAATCGGCATGCTTCTGAAGGATGGCGTCAAAGACGACGAATTCCAGAACGCCAAAACCGGCTATCTGAAGGAACTCGAGGTGCGACGATCCAGCGATCAGTCTCTGGCGGCAACGCTGGAAACTTACGCGTTCATTGGCCGCGACATGAAGTTCGTCAGTGATTTTGAAAAGAAAATTCAGGCACTTACCGCTGAAGATGTAAACCAGGCACTGAAAAAGTACATTCAGCCGAAACGACTGTACATCGTATCAGCTGGTGATTTTGCTCGAGTTAAGGGTGAGAAAAAGTAGATTGGGCCGAAAGCACACTTCGAGCAAAAAAGCTCAAAAAATCGCTGTGAAAATACGAAGCTGATGCGTAAAGTCCTGCCAGAGGAGAGACCATCGTCGACCGTCTTTCCGGAAGGGTCCGGAATGGAGTTCTCAGGTTGAGTGGAATTCCCTCTGCTTCAATGAATCGACAAGGAGATCTGTAGAGATGTCTGTAAGCCTGACAGAAGCTGCCGCCGGTGAAATCAAGAAGGTAATGGACGAGCAGAAGCGTCCGGAACTGAAATACGTTCGTGTTCGCGTCGTAGGCGGCGGATGCAGCGGATTCCAGTATGACTTCAACTTCGCCAAGGAATATGACAGCGCTGCCGATGTGTATACTGAGCAGCATGGTGTCGGTGTGGTCGTTGATAAGAAGAGCGACCTGTTCCTCGACGGTACGACGATTGACTTTTACTCCGGCCTCGAAAAACGCGGATTCACGTTCAATAACCCAAATGCCGTCAAATCCTGTGGATGCGGCAGCAGTTTCTCTGCCTGATTGAACAGCCTGTTGATCGGGACAACACGATCATCTAGTGTCGATGAGATATCGGGATCAATCAGAAAAAGCGAAGTATAAGAACGATTAAGGGACATCGGCGTGATGCTGATGTCCCTTTTTTTGATACTGACTCCGCCAGCATGCTCTGTCAGTACTGCTGTTGCCACCTGTGAAATCGGCTCAGGTGCAATCCATTCCAGCTCGTCATCGCTTAACCCGACGACCGCCGAACAGCCATAACCGGCTCATTCCGATCGATCGTTCGCGAGAACAGCTTGAAACCGGGCTGAGTCGGACGGAAAATAGGCTTCTTCCGAATGTTCCGGCTGCGAAGGGCAGCAAAAAGATGCCGTGGAACACTGATTGACCGGTACAAAATCGAACCATATATTCAATTGTTTCCTGGAGAGCTCACTGCAGATCGTTATCGTGGCTGGTGGCGAATGTACTGCAGGTATGGATTTTGTGTGCGGGTGTTCCTTGGCGCAGACCTGAGCAGCTTTCCTGGTATCGCTGAACTGATTTCACTGAGGAGATCAGAAATTCAATGGCATGACGCCGCTCTGCGAAGAGCAAGTGATTGCGATTCCCATCGGATTGAAGCCCGATGGAATCGGAGGGGCATTCATGCTGTCTTACCGCGTTCTTTTTTTGTGGCTGATCGCTGCAACTGCCGGCCTGGCTCCATTGAGCCCTTTCGGTTCGGTGTCTGCATCAGAAGAAGCTGCGTACGATCTTTCTCAGTATTCAGCCGCCGCAGATGCACTTGCTGCCGGGGAGGCTCTGGAGACAAGCCGTGAGTGGCCGAAGGCGATTGATCTCTACGAAGCAGCTCTGAAGAAATGGGACAAAGACGGTCCGCTCACATACGCTCTGCGAAGGACGCGCATTCATTTCGGGATCGATCGACGTTACGCAGACAGGAGTTTCGAAGAAAAACTCCTTGTTCAGGGTCGTTCCGAATCGCTCGATCTGCTCGACGATATTCTCAGTCACGTTCAGTTTGAATACGTTGAACCGGTGTCGGTGACACGACTGGTTTCCCACGGTACCGAGAGTCTGTACATGGCGCTCGGAAACGAGAAATTCCTGAAGAAGAATCTTCCGAATGACAACAATCCGGGGATTGAACGAGTTCGCAACACGCTGCTGAAAGAGTACTGGAACTTCCGAGTTCAGAATCGTCAGGAAGCTCGGGCTCACGTCTCACGCATCTGTGACATCGCTCGGCGCGAAACTGGGATCTCCGACACCCCGGTGGTCATGGAATACATCTTCGGGATCTGTAATGCGCTCGACGAATACAGCAATTTCATGACCCCGGACCGTTACAGCGATCTCTTCGGAAGCATCCAGGGAGAACTGGTCGGGATCGGGATCGAAATGAAGGAAGAGAAGGGGCGTGGCATGCACCTTCTGAACGTGCTGCTCGACAGCCCGGCCGAACAGGGTGGACTCCTTCCCGAAGACTTTATCACCGCAGTCGACGGCGTGGACTGTCGTGACATGTCGACTGATGACTGCGCAAAACTCCTCAAGGGGCAGGCTGGCAGCCGAGTCACACTGACCTGGGAAACGCCCGAAGGAAAGTCTCGCACCGGTGATTTCGTTCGGCAGCGCGTCGTCATTCGAAGCATAACCAAAGCGGTGATGCTCGATGAGCGAGCCGGAATCGGTTACATCCAGATGAAGGGCTTCCAGAATACCACTGCAGAAGAGCTGGATGATGCACTCAGAAAGCTCGAACGTCAGGGCATGCGAGCTCTGATCTGGGACCTTCGTGGAAATCCCGGCGGGCTGCTCGAAACTGCCGCCGCGGTGCTTGACCGATTCATCGATTCTGATGAGCACAACGGGGTTCTTGTCTCGACACGCGGACGTTCGCCGGAACAGAATCAGGTCTTCCGATCACACGCTCTGAATACACGCAACTATCCACTGGTTCTGGTGGTTGATGGTGACAGTGCCAGTGCCAGTGAAATCGTTGCCGGAGCCATCCATGATCATCGACGGGGAACGATTGTCGGTCGCCGGACGTATGGAAAATGGTCTGTTCAGAGCATCATTCACCTTCCCGGTGAGACTGGCCTGAAGCTCACGACTGCAAAGTTCTATTCGCCTGCTGACGGCAACTATTCGGGTCGCGGCATTGAGCCTGATGTTGACGTGCCCGCACCGGATGAACTTAGAAAAGCCAGCAAGTTCCCGGGCCGACGTGACAGTGTTGAGTCATTGCTGACAGAACCGGAGATCGCACGGTCTCTGGAAATTCTGGAAGGGCGTCTGACGACAAAGCAGTAACCGAGGCTGTGATTTTAGACTTCGCAGCCAGTTTCAATACAGGTATGTCTGGAGCCAGGAAGTACCGTTGAATTCCGGTCTGCTGAAGAATAGTCATGGGGCTCAGCCTGAAATCGTCTTCGATGGCGTTTTTCCGGACGGCATCGTCGGCATTCAGCTGGCTGCGGAAGCCGGCAATCTGCTGCTGGGAACCCATTCCGGAAAGCTCACACTGCTGAGTTCCACCGGTGATCCTCTGGCATCAGATCGCAACTATCGGGATCTCAGCCAGCTGGTCTGGTCAGACTCCGGGACTTTCGGCGCCGCCGTTCTTCGTGACGACAAGGTCGTGTGCTTTGATCGCAGCCTTCGAACGCTCTGGGATGTGAGAGTCACCGGCCGAGTCACCGCACTCGCGATTTCCGCCTACGGCAGTCACATTGCTTTCAGTACCGACGGTTGCCGAACTCACATTGTGACCGTCGACAAACAGGAAGTGACACGCTTCGATACTCATCGTGCCTTCGATCATCTGGCGTTTCTGACCGAGGAGCCTGCAATTGTCGGCGCGGCAGAATTCGGGACGCTCGCCAGCTATGATCTTGACGGGAAGGAACTCTGGTCCGAAAACGTGATGAACAATATTGGCGACATGTCTGTCTCTGGATGTGGTCGCCGAATTCTGCTGTCTGCCTTCAATCACGGTGTTCAGCTTTACAGCCGCGGTGGCAAACAGCGAGGGGCGTTCATGCTGGACGGAATCCCCAGTCGCGTCTCGGGTGCGAAGACGCGAACTCGCATCGCGGCGATCACTCTGGAGAGTCGACTCTACTGGTTGAATTTCGACGGCAACGTCCAATGGGCCGTCGATCTCACAGCCGACTCGCCGCAGCATATTCAGACAGGCCCTCTTGGTGATTCCCTGTTTCTGGCGACAATGTCCGGGCGACTTTTGCACCTAAGCTGGAACACCGGCGTCTGATGTGGTTAGCTGGGCGCCGGGATCCGTGCGACGGTTCGCTCAAATGCGCATCGGTGTCACTGCAGCGAACCGGAAAGATCCGTGAGTCGGATCCTCAACAATTCGACTGTCTGCTTCGCTCCGGAAAACGCAACAAACAGAAATCCGTTGTGTTCCATCACGTGAGGATAATCAACTCGGCGATCCCCGACGAGATATCCCATCTGCTGAAACGTCACTCCGTCAGTACTGACCGCGAGCGCCAACGGATCACGCTTCTTCGGATTCGGATTCGAAACCAGAACATAGCGTCCATCGGTCAGTCGGATGCCATGCATTTTTGAGGTGGCATCCGGAAAATTGGTCTGCACGGGAACTGTCCAGTTGCGTCCGTTGTCTTCTGAGAACGACCGATAGAGGAAACCGCTGTGTCGGTTGTCACGGAAAAGAGCCATGAGCCGGCCATCCTGCAATGTCCACCAGAACGGCTCCTCCGCCGCCAGTTCACTTTCCGATCCATTGACCGGAAACGACTCCCAGTCATCAATCGCATTGACGCCTCCAACCAGAAAATGCACACCGGTTTTCTTATAATCAAACATCCGGCGTGACATCATCCATTTTCCGTCCGGGGTCTTTTCCGGTGGAAAGTTGTTGATTGTATTCTTCGAAATCACACCCAGGTCCTGCCACTTCCCGGTCTGCTCTTCAAATCGAAACGCATTCAGCTGCAACGCCGGGCCGAAGAATTCCGCCGCTTCATCGAGCGAAGCCAGAGCCAGCAATTCTTCACCTCGTTTCCAGAATCCGCGAGCGATCCAACGAAATCCTTTGTCTGTTCGGGTTCCGTAGAATTCGGAATCCGGCCCGGAACCCGGTGGTTCCGGACTCAGGTACTCTCCTTTGTTCCAGTTCACTCCGTCTGCACTTGTCGCAAACTTCACACGTTGTCCGACTCTATCTTCCACGCCCGGCCCGTCGCTCCACATCAGGAAGTATCGTCCGGCATGATGGATCAGATAGTTGTGTTGATTGACGCCACCGCTGGTCTTGTTGACCTGAGACGGGTCAGTTTGCCCCGAACGCACATCACTTACCACGATGTGATCTGACGAAATCTTCGGCAGACCAGCGAAGTCAATGTCTCGAGTGTCAGCAGGCAGCCAGCCGCCCGACAGCATGAGTCGTGGATCGGCTTCCTGGTGCCCCGACAGTTCCGCATCGGATTTCGGCTCCGTTTCCGGATGGTGAATCACCTGCTTCTGAAGCACCAGTGAAGCCTGCAGCACGCCGATCGGAAGCTCGCGCAGCGGCTGGTTTCGTTCCACCGCAAGAGCAGCAGCCGTCCCGGCCGCCTGACCCAGTGCCATCCACGTGGGTTCCATCCGAATGCTGGAGTAAGCCACATGTGTTGTGCTGGCAGCAACCGGCACCACAAGTCCATCGACTGATTCCGGCAGCATGATGCGGAACGGAATCTCGTACGGACGCGTGATTGAATCGAGCATTCCGAGGTAGCCTTCGAGAACAATCGTGTCGCTCGGTTGTCGTCGGCGACACGGAAAGCTGTCGATCGGAAATTCACCCACGGCAATGCTGTCGTGAAATTGTCGCGGAGTGCGATTGTCACCTGCGCCGGTGATATCGTTCTCGGTCAGCGTGTAAAGCCCCTTCAGGCGTCGCCCTTCACGAACATACAACTGAAACGGAAAGTGGTTGTTGTCGACAAACTCATCTTTTGGAAGGTGCAGCTCCCTGGCGAGCTTTCGATGAGGCTCCGGAACTTCGGCATCGTTCTGAAGAAACCAAAGCAACCCCAGCGTCAGATTCCGATGCCGCTCACAGATCTTCCGTCGAACGTTATCGTCTCCTTCGATATATCCTCGATTTTCTTCCACAAACGGAAACCCAAGCGGCCGTGGATTGATATTCACGTCGGTCTTCCCGTTCGGCAGAGGCGTGACGGAAAGTGCTCGAACCATCGTATTGAAATGCACAGGATTGTAGCCTCGCCCCGGTTTGACCGTTTTTGGCCCTGCGAGCCGCCCTGCCTTCAGATCATCAAAGTATCCCAGGTAATTGCTTCGATCGTAATCCGGCGGTGGTGATGTGAGTGCAACGCTGTTCGCTGGATCGGTCGTCAGGCAGAGCCGATAGGTGTAGGCCGGGAGCCGATCGTCTGCGTCGCCTGTCGTTCCATCGAGAAACTTTCGTTCCTGGTAATCAAAGTAAACCACACCCGCGTGAGCCTCCTGAAACTCCTTCCGGCTCTCTCTTCCGATGCGGAAGGCTGCACCAGCCGCGGCAAACAGATCACCTTCATAGGTCGCGTCAACAAACACCTGACCGCGGAGCGTCTGACGTTCTCCGGTACTGTGCTGAACGACTTCGATTGACCGCAGTCGATGATCAGTGGTTTCAGCACCTTCCAGTCGCCATCCTTTGAGAACGGCGATCGACGAGTGCTCCTGAATCATTTCCTCAATGATTTTCTCCGCCACCGAAGGCTCGTAGTAGTATCCGTCGCGACACAATTGAACGTTTTCGTGATCCGGTCCCCAGGTCTGTTCATAATGTTTCCGGACACGAACGGTAAACTCCTGAAAAAGCCCACCGATCATCGCTCGGTTTTCCACATCACTTTTCCCGAGCCCGCTCGTCATCATCCCGCCCAGATGCGAGTGATATTCGACGAGGATCACAGTGCTTCCGTTTCGAGCTGCAGCGATTGCGGCTGCGATTCCCCCGGGAGAACCTCCCACCACAATGACGTCTGCGTCGGTGCTCCGGGCAGCAGGAGATAGGAAACAGATCGCCAGCAGCGCGCCGAGAATTCTGGTCAGTGGGATCAGGAACGGCCGACGGGATGTGCGGTTCAAGGCTCGGGTATCCTTTGGCTTTTTGCCGTGGTGCTGATGAAGCGATTGAGTTCTGCTGCGAGTTCCGTCGGCCGCTCGATATGCAGCGAATGGGATGCTCCCGAAAACCAGACCAGCTGAATGTTCGGACGATCTGGAATTCCCAGAAGCAGCGGATCTGCACGGGGCCGGTTGCGATCTCCGTAAAGTTCCAGCACGGGAATTGTTGTGGTCTTCAGGAATTCGGTGCCATCCCACTTTCTCCAGATCGTTCCGAATGTCTGAATCTGTTCCGGCGTCCATTTCTTCAGTACTCTCGAGCGCTCTGCAGCCAGCTGAGCCTGTTGTGCTGCGGAAAGAGTCGATCGCATGTCACCCTGAAAGGCGTTTTTCGCGGCATCGGAATTCGTCCAGCCTTCAATGGAAATCACTCCCAGTACTCGCTTCGGATGCTTCCAGCCGAGTTCCAGGGAGATCATGCCACCAAGACTGTGCCCCGCAGTGAAGAATTGTTCGCAATTCAGTTCATCCATGATTCTGATGGCATCGTCAGCGCATCGTTCAATGGAAGGATCATTCATCGGTGGCCAGCTGCTTCCCACGCCTCGATGTTCTGCGATCACCAGATTCAGATCGGGTTCCAATCTGCCCACCAGATCTGAGAACGCGTCCCCGTCAGAAAAGGTTCCGGGAATCAACAGCAGAGTGGGTCCGGAACCAGATCGGTGCCGGAACGCCAGTTCCCCTTTCTCGTCCCGGATGACACGATGACGGAAATCTGCTCCGACTGCATTGAAGTCAGAGAGAATCATCAAGACAACACACACAACTGAAATTCGTCTTTTCATACGATCCATACGTTCGGCGGCGTCTGGGGATTCAATGCATTGAGACAATTGGATCGCCAATCGCTGCGTTTCGAGCCCAGCGGTCGCGCAAAACAATCTTCATGCGAGTTTGAATTTCAGGACGGGAAAGAAAAGCCCCTTCAGATTATTCCATTTCCATGTTCATGGGAATCGCTTCAGAACCATGAGTAACGAGTCTGTATGAACAAAGCCTTTGTCAAAGAACCCGATCCGAGTCATGCCCTGTGTCCAGCCTGCCAGTCGCAGGGGCTCACTGTTGGGCCAGTCACACTGGCGGAGCACTGCTCGGAAGCACTTCGTCGAAAGATTTCAGAGCTGGCCTTCTTTTGTGCTTCGCCCTCATGTCCGGTCGTGTACTACGACGCATTCGAACGCACTATCACATGTGCTGAATTCGGAAAGCCGGTTTATCCGAAAGACCATCGAGCTCCATTGTGCCCCTGCTTTGGCCTCACGTGTGACGATGTGGAAGCTGATCTTGATGAGGGAGCACCGACTCGCGTTCGAGCACTGCTTCAGAAAGCTCGATCTTCGGAAGCACGCTGCCAGAGCCTTTCACCGAGTGGTCAATCCTGTATCGCGGAGGTGCAGAAGTATTACCTTCGCGAGATGAATCGCCGCCGCTGAGTCTTCGCAGGACATTCCAGCGATCATTAAATCGCCGGCGGTATGGCGCAAGCCCTCCGGAATCTTACTCACGGGACGACTCATGTCCGCACACCGCCGAGGGCCAGCTTGCGAAGCTGCGTTGCTCCCGCGGTCGTGGGAGCTGTATGCCAGTCTCCGACGAAACATAAACCAACCCCAGGTTGATGAATGAACGCAGACGCCGGAGACCACCTCGGTATTCGAACGGTCTCCATTGGGGCAACAATGGGACAAGCACGGTCGAGTTGCGAACACACTTCACACTGAGGTATTCTTTGCTCAGGTTTTCGAGTGCAGTCTTTTATGGTAATTCCGCGAAATGAGATCCACCAAAGACAATTTGCGTGAGGACGATGCTGCATCTTCTGACGACAGGGGGCGGAGTCTGGAGATCATTCACGCAGCCGCTCATCTGTTTCATGAAAACGGCTTTCATGCGACATCGATGAACGACATCGCAAAAGCCATGAACCTGACTAAGCCCGGACTCTATCACTACGTGAAGAGTAAAGAAGAGCTCCTTTATTCCATCATTGATCACGCGATGAACATGCTTCAGGACGCTGTGATCAACCCGGCAAAATTGACACAGGATCCAGGAGAGCGACTGGAACTGATCATCGAGCAGCATGCGCGTCTTGTGCTCAGCAACAAAGTGCTCGTCATTCTGGCCGATGAAATGGCGGGACTCAGTCCGGAGCACCACGAACTGGTGATTCAGCACAAACGAGATTTTTTCAGACTGCTCAGAGGGACACTGGATGAATTGGTGGAAAGCGGAAGAATTCGATCCATCAATTCAACGGTCGTGGCCTTCGCCATCTTCGGAGCACTCTTGTGGCTC
>JBKDKA010000130.1:0-24502 GCA_046345315.1 Planctomyces sp.
GAGCTGCGACTCGAGAGAAGCGTCATCGGGCCGAAGATGAGCCTGAAACTGCGCCACAAGATACGCCTGAATCGGCGTTCGCTGATCGGCAGCAATCTCAAGAGCTGCCAGAACGTCTGCCTGAACTGCCGCCGGAAGAGCCTTCAGACGATCATTATAAAGTCTCGTTCGGAATGATTCCCGAAGTGCTTTCTGCTCTTCCTGAAGTCGAGCAACTTCTTTGTCCACTTCGGCGTTGCGTTCCTCCGCAGTTTTTCGCTGCGACGCTGTGGCGACGAAAAGTCGCCGCTCCATCTGCGGAATCCATTTCGACGGTCTGAGCGCCGGCATGAATACGGCCTGCAGTCGGTAGTAGTCAGTCTGCGGAATCGGATCAAACTTGTGACTGTGACAACGAGCACACTGAAGCGTGAGCCCCATAGTGGACGACGCAACAATCTGAAGCGTGTCCTGGAGCGTGGGATAGAAATACTGAGCATCAGCATTTTTGATCGTTGAAAAGTCAGGGCGACTGGCGTCGGGAGCACATCTGAGAAAACCCGTGGCAGTCACAGCTTCAACAACAGACTCCGGAAGGCTTTCCTGAGTGGCATCAGCCGTCCAGTAATCCGACAATTCGTCACCCGCGATCTGTTCCTGCAGAAAACGATCGTACGGCTTGTCGCTGTTGAACGAACGGATGACATAATCCCGATATCGAAACGCCGACGGCAGCGGACGGTCTTCCGCCAGTATTCCCGCGGAATCCGCGTATCCAGCGAGATCCAGCCAGTGGCGTCCCCATCGTTCTCCATAATGCGGGCTCTGCAGCAGACGATCGATGAGATTCACCCACGCAGTCTGCGGCGATGCATCAGATTCCCGAAGATATTGATTCAGCTCCTCGGGAGTCGGAGGCAATCCGAGGAGATCATACCAGGCTCGACGCGCCAGAATGACCGCGTTCGCCGGTGGTGACAGTTCCAGCTCTTCCTTCTCCAGTGCGGCGATCACAAAGCGATCAATCTCAGTCAACACACGCTGTGAATTCCGAACTTCGGGGATCGCGGGGCGGACAGGCGTTCGAAAAGCCCAGTGGTCTGCGGCCCAGGCTTCTTCCGCATCTTCGGTCATGTTCGCGAGATTCTCAGCAGCGTCTGCCTCGGGATTGCTTGAGGCCGCACCGTCATTGATCCACGAGCGGATGATTCCTTTTTCAGCGTTGCTGAGCGGAGGCCCATCCTTCGGCATCTGATTTCCAGCCAGCATCTCCCAAAGGAGACTCGATTCCGCTGCTGCAATTCGAATCCCCGGGCCGGATTTTCCGCCACGAAGGATCTGTCGCCGGCTGATCAGACTCAGCCCATTCGAAGGCTCAGCACCAGCGTGACACTTGATGCAGTGAGCTTTGAAGATCGGCAGAACATGTTCTTCAAATGTAATCTTCTGATCAACGGGTACTGCGGTGTCTTCAGCAACGATCAGGCTGGATGCCGCAATCATGTGAATGGCAAGCAGCATCAGACCGAAACGTTTCACATTCGTCCCCGATCAGAACAATTCAGAAATGGGTTCGCCGTCACAGATCCTGAACGGACGTCCCGAAAGGTCGTGAACCTCGCGTCCTGCATCAAGACCGCAGGCGTGGCAGACTGTCGCAAGGTAATCGCCAGGCGTAACGGGATTCTCCTTCACCCAGGCAGCCTGAGCGTCACTGGCGCCATAAATCGCACCGCCATGAACACCACCACCCGCAAGAACTCCGGAATAACAAAAAGGCCAGTGGTCTCGACCATTCGCGGCATTGACCTTTGGAGTTCGGCCGAACTCGCCAACGCACGAAACCAGCGTCTCATCCAGCAGGCCGCGTTCAGAAAGATCCTGAAGCAATGCCGAATAGGCCTGATCAAATGCGGGAAGGCAGTAATGAGCCGTCAGCATGCCGTACCCTGTTTCACCGAACTCCAGATCATTCAGTCCGCCGTGAGTGTCCCAGACGTTGTAAACTTTGGCTCGAGGTGTGATGAACATCCAGTTGACTGTTACCAGACGAACACCGGCTTCAATCAGGCGTCGTGCTGTCAGAAAACTTTCGCCGTATTCGTTTCGACCATATCGGTCGCGAACGGCGGTTGATTCTTTTTCCAGATTGAGTGCATCACGAACTGTTGTGGAGTGGATGAGCCCGAATGCTGATTCGTAAATGCCGTTAAAGGCGTCAGAGGCACCGTGCCTCTGCGCGATTCGATCTGAAGATTCGAGGATGTTCCGAAGACCGCGGCGAGCCTGCAGACGTGCCACCGAAACATCATCGGGCAGCGTGAGCGGCAGTGACGACTTTCCCGCATCCGGACGCGGCCCCACCTGAACGTGATTGAAAACCTCACCAAGCTCCACCGGATCGTGTGCTGATCCCAGAAACCCGGCGTGCGTGCCCGCGTAATAAAGTCCGTCGTGAGCGACAGCGCGGGGTATCGAGAAGCTGGTCGGCACCTGCGCCTTTCCGCCATCCGGCTTCTCGCCAAGATACGAGAACATCGAACCAACAGACGGAAAATCTGTTCGCTGGCGAGCATTCCCGGGAAACGTCCGCGGAGGACTCATGGCTCGACCCGTCATCGTGTGATAGACCGAAACACCGTGATCCGTCGTAGAATGCGTGAGCGACCGAATGATCGCCAACTTGTCAGCATGGCGAGCAGTGAGTGGCAGCCGATCACCAAGCATCATTCCGGGGACGGACGTGGCAATTGGCTGAAACGGGCTGCGGATACCGACGGGGGCATCCGGCTTCATGTCCCACATGTCCTGCTGAGGCTGGCCGCCCCACATGAACAGAAAGATGCACGATTTCGCTCGACCACCGGGAGCTGCAGTGGCAGCCTGATTCTGTTCCATCGCCATCAGTTGCGGCAGCGAGAGCGCACCGCAGCCGGCAACTCCGAGTCTCAGCATTGCGTCGCGACGGTGAAGCATCTGATTTCGATCTCACTCCCATACAACAGCCACAACCTGAACATCAGGCTGTATGAGACTTCTGCAGCCTCCTGTTGTCAAATCGATTTCACGGGATTCATGGGTTTGACACCACGCGACGTTGAACTCACGGAACAGAACCGCCATAAACCCGACGTGAGTGACTCTCGGTTAATCTGCGTCAGTGTGTTCACCGCCGTCGATAAAATGAGAGCGTCTGATCCACCTGATTCGGGAGGGCGAAACTCCTGCTGAGCCGCTGTCAACGTTCGAGATGATCTGACCAGGCGGCTCGGCAGGAGCCTCGCCATCCCGGAGATCAACAAATTGGATGAAGCAGACTTCGAGTCCCTTGTGATCTTCTGTTGAAATACATTTCGAACAGACCATTAATGTCGGAATAGTTTCCGGAGTATGTTCCATGAGTATCGACTGGAGTTCACGAGAAGTCATCACTGTTCGTGGAGTGATCTCTCCCGAGGAAATGGGGGTCACGTATCCGCACGAACATCTTTTTCTCGACGCGATGGACCATTACAGCAGTTACGGTTATCAACTCGTCATCGACGACGAAGACGTGATGGCTCGCGAGATTCAGGAGTTCACATCTCGCGGAGGACGCACGATCTGTGACGTGACTCTCGACGAGATTGGTCGCGATCCCCAGCGGCTTCATCGCTTCTCCCAAACGACGGGAATCAACATTCTGATGGGATGCGGCTGGTACCGGGATTTCGGTTATCCTCCCATTGTTGCTGAAAAGACAAGTCTTGAACTGGCTGATATTCTCGTTCACGAAATCGAAGTGGGTGTCGGAAACACCGGAATTCGTGCCGGGTTCATCGGCGAAATCGGAACCGGTCGACACTTTGTGAAACCTGCTGAAGAACGAGTCTTTCGCGCGGCGGCTCTGGCGCAGGCCAGAACCGGTGTCGTGATCTCGACACATACGACACGCTGGGGAACACTGGCGATGGAACAGATCGCCATGCTGGAGGAATTCGGTGCTGATCTGTCGCGAGTGATCATCGGTCATCTGGGAGATCGCGTCGGTGTCAACTTCCTGCTGCCAATTGCGGAGAAGGGGGTGTACCTGGAAGTCGACAATATCGGCTACCTTGACTACCAGCCGGAATACGTTCGAGCTGACAACGTCGCGGCGCTGGTGAAGAACGGATTCGTCGAACAGGTTCTGCTTTCCGAAGACATCTGCATGCTCAACCACCTGAAGTACACCGGCGGAAAAGGCTACGGTTACATTTTTGATGTCTTCCTGCCACTGCTTCGCGAACGTGGCATCACGGACGCACAGATTCATCAGATGATGGTGGTGAATCCTGCTCGAGCGTTCTCGCGACCACGCGCATCTGCCGTCTGAACATCGATTATCGTTTCTCCCATTCCATTTTTTTCGATTCGTCGACTCATGTTTGACGCACTGAACATTCATCCGATTATCAACGCTGTCGGTTACGCCACGCGCGTGAGCGGCAGCTGCCCGCATCCTGACGTCATCGCAGCGATGAGCACCGCGAGCTCGATGTACTTTGAGGTGGATGACCTGCTTTCTGCGGCGAGTGAGCTCATCCACCGCTGCACAACAGCCGAAGCCGGGATTGTGACTTCAGGAGCCAGTGCCGCTCTCACACTGGCAGCCGCAGCCTGTCTGGCGGGAAATAATCCGGAGATCATGGATCAACTGCCGGATGTTTCGGCCTGTGATCGTAACGAGATCATCTACCCGATTCCTGGCCCATTCGACTATGACCATGCCATCCGGCTCTCCGGCGCGAAGACAATCCTCATCAACTACCATGCTCCGGATGCACTGAAACAGATCGAGAACGCGATCTCTGCACGCACTGTCGCCATCGGATACGTCTGGTTGCGAATGAACGAGAAGCCGGATCTTCGAGCTCTCGCTGATCTCGCCCATCGGTATCAACTGCCGCTCATTGTGGATGCAGCGTGTGCTCTGCCCCCAAAAGAGAACCTGACGGTGCTGTCACAGTCCGGTGCCGACCTTGTCGCCTACAGCGGCGGCAAACATCTGGGTGGCCCTCAGGCTTCCGGCATTCTCTGCGGTCGAGCTGATCTGATTCGAAGTGCGTGGGTCCAGATGGTCGACATGGATGTCCGGGAAGGCACGTGGTCACTGCAGCACTGGGTCCACAGTGGCTGGATGACGCGAGCCCCTCGTCATGGCATCGGCCGCTGCATGAAGGTCAGCAAGGAATCGATCGTGGGTGTCATGGCCGCTCTGAAACGATATGCAGATCGAGATGCTGAAGAAGAGTATTCGCTCTGGAAATCGCAGATCGACACCATCTTCGCCGGAATCGCAGATCTGCCGGAACTTCGCATCACGCAGCACACTCACGGCATGAACGGACAGCCGTATCCAAACCTTCAGATCGAATCCGGCGCATCGTCAACAGCCATGAGCGTTCGAGAACTCCTGCTGACACTTCGTCAGCGTCGTGGTTCTCCAATTAATGAACCAGCAGCTGCCAAAGAATCCAGTGAAGCGCGCGCCGGAAATGTCCGGGCAAAATATTCTGACGGTCCTCGCAACATTATACTGGCCGAAGACGAACAATCACCGGACCGTGCGTTTCTGTATGCTCAGTGCCTGCAGCCGGGGGACGCCGAGGAAATTGTCGTAGCCATCCAGCAGGCTGTCTCACACTTTCGAGATCGGATCCGAATATGACCTCAGCGGGTTCGCTGATTCGCAATGGAAGCGTCTACGACGGCAGTGGAAATCCGCCTCGGCGGGTCGATATTCGACTTCAGGGCGAGAAGATCCTGGAGATCGGGCCGAATCTCCAGCCTCGCGGTGAGGAGATCGTCGAAGCTGATGGTTTGATCGTGGCGCCGGGACTCATCGACCTGCACGTGCATGTCTTCAGCGGCATGGGGCTCTATTCGATCGACCCGTTCGAAGCCGGGCTGCGAACTGGCGTGACAACCATGCTCGACACCGGCACCGCCGGTTCGCTGACCTTTGCAACGATGTCGCGATTCGTGATCACGCCATCCACGGAGGAAATCTTCGCGCTGCTCAACATTTCCATGATCGGATGCATTCAGGGCCATCCGAATTTTCCACCGTACATGGGTGACCTGAACGATGGCCGACATGCTCACGTTCCGTCTGCCGTGGAATGTGTCAATCGGTACCCGGAACAGCTCATCGGAATGAAAGTTCGGCTCACATCAGGACTTGCCAACTACGATGAAAAGAATGAATGGGCGGGCTTCGACGGTGTCTTCGAAGCGTCGGTACTTACGCGACGTCCCTGCATGATTCACCATGTCGCCTCGAAGATTCCGATCGAGCGCGTTCTTCAGACGATGAGAGCCGGTGACGTCTACACTCATCTGTACCATCCGCACCCGGATCATGGGTTCGACCTGCATGGCGCTCCGCTGGATGCCATGCTGGAGGCTCGATCACGCGGCGTGATCTTTGACGTCGGACACGGGGTCGGAGCATTCGCGTGGCGAGTTGCGGAACCAGCCTGCCGCCAATTCGGCTTCTGGCCGGACACCATCAGCACGGATCTCCATCAGTTCAATCTGCGTGGACCGGTTTACGACATGCCGACCACGATGAGCAAATTCCTGTACCTCGGGATGCCACTGGAGCAGGTCATTCGCGCTTCCACTGCAGCTCCTGCCGCTGCAATGAAAATTGACAATCGACTTGGAAAACTCGAAACCGGCTTTCAGGCGGACATCGTCCTGCTGAAGATAGAACGCGGCGAGTTTCCTCTGGAAGATATTGAACATCAGATTCGCATGGCTCCGGAACGGCTGATCCCGGTATCAGTCTGCAAGCGGGGACGCTGGTCGTCCTGCGGTGGATCTGCGTGACTCAGACTGCGGCAACACCATTTACGCCCACACCGAATCCGGCAATGCAGCCGTCAGCCGTTCGCTTCGCGATTGCAGCGTTTCTGTCACTGACGGCCTGCCTGCTGTACCTTGACCGCTATGCAGTGGGGATTGCAGCGGAATCGATGCGAGTCGATCTGAAGATGACTCAGTCCCAGATGAGCTGGTTTCTGAGTGCGTTCTTTTGGTCCTATGCGTTGTGCCAGGTGCCGGCCGGGTGGCTGAGCGATCGTTATGGTCCGCGCGCCATACTGACGTTCTACATTCTGGCGTGGTCACTGGTGACAGCGTTACTTGGGGTCACTCGAAGCATCGCGATGGTGCTCCTGCTTCGGTTCCTCTGCGGAGCAGCTCAGGCGGGGGCGTATCCAGTCTGTACAGGAATGATCCGCAGCTGGTTCCCGCTCAAGGGACGAGGTCTCGCCAATTCGATCGTCGTCATGGGAGGACGTTTCGGCGCCGTGCTCGCCCCCATCCTGACGGCGTTCCTCATGGCAGATATCAAGCTGGACTGGCGAATGGTTCTGATCGTCTACGGACTTCTCGGAATCGTAATGGCTGCTGCCTTCGCGGGAGTCTGTCGCGACAAACCGCACAAACATCCGTTCTGCAATGACGCGGAGCGACGTCTGATTGCATCAGCCACGCCGGAACAGTCCGGAGCAGTGAATACGTTGGAAGAACCAAAAGAATCCGGTCGCCTTCCACTGAGGTCGATGGTACTGAGCCTGAGTCTGTGGGGAAATTCGCTCACACAATTCTTTACGAATATCGGCTGGCTCTTCGTGGTCACCTGGCTGCCGAGATATCTGGGCGACGTTCATCAGGTTCCCCTGAAGGAACAGGCAGCCATGACGGCGATGCCGACAGTCGCCGGCATCGCGGGAATGTTCTTCGGAGGCTGGTGGACCGACGTGCTGGCTCGCCAATTCGGGCTCAAATGGGGTCGTCGTCTTCCCATCGCACTGACTCGAGTCACCGCAGCCGCGGGATACGCCGCCTGCCTGGCACTCGGACTACTTTACACACCTGACCCGTCAACACGATGGCTGCCATGGGCCATCATTGGCAGCCTCGGCTTCGCCATTTTCAGCTGCGACCTCGGTGTTCCTGCGATCTGGGCGTATGCACAGGACGTGGGAGGACGCAGCACCGCGTCGATCATGGGCTGGTCGAATATGTTCGGCAACATCGGCGCCGCCTTCGCACCACTGTTTTACGATGGCATCCTGGGAGAAACACCGTCGCCGACAGAATGGAATTTCCTGTTCGCATTCTGCGCCGGAGTGATGCTCCTGTCCGGCGCCACCTCCCTGCTGCTCGATGCCACGAAACCCATTCGGATCTCGTCTCCGCCGATTCCGCTGAGTTAATGCCCGCAGGGTGTGACCAATCGGGGGTCCATGACGGACACAACACCTGAGGACACGCTGTTTCGTCTGAAAGACGGCGAAACCACGGATGTCATGGAACGCGACGATAAACTCGAACTCTACAAGGTCTGGAAGCGGGAACGCGCAGTAACGACTTCGTTCGAGGAAGCGGTGGACTCGATTCGTAACAAGCTCAGCATTGAGGCCCCGAAAAAGGCAAGAGAAAAGGCCCTGAACGATCTGCGATCACAGGCCGTTGTTGAAACACTTTTTGACACCGACTGGAACTCCCATCCCGCCCCAGGTTCTGACACTCCGCAGAATGGACACTGAACAACTCTCCGCGCAAATACCTCATCGGGGCCAGTCGTCGACTTCAGTGACACTGACTTTCGTTCGGTTCAACGATCTCCGAAAGAGATTTGCATCCTCCGGAATTCCACTGTGGGAGTTCGTCACTGCGTCAAGCAGTGACTACAATCGCTGAGGGGATGAGTCAAGGTCCCTGCGGCGGGGGAGTGCCTGCCGGATTTTCCAGCGAGCATCTTCTGCAGGAACTTTCCGTGTTTTATGAATGAAGAGAGTGTTGTCGAATCACCGTCACGGGGAATGCGTTCGCTGAACGGGCGCGGGATTGTGGCCGCCATGTTTGGGTTTGGAATTGCAGCCACGGCGTTTCTGTTCATCTACTGGAATCTCCACCTGATGCCCTTCATGCCACTGCAGAAGGCCATCGTGGCGGAGTTCCCGAAGTCTGCTCCGCGAGTTGATGGCGGACAGCGCAAGATGCACAAAGGGTCGCCGAAGATTCTGCGCGTCGTCATGAAAGTGGCCTTCGACCCGGCGGAAACTGGCGCCGATACTGTAACCGAATTGACGCGTTACCTTGATCGCATTCGCGTGCTGGCAGAAAAGCACGTGCCGCTGGCCGAGTACGAATACCTCGACGTGAATCTTTACTATCCGATCCGGGAAAAGGAGATCCGAGAGAAGCTCATCCGAAAACGGATTTCCGACTGGCAGGATGTTCCGCCAGAAGACAATCGCCGTCCTGCCACTTATTCATCCGATCGAACTGCAGCAGAGTAGAACGCTTTTCAAAACCCGGGACCGCGATCCATTGGTCAATGCTCCGTTCATCTTCGACAGTCTCAATGAGTCCGACACCGATCGGCTGGGCAGGGCACTGGCAGCTGCGCTGCTTCCCGGAACTGTTGTTGCCCTGAACGGTGAACTCGGCTCCGGCAAAACACGATTCGTACGAGCCGTCTGCGAGGGACTCGGGGCTGACATCAGTCGAGTCAACAGCCCGACGTTTGTGCTGATGCAGTTCTACGTGGACGGCCGCATTCCTGTCGTTCACATGGATACTTACAGAATCGGTGATGTCGATGAGTTCATCGCAACGGGCGCTGAGGAGTATCTCCACGATGGTCTCTCAGTCAGCTTCATTGAATGGGCAGATCTGATCAGCGAAATTCTTCCGGAAGATCTTCTTCGCGTCGAGATCACTCAGACATCTGTCACCGGCAGACAGTTCAGCTTCACTGCCACAGGAACACACAGCGAAATGATTCTGAAGAATCTCCGCAGCAATCTCTGCTGAGACTGCTGCAGGCTTTTTTTCTCG
Source organism: Planctomyces sp. (assembly GCA_046345315.1). Taxonomy (GTDB): domain Bacteria; phylum Planctomycetota; class Planctomycetia; order Planctomycetales; family Planctomycetaceae; genus F1-80-MAGs062. Next base: position 9,859 of record JBKDKA010000130.1, read on the forward strand.
CTTCGCTTCAACTCGGGCAACAGGAAAGATAACGTTTCCCGGACGTCACTTAAAGGATTTGTGTGAATCCCCTTCAGTGCATTGTCAAAGCCTCTTGGAAAAGGATGATCATGATGAGATCCACAGAACATGGTCGGGGCAGTGTCGTTCTGCGTCTGCTGGTGCTGACAGTGCTTCTTTTGTCCGCTGGACACGGCTATGCCATCGCGTTTCAACCACCTGCCGAACCATCTGCGGCCGATTCTCCGCCGATGGAGCTGACTCCGGAACAGAAGGCACTTATCGAGAAACTGCAGTCGATTCAGTGGCAGTCGGGGCCCACCAAAGGCGGTGTCGGAACGCTGGCGGAAGTTTCGGTTCCCGAAGGATTCAATTACGTGGGAGCCGAAGGCGCTCAGACACTTCTGGAAGCCTATGGAAATCCCCGCAACCCCAAAGTACTCGCCGCAATTGTCCCGCAGAATCAGGAACAGGACTGGACTCTGATTTTTCAGTTTGACGACATCGGCTACGTGAAGGATGCAGATAAGGAATCCATCAACGCCGACGAACTCCTGGAGGGCTTCAATGCCGGTCTCGCAGACGGCAACGAACGTCGCCGAGCCGTCGGTGCGGAAGAGATTCAGAAGATCTCATGGACGGAGCAGCCATTCTATGACAAAGAAACAAACAACCTGACGTGGGCGATGCTGGCGAGCTTCGCATCCGGCGATTCTGTCAATTATGACATTCGCATCCTTGGGCGACATGGTGTCATGGAAGCGACGATTGTCGGATCACCCGAGAGTTACAAGACTGCTGTCCCTGAGGTAAAGAAAATCCTTTCTGGTTTCACATTCACTGATGGAAACAAATACGCAGAATGGCAACCCGGCGACCGAATGGCTCAACTTGGCCTTGCAGGACTGATCGGCGGCGGTGCTGTTGCTGTTGCCGGAAAAGCGGGGCTGCTCGGCAAACTTGGCGCTATGATCGCCAAGGGCGGCAAGGCGATTATCGTGGTCGTATTGGGCTTGGGTGCGATGATCTGGTCGTTGATCAAGAAAATGCTCGGCATGGGTGAAAAGACAGAAACAGGAGCCTGAGATTATTTCGTCGGTACCTGTTTTGAATGCGATCAAGATAGCTGGACAGCGCACGTTCTCGATTGAAGATACTGGAAATGATTGCCAGCAGATAACTTGAGCCGAACGGGGCGTATTCTGATTTCATATTTTTATGATGATTCGTGAGCAAATGTGGCTATCCAGTACGCAGCGATTCGATGGCGGAACCTTGAAGGGAGGGCGAAGCTCCTGCTGAGCCGCTTCGGCCACCTGACGTTGCCCTTGAAAACGGCTCGGCAGGAGCCTCGCCCTCCCGGCTTGCAACTTTGACTGATTTCCACCTTTGCTGAGTTTCAGAAACGTGCAATTCAGTCGCTCTGTCAGTGAAATCCGACGTTCAATCTGAGCTGATGTTTGACCGCGAATTTCGCGGATAACACTGATGGATGTGATCTTTTTTTGCGCTTTCCTTCAAACGGAATACATTGAGAACATGGCGATACCCAGTGCGAACGACCGTGTTTTCAGGCATTCATGATCCTGAAGATCATCGCATGATCGCGTCTTTTGACGTGCGCAATCAGCGGTACTTGAAGTCGATCCGCAGTTGTCATCTCCCGGAGTAGGCAGTACTGAATGGCTCTCAGTGACGTTGAGTGGATCTTCCTGATTCTGGGTGTTCTGTACCTGTTCGAATCCACCTGCTGGGTTCGACGTGGTCTCTTCACAATTTCGACGTTTTTCCGACGATGCCCCCGCTGGTGGAACGGACAACTTCCGATTCATAACCAGCAGGGGCAGCTCGTCATCAGTGGCCCCTCACCATCGGATGCCATTTTTCTGGCGGAACCGATTCCTGTTTCTGTCGGAAGCCGAGGGATCTTTGGTTGGCTGGTGGCATCGCCATTTGAAGCCGTCCGCCCGTCGGGGACGGGCCTTTGTTTTGAATGGGATTCAATCAGCGATATTCGTGCCTCCGAAAAGAATGTCCTGATCAACAGGCAACTCTTCTGCCAGACTTCCTCCGCTGAACAGGCGAAGCGTCTGGTTGAGCACCTTCAGCAGATCCATCACGCCACTGCAAACGAAAGAACACAACAGATCGAGGTATTGTCTCGGACTGAGTTTGACCGTGATAGCGTCTTATCACGGCTCGGAGATTGGGCTCAGCGCACACGGATTCTTCGATTCTCCGCAAGCCTTCTGTGGATCTGGCTTTTTGTGGCCGGTCTCGGGCTTTATGCCGGCATCATTCCGGGAAGCTCAAAACCGGAGGTGCTGCTGGCGTATCTGGCCATTATGTTTCTGCTCTGGTGGCTGACAATCATCTTCGGCTATCGAGCTCACAGAACGCTTTATCCAGACAGACGCCGCTCCGCGATCCGTTCTGCTCTGATGGCGATGATCTCACCAGCAACGACACTCAGAACACCTGGTCATCTGGCCCTTGAGCTTTTCGGCTTTCTTCATCCAGTGACTCTGGCCTCCACTCTGGTGACTGAAGGATTGTATTCTGCTGATGCTCACCGAGCTCTGATATCTCGAGTCTGGCGTGATCTGGAATATCCGTCATTGCCTCTGACTCCACCCGACTGTGGCCCGGTTGCGGAGCAGATTGCGTCAGAACATCATGAACGAACGCAGAGACTCCTGAAAACCTTTCTCGAACAGCAACAGATGGATCCTGCCAGTCTGCAGATCACACCGATCACGCATTCGCCGGATGCTGTCGCTTACTGCCCGCGATGTCTTCGAGAATTCGCCATCCACGCGACAAGCTGTGCCGATTGCGGTGACCGACCGATTACTTCATTCAATGCGGAACCGTCAACCGGAATCAGCAGCAACTGAAGATCGGATGACACAGAGCGATACGGCGCGAGCCGTTCGGTGAGGACATCATCGGAGGGCTCGCGTCCTTCCGCTATACGTCGATTGATCACCTGATTCCTGTGCGATGCCTGACGGACAGACCACATGCTGAGCGTCGCCGGGAACATTCCTGATGCGAGGAGACGACCACCACAATATCACGGGGCAGGATAATCTTTCCACCATGATGGCCCTTCAGCTTCAATCTCAGCGTTGAGCGACTTCAGGCGGTTCTTCATCTCTTCGAATCGCACCGGCTCAGACTGACGCAGATCGTGAGACTCCGTCGGATCCTTTTCTAGATTGTAGAGTTCAAACTGAGTCAGCGCTTCGTCGGACAGAATCTTCCAGTCTCCGATTCTCATCGCGGTTTTCAGCGGTTCAGGAGCAATCACGCAGCGCCAGTACAATGGTCGAGCCCGCTCGACAGGTGAATCTGTCAGAATCGCACGAAGGTCACCACCGTCAATCACTCGATCTGACGGAAGTTTGCCACCGGCAATGCTCGTCGCTGTCACAAAAAGATCACTGCCAATGACCGGTTGCCGGCTTTCACTGCCGGGACGAATTCGCCCGGGCCAGCGAATGACTCCGGGGACACGAATTCCTCCTTCATAAACAGCTCGCTTGCGGCCTCGCAGCCCACCTGTCGATCCGCGGCCCGGCGTCTTCACTCCGTCGCCTTCAGGACCATTGTCTGATGTGAACATGACGAACGTATCATCAGCAAGCTTCATTTCATCCAGTGTCTTCATCAGAACCCCGAAAGCATCATCCAGCTGAGTCACGTTGGCGTGATGCTCCTTCTGAACATCATCCGTCACGTTCGGATACATGTCGCGAAAACGCGGAGCCGATCGAATCGGATAATGGGGTTCGTGAGTCCAGACTGTCAGGAAGAACGGTTTCTCCGGATCACGGTGGTTCTTCAGCCAGCTGATGGCTTCCTGAACGACAAACTGAGCGGAGTAGTCATCAATTTTTCCGACAGGTTTTCCGTTGCGAACAAAGTTCTCCGGAAACTCATGGCTGGGTGCGGCATTGTTCTGTGTCGCAAGCCACCAGTCATAACCGTGATCAGAAGGCTGCGGCTGAGACGGCTGATTGAAGTGAGAATTCAGATGCCACTTTCCAACATGACAGGTTGCGTAACCCTCGTTTCGCAGAATGGTCGGCAGAGTAATCTCACTGGTGCGAAGGTAAAGATCGCGTCCTTCCGGAATCCACGTGAAGACTCCGTTACGATACGGAGTGCGACCGGTCAGGATTGCAGATCGCGACGGACTGCAGACCGCACTCGCCGAATAGCACTGAGTCAGCCGAATACCCTGCGCTGCGAAAGCATCCAGATGAGGAGTCTGAATGAGAGGATGGCCATAGCAGCCGAGGTCACCGTATCCAAGATCATCGGCCAGAAAGATCACCACGTTCGGGGACTTCGCGCCGGGTTCACTCTGACCCGAGATTTTGTCTCGATCGTCTGAAGAAGGAATACCAGCTGAAGTCAGCTGCGACTTCCAGTCAACCTGAAATCGATCGTAATCCTGCTTCAGGCTCGCAGCAATCTCGGGATGCTTCGCCGCCACATCTTGCTGCTCCGAGGGATCAACCTGCAGGTCGAACAGCTGCATTGCCTTCGGATCAGCACCGGTTACAACACCGGGATGGTCCTTCGGTGTGTGCTGTTCTCTGGGGGCGAGAATGGTTGTGCCATCCGGACCGCGAGGATCTTTCCAGATCGTTGGATCGGTAGTCACAGCGTGAACGCCATTCGGAGCCAGTACATGCAGTTTCCATCGGCTGTTTCTGACTGTCTCTATCTCATCACGCTGTTGCCCGAAGATCACTCGTTCCGGCAGGCGAGCCTGATTCTTCATCAGCGGCAGGAGACTGATTCCATCCGTTTTGTGGTCGGATGTTCTCGGAATCCCTGTCGCTTCAAGAATCGTGGCATGAAGATCCATGGTTACAGCCGGCTGAGTCACTGTCTGCCCGGGAGGAATCGTACCGGGCCATCGCACAATGCACGGAACTCGATAAGCTCCCTCATAGGACCGCGACTTCATCCCACGCAGACCGCCCGTTGAACCTCCGTACCAGGCGCCATTGTCACTGGTGAAGATAACCAGAGTGTTGCGCTCAATTCCGAGTTCAGTGAGTCGGGATACGATCTGTCCCACGGAAGAATCGAGCTCACCGATGACGTCGCCGTAAAGACCGGCGCCGGATTTTCCCGCCCACTCCGAAGAAACCGCCAGCGGCTTATGCGGCATTGCGTGCGCGAGATACAGAAAGAATGGCCGCTGATGATTGCGATCGATAAACGAAAGCGCACGCTGCGTCAGTCGCTCCGTCAGCATTGACTGTTCAACCGGCTCTTCAACCTTCTGATCCCCTTCATACAACGCAACGGGGCGCATATCGTTGGAGTATGGAATCCCGAAGTACTCATCGAAACCACGATGAGTCGGCAGCCATTCTGTGCGAGCGTGCCCGAGGTGCCATTTTCCGAAAATTGCTGTCGCATATCCCGCTGATCTCAGAGTCTCCGCAAGAGTCTTCTGGTGTTCAGGCAGATGGATTTCGTTGATCGCTGGAGTCGCATCGGGTGCCGGATTCATCGGCATTCCGCAGCGAACCGGATACTTCCCCGTCATCAGCGAAGCTCGTGTGGGAGCACAGAACGGGGCCGGAGTATTGAACTGAGTGAATCGAACACCGTCTGCAGCCATCTTGTCAAGATGTGGCGTTCTGAAACGGGGATGACCATAGCATTGCAGATCTCCGTATCCCAGATCGTCCGCCAGGATAAGGATAACATTCGGCCGTCCAGATGCATCTTCGGCCAGAGATTTCTGATGCTGAACCATCACCCCGGGTTCTGCAGAAACATGCAGACCGAGGGCTGTATGTGCTGCAATGACAGTCACCCACAAAAGAATGCGAACACTTTTCAGAGCCACGATAAGGGGCTGCATCATGGTAATTCGACTCGCCACAGAAGACCTTGTCGATGCATAGAAGACTGAACTCGCATCACCGGAACGGAGAAGCGAGTGATGGAATCTGAATCGGCTGACACAGAATTACAACACACCAAACCGATTTATCCAGCCCATGCCCGGTCTTACAGTCGTATCGAAGATACCAATCGCAGCGACGAAGCAGGGTATCGGTTCCCCCGGACTGATGGTTTTCAGAAACAAATCCAACTGAATCGCATCAAATGATCCTCACGCCAGCCACAAACTGCTGATTTTTCGCAGCATGTTGCGCAACTGCGAACTAGTTTTCATTCGCACATTTCGGAGAACCAGATTTTCGCAGTTGGAAACACAGCAGATGTTCGAAGAACTCACCGAAAACGGCGTGATCCCTTTGTCGGATGCTCTTGATGCGCTTTCTGAGCTGGAACAGAACACCAGCCAGGCGATTACCGCGATGCGGGCAAGTCAACGGATCGATATCCGCACGCGAGTCTGGATCCAGCCGGGCAATTCCAGCAATCGTAGCGGCTTCGTTATCGAAGGACTGACCGCGGATATCTCCCGCGGAGGTTGTATGTTGCTGATTCCTCGGCCATTGATGGTCGGCGACATCTTCTGGCTGCGTATCTCTGACGAACACCTGCGAATTGCACCAATGCTAGTGCGATGTCTGCGATGTCGACTCGTCAGGGAAGATGCCTTTGAAGTGGGCATTCGCTTTCTGAATGAGATTGACCTGACTGACTCGATCGCGTCGTCCGCTTTGGGCAGCGTCTGAAGGAAAGGTTATGATCTCCATGACAACTGCCACTGCAACTGAGCAACCCACTTCGAAATCAGCTCCGAACAGCGATGGAGTTCTGTTGCTGCTGAACGCACTCCAATGCAGCACCGGAAAATCCGACGCCTGGCGCCGGACACTGAAATGTATCGGTGAGCACTTCGATTCGCCGTTTGCTGCGATCGAGATTGAATCCAGTCATGTCACGCTGGCTGATCAGATGTCAGCCAGTGCTGAGAGCACAAAATCCTGGAAGCGTCACTGCGACGGGTTGATGCTCAGTGTTCGGCAATCTGGCACGGCTCGGGCTCGTCTGTTTCAGGCAGCGACAGAACAGACATTTGCCATTCTTGCTGTGCCGGTTCCGGATCATGGAAACGGCATGATCGGATCCATAGCTGTCGTCAGTCCCTGCGACACCACGCAACTGGCCGAGGCTCGCATGTCGGAGCTGAGTGCGCTGATACGTGCGGCTGCCGTGTTTGGCGGCGGAAAGACATTCGGCAGCGGAATCACATCCGGCAGCAGCTCAGCAGCGGTCACGCATCAGAAAGTCGCAACCCCTTCCGGAGAAAACTCATCCTCCGGAAGCGGTTCCGCAGCGGCCTTTTCCCGGCTCGGAAAACATGAGTCACTGCATGAATTCGCATATTCAATCGCAAACGATCTCAAGGGAAGAATTCAGGCCGATCAGGTCTCATTCTCCATTGTGCGGAATTCATCGCCTGAACTACTCTGCATTTCAGGATTCGACAACACGCATCGTCGCAGCCCGGGCAGTCGGATGATTGAACAGGCGATGGCCGAGTGCCTGGATGCAGGTGCGATCGTCTGCTACCAGCACGAAGGACAATGGGCGAAATCTCGAACAAGTACTGGACATCATCTGCACCGAGCGTGGCATGAAGCGTGCGGAAACGTTCCGGTTGCCTCAATTCCGCTGCTCTCCGGAGAGGCATGTGTCGCCGTTTTGTCGATTCGCCGTCCCGTCAATAAGCCTTTCGACGCAGCACAGCTTCAGAAAATCCAGTCGGCCGTGTCTACATACGCGCCTGCAATCAGACTTCTGGATCATGCTGAACGGTCGGTCTTACGACATGCATTCGATTCAATCCGCAGTGCAGCTGCTGCAGCGCTCTGGCCGAACCCCGTCCGGCGCGCGCTGGTCGTGTGTGCCGCTCTGACGTTATGTGCATGGTGTATTTTTCGGCAGACTGATCACATCATTACAGTTCCCTGCAAAGTCGCCGCGAGTCGCGAACTGCATATGGCAGCACCATTCGAAGGCGTGATTGCCGAAACACCAGTCAGGGCTGGAGACTTTGTTGTGTCCGGTCAGCTGTTGGCACGAATGAATACAGAACAGCTCGAGGCTGAACTTCAGGCCGAAAGAACTCAGCTGCAGATCGCCCGTACTCAACTCGCTCAGCATTCGATGGCCGGAAAACTGTCGGAGATGTCACTCGCCGACTCCCGCGCTCAGATATCCCTGAGCTCAATTGCCACGATTGAACATCATCTGAAACACGCAGAACTGAGAGCCCCCTGCGATGGGTTTATACTCGAAGGAAATCTGAATCACCGTGTGGGGGAAGTTGTCCCGCAGGGTGAACCTCTCCTGACGTTTGCGTCTTCGGACAGCTGGAGCGTCGAACTGCACGTCCCGGAGCACTCCGCCAGCTGGTTAAAAGAAGAAATGGCCGGCGAGTTTGCTGTAAACGCCCGGCCTGAAGAAACACGTGAATTCCGGATTGATCAGATGGAGATTACAGCCGATGTCGTTGACGGACAGAATACGTTCCTTGCCCGAGGCCACATCGACGGCACGCCGGCACCATGGATGCGATCCGGAATGCAGGGGTCTGCTCGGATTAATGCCGGCCGACAGGCTGCATGGTGGGTCTGGCTGCATCGTGTCATCGATCGTATTCAGATGCAGGTGTGGAAATGGTAAGCGCAAACACTGAAAGCCCACCGAGTCTTGCGGAACGTCTGAAACACGTTCGTGTCGGCGTGCGACATGAACTGGAAGTCAGTCGGCAGATTCTGAACGGCACGCCTGCTTACATCATCCGAGATCCCGTCAGTTTCCAGACACTGCGATTGACGCCGGAAGATTATCAGATCTTTACAGCGCTTACTCCCGAGGAAGAGCTGTCTGCAATCTGCCAGCGTTTGATGCACGATGGTACTCTGGAAGACGACCAGGCTGATGCGTTCTATGAATTCGTACTGCGTCTGACGCGACACGGCCTGTTGACACTTCCCGTCAGTGACGGTCCGGGACTTTACAGGCGATTTCAGCGACGGAGCGCCGCTGAGTTTCGTTCGAAGTTTACCGGCTTCCTGTCCCTGCGTGTGCCTTTGTATTCTCCGGACGAATTTCTTAAGCGGACACTGCGATACATTGCACCGCTCTTTACTCGAACCGCCTTTCTGATCTGGCTGATCGCCATGATCACGTCCGGATACGTCGTCCATCTGCGATGGAACGAGTTCCAGAATCCTGTTGACACAATTTCCGTAACGAGCAACCTTCCGGTTCTCTGGACGCTCCTGATCGTCCTCAAGGTGATTCACGAGTTCGGACATGCTTATGCCTGCCGGCGCTTCGGTGGCTGTGTGCCCGAGATGGGAGCGTTGTTTGTCGTATTCACGCCATGTGCTTAAGTTGACGCCTCCGCCTCATGGGGATTTCCCGGTCGACTTCAGCGAATCATCGTGGCGCTTGGCGGCATGTACTTCGAATCGATCATTGCGATGTTGTCGCTGGCAGTCTGGTGCCTGACGCCGCACGGAACCGTTCATTCACTGGCGCAGTACATCATGCTGCTTTCTACTGTGATCACCATCGGATTCAACGCCAATCCATTGATGAAGTATGACGGTTATTATGTGTTGAGCGACCTGGTTGGTATGCCGAATCTGCGTGCTGATGCTCAGCGAGCATGGCATTCGCTGGCAACACGAATCCTGTTCGGGATTCGTCAGCGTCCGTCCGGATATTCCCGCATGACAGAATTTTTGTTGATTTCATTCGGTGCCGTCAGTGCTGTTTATAAGGTCGCAGTTGTAGCAGGGATAAGTCTGATGCTGGCCTTTATGATGCCGGCTCTCGGAATTGCACTCGCCGGCGTGTACCTGTTTCAGTCGCTGTCGCAGTCCCTCCGAGCATTCGGAAGGCTTTATCACAGTCCTGAGGCATCGCCACATCGTCTGCGAATCGTGACGGTCGCCGGTCTGCTCGCAGTGATCGGTGCTGGCAGTCTGCTGATACTTCCGGTGCCCGGTTCTGTCACCGGAATCGGCGTCGTGCAGCGAAGCGAGGATCAGATCATTCGTGCAGAGACTTCCGGGTTCCTGATTTCGAGTCACGCGGATTCCGGTGAGCAGGTGCAGCCGGGACAGACGCTGTGTATCCTCGACAATCCGGATCTTCGACACGAACTGCTGAAGAAGAAATATGAAGTCCGTCAGCTTTGCAGTCGTCTGCAGTACAGCATCACTGAAGATCGCATGAAAGCTCCTGCGATTCAGAAACAGCTTCAACTGGCAGAAGAAGCGCTGGCTCGACTGAGTCGCGAAGAAAAGAACCTGCGGGTTCATTCAGCAACCGGAGGTCAGGTAACAAACACCGATGGACTGAGATTCCCGGGAAGATATGTAAAACAGGGCGACACACTGGCGCAGATCAGCGGTGGTGACTGGATTGTACGCGTTCAGATAACGGCCGAGGACATGTCGTATTCAGCACCCGGAGTGGATGATCTCGTTGAAATCTGCTTGTCTGATGCTCCGACCGCAGTGTACTGGGGACGAATTCTTCGAGTCGCACAGGGTGGATCCTGTGCCGTTCGTGATCCTGCCGTTACTCAGGTGGGTGGCGGACCAATTTCAGTTGATGCATCCACCATGGAAGCTTCCCAGCCATTCTTCGAAATCACCGTATTGATTCCGGCGGCCGCTGAAAGTCCGCTCCTTCACGGCAGAACCGCCTGGGTCAGGTTCCGCAGTGAACCGCTGACGGCAATGACCCTGATTTATCGACGAAGTCTGCAGCTTCTGAGCCGCCTGCAGAGCAACAGCTGATCATCATTGACATCGTGATCTGGAATCTGAACCATGCGAGTTACACTTTTTGCAGCATTGATCACCGGGATTCTGTGCATCCCGAAAGAGATATCAGAACCCTCACTGGATCTGAACTCACTGCCTCTGCCCGGCCGTTACCCGAGGACGGCATCGCTTTCGCCAGTGCAGCTTGACGAGCGACCGGCGGTGGCTGCGCTGCCTGCAGATCTGACGCCGATACCCCTGCCAATCGAACCCGGAGAACTGCCTCCCGCTCCGACGGTGGAAGCCGTACCGATCAGTATGCTGCCTGGGGTCGTAACGCCCGTTGATGTCGTCACGCTCTCCGTGCCGATGGATGGTGTGATTTCTCAGATCTTCGTGCAGGAAGGCACTTTTGTCACAGATCGTCAGCCGCTGGCAGCGCTCGATGATCGTGTGGCGCGAGCGTCAATGAACGTCGCGAAGATACAGGCGGCACAGACGGCGGCTCTTGAACAGGCGCATCAACAGCAGCAGAAAGCCCTGCGATTTCTCGAACGCATTCGAAGGTCACATGAGAACAAAGCAGCCTCCGGAAACGAGCTGGATCAGGCACAGTCCGAGTTCGATTTTGCATCGCAGAACCTGAAGCAGGCATATGAACGAAAGGAACAGAGCGAGGCACAGTTGCAGCTCGAACAGGCTCGAGTCGAAAATCACCGGATTCTCGCGCCATTCCCCGGACATGTGACCCGGATCACCGCCCACTCAGGACAATCCATGAACGTCGGTGACGCAATCCTCATGCTTGTGGATACTCGCCGCCTGAAGGCCGAACTTCATGTTCCTGCTGTTCATCGAAACGAGCTTCTCGTTGGTCGCGAGTACCGGCTCGACGCTGAAATGCCGATCGGTCGGCAGATTTCCGCTCGCCTCATGGCCTGTGAAAACATGATAGATGCTGCAACCGGAACCTTCCGTTGTGTCTTTGAAATCGATAACCCCGGCGAAACCCTGCCCGCAGGTTTTCTCGTGCGTCTTGCAGAAGCTTCCCCGGTTGCTCTGCGAAACTCCGTGACCACTTTCGAACAGGCAACTGTTCCGTGACAGATTCATTCTGCGCCCCTTTCACTCACTCGATCCGATTTCACCCTGGAAGCACTCGATCATGTCAAATCGGCGCCAGCAGAATGAGTCCTCAGTGACGCCCGAAACACCAGTCCCGTCAGCGACGGGATTCGTGAAGAAGCGAGCCAGTCTTCTTGTGGATTCACTTGAACCTCGAATCCTCCTTTCCGCTACGATGATCGATGCCGAGTCCGTTGATAAGTCGGCAATTCCCGACATTCATGCCGTCGAGCTCTCTCCTGCCGAGGTGACGGTTGAAGGCTATGTATTTGAAGGAACTGATAAAGAGGACTGGCTCAAGGCATCAGATGGCGATGACGTGATCCTTGGCGGAGGAGGAGACGACCATCTCTACGGTCTGGGAGGCAATGACCGTTTCGTTTATCGCGAAGGTGATGGCGCTGACATCGTCCTGGGTGGTGAAGGCACCGACACCATCGACGCAACAGACGCGAAGACTCTTCAGTTAACCGAGCTCACAGCAGAACATTCTGTCGAAACAATTTTCGGGAATGAGGGTGGACTGCAGATCGAGGGAACAGCGAACAACGACGTTCTTGACTTCCAGAACACAACGCTCAAAAACGTGTCCGGGATCGATGCCGGACAGGGAAATGATCAGGTCACTGGAAGCAGCGACAACGATGTCATCGCTGCCGGGGCCGGAGACGACACGCTTTCCGGGGGCGACGGTGACGGCGACGTTCTCGTACTCTCCGGAAATCGCTCGGAGTACAAGGTTGTCGAGCAAAAAGACGGAAGCATTGAGATCCACGACTCTCGAGGCGCGGATGGAAACGACCTGGTCCGGGAATTTGAAAGATTCTCGTTCGCCGATGAAACTGTCGATCGCGAAGGATTGTTCCGCGATCCGTCTGACACGTTGATGATTTCCGATACGTCCGTCCGCGAGGATGTTTCCGCAGATACTGTGGTTGCAAAGCTCTATACTGCGAATGATGAGAAATCCGGACCGCACAGCTTTACTCTCGTCGATGAAACCGGCAACTAGACTAAAGACGCGAACTTCCTGATTCAGGATAATGCTCTGATCGTCCGCTACGGGCACTCACTGGACTTTGAATCGAGCGATTCTGAAGTCCTTAACATACGCGTGACGAACAGTTCCGGTGCGTCGTTCATCCAGAATGTCAAACTGACAATCAAGGACGCAAATGATGCGCCATTGGGTGTTCAGATGTCCGAACACACTGTCAGCGAAGATGCAAAGAGCGGAACGGTTGTCGGAACACTCACGGCAATCGATGCAGACCAGAATGACTCGCACACATTCATACTTGTCAACTCTGAAGGAAAAGAGGTCGACGACCCTCGCTTTGTGATTCAGGACAACTCGCTGATTGTCCGCGCCGACGGTGTTCTGGACTATGAAGGACACTCCATTGAAACCGTGTACGTCCGCGTCGAAGATTCTGCTGGTGCCATATACACCGAGCAGCTGACCATCGGGGTCAGTGATGTTGTGGAACAATCTTCTGAATATGAAGAAGATGGGCCTCCCGTCATCATTGTGATCGATGATTCAGTGGAGATCCTTCCAGAAACGTTCACGACGGCTGACTGGCATGTCACCGACGATTTCGCACAGGCAGTGTCCACAACGATCACAACCGAGTCGTATTCGACGGTCGATTCGGTTTGGTCGGAAACATCATTTTACACCGAGTACGGCGCTGAATACGAGACAACCTGGGTTACCGAAACTACAACCTGGTACGAAACGACTTACATAACGACCACTGAAACCGTCTGGATTGATCATCATATTCTTTACTACGTCGAAGTCACAGACTGGACTTATGACCCGGCAAGCGGCGACTATGCGATAACTAACTCGTATTCATTCTCCACGGACAGCTTCAATACCGAGTCAATCACCACAACCTGGACGACTTCTTCCACAGTGTATCTTTACTCCTCAACAAACACCTGGTCGTACACGACATATTACGGACCTTCGGCCATTCAGCTGAGTGATGAAGCGGTTGCAGAAGACGCAATGGGCGGGACCGTCGTCGGAAAGCTCTTCACGAGCGACGCAGACAAAGGTGATTCCCATTCTTACACGCTCGTCGATGCCAAAGGAAACGAAGTCAAGAATTCGAACTTCGAGATCAGGGACAACGCCATCGTCGTCAGAGACGGACATTCCCTCGACTACGAAGCCAGCGCCTCCGAAACTCTCTACGTCAAAGCCACCGACACGGAAGGAGCTTCCTTCATCCGGGCCATGACGCTCAATGTGAAGGATGCAAACGACGCGCCGTTCTCCGTTTCACTCAGCGAAACCACCATCAGCGAAGATGCAGCTGCCGGTACAGTCGTCGGTAAGCTTTCCACCAGTGACGCAGACAGAGGTGATTCCCATTCTTACACGCTCGTCGATGCCAAAGGAAACGAAGTCAAGAATTCGAACTTCGCCATCCGAGACAACGCCATCGTCGTCAAAGACGGACATTCCCTCAACTACGAAGCCAGCACTTCCGAAACGCTGTTCGTCAAAGCCACCGACAAGGCTGGAGCATCCGTCATCGAGGCTGCCACGCTCAATGTGAAGGATGCCAACGATGCACCGTTTGCAGTGTCACTCAGCGAAACTGCTATCAGTGAAGACGCAATGGCCGGGACCGTCGTCGGTAAGCTCTCCACGAGCGACACAGACAAAGGTGACTCCCATTCTTACACGCTCGTCGATGCCAGGGGCAACGAAGTCAAGAACACGAACTTCGAGATCCGCGACAACGCCATCGTCGTCA
>JBKDKA010000131.1:0-3779 GCA_046345315.1 Planctomyces sp.
CCACTGAATTACGAAGGAGATCCCCGTGCCCGGACAGACGCCCACAGGCAACCATACAGGCTCAGGCCTGACGGTCTGAAGCACGAAATCGCCGATAATGAGCCTCCATCAGGTCCGCAATACTACCGCTGACTGACACAATATTGTCACCGGAGTCACACGTCTGACTGACGCCATTCCAATCGCTCTGCCAACCTGCCAATCCTCCCGGGCTACTATCGCCCGAATCAGAATCCGAAGCGGCATTGACAAGCTCGGATCGGATCTGCGTCAGAATACTCAGCAATGACTCCTCTGAGATGAGCGTCGTCTGGCGATATGGCGATTTTGACGCAAGTCGATCATCATCCGTACCAGCACCGGTATCCGGCGAAGTCAGGATAAAGTCAACATCACTTCGGCCCTCGCTGGCTATGTCGATTTCATGATCGCCTCGGCGCCTTACGGTCAGTCTCACGATATCCAGAACCATAAGAAGCAGAACAACTACGGCCGCCAGAAACCAATTGTTGTTTTGCAGCAGAAATCCGCCAGCAGCCAGGAGACATCCCGCAAGCAACCAGTACATCACCCGACCAGCAATTGCTGTCTGCGGAGCGGATCCGTGTTCAACAGCATTCCCCGGGTCGGAATTTTCGGAGTCTCCCGTGGAAGCGGATTCGGTCATCGGAATAACGTCGGATGAAAAACTGCTGACCACAGAACCAGCTGCAGTTCCGCTGGATGTTTCCACTTCCACGACGACTGCCGTGATGTTGTCGGATCCACCACGACAATTCGCAAGCTGAATGAGGAGACGTGCCGCATTCTCCGGAGGCAGAGACGCCGCGATTCGGCCGATTTCCGCGTCCGGTACGTGATTTGAAAGTCCATCGGAGCAGATCACGAAGCGATCACCGGATTCCACCGGAAACGGTCCCTCCAGATCCATTCGAACGTCCGGATCAGGTCCGACGCAGCGAGTAATCACATTTCTTGGATGGAAAAGATCGACATTGGCGGTCGTTGCCCGACCGAGACGGATCATCTCCCACTGAAGACTGTGATCGAACGTCAATTGTGCAATCTGTTCGCCACGAACACGGTAAACTCGACTATCGCCGATATGGGCGATCAGGGCCCCTTCGCTCGTCAGACTCAGTGCAGAACACGTCGTCCCCATATCGAAAAACTCGGGATTCTGACGTCCCTTCAGATTTACGGCCCTGACAGCCGCCAGCATGGCGTCCTGCAATCGCTGCCGTGGAGCATCAACCGAGGGCTCAAAATAATTCTCGGAGAGCGTCTTCACGGCAATCCGACTCGCAAGATCTCCGACTGCGTGTCCACCCATTCCGTCAGCAACAATAAACAGATGACCGGAACGGCGCCACTCGTCTGCGTCTCGACAGACTCTCACGAACAGCGAATCCTGATTCGTCATTCGTCTCATGCCGACGTCTGATTCCGAGGCAGATCGGATAACCGGAATGTCGCTCATGAAAACTACCTGAAGCGTTGAAGCTTTCGGCGAATACCGTGTTGAGAGGTGGCGTCAGACCAGCATAGCGCCTGAGTCTTCCGGAACTTACCGAACAACTATCAGGTTCTGAATCAGAAGGAGCACCGGGGAGAACCTGCCCAGGAGTCCATAAAGATTGTCTGGGTTCGATCGGGGCCAACGGAAACCAGATCCACGGGACGTTCAAGCAGTCGACTGATGACTGACACATAGTCCGCAGCATTCTGAGGCAGATCCGAAAACGTCGTTACGCCCGTAATGTCCTCTTTCCACCCGGGAACCGCTCGAAGGACCGGCTTTGCTTTCGCCAGATCTTCACAACGTGACGGAAGATCGCGAGTCGTCTGACCATCGATTTCATAAGCTTCGCAGATCATCACTTCATCAAAGCCGGAAAGAACATCGAGCAGTGCGATGGCCACAGAATCAACGCCACTCACCCGAGCGCTGTAACGAGTTGCCACAGCGTCGAACCAGCCGCATCTCCGTGGCCGACCAGTCACAGTCCCGTACTCGTTCCCAGCTCGTCGAATTCGTTCACCGATCTCGTTATCCAGCTCTGTCGGAAAGGGACCGCCCCCGACCCGAGTCGTATACGCCTTCGCCACTCCGATCATCCGACCGATGGCTCGCTCCGGTACTCCGCTGCCACTGTGAATCCCGCAGCCTGAACTGTTGGATGATGTCACGTACGGAAATGTTCCATGATCGATGTCGAGCAGACTACCCTGCGCACCTTCAAAGAGAAGACGCTTTCCGCCTTCAATCGCATTCAGCAGCCAGGCCGTCGTATCGATAACCATCGGGCGAATCTCATCAGCGTATGCCGAGTACTCCTCAATGATTGCATCCGCATTCAGCAACTCACTTTCGGGATCGATTGCGGAGATCAGTTTCTGTTTGACCGGGACAATCTCCCGCACTTTCGCTGCGAAAGTATCCCGACACATGAGATCACCAACTCGAACGGCGTGAGAACGCCCCATCTTCTCACGATAGCAGGTCCCGATACCTCTCATCGTGGTTCCGATGGCATTTCGACCGCGAAGCTTTTCGAAACCGGCTTCTTCGAGAATATGCCACGGACAGATCACATGAGCACGATCACTGATCAGAAGTCGCCCTCGGCAGTCCTGCCCTCCGTCGAGCAGACCTCGAAGCTCGGTAATCACGGCTTTCGGGTTCACGACAACACCGGTCGCGATCACCGAAGTCACACTGCTCTGGAGGATTCCTGTCGGAAGGAGACTGAGCTTGTAGGTTCGGCCATCGAACCGAACTGTGTGGCCGGCATTATTCCCTCCCTGATATCGAATCACGATGTCGTGGTCCGCCGTCAGAATATCGACGACTTTCCCTTTGGCTTCGTCTCCCCACTGAAGTCCGATGACTGATGTTGCCGGCACAGCTCTGCTCACAAACAAATATTCAGACAAAAAAAAACGGATATCGGCTGAAACCAACATCCGGCGTGGCAGTTCGTACCCGTGACTGCCCTCTGTATTGTAATCATGTTTTCTGCATTACGAAGCCTGCAGCCCGCGAATTCCAGGGAACAACCACGTCTCCGGTTTCAGAGAAATTCAGGCTCCTGATGAAAGTCCATGATTCTCGGATCAGGACCATTCGCCAAGATGAAGTTTCACGCGGATCCTGAAACGCAATCCAGGAAAACCTGTTTGCACTCCTACGCGAGAAGGATACGTTACGCTCTTCGAAACATCATTTCCTCGAAGCATCCTAAAGCCTGTGGCCCTCTGATGACAGCAAATTCTGCCGAGTGGACCCCCGGCAATGGTCTGAAATTTTCACTGCTGGCACAGAGCGGAGCGGCACGCCGTGGCAGGTTCGTTACGGCTCATGGGACTGTCGAAACTCCCGCCTTCATGCCCGTCGGAACGCAGGCCGCAGTGAAGTGCGTGCTGCCGGAACAGGTGGCTGCTACCGGCGCCGAAGTGGTGCTCGCAAACACTTACCACCTCGGAATTCTCGATCGAACGCAGATCGTCGAACGCCTCGGTGGCCTGCACTCAGCAATGCGATGGAACCGAACGGTCCTGACAGATTCGGGAGGTTTCCAGGTCTTCAGTCTTCCGGAACGGGAAATCACCGAAGAGGGAGTCAGCTTCCGTTTTCGCAGCGGCAAAAAGAACAGCGATTCAGAGCCGATGATGCTCTCCCCCGAGTCTGCCATGGAGATTCAGAGACGACTCGGTGCAGACATCGTCATGGCGTTTGATGAGTGTGTCGACCACACAGCCCCGCGCCCGTATCTTCA
>JBKDKA010000132.1:0-2768 GCA_046345315.1 Planctomyces sp.
GCAGTTTCGGGAGCGTTCGCACGCGCCCAGGTCAGCAGATTGAAGCCGTCCTGATCCGGAAGATTGACGTCACAGACGACAACCTCAAACGGAAATTCTTCCATCCGTGAAATCGCATCGCTGCATGTAGAGGCGGTTTCCGTACGATGCCCGAGACCACGAAGGTAGTCTGCCATGGCATTCTGAATGTGGCGATCGTCATCAACGACCAGCAGCGAACCGGATGTACCTCGAGCCATCGAATTTATCCCCTCTGAACTGTTTCTGCACGCTTCCGATTCAGCACACGAAGGTACCGTGTGCTTCGTTGAAGCGCGACATCTGTTGTGACAGGACTGCATCGCCCGACCGGTAGTCCACAGCAACGAAAGATGCTGTAACCACACCTGCAGCCATCCTTTGCTGCGAGTCAGGAAATACGAGAGAGGGGTTCCTTCAACGTTAGGTTGCGTTCAGTGTTCGGGCGGATGAAAGTCGGCAACGTCAGCGTGATTTTCAGCCCCCGAGCCGTCACAATCGGATCTCTCCGGAGAATCAGACGAATACCCCGCGAGGCGATGCCGTCAACATCTGACAGAGGTGTCAATCACTCGGGACGCAGTCCGGACGCCCGGTAAGTCCATTATGCCGGAATGGACGTTCGGCGAAGCCGAACCTGCGTTCTGGAGTTTCCTGAGTTTTCGCGTCAACGGGTTCATTCGGAGTTCTGACGCGGACTGCTGCGATCCACGTCGCTCCGGTCGCGGTGCCGCATGAGATTCGTGTTTGCGAGCCGAAGGTCAAGCCGCTCGAGGTTGAGTCATACCTGATGCGACGGTTAAGTCGAGGCTGGAATGGACATGGTTTGCAGACTCTTCAATGCGTGGCCCTTGCTGGAACTCTACAAGGCGAACGGCCGAACCGCTGGGCCTTTACCCCGAAGTCAGAACACATCCAATTCCCGTCGACCTCGCGTCGGCGGAGACCATCACTGACAACTACCCACACGATGAACATGTCTCTCGTGGGTCTCCGCGTGACTTGCCCAGGCGGAACCAGCGATACAGACGCAGGCCCCGCACAACTCGCTGCTTCCGCCCGGACAATCCCATTGGTATCTGCACAATTACGCTGTGGAGATGATGGGGACGGGAAGCTTGCTTTTTGCCATGAGGCTCGTCGTTGCACCGACGTCGATCTGCTCCAGCGTGTCGAGCATGGCTGACAGGGACCACATTCCTGTCAGTATCGCAGGAGCCGTCACGGGCAGGGATCGCTTCATCCGCCGACCGCTCAGACGTAACAGCATCTGCTTGAACTCGATCGCACCGGGCGAGTCGTCGGCCATCAGATGCCAGACAGTGACGGTCGCCATGGACACCAGCAACAGCCGTCGCGCAAGCATAGTTGGCAGTTCATATCCGATGTCGTGTTTGCCGGAGAGTTCCGCCAAATCCTCACGAAAGTTGTGTCCGGGGAAACTGAGTTTGCTCTGATCGTGTGCCAAAAGCACGAACGGAACATCGGACTGGCTGATCTGCTCGCGCCCATAGTCACGCAGCGAATCATTTGATTCCGATGATTCCACACGATCATTGTTGTAAAAACGCCAAGCCCCCTGGGTCGCGGCAAACGTCTGAGTCGCGTTCGGCAAAGCCTTCTCTCCTGCCGTCAACGGCGACGCCACCTGCACCTGTTAACGCACCAGAGTCAGCCACCGCTTACCGAGACGCTCATCCTCGAGCTTGATTTTGGTAGTCACGGTGAGTCTGAAAGAGAATCATTTTTGTGCAGATACCGATGACACGAGGCCCACGGTAACTGCATGAGTCCTGACATCGCACTAAAACCAGGTGTCGATTTCTGTGAATACACTGTCGAGGTCTGCGTCAGTGACGATGTCACGGAACACTGCTGGTGAGCCCAGACTGTTTCGCAGGTACCAGTCGCGTCCGTTGCCTCCGATCAATGTGTCACTCAGGCTGTCCTCCTTGACGCTGCTGCGTGAAAGTGTTGCGCCACCGTTCAGGCCGCCAGCCAGCGTTCCAAGCATGTGCCCCACTCGATCGTCGAACGTACTCGCAGAAGTCCACTCGCTCAAAAGTGAATTCAGAGCAACAACGTTGTTCTCATGGAGATACCGTCCACCGATGAACAGGTCCTCATTGGTGCCTCCGGTCAGTTGATCCGCACCATCCCCGGAGATCAGAATGTTCTTTCCATTCCCAGCGTTCAGAATGTCATTCCCGAATCCGCCCACCAGCACGTCGTCTCCGTCGTTTCCGGTGAGCGTGTTGGCCAGCGAATTGCCGATGAGAATGTCGCTCTGTGATCCGCCTGTGGCGTTTTCAATGCTGTTGATTGCCGAGAGCGTGAGTGTCAGCCCTGCGTTAACGATCTGAGGAGTGGCGATGGAAAGATCAACGGTGACACTGACAGTCGTTGTCTGACTGAAATCCAGCGTGTCGATGCCACTCTGATCGATGATCGTGTCATTTCCGAGTGCCAGATCCATGTCGAAGGAATAGCTGTCGTTACCTGCTCCTCCGGTCAGCGTGTCGTTGCCCGAACCACCCACCAGAACATTCACCAGAGTGTTCCCGGTCAGTGTATCATTCAGCGACCCTCCGATGACGCTCTCAATCGTACTGCCGGATGACAGATTCAGCGTCAGACCGTCGTTCACGACTTGCGGCCCGGCATTTGAAAGATCGATGGACACTGGCCGCGTTGTTGTCGGACTGAAGGTCAGCGTATCAACTCCACCACCTGCTTCGTTGATCGTGTCA
>JBKDKA010000133.1:0-50155 GCA_046345315.1 Planctomyces sp.
CTGCTGGAAGGGGGTATTGAGCTCAGCGATTCGGTCGTTGAGGTGATGGACAGCATCGGAAAATCAAAGCTGGCGCTGCCAATTCTGACGGCACCGGTAGAGGTGACCGAATCACGAAGTGATCCGGGACGGCTGGAAGGAGCGATCTCCGCAGACGATATCGTGTTTCGATATCGCGATGAAGGACCGCCCGTCCTGAACCACGTGACTTTTCGTGCAGCTCCGGGTGAGTTCGTGGCGATCGTGGGACCATCAGGGTGCGGCAAATCAACGCTGCTACGGCTGATCCTGGGATTCGAGACGCCACAGTCCGGGACGATCAGCTTTGACGGAAGCGATCTCGCGGCTCTGGATATCGTCGCCGTACGGCGGCAGATCGGAGTTGTGCTTCAGAATTCACGAATCAGTGCGTCTACGATTCTGGAGTTCATCACGGCTGGAATTCGAATGACGCTTGCTGAAGCGTGGGAACTGGCCGAAGCGGCAGGTCTGGCGGAAGATATCCGTGCCATGCCGATGGGAATGCATACGGTGATCAGCGAAGGGGGAGGCGGATTCTCGGGAGGACAGCGGCAGCGACTGATGATCGCCAGAGCACTGGCTTCAAAGGCTCGAATTCTTTTGTTCGATGAGGCTACCAGCGCTCTGGACAATCAGACCCAGCAGATCGTCAGCGACAGCATCCGTCGCAGACATGTCACTCGAATTACGGTCGCTCATCGACTCAGTACGATTCGCGAAGCAGACCGTATCTACGTACTTGAACGCGGCAGTGTTGTGCAGGTCGGCACATTCGAGGAACTCAGTCGGGAGCCGGGACTGTTCACGAAGATGATGGAAAGGCAGATCGCATGAACCTGATGTTCACTGCGCTGAATCAGAAGTCCTGATGATCCGAAATCGGCACATGACTTCAGCTGTACTGGCACTGATACTGAGCAGTGTTCCGGGATGTCGTTATCCCCACGGCCTTGCCCAGCGTTTTGTCACGCCCGGAAATCTGTCATCTCTTCGAATCATTTCACCACTTCAGAACAGTCAAGTCACAGTTCCCGATGTTCCGAAGCGGCCTGTGGATGCTGATACCGTCACCACCGATCAGCAGGGGCATCCTGACGGGCCAGACGATATCGAACAGCCAGAAAATTCTGAAAGGATGGACGTTACCGAAGGGAATGATGATGACGCCCAGGACGATCATGAAAAAGCGGGCGAGGTCCGCGATGATCCATCAGTCATCAGGGATTCCGGTTCGGACGGAGACGACGAACGGACACAACGCGATTTGCCTGCCACCGAATCTTCCGCCGAGACAGAGACTTCGATTCCGCTGGATATCGCCGAGGCTCGAGCAGGTGCGATCGTCGGAAACATCGATCTGAAGATTGAGCGTGTTGAGCCCACACTGGCGAGAGAACGAATCAGCGAGGAGGCGGGCCGATTTCAGACGACCCTGGAACTTCCGATCCAGCGAAATCAGATTCATCCACCCTCGGGCGGGTATTTCTCAGGTGCCGTTGGTTCAGGGATTGCCGACGGAAACGTGGAGACTGTTTTCGATCGCGTAAGTCCAGGCATCAATGTGCCGCTGACGACCGGCGGAAACGTTCTGATCGAACAGCCAATCAACCGACTGGATTCACCGCTGACCGGCGAGACCATCGATTCTCAACTGGGTTTTTCGTTTACACAGCCACTGCTCAGCGGTCGCGGTGTGAGGGTGAATACGGCAGGTATCCGCATTGCACACACAGAAACGTCAAAGGCCACGGCCACGGCAAAGCTGGCCGCCATTAAAGTTCTGGGCGATGTAGAGCGTGCTTACTGGAATCTATATCTCAGACAATCGCTGCGAACTATTGCCGTGCAGCAACTGGAGATAGCGCGAAAACAGCACTCCGATGCTCGCCGCCTGGCAGAAGAGGAGGTCGTGGCCGAGATCGACGTTGAGCGAGCGGCTACCGGATTCTATTCACGAAAAGCCACCTGGTTTGAGGCGGACGTAAATGCCAGAATTGCAGGTCGTGAGCTGAAGCGGATTATGCAGAAAGAGGATCTGTCTGTGGATTCTCCAGTGGAAATTCGGACAACAACAGATCCTCACCCTGGGAAACTATCGTTCGATCGAGAACAGCAATGCCGGTTCGCCATTGACAATCGAATGGAGATGTTCGAGCTGCAGATGCAGCTGCTGGCCAATGCCATCACGCAGGAAGTTCAGGAGAATGCCAAACTGCCGCAGCTGGACCTGATTGCTCAAACGGCGCTGCTTGGAAACGGAGGAACTCTGGGACGGTCCTATGAAGATCTTTTCGGAAGCGGCCACAACACCTGGACAATCGGTGCGAATCTGTCTGTTCCCCTGCCGGGAGGAAGTGATCAGCAGGCAGTCGCTCGTGCTCGTCAGAATGCACTGCGACGACTGCAGCTGGCGCTGAATCAGGACCGTCTGCGAGTGCTCATTCGTCAGGAGGTGAATGATGCCATCGATCGGATCGAAGCTTCGTGGAATCGAGTGCAGGCGGCTGGCAGCGCAGTCCGATCGGCTTCCAGAGCATACTTTGGAGAGCTAAGGCAGTATCAGCTCGGTCAGCGGACGAGTACGGATGTTCTGATCGCGGCAGACCGACTTGCCGAGGGTCAGGCAGATGAAGTGAGCGCGATGGCTGATTTTGAAATTGCCAGAGTTGATCTTGCCGTAGCCACCGGGACAACACTGAGCTTCAGTCAGGTCCAATGGACACCATTGTCCGTGCGGTAGACAGGAGGTCTCTGCTGATTACTGCGACTGCAAGTGTGTCTGTCCGGGAATTGAACAACAGCCGGAGTCATCATTCCTCAACGCGGATCCACATCGCTTTCGAAAGACTCGCTGGAACAGAAAGCTGGCCTTCTGTCTGAGTAAAGGTTCCCGATCCTTCGTCCAGGGGCAGAGCGACCACAGTGCGACTGTCGACCGCAAGGCTTTCCGGCGGCTGAAAAGGTTCGGTGTATCGAATGCCTTTCGAAATCCGGACGCAATCGATGTCTCCGGCAAAGAAGCGATCATTCTGATCCGGCGGAAGCTGCTCTGAGGCAACTCCCCCAACGTACAGGCCGCCTCGAGTTTTCGGAAGACCGAACGGGACCGCTCGCGTGTTCTGGCGCTGCCCGTTCACGTACAGAGTCATTTCTGAATTCTCGAATACGCCGGCCACATGAACCCATTGCCCGATCGTCGCAGGAGTGACCGCCGCGTTCACGAAACTCTGCGTGCCGAATCGACGTGCCATTCCCCAGTGCCCCTGATCCGAGATGTAGAGCGCCATCCAGTCAGGACCCAGCCAGGAAATCGTGTTCGACGTTCGGAATGATCGTGGACGAACGATCGCTTCCAGCGTATACGATGCTCCAGCGTCTGGAATGACATTCGGCACCAGCACATAACTGGTGCGACCATCAAACGTCACTGCGTGCCGGGAAACCGCTTCTGACGCCGTCAGACCTGGAGGTTCATCTGAAGATCTCACGTCGACGTTCTGCCGCGGTGTTTCTGTCGACGCTGTGTCTGGCAATGCTTCAGGCACTGAACCACCCTGTGCATCCGCACCCGCTGAGTTGACGGACTGAGTCGTTGATACAGGTCCATTCTCCGAAGGAGACATCAGTCGCAATGACACTGCAGCGATTGCCACGAGCACCAGTCCGGAGACAACGCCCCATCTCCGCGGCCTGCCGTTTACCGCCACCGGATTCTTAACCGCAACAGAAATCTGACGAAGTTTTTCAATCACTTCCGTCGCCGTAGCGACTCGGGCTGCAGGATCCTTAGCCAGCATCCGCTGGTACAGCATCTCAAGTTCTTTCGGAACTTCTTTCGGCCTGTCTCGCAACGGTGGTATCGGCTGCGTAGCGTGAGCCAGCACCACGTCAATCGGTGATTCACCCGGAAATGGTGGCCGACCATTCAACAGAAAATAAAGAGTACAGCCCAGACTGTAGATGTCCGCACGCGCATCGGCTCGACGTGTATTGCGAGCCTGCTCCGGCGCCATGTAGGCCGCGGTACCCATGATCATCCCGCTGCCGGTCAGATCTTTCTGACGACTCTCATCAGGAAGCTGAAGTCTCGCCAGACCCATATCCAGAATGCGAACGACTCCGCTCCGATCCAGAATCAGATTTCCCGGCTTGATATCACGATGGATGACCCCACGCTCGTGAGCATACTCCAGGCCCCGGGCGACCTGCGTCACAATGTCGACAGCGCGTCCCACATCGATCGGGCCGTTCTGACGAATGAATGCATCGAGAGCGGTGCCATCCACAAACTCCGTAATCAGAAACCGGATCCCCTGATATTCCCGGGCATCATAGGCCGCGACGATGTTCGGATGGCTGAGACTCGCTGCTGTTCGAATCTCACGATCAAATCGTTCCATGAGATGTGGATCACGCTGAATCTCCGGGCGAAGTACCTTCAGCGCCACGGTCCGTCCCATTCGTTCGTGGACGGCCTGATACACAGTCCCCATTCCTCCCCGACCGATCTGCTTCAGAATCCGATAATCACCCAGCACTCGTACTTTCTTTGTCCGCCGTGATGCGCCATCGGGATTCTCTGTGTCTCGCGCCAGGGTTTGATGTGAATTGTCCGGTTGTGCCCGTTCTGCCTCGGCGACGTCGTCGAACCACCCTGGATCAGCATCCGGAAATCGCTTCTGATATTCGCTGCGTGAGATCCGCCTTCCGCTGCGAGCTGCATACTCCATTTCCAGCAGGATCAGTTCTCTCAATAGAGTCCGGCGATCTTCCGATTGCGACCGAGCAAGAAATGCCTCAATGATCGGAGATCCGCCTTTTCGCAGCGCCGTTTCAAACTCACTGCAGAGCCGATCGATACGCAGCATCTGATCTTCCGGGAGATCTGAGAACAGATTCGTCATGGATCCAGATCCCTTCCCCAGATTCGCATCACGATCTGCATCTTGCGTTCGACAGAACGAGAAGCACATCCAAGGGTTTCGGCAATCTCCGGTGTGCTGTAACCCTCCATCTTCATCAGAGCGATCTTTCGAAGGTCCGAGTCACCGGTTTCGTCAAGTCGCTGCAGCAGATGCTGGAGCTGATCAGAAAGCTCCGCAGCGAATTCCGGTGTCGGTTCCACGCTGATGAGCTCACTGAGCGGAATTTCGACGGGGCTGCGATCCGGCCGCCGATCAGAGACGTTTCCACGACTGAGGTTCTTCGCTGAGTTCAATTCCTGATCGGCATGACCGGTCCCACCACGCTTCTGACGATTCTGACGGCGAATCAGGTCCACGGATTTATTCGCAGTGATGGCCATCAGCAATGGCCAGAGATTGTCGCGGTCGACGAGTTGTGAAAACCGCCCCTGACGAGCTCCACTGCAGAAGCTGCGAAACGCACTCAGTGCCACATCTTCTTCATCGGCGACAGCTTTCGGAACTCCTTCCAGCTTCCGGCGAGCCAACTCCACCATGCGCAGAAAGTAAAGCTCCCACAACCTTTGCGCCGCTTCCACGTCGCCGGTTTTGAGCTGATTGATCCAGAAGGTAATCGAGGGATGCTGAGGCATTCAGAAAATCTTTTCAGATTATTGTCGCATTTCAGATCCCGATGTCGAGCCCTTGGTGTGGCCGGAGTCTTCACGACGTCCGGTCGTTCCTGGTTCGCCATTTTCTGACTGAAGGAATACCTCCCATGAAACCATTTCGCCAGCTGATTGATCGATTCTCAGGACGCTCCGCCACACGACGCTCCGCTCGTCGCCGAATTCAGTCCGCCGCTGCAGGAACGGAATCCATGGAAGCCCGTCTCGTCATGACAGCCAACCCGCTCCCCGTGCTGATGGTGATCGCTGACTCGCGTGACTTTTACTATCAGGAGTATGGAGATACACGAATCGGAATCGAGAACGAGGGAGTTTCCGTTCAGGTCGCGGCCGCCACACTGACACCCTCGGTGCCTCATTTCGGCACCGGCCAGGGAGCTGACGGTGGTATCGTCGTGCCCGACGTGACGCTCGCCAATGTCAACGTGGATGATTATTCCGCCATTCTTTTCGTTGGTGGATGGGGATCATCCATGTATCAGTATGCGTTCAGTGGCGACTACGCAGACGATCATTACGATGGGGATCCTGCGACGAAAGAACTGGTCAACAATCTGATCGGCGAGTTCCTCGATCAGGACAAATTTGTGACTGCGATCTGCCACGGTGTTACCGTCCTGGCGTGGGCTCGTGTGGATGGTGTCAGCCCGCTGCAGGGACGTCAGGTGTCTGTGCCGTACATCGGCTCACCGGCTGTTGAGTACAACGGTGTCTCATACGGTAATTTTCAGCTCGGACAGTACGAACAGGTTGTTGCCAACGGGGCCATTGCCAACACGGTCAGTATGCAGTACGGTGACCCGTACACCGTGACTGATGATGTTGTTCGTGATGGCCGGATCATCACTGCAGAGAACTACGATGCGGCTGCGAGCTTCGGAACATTTGTTGGTGAAGCCATCATGGCCGAGGCGGAAGCTGAAGTACCTCCCGTTGTGAATCAGCCACCGGTGATCTCGGACGACAGCTTTTCGATTGACGAGAACAGTGTTGCCGGTACTGTCGTCGGCACCGTAAATGCTACGGATCCCGATGCCGGGCAATCCGTCAGCTTTTCGATCGTCTCGGGAAACACCGGCGGAGCTTTCGCGATTGATGCCGCAACCGGCCAGATCACTGTAGCCAGCATGGCGATGCTCAACTTCGAGCTGACACCGGTGTTTCAGCTCGTCATCAGTGCGACCGACAATGGGGCACCGGCACTCGAAGATCTGGCTGCGGTCACGATCAACCTGCAGGATGTCGCCGAAAGTCTGACAAACGGAGTGCATCAGGTCGGTAACGATCTTGTCGTTCAGGGAAGTTCGGGTGTCGATCAGATCTACATCTGGAGCGGCAGCCTCGCCTCCGATGTCATGGTGTGGATGAACGGCGTCTTCTACGGCAACCGATCGATGCCTGCCGGTTCCCGAGTGATTGTTCAGGGCGCAGAGGGCAATGATCGGATCTTCGCAACAGATCTTCGTCGGTCAGTCATTGTTCACGGCGGCTCAGGACACGATCTGATCACCGGCGGATCTGCGGCTGATGAGCTTTACGGTGACGCAGGAGTTGACCGTCTCAGTGGCCTTGGTGGCGCCGATCTGATCTTTGGCGGCGATGATCAGGATTATCTCTACGGCGGTGAAGGTGACGATATTCTCATCGGCGGAGATGGCAATGATTATCTTGAAGGCTTCACAGGGCGAGACATGCTGATTGGCGGATCCGGCAGTGATTATATGAAAGCCGGAGACGGAGACGATCTGCTGATTGGTGGGATCACTTCTTACGACAATCAGGGAGCAGCACTGCGTGAACTGCAGTCCGTATGGACGGGCGGCGGCACAGCGCTGGCACGAGCCGGTCAGATCGGGCAGAGTTCGGGACAGCGAGCCTTCCTTCGGGCGGGGCAGACGGTCTTCAGCGACAACTTCACCGACATACTCTGCGGCGGAACAGGCACTGACCTGATCTTCACCCCGATCGGCGATTCCGTCTATTCCGACATCGACGATCTGTTTTCGACGTTCTCATGACGGGAGATTCGCGTTCGATTGGTCGTCTGGTCAGGATCATCAGTCGAGGAATAAACCCTCAGGAACCAGCTGAAAACTGAAGAATCGTGCGTTACACTGCGATCTGGCAGAGTTACTGACGACGATTTTCACCTGGTGCATTGAAGGTTCATCGATGAGCTCCGGCCCGCTGGATGCTTACCACAAACTTCTGGGAATTCCTCCCCGAGAACAGCCTCCCCATCACTATCGACTGCTGGGAATCGATCTGTTTGAGAGTGATCCTGAAGTCATTCGTGGGGCATCTGATCAGCGGATCATGGCCCTCGAACAGATGACAACCGGCGATTACGCCGAAGTGTCTCAGAAGCTGCTCGCCGAAGTCTTTCTGGCTCGGCGAGTCCTTCTTCGCCCCGAAGAAAAGCGAAGTTATGACGCTCGGCTTCGAGAAAAGCTGGATGCGAAAGCAAAGCGGACAGCTGCGGCAGCCCCTCAGGTTCCTGAGGAACGAGGTACCTCGCCTCGAACACCATCAACAGTGACACCAAAGCCCAGTTCGGCAGTAAGAGCAGAAGAACGTCCAGCGCGTCATGAAGCTGCTGTGCCGGATGGGGGAACCGCCGTCAATGAGCGGCCATTTCCGATTCTGATCACACTGGTTGGAAGTGCGTTCCTGCTGGTGCTGATTGCTGCTGGCGCGGGAATCTGGATGTTTTTCTCCGGAGGGAAACCCGCAGGCACTTCAACGTCAACAGCTACGCAGCCTGCGGAGAACATTCCAGGGAAACCTTCCGTCGAGCCGCCTGATCCTTCAGGTCCGCAGGAACCTCCGGATCGGCCGGCTCCGATGCTGGTCACCCGACAGCTGGATCAGGTCCAGAAACCTGTTCGTTTCAGTTTTCGGGTGGGTGAGCCTGCAGAAGTCGATGAAGAGGACGAGGCGGCTCTTGAGGAACTGGATTCTGATGCGTTGATTTTTGTTTACCGTCTCAACCAGCTGGGGAACAGCCGTCATCCGGGAGTCATTCTTGGTGTCACACAAGACCGCAAACTGGTTTATGTCCGAACTGTCAATAATGGATCTTCAGCTTCTGATGACTCCATGCTCAATCGGGAAGTGCTTCGTAAATCACTCTCCGATGACGACGTGATTCAGCTGGACGTCCATTCCAGCGCGATTCAGGTCTCGGTAAACGACCGATGCGAGCTAGGACCGTTTATTGTCGAGGACCTTCAATCCGAATTTCTGCCCGTGGTACCCGAGGTTTCGCAGCTCATGTCCGGAAGTAAATGCTTATCCGGAATCGAGATTGAGGATTCTCAGGAACTCAGTCAGTCGGATGTCTTCACGAATCACGAAGAGACGCTGAATTTGTCATCTGCCGGAAACGGAAAAGTCAGCCTGAATCTGAATCTGACCAAGATCGAATGGAAACGTCTGCAGGTTGCCGCGAAGGAGAAAGTCTCCGACGCGGGTGTGACGATCGCCCTGAACAACATACCCCTCCAGTTTCGCATTCACCCGGATGGTTCCATCTATCGGTACAGTTCAGAACAGAGTGATTCGGGCGCGACAGACTCAGGGGCCGGGAATAAAGGTGACCGAATCGGGCAGCTCGACAACAAAGTGAATACCCATTCCCTTCGCCTGGACATTCATGAGTACGCCTGTCGTCTTTACAGAGAAAATGAACCGATCGGTGACTGGTTTCTGACTGAGGAGAAAGACATCGAAAGATGTACTCGGGTCGACGTACTGATGACATCGATCTTCAGTCATCAGCTGGTGAACGCCGGAATTGAAAAGTCCCGGCGACCGGTCAACCCGGTTTACGAATCTCGAACAGAGATCGACAAAGAGATCACAGAACCGACGAGCATCATTTTTCGCCTGAGTCAGAACGACTGGGACGAACTGTATGCTCTTCGTATGGAGAGCGGCACATTCAATTTATTTCTGAAACCTGCCGACCAATATCTGCATTTTCAGCTGCGTCCGGACAAGAGCATTCACTATTCGTATGGAGTGGATGACACGGAGGAACTGGACCTTCTTGGAAGACTCGAAAAGACGGATGTCGCCCGAGAGTTTCGGCTGGATGTTTACCCTTCTGCTTTGATGCTATTCTGCGACGAGAAACTTATTGGTAAGGAAGCGATTCTGGCTCCTCCTGGAAACTCATTCCTGCCCGCGAAGGTCGAGGCGAATCTGCCGTTCGTGAAACTCGTGAACTCGGTGCGAATTCCCGCTGAGATTGAGAATCTGCAGTTCACGAAAGCTCCAAAGTTTCCCGATACTGCAGAACTTATCGATCTGCCTGCCGAGTACCCCGAACGATTTCAGTTTCGATGGTGTCCTCCGGGTATCTTTGTCATGGGAGATGCCGCGACAGCTGATCGGGATCCGTCTCCTGTGCGAGTGCTTCTGAGCCGCGGTTACTATATGTCGCTCGATGAGGTGACTCGAAAGCAGTGGGAATCCGTCATGGTAGAGTGCCCAAAAATCAACGACAGCCGGCTCAGAGAGAAAGAAAAAATAGACGGAAGTATGCCTGTCTGCATGGTTCGCTGGGATGCAGCCATGGAGTTCTGTCGTCGGCTTACGGACCGACAGAGAGAGCAGGGACTGCTGCAGTCGGGATGGAAGTACACTCTGCCGACAGAGGCTCAGTGGGAATATGCCTGTCGCGCAGGTACTGAAACGGAATTCAGCTTCGGTTCAGATCCTCGCGAACTGAAGGAACACGGCTGGCACATCACAAACGCCACTGACAATCAGATCGGGGCATCATGGCACAGGGTTGGCGCCTTTGGGGAGGGACACCCCTGGGGACTTCATGACATGCACGGCAATCTTGCCGAATGGTGTCTTGACCAGTTCGATGATCACCTTCTCAGCGGCACAGATCCGCTGCGGGAAGAAGGAAACGAGACTCGACGAGTCGTTCGTGGAGGGCACTGGCGTTCGCGGGCTGCTGACTGCATGTCGCATTCACGCGGTGAGGCGGATGCCAACAAGGGCACGGAGGTCATCGGATTTCGAATTGTGATTGTACCCGATAAGTAGACTGAATTTCAAAATCGGGACACGCACTCTGGCCGTTGCAGGGGTACAGCAGGTTCTGTTCTGTCGAGCGGGAGGCCAATTCCGGAACAGAGCCAGTTCCGGTTCAGTAGAAGGATCTACTTTCGGTGAGACACCAGCGTCGTCTGCTGATAGTTGCGGAACGGAAGCATGCGTACTTCCTTGTTTTCCAGCGCGGCATCCCATGCAGCAATTCGTGTGCGGTCGTCGTTATCCAGTGAGACTGTGAACTGATGCTCCGCTCGGAGTCGAAGCCGGTCATTCGGGCTGAGATCGAGTTCCACGGAGATCGGCATTCGGTTCTTCAGTTCCCGCATCGCTGTATTCAGTTCCAGACGCGGTTCCGGAAACATGCTTTTCGGATGCATCAGGTGATTCAGACGGCAGGTCCAGTCTGCGTAAGTCAGGTACTTTTCGATCTGACTTCCGTCTTCCCACGGACGAGTCTCCGCGCGGTAGGTGAACGATGCCGATTTCAGAACCAGCAGGCCCGTCGTGGCGTCGAACTCCTTGTCAAAATGCGGATGCAGCTGGAAACGGAGTGATTCTGCGATTTCCGGTCCGGAGCGTGGATTACTCTCCACAACTTCCTGAATGTACTTTTCAACAGCCGGAACACGAACTTCCAGCATCCGACGCATTTCTTCGAAGCTGAGCGTTGTGGCAATACTGCGTTTTGTGTTCAGGACCGTAAACTTCTTTTCGTTGATGTCCAGGATGACCACTTCTTCAGCGAGGTCAACTGAATCGTAGACTCGCCCGTTGTGGAACAGCGACAGACTTCGAGAAACCAGATTCAGCTGGCCGTTCGGTCCCGGATTCAGCGTGTCGTAAACGTTCGTTGACACTCGCATGCCCTGGGCCATGAGCGAGTTCGAAACGATCAGGATTGTCATTCCAATCAGACAGTTCAAGAGCGGACGCATGCGTTCAGATCTCCTGGAGAAACTCAATGACCTCCTGCGAGCCCGGGAGACTAGCCTGAACCTGGCGGCCTGAACAACAGCGAAATCACGTCTTTATCCGGTTGATTGTCGTCAATCGACTGTTGTGATGCGACTTTTGAGCAGAAGCTGCCGAAACAGACATGAACCAGCAGCAATCGCAGGATCGCATCCACTGGGCAAACGCCATGTTCTCAGGGTATTCCGAATCAGGGTCACCAGCAGGTTTCAGAGTCATCACAGGATTGGAGCGCATCCGATTGCGTTCTCCGCGTCTCTGTGGGCTGACAAAGACTCGTACTGAACCGCGGGTTTCGCGGATGAAGCAGATCGGGGAGCATCAGCGAAAGTGAAAACAAGTCAGAACGGCAGGCCGGGAACGAGAGGCTGCTGCCGAGCCGTTTTCATAAGTGCCGTTGTCTGGCTAAAGCGGCTCAGCAGGAGCTTAGCCCTCCCGTTCTGGGACCGCCATCGATTTGCCACGTGGTGGACCCGGGAAGAAGGCATTCGTTCTGCGGATGTACTCCGCATAGGCGGGCCGTCGTTCCGTGATCGTCTTCTCAAGCAGACTCACGCCGGAGACTTTCAGGAGCAGGAACGACATCAGCAGCGGACTGACGATTGTCCACCAGGCTCCACCCGATGCTGCCACAATCCACAGGCCCCACCAGACACAGAAATCGCCAAAATAATTCGGGTGTCGCGTATATCTCCAGAGTCCGGTGTCGAGCACCCGGCCATGATTCTCTGTGTTCGCTCGAAATCGCTTCAGCTGCAGGTCGCCGACAGATTCGAAGAAAACCCCGATTGCCCAGATGGTGACACCGCACCAGTCGAGAAGCCAGAGTGGAGTGGAAGGGTTCGCAGTTGCGCCAGGGGCTCCGGTCCCGATGCTCCGGAAATCCGCAGAGATCATGGCCACCTGCAGCGGCAGTGACACAAAGAGCATGATCACGCCCTGAAGCAGGAACACTGTCAGAAAACTGACCCACCAGAATCGTTTCCCGTGATGATTCCGCATGGCTCGATAACGATAATCTTCGGCGTGGCCGGCATTCCGCATCAGCAGAAACAGAGAAAGTCGAAGGCCCCAGACGGTTGTCAGCACTACCAGAAGCGAGTTCCGAATCGAATCCTCGGACGTCCGGCTCCACGTCACCCAGGCAATCACCACAAATCCGAAGCCCCAGAACGGATCAATGATGCCGGCATCCTGACGCAGCAGACTCACAATCCACAGCAGAGTCAACAGGCTGAGGACAATGGTGCCGTTTACCACAAGGGTTTCCGTCAGCGACATGGTGCAGTTCCTCGGAGCTTTTCAAAAGCGATCGTCGTCACTGCTGCCGGGGCGCTGCTCGCCGACACCAGGCTTCCATCAAATTCCTTTGTGTTCGAGCAGATAATGGGAAACATACCATTCATTTCCTCCGGAGTAGCCGAACAGTTCAGACACGGACATGAAGAACATCCGCCATCGATTCAGCCAGATTCGGGCATTTGACGATCCGTAAACATCAGAGAGCACGCGGATGGCTGCCTTTTTGTTCTGATCAAGCTGAGCCAGCCATGCGTCAGCGGTTTTCTGATAGTGGAGTCCGTTCCAGGTCCATTGCTCGGCAATGGTGAAGTCTTTGTTGAAATTCCGGAGCAGCCCGGCGTTTGGCATCATTCCGCCGGCGAAGAAGTAGCGGGCCATCCAGTCCGATGGCCCGGCAGGTTCGAACAGGTACGGTATTTCACGGTGGCAGAAGATGTGGATGAAGACTTTTCCTCGAGGCGTCAGCCAGCCCGCGATGCGCGAGAGCAGCAGGCGATAGTTTCTCATGTGTTCAAACATTTCGACCGAGACGATTCGATCGAAGCGCCGACCGGCACGAGGCAGCTGCATCGGATCAAAAAGATTCATGTCGGCAGTCACAACGGTCAGGTTCTGAAGACCGCGCCGCTGGGCTTCACCAAGAATGTATTCTCGCTGGGAGGCCGAGTTCGAAACGGCGGTGATGCGGCTCTGCGGATACTTCTCTGCCATCCACAGTGAGAGTGATCCCCAGCCGCATCCAAGTTCCAGCACCTCCTGGCCGTCCTGCAGTTGCGCACGCTGACAGGTTGTTTCGAGTGCGGCTTCCTCGGCTGAGTCGAGCGAACGACAGTGGAGTTGCCAGAGGCAGCTGCTGTATTTTCGGTGCTTGCCGAGGACCAGCCCGAAGAACTCGCTCGGAATCTCGTAGTGCTGCTCATTCGCGGCCTCAGGAATAAGAGCAATCGGAGCCTGATTCATCGACTCGATAAATCGTGCTTCGTAGGCCGCCGGATCACCGCTCGCCTGCGATCGGATCGCCGCCAGACGCTGCTCACAAAGGTTGCGAATGGCGCCGCGTACAAGTCGATCCGGCAGAAGCCCGCCTTCAGCGGCGCGAATTCCGATCGCTCTCATGTTCATCGGGAATCCTGTTTTTCACTTGAAGCTGAGTTCCTGAGCATGTCACTCGACAGAGAACTGAGCCCCGTCGACTGCGGCCTCGATGCCATGGCGCTCAGATTGATCGGATCTCGTTTTGTCAGAGGCTTGTCGAATTGCAGATGGACAACGCCTACCTGTCGTTCTTCAAAGACAGCCTCGCAGTAACAGAGGTAATATCGCCACAGACGAACAAACTGTTCGGAGTACCCGAGCTTCAGAATGCTGTCTTTCTGAGATTCAAAACCCTCTTTCCAGTGCCGCAGCGTGGCAGCGTAGTGAGGGGCAAAATCTTCTGCATGAACAAGGCGGAAGTCCGTTGAACGTCCGGATGCATCCAGCACTGAAGCAATTGATGGAAGACAACCACCGGGAAATATGTATCGCTGAATGAAGTCCACTGATCTGAGGTATTGCTCAAACCGCTGCTCGGGCATCACAATCGCCTGCAGGAGTGCCGTGCCTTCCGGCTTGAGCAGGTCGCTGCACTTCCCGAGGTATTCGTCCATGAATCTGTGTCCGACGGCTTCGATCATTTCAATGGAGACAAGCTTGTCGTATTTTCCGGTGAGTTCGCGATAGTCTTCTCTCAGGAGAGTGACTCGGTCAGCCACACCGGATTC
The DNA here is from genome assembly GCA_046345315.1 of Planctomyces sp. Lineage (GTDB taxonomy): Bacteria > Planctomycetota > Planctomycetia > Planctomycetales > Planctomycetaceae > F1-80-MAGs062. The sequence goes on from JBKDKA010000133.1 coordinate 14,725, forward strand.
CTGAATGCGCTCTGCCGCAATCTCCGCCTGCTGACGGGAAATCGTCGTTGTGGTGACCCGACAGCCGTAATGTTTCGCCGCATGTACGGCGAGACCGCCCCATCCCGTCCCGATCTCAAGAAGATGATCGGTCGGCTGCAGATCGAGTTTTCGGCACACGCGGTCAAACTTCTCCTGAGATCCCTCCAGCAGTGTCGATTCCGGTCCCGGGAAAATCGCACTCGAATAGGCCATGGAATCATCCAGCCAGAGCCGAAAGAAGTCGTTGCCGAGATCATAGTGTGCGCCGATGTTCTTGCGACTGCCGGCAGGTGTGTTCGAGTGAAGCCAGTGATAGAGTCGATGAGTGACTCCTGTGAGAGCAGCCAGACCGCGATCCATCCGGCTCGCCGTGTCAAGATTCCTCGCAAAGATTCGGAAGAGCGTCGTGAGGTTGTCGCAATCCCAGTCGCCCTGAAGATAAGACTCCGCCGCTGAAAGCGTTCCGCCGAGCATGACTGATCGGAAGAACGACGGGCGATGAACGTAAATGGTCGCTTCGAGATTGTCTCCGGAAGGCTGCTGTTCACAGCTCATCAGAACATCACTGCCGCGAGCGAAACGGATCGTGCCGCGACTGAGCTGAGACAGTCGGTCTCTGACCTGCCTGCAGGCAAAACGATCGAACCAGTTCATGCCTGACAGAGGCAGTTCCAGATCTGATGGTGACTGAGATGGTGATGATACGCGACTCACTTCGCTGTCCTTAATTCGGATGATGTGCCGCTCTCTGACGGAATCACTGAGCCGTCAGATGATGTCCCGGCACACGAAACAGATGATTCTTTACTCGAACTGCCGGGATGCGGCACGAACGGAACCTTTTTCCACCACAGTTTCAGTGCCTGCCAGTATATCGCGCAGAACACTTTCCAGGTCATGAAGGGAAAAAGGCAGAGTGACCAAAGCTGCGATGACAGGGTCAGAGGAACTCGATGCAGACTGAGCGTAGCTGAAAATGCGTCAGCATTGCTCAGGTTCCCGGCTTTCCGCGACTCGATCTGAACGTACAGCTGTGATCCTGGCGGACGGATGAGCCATCGGTAGATTCGATCCATCTTCATGAACGGCGAAACATGAAACTCCTTGGAGTTCTCAAACTTCAGCAGATTCGATGCTCCTTCCGTGCGACTCTCAGCGCTGGTGGATATCACCGATGAGCTCAACACCGGCGCGGGTTCAGAAACTGGCTGTGGTTCAGAGTCCGTCCGGGGTTCCATCACATAGTAGTACCGTTCATTCCAGGGAGTATTGGTAACCTCTGCAATGATGAATTCCGGCGGCTGCTGCTCCGCTGTTCGTGACGGGTGGCTCAGCTCCGGAGAAGTGTTCTCAGCAGAGGCAGAGTTGTCGCCATAACAGTAGTAAAAACTGACAGGATTCATGGAGAACCCGAAGTGTGTGAGATTGGTGAGCATGCGGATGGCCCCTTTCGGACGCCGGCCGGTGCGATCTTCGACAAGGTCCCGAACACAATGATCCAGCGGTCGATCGGCAGGACCGAGATAATTCTTCCGAAGGAATTTTACCGGAGAATACCAGCGATCCGACCAGATCCGGCCAGCGTGGAACACTTCATCCAGCTCGGAAAGATCGAGGAATGCCATTGAGACTCGGTAGTGGAACTCATTGTGCCGGTGTTCGGTTCGGCGGTGGTGAACGGTTCCTTCATAGAGACAGCTGTGCTGAATTGTCATTCCGCGTCACTTTCTCGCTGAAGGGGCGTGGATGAATGGCGGTGGCTGAGGCTGCTTCCTCCCGGGTTTTTGTTTCCGGACAGTTCAGTATCAAGATCCTGCAGCAGACGGCTGCAGACTGCGATTGCGCTCACTACACCGTCTTCGTGAAATCCGTTTCTCCAGTAGGCTCCGCAGTAAGACGTGCGATTCACGCCGATCAGCTCCGCGTGTCTTGCCTGAACGCTGCTGCGTTGTCGCGTGAACACCGGATGTTCGTACTGAAACTCCCCGAGAATGCAGCGAGGATTGATGCGATGTTTCGCATTCAGTGTCACGCAGAAGGTCTGACTTGCCTTCAGATGCTGAAGAATATTCATGCAGTAAGTGACTGAGGCCGCGCTGGAACCTGAAACTCCCGTGAGTGCTTCCGCTGTTTCACTGATCGTTTCAGAAACATCCGTGTCAGATGTGAGTTTCGGCGAGGCCACTTTCGCGAGTGAGGGTGCGGCTGTCGGCGCTTCGATCAGGTAGTTCCAGCTTGCCCACGCTCGGCGTCGCCGTGGCAGCATTGCAGTGTCGGTGTGAAGCACTGCGAGATTCTTCTCGTAGGGAAACGCTGACAGGATTTCCCGCTCAGTGTCCGAAGAATCCTTCAGCATCCGCAGAGCCTGATCACTGTGACACGCGAAAACAACTTGATCGAATCGTTCGGGGGTACGATCACGCGTTTCGAGTTCCACGTAATCTGCAGTGCGATGAACACTCCGGACGGGTGCATTCAGGTGCAGTCTGCCCCGATATCGCTTCAGCAATGCATCGACGTAGGTCCTTGAACCGCCGTCGATGACTCGCCAGCGAGGGCGATTCCGAATCTGCAGAAGTCCGTGGTTGTGGTAGAACTCTGCAATGAACTGAATTGGAAAATCGGCAAACTTCCCCGTCGGACAGGACCAGATCGCGGCGCCCATTGGAAGCAGGTAGTTCCGACAGAATTCTGACGAGTATCGACGACGCAGCAGGAATTCTCCCACTGTCGCATCAGCTGCAGAACCTGATCCAGGCCTCAGTTCGTTGTCATGACCTTCTGCGATTAATGTCGCTTCCCGGCCGAAACGCAGAATGTCGCGGATCATTCGATAGAACGATGGTCGAACGAGATTCCTTCGCTGAGCGAACAGGCCATTCAGCGTGGATCCACAGTATTCCAGACCTGTGTCCTGACATCGGACGCTGAAGCTCATCTCAGTGGGTCTCGATGCCACCCCAAGCTCATCCAGAAGGCGAATGAAGTTCGGGTAGGTCCGCTCATTGAATACGATGAACCCGGTATCGATCGCGTGTTTTTCTCCATCAACCATGACATCCACTGTGTTGGTATGCCCACCCGCCCATGGATTCGCTTCGAAGAGCGTTACATCGTGACGCTCGCCGAGGCGATAAGCAGCTGTCAGGCCGGAAATTCCAGCGCCGATGACTGCTATCTTTTGAGGGGTTTTCATGAGCATTCCGACAAGGCCTCAGTCAGTGATACAGAACGGCTGAAAAAACGGGACTGGCTCCCGGACAATTTGAAAAATCATAAACATTCTGGTGGAGAAGGGTGCCTGTCCCGGTTTTGTCCTGTATTCTTCAAGTTCGCAGTCACCGGGTTCCTGTGATGACTGCTCCTCAGCGCGGCTTCTTCATTTTTCCGGCACGTGAGGATTTCGCGACAATGGATGCCGTCTGAATCGCCGTTGCTTCCAGTTGCTGCAGGGAATCGCAGATAGTCGCACGCCTGAAACGGCGTCGATGCTCACTGGTCAGACATCGGCCTCCCAGCAGCATCGACGTTCCACACTCTCCGGCTGCGTCGAGCAGCTCGTCGATCTGTCGAATGAACAGTTGAGGGTCAGAAATGTGCGAAACGCTCAGCCAGAAGATGCCGGGGCGATGCGTCCGGATAGCAGAGATCATCGATGCAGCCGGTATCGAATTTCCCAGCAACAGAGTGTCCCATTTCGCTGATCTCAGTATGACATCGCACATGGCGACAGGAAGATCATAATGGTCGCCCTCCAGAGTTCCTCCAACAGCCCTCCGTGAAGGTACAGGATCAGGCTGGAGACGTCGCAGTTCATGCAGCAGACGAATCACAATCTGACAGCTGCATCGTTCCTGATAGATCTCCAGCTGATGGCATTCCCAGCGCTGACCAATCTCACGGAATGAGGTGGTAATCACTTCATCGAAGATCCAGCTGAGACTTCTGCCCGCAATGTAGAGCTCCATCACGAACGTCCGCACCGCGGGTTCGTCTTCCCGAATCAGGAGTTCCGTCAGCACGGAAGCGAGTTCTTCTCCGGACGATGTCAGAAGCTTCTCACGAGCATGCGTGCCGGCAGACTCGAAGCCCAGCAGATTTGGCTCAACCAGTGTGTGCCTGTTGTGTCTGAGAAACCGGACAATCTCAGACGCTGCGATCCGACGATGGCCACCCTCGGTTCGAATGACCGTCAGGGCTCCCTGATCACACCATCGCTTCAGAGACGACTCACTGGCTCCGATTGCTCGAGCCACCTGCCGTGGCGAATACAAAGTCTCTGACATCAAGGTCTCGCAGGAGGTCGGTGTCTCGCGGAAAATCATGCCTGCAGCGTAACTCAGAGATGCCTGAGACACTTTTGAGCACCCGCCACCGTATCAAAAACGTCCAAAACGTTCAACGATTCCTGCGGCTCTCCGTTTCTCTGCTCAAGTGATAACTGCAAAAATCGGAAATTCTGTGGTTCCTGAGCCGCTTTCCAACTCACACTCGTCCGACTGTCGGCGGAAGCCAGCCCCTGAAGAATAAGGAACGACGAAGCTCAGGGCGTACTGTAGAGATCGATGGTCGTGATGACTGGAAGATGGTCTGACGGAAAACGCTCGTCGCGGCGATCGTCAGCGATCTTCACGTCAACGATAGCCACATCCGGCGATGTGAAGACAAAATCAATCCGACGGCCGGGCACGATGGCATCGAAGCCATTCCACGTTGAATCCGGTCCCTCTGCCATCTTCTTCGAATGTGTCCAGGTGTCCTGAAGCTTTATTGACGAATCGTCAGTGTTGTCTGTCAGAACAGTAAAGGGTTCGGAATCAGGTCCGGTATTGAAGTCTCCCGTGAGAATCACTGGTTCATCTGACTTCTTTTCTTCGCGCAGAAGCGTTTGAATGAGGCGAGCACTCTCTGTTCGTGCTTCAACGCCTCGATGGTCAAAATGCGTGTTCAGAACGCTGAGCGTTTCTGAAGTCTTTCGGTCCTTCAGTCGAATCCATGTAAGAATTCTCGGGAGTGCGGCATCCCAGCCGCGACTGCCCGGCTTGTCGGGGGTGGGAGAAAGCCAGTACGTTCGAGCACTCAATAGTTCGAAACGCTCCCGACGAAACAGGATCGGTGAAAACTCCCCGGCCTCGATGCCGTCATCACGTCCCACGCCGAACACTTCCATTTCCGGCAGTCGCTCCTTCAGATCCTTCAGCTGGCTGACGAGTACCTCCTGAAGCCCGGCGATATCAGCACCGTGGCTGCGAATCAATTCAGCCACCCAGTCCTTCCGGAGCCCCCACCGGTTCGCTCCATCATTCGGGTTGTCGTAGCGAATATTCCACGATATCACTCGAACCGCGTCGTCAGCGCGAAGTTGAACCATCCAGCCTATGACGATGAGAATGCAGCAGAGCGGGCGCATTGAGATTCCGCAGGCGAAAACAGACTTCCGGGGTGTCGTCACGGCGACGAATCATTATCCTGGAACGCCTGACAAAACCGGGACTGGCTCCCGGACAACTTTGAAAAAGCTCACAACGTTGCCGGAGTAAGGGTGCCTGTCCCAGTTGTGTCAGAGCCTCGGAGTATACGACCGACCGAAAAAAACCAAAAGTGATCGGCATCAGACAACCGCTTAGACACCTCGCCGTCGCAGTTCTGACGACCGTCGGGATCCAGTCTCGGTTTCGAAATCAGCAGCGGCGCTGATCTGCTAGCTCAGACCTTGTGATAGTCTCGAAACCATCGCACGAAGTTTTCAGCACCGGTCTCAATCGACGTTTCAGGCCGAAATCCGGCGTCGCGAATCAGAGCATCGACATCAGCGAACGTGGCCGGCACATCTCCCGGCTGCATGGGCAGCATTCGCATCTCGGCTTTTTTTCCGAGACACGACTCCAGCACGTGGATCATGTGCATCAGCTGCACCGGCTGATTATTGCCGATGTTGTAAACTTTATAGGGAGCCGATGTCACCGAATCATCCACCTTATCGCCGGCAGCACCCTCTGCGGGGACGCGATCGTTGACTCGAATGACTCCCTCAACGATATCATCGACGTAGGTGAAGTCTCGCTTCATGTCACCATAGTTGAAGACATCAATCGGGCGGCCCTTCAGAATGGAATCCGTGAACATCCACATCGCCATGTCCGGCCTTCCCCAGGGACCGTACACCGTGAAAAATCGAAGTCCGGTGGTGGGCAGACGGAACAGATGGCTGTAGGTGTGAGCCATCAGCTCATTGGCCTTCTTGGTCGCCGCGTAAAGGCTGACCGGATGATCCACTCGATCTTCGACACGAAACGGAATGGACCGATTTGCTCCATAAACCGAGCTCGACGAGGCATACACCAGATGGCCGACCTTCTGATGACGGCAGCATTCCAGAATATTCGTGAATCCGACCAGATTGGAATCGACGTAAGCCTGAGGATTGGTCAATGAATATCTGACACCGGCCTGCGCTGCCAGGTGGATGACACTGTCAAACTGATGCCTGGTAAAAAGGTCGCTCATTCCCGCTGCATCTTCGAGACCCAGCTCAGCAAACTGAAAACCGGGCCTGCCTGTCAGCTGAGAAAGACGATCTTTCTTGAGCTGAACCGAATAGTAGGAGTTCAGGTTATCCAGACCGACGACTTCATCGCCGCGATCCAGAAGTCTGGTCGCAGCATGAAATCCGATGAACCCTGCTGCACCGGTCACGAGAATCTTCTTCACGTGTCAATACCTTCCTGATTCACTTACCGTCCGGCTGTACGAATGGATTCCTGATACCACGGAATGGTTTTCCGCAGACCTTCCGAAAGAGAAACCTTCGGTTCCCAGCCGAGCCATGTTCGAGCTCGAGTGATGTCCGGGCAACGCTTCTTCGGATCATCCTGCGGAAGCGGCCGGAAGACGACCTCCGATTGACTTCCGGTGGCCTGAATCACCGATTCTGCGAGCTCCAGCATTGTGTTTTCTGTTGGATTTCCGATGTTGACCGGTCCGGTATGTGTATCCTGATCCATCAGTCTCAGCATTCCCTCAATCAGGTCATCACAATAGCAGAATGATCGCGTCTGCGTTCCATCTCCATAGACAGTGATGTCATCACCCCGCAGTGCCTGTGTGATGAAGTTGGAAATCACGCGTCCGTCATCGGGCGACATTCGTGGTCCGTAGGTATTGAAGATTCGAATGATCCGAATCTCTACACCGTGTGCCTGGTGGTAGTTCATCATCAGAGATTCTGCAATCCGCTTGCCTTCGTCATAACAGCTTCGAGGACCAATTGGGTTGACATGTCCCCAGTAATCTTCCGTCTGCGGATGTACGAGCGGATCGCCGTAAACTTCGGAGGTGGAAGCGTGAAGAACGCGTGCTCCACATCGCTTCGCCAGCCCCATCACATTGACCATTCCGACTGTGGAAGTCTTGATCGTCTTGATCGGATTGAACTGGTAGGCCTCCGGAGATGCCGGACAGGCCAGATTGAAGATGCGATCAGCCTCAATATAAATCGGATGAACGATATCGTGTCGGACCAGCTCAAATCGAGGGTGCCCGATGAGGTGCCGGATGTTGCCCTTCGAACCAGTGAAGAAATTATCCAGGCAGATGACTTCATCGCCTCGAGCAATCAGCCGATCGCAGAGATGGCTTCCGAGAAACCCCGCACCACCTGTGACAAGAACAGTCGACATTGCTTTACCCTGCTGACGAAAACTCACTCCGCGAATCTGCGGCCTGATGCTGCTCTGCCACTCACCGAACTCTGAGTCTCATGCGATTCGAGCCGCCTCGGCCAGACCGATACTGTGATCCATTCTGGCCAGAACGGCGTTCTTTCCGATCAGCTCGAGCGTGCCGAACAGATCCGCTCCCTGAGCCTTTCCAGTCACGCAGAGACGAAGTGCCGGAAACAGTTCTCCCGGCTTGATCTGTTTCTGCGTCAGGAATGCCTGCAGGAGATCATGAAGTGGTTCTGCCCGAAACGATTCGCATCGGCTCAGTTCCGTTCGCAGCTCCTGAAGCAGGATGAGAGAATTCTCCGGCTGGACAACTCGCTTCTGAAAATTCTTACGATCGTAGTTCAGTTCGCGATCGTCGCAGAAGAACTCCTGCATCTGAAAGATATCACCGAAAACCCGAATTCGGTCACCGGCCAGTTCAATGATGCGACGAACCCGAGCGATCACGTCGGAATCATCGGTATCTTTGATCCAACCGGCTCTCTTCAGAAAACTCACACAACCGCTGAGACGCTCCTCGGCGGATTTCTGATTCATCCAGTGCGATTGAAAACTCAGCAGTTTGTCGGGATCCAGGCCGGCTGCACTCCTGATGACTCGCTCCAGCGAAAACGAGCGAATCATATCCTCAATCGAAAAGAACTCCGTCTGATCATCCAGTGACCAGCCGAGGCGAACCAAAGCGTTGAGAACACCTTCCGGCAGAAAACCAACCTGCCGGTAGTAGTCCACCATCACGGGAGACAGTGAATCCGACGCGGCATCGAATCCAAGCTGGCTCAGCACCTGATCACCCAGTTCAAAAAGCTTCTGGAACTGCGGATTCGTCCTGTAGCCGGCGATCTTTCGTTTGCTCAGCTTCTCCTTGCCACCAGGAGCGGCCACATACGGGATATGCGCCCATTCGGGTGTCTGATATCCCAGCGCTTCATGAAGAAGAACCTGAATCGGTGTATTCGGCAGATGCTCTTCCGCACGAATCACATGCGTGATCTGAAGTTCCGCATCGTCGACGACTGTTGCGAAGTTATAAAGTGGTGATCCGTCGTTCCGAGCGATTACGGGATCCGGCATCAGACTGCAGTCCCACTCCACAGTGCCTCGCACATGATCCTGTATCACAACCTTTCGATCTCGCGGAACGAGAAACCGAATCACATGAGCTTCCCCTGCTGCCATTTTCGATTCAACTTCGGCAGCACTCAGCGAGAGTGAAGTGCGACTGCTGACATACTGACGCTTTTCCTTTTCGGCAGCTTCTCTCTGAGCCTGTGTATCTGCTGGTTTCTCGAAGTCACGATAGGCTTTTCCAGAACTCAGCAGCTGAGTCAGAGCTGCGTCGTACTTCGATCGTCTCTGTGACTGAAAATACGGAGCATAAGGGCCACCCACTTCAGGACCCTCGTCCCAGTTCAGCCCCAGCCAGCGAAATGCATTCAGAATCGGTGTCAGCGCCTCTTCCATATTGCGCTGCTGATCGGTGTCATCGATTCGCAGAATAAATTGGCCACCGTTCTTACGTGCCCACAACCAGTTAAAGAGGGCGGTTCTCATGCCACCAATATGCATGTATCCGGTCGGGCTGGGGGCAAATCGTGTTCGAACAGTCATGTTGGCTTCGTTTTTCGGCTGAAAGACCTGAAAGACACTGTTGGCGCTGAAACGTCGGACAATACTGGTAACGCAGCATTCGACCAGCGTCACCTGAATGGCCGGCGATCTGTGACTAGATCGCATCTCAAAATCGGGACAGGCACCCTTGCAGTTGCAGAATTTGCACGAATACACCGCATCCGTCGGGAGCCAGTGGAACGAATTCCGGTTGTTTTCTTCCACAACTGACCTGGCCGTCACTGTGGGAGTTTATTCCCCCGCAGGACTGCATCCAAGTGGTCGCACGATGCTCCTCAAATCCCCCGAATGCGAGAATCCCCTGATGCACTGAGAACCGGGACCGGCACGCTTCCTGCTATATGCCGAAAAACGCCAGTCCGGGTTGTGAAAGAGGCTCTACTTCGGACCGGCCGCCGGTTTTTCAGGAGGTGCGATTTCAAAGAGCACCGGCCAGTTCTTTCCCGTGATGTAAAGCCGGCGATTGACGGAATCCCACGCGATTCCGTTCAGTACCGCTTCCCGATTCCACCGCAGCGATTTAGGACGAAGCGCGGAACAATCCAGCCACTCCCGGACCCGTCCTGATTCGGGATCGATGCTTGCGATCCGATCGGAGTGCCAGATATTGGCCAGAATCCGACCATCCACATACTCCAGTTCGTTGAGCTGGTCCACAGCGCGAAATCCATTCCGAACCGTCAACTGTCGGACCATTCGAAACGTTTCCGGATCCAGAAAACGCAGTTGTGAAGAACCATCGCTGACGATCAACTGCTTACCATCATGCGTAATTCCCCAGCCCTCTCGCAGAGCAGGATCGATGCGGTCGTATCGAACAACACCCAGCTGCCGCAGCGTGTCTGCTTCATAGACAATCAGGTATCCGTTTTTCCATGTCAGCTGCAGAATCTGATTCTTCCAGACGGTCACTCCTTCGCCAAAAACATCCCTGTTCAGAGCAATCTCATTTTCGATGCGGCCGGTTTCGAGAGACACTTTTCGCAGTCGTGACTTTTCATAAAGCCCTGTGCCTTCGATCAGCATTCCGTTATGAATCACCAGTCCCTGACAGAATGCTCCCGGATCGTGTGTGAGTGTTCTGATTCCACGAACTCGCGTCGTCGGAATTTCAGCCGCCGACGAGCTGTCCTGAGGAGCAAGAACAGCAATCGCCGCAATGAGTGATGTCGCTGTGAGAACTCCAAGCGGCATGAATCGCCGCCACGCGGTTTGCGCTTGCCGCTTGCCCGATACTTTCGATTGTTCCCGTGATTGGTTCACTCGGTGATTCGCTCTTTCGACAGGCAGACGACTGCGCAGTTCGCAGTGCCGACTTTACCGAACACTGCGTAACGTCCGTGTTGTAATTCTTTCTGCAATCCTCTCACAAGACAGGTTCGGACTGCGAAAGCCTGTGGCGAGGAGGATCATTCGACAATCATCACACCGTTCATGACCATCCAGTGTCCCGGAAAGGTGCAGAGGAACGGGTATCGACCCGGAGTTTCCGGTGCTCGAAATGAAATCGCGAACGACTCCCCCGAAGGAACGACATCAGTCCATGCAAGGACCAGGTCGGATTTCGGGATATAGTGCCGGCTGACGGCTTCCGGATCTGCGATCATCCGGTTTGCCATTTCACCGACGGTGCGGAGCGACTCCGGTTTCAGCAGTGCCCAGTTGTGCGGAACAACGTCCGGATTCTTCAGCGTGAGCTGAATGGGTTCCGAACGCAGGACGCGCAGTTCACGTGTCTGATATGTCAGATTCTTTTCTGTTTCAATGACGATCGGACGTTCGCCGGGAATGGAAGCTCGCCACGGATTCGGAACCTGAACAAGATTCGTATTCATATCCCGCACAATCGGATGGACTCCGACAACTTTCTCCTCGTCGATCTCACTCGGAATGCCTCGAAACGGCTCGTCGAGTGCATTCACTGTCATGAACAGATCATGTCCGTCATCTGTCTTCGGGAGATCTGCCGCGTCAGACAAACTTCCTGCGTTCACATGCATTCGCAGGTAAAGCTGACTGACCGGCTGAATGTCGGGAATTTCCAGAAAGAGGGAGTGCTCATCCGGCAGAAGATGAGCCTTACGCACAGTCAGAACGTCATGGCCGCGAACTCCCGGGTGCATGGCCGAGAGCTCCGCTGATCCGTAGGCAGCGCTGTAACGATAGTCCCAGCACTGAGCGAAGTGGCTGTCTGCAGCCTCGGCGACGGAGCGATCGATCTTCTGAGCGAACCGCACAATGACACCGTTCTCGTGCACGTGAAAGCCAGTTGGAATCTGAACACGATCTCCGGTGTAGCGAACTCGCTGAAAGCATCCGTCATCTGGTGTGAACGACACCCAGCCATCCATACCGGTCACATAAAGCTGTCCATCCACAGGATTGAATCGACCACGATGAACTCCTGACCGGAAGTCGCCGGGCAACGGAATGACTGCACCCTGAAGCTGTCCCTTCACCTCATCACGGAGCACCAGAAAGTGTGTTCCCATTCCGAATGAGAGATGCAGGAGTTGTCCCTTCAGAGGTCCCCAGCGATCATCGGGAACCACAATCTGGCCACCACTTGAGTTGTCGAGACCACGCGGCAGATAAGCCAGCGGAAATTCCGGAACTCTGTCTGCAGCGACTTTCACATGTGGCCCGCGATAACCAAAGAATGGCGGACCACCGGACGAACAGATCTCTTCACCGGTCAGCGACGGTCGAACAGCGCAGATCATAGATGCGGGTGTCCATTCCCCTTCCGAACACGGAACAGTGATCGTGCCATCAGGAAGAATTCCAAGCCCATCCGGATTGCGGAACCCAGTGGCGATGACTCGTGCGGAGTAACGATGGCCTTTTATATTATCTGCGGCTGATGCATTGATCTCAGATCTGTTTTGTGTGTTCGTCCGGGGGGATACTGTGGCTGGCGGATCCGTGACGGGTGACATTTTCAGCAGCCCCTGATTTCCCGAGGCTGTATAGAAATTGCCTTCCGGATCGCGTTCGAGCCCGCAGATGAAGTCGTGTCCGGCTGGCGATGTTTCAAAATCGTTGCACAGGCATTCGTAGAAGTCCGCCTCGCCATCGCTGTTCAGATCGTGCAGTTCGGTCAGCTGGTCGCGACACTGCACAAAGATGCGACTGCCGGAGATCACCAGTCCCAGCGGATGATTCAGTCCGGAGGCGAATCGACGCCAGTGTGCTTCCCGAGGCTGCTCGCTGGTGGAAATCAATCCCGAGACATGCCAGACGTCTCCCTGCATTGTGCAGACCATCGCACTTCCGTCAGGAAGAAAATCATGGCCACTGCAGAAGAAGAGAGCCTTCCAGAGATTCTCCACCGGCAGCTGGATGGTATCGATGGCCCAGGGTTTCTGATCGCCCGAAACGATCGCAGTCTTAATCACTTCAGGATGCCGAACCGGACCACCATGAATCAGGTCTCGACACTCATGAGTCTGCGCCGGTCCTCTGATGGTGGTGAACACACCGTTCCGATACTCCGCCGTCTCGAGGTATTCTGTGAGGCCCGTGTCTGGCTGATTGACTGACCACGAGAAGATCACGCGGTCTCCGTGCCGATAGAAGCCCCGATATCGGGCGTCTGGTTGTTTTTCTGCTGGGGCTGCGGATGGAGCGAGTTCAGAATCCGGAAGGACGGTTCCTTTCATGCGGATGCCGTCCATGAATCCATGACGAGTTGCAGAGTAGTCAACGAACCCGCCTTTCCAGACCATTTCCCAGTTGAGAGTATCCGGATTGAAGCAGGCTGCAACTTCGTTCTGTTCGCTGATTCGCACGCAGACACCGCGAGGAATCACTTTGCCGTTTCCGGTGAAGACTCCCGCCTGCATCGATCCGAGAAGTGTCTGATTCCAGCGATCATCGGCCCAGTCCTGCTCTGTCTGATATCCCCAGTGCCCGGCCTGACCTCCATCAAGACCGGGGAACTCGGTGAGCAGCATCGGGGCTGGCTTCATGGTCCGAAAGTGTTCCGCCTGTTTCGGATAAAAGTCATACAGCCGCTGCTTGTTCCTGGCGTGACTGCGGTTCGGCCAGCGTTCCGGATGCAGCGGTGCTTTGTCGAATGCAAACGAGACTGGTGCATGAGACTGATGCTGTCGCAATGCTGTGTCGATGTCATCCGGTGGCATTCCTCCCGGTTTTCCAAGTTCGCTCAGAAAGCGAATCAGATCCCGCTGCTGAGTTCGTGAGATTGCAGCCATCTGTCCGTCAGGCATCAGTGTGCTGCCCGGAATCAGTTCGTCGATGTCATCGGTGGAGATCGTTGTGGTGTCGCCGGTCGCGGGATCGCGCAGAGTCACCTCGGAATCGGCCCCTTTCATTCGATACCCAGTCACACGGGTTCCGTCGAGCTTCAGTGCCTGCCAGATCTGGTATTCCGGTTTCACTTCATTTCGTGGCCAGTAAACGGATTCGACAATCTGTCGAACGCTGCGTTCTTTGCCGATCTGAGTCAGTTCCGGGCCGACAGTGCCACCCAGTGTTCCGATGCGGTGACACGACAGGCAGGCCGTTCGAGCGTTCGCAAAGGTTGCGAGGCCGCGGAGGAAATCTCCATGCGCTGCGTCATCGGCAAACTGTTGAGCGATTGCGTCGCTGTAGTCCGGTGCCCCGCCGGAACCTGTCGTCTCAGCAGACTGAGGATGGTGCTGATGATTCCTGGCCGAGTGATGCGGATCCGAATCGGCCGAAGTCGTCAGTTTTTTTTTGAGGACTCTGCGGTGGATGCTGAAGTCTGCCGGATTTCCGATCGCAGTTTCTTCAGACCATCGAGGTTCTCGAGCAGTGATTCGCGAGCGTCAAGCTGTTCGCGATGATCGATGATTCCGATGGGGCCGCGATAATCGCTTTCGGCCACAACACGGATCATGTCGCGTTCGTGTTGTCCTTTGCCGATCCCCAGAATCTTCGGCTGTGCTCCGTCGTTCATACCATTGAGATTCAGGCACAGCAGCCACGGCTTCATCAGTTCGAAGGATTCTTTCCAGTCGGTAATGTGATCGTGCCCGTGATGAAAGTTGTACACGATGCCCACATTCTTGAAACCGCGAGCTCGCAGTCGTTCGCAGACAGCCACCAGATTGCGAGGTTCACCGGCCCAGCCGCCGTGGTTATACAGCCCCAGCGGGCAGCCGAGTTCCTCAGTCTTTTTCGCCAGATCGGTCATGGCGGCGGCGGCATTCTCCGCTTTTTCTGCATCGGTGTTTCCGGTGTCACCATAAATCATCTGCCAGATCTGCGGATGAAGATTGTGCTTTCGGAACAGATCGAACGCGGAATCGTGGGTGCTCCAGAAGGCAAAGAATTCGATTCCGTTCTTTTTGTATTCCAGAATCTCTTCTTCGAAAGTCGGCACATGTTCCTGCCGCCAGTCGTAAGCACAGCGGACGACGCCGATTTCCTTCAGCATTCGAGCTCGTGCGGCCGGACCACGTTTTGCGGCGTCGAAAGGCACGATACACCAGGCAACCAGATTCTCGTCCCGCAGGACATCCGTCTGTGCGGACACATCGTCAGCGTTCGCTGCTGCAGGCAGCACTGAAAATGCCGACGTAACAGCCGAGAACGCCAGCACACAACCAGTGACGATGCGGAGATGAGGAGCCAGCATGCCTGTTATCCTGAAGAGTCAGTAGAAATAAAAACACGGTGACAGCTTCAACTGAGGAAACTATCACCGTGAGCAATTTCAGTCATCACTCGGAGTGTGATGACTACTTTTGTCGCACGAGTCACTGCATGAGACTCACAGCAGAGAGATTACTCGGCTTTGAGTTCACCGCAGTCCGCGACAACAACCTTGGCTCGCGTCGCACCGCTGTTTGATCCGACGGCTTCGATTGCCTTGACCACGTCCATTCCTTCAACGACGGATCCGAAGACCACGTGTTTCCCATCCAGCCATGCAGTTTCCGCTGTGCAGAGGAAGAACTGAGAGCCGTTGGTGTTAGGGCCGGCATTGGCCATGCTGAGCACGCCTGGACCAGTGTGCTTCAGCTTGAAATTCTCGTCGGCAAACTTGGCACCGTAGATGGATTTTCCGCCAGTACCGTTATGGTTCGTGAAATCTCCGCCCTGACACATGAACTCCGGAATCACTCGATGGAATGATGATCCTTTGTATCCGAAGCCTTTTTCACCCGTGCAGAGTGCTCGAAAGTTTTCGGACGTCTTCGGCACAACATCGGATCGCAGTTCAATCACGATTCGGCCAGCAGGTTTGCCGCCGATGGTGATATCCATAAAGCATCGCGGCAGTTTGTTCTCCTCAGCACCCACAATCGATCCCCCCAGAGCCAGCAAGGCCACAGACAAAGACAAAACGTTTCGACGACTGATCATTTCCGGTTTCCTTTCTTCCGATCGCTGTGCTTTCTGCGACAGCCGCAGCAGCGCCCCAGCGTCCTCTCCGTTGTGAGATTATGGCGAAACAACCGTGCCTGCGAAAGTCAGTCGAACCGCACTCCCCGTTCCGACCGCCATTTCCATTGAACTGGCAGTCCCGACAACGGCTGATTGGTCACATGGATGATTCACTGCGTGTCCCATACTGCCAGGTTAACCTAAACCGCCTGGCCTATAGTGAACGCCGAAGCCGGAATCTGGCATTGTGTTTCTGCGGGAATTGCTGGTAGGCTGCATTTTAGACGCGAGATCTGCCGGAATTCGTCTCGCATGCCGTGCTGAGAACGACGTCAGTGGGCGTAGATTTCACAATGGCCAGAGTATGAAGCTTACAGCAACGGGAATGACTGAGTGGTTTCCTGCCTGTCGACCGCGTGGAGTGGTCGGGGGGCTGCTGTTCGTTTTCTGCGGACTGGCTGGCTGCATGAATCCCAATTTCGTGCGGTATCCGACGTGGACGACGTCCTTCCCGCATGCGGAGAATCTCGCTTACCAGCGGCAGGATCCGTTTCCTGATCCTGACATCGGTCCGTCGCTGGATTCCAGCCCGCGAGATTACGATCGCCCTCGGTCACTCCCGCGACGCGCTGCTGAACAGCGTCTCTTTCAGGGACTGCCTTTGGGACCGGAAACCGTGCCTCCCGGTGCTCCACAGGGTGGGCTGCAGCGTCGCGGCGCGATTCGATAGCCAAGCGCCGTCAGGTTGATTTTCCGCATCCGTCCCGGAAAGACGCATTTTTCCGGATTTTCGGTGCATTCAGAAAAGTTACTGCTCAGAATCATCACAATAGGAAAGATAGGCAATCTGCGTTGCGTGCATTGCTCTCTTTCGCCCGGGGTTCACTGTAATTGATCCGGGAGTTGATGATTTCAGTGTTCTGAATGCGGAAAGACAGCATGATTTCGCACGTGATTCGCAGCCTGCTGCTGCTCTCCTTGGTTCTCTCATCCACTGCTCTAAAAGCGGATGATGTCGTCCTGAAGTGGAATCGGATTCTTCTGGATTCGATTCGTGCCGAACGAACATTGCCTCCCGTGGCGGCCAGAGGACTCGCCATGATGCACGTGGCCATCTACGACGCTCTCAATCAGATTGAAGGCAGTCACACTCCTTACGGTTATACGTTTCCGGGTGTTCGTGTCGTAGCGCCATCACCAAATGTTTCCGCCGCGACTGCTGCATACATCGTCGCGAGCCACCTGTACCCGAGTCGCGAAGCGATCTTCCGGCAGGCCTGGCAGAATTGTTTTGCGACCGGAGATGGAGCCACTCGAAACGCCGCTGGCGTGGTCTGGGGCACCTATGTCGGTAACCTGGTCATCGCGTTCCGTCGATTTGACGGCTCTACGAATACAGTGTCCTACACACCGTCCGGAATTGTTGGCCGATGGAAACCAACGCCGACAGCGTTCGCTCCTGCTGTCCTGCCTCACTGGCGATATGTTCGCCCTTTCGGTGTGAGCAACGTTCTGTTCTATCGTCCGGTGGCACCACCGGGACTTCAGACAGTGCAGTTTGCAACAGCATACAATGAAGTCAAACGTCTGGGCGCAGTGAACAGCACTGCACGAACAGCCGATCAGGCACAGATCGCGTTTTTCTGGGAAGATGGCCCTGGGTCCGTCACGCCTCCCGGACACTGGCAGGTGATTGCACAGGGGCTATCAACGCAATTTCGTCTCACCCGAGTTCAGAACGCTCGTCTGTTTGCTCTTCTGAGTATTACTCAGGCTGACGCTGCGATTTCCTGCTGGGATGCAAAATACGTTTATGATTACTTCCGCCCGGTCACAGGAATCACAGAGCGAAGTTCCACTCGATCTGACGTTGTCATTGATACCACATGGAGACCTCTGCTCCCAACACCGGCGTTCCCTGCTTACTCTTCTGGTCACAGTACGTTCAGCGGAGCCAGTGCTCGGATCCTGGAGTTGTATTTCGGGACAAACAACATCAGCTTCTCTGGTCCGTCACCCGACCCCCAGCGATGGCCTCAGCTGAATGGTGTGGTGCGATCCTGGCGATCGTTGTCTCAGGCTGCTGAAGAAGCCGGGATGAGCCGCATCTACGGCGGTATTCACTGGCAGTTCGACAACACCACAGGACAGAGATCCGGTCGGGCCATTGCCGATTCAGCGTTTGATATCCATATGCGACCTCTCCCGCGACGATAAACGCCGGATTGACAAATGTCTCCGAAACCTGTCTGAGCGCCTGAATCGGTGTCCTGGCGATTTACATCCGGATCTTCGAATGGTTAGCATGAATCCTCGGCAGAGCTGATCTCGTACAGGTGTTTTCAAAACCGGGACTGGTTCCCGAATCAGGCGGGGGATGACCCGCAGATTCTGCATTCGCAAGAGTGCCTGCCCCGGTTTTGAAATACTCTCTCATTGGTCATCGCAGGCGGGGATTCGTATGTCGCACCGAACCGTGTCACATCGTTCGGCTGAGTGTCGGAGTTTTTCCGCGTGTCAGCGTTCCGTTCATCGAGCAGTGTCATATCCAGCCGAGAGGCGGTTTCTGGCACTGACACTGCTTTTCGCGGTGGTGGCTTTTCAATGGATCGCATTGTCCGGCTCGGCCAGCGCAGCGGATGCCGTTCCGGAGCGACCTCGATTCGACGTTCATCACCGACTTCCATGGGTGACTGGCAATATCCAGGGATCGCCGGATGCCGCAGATCCGTTCACGACGGAGAAAGCATTTCCCGGACTCACGTTTACGGAACCACTTTCTGTGAGCCGCATCCCCGGGCAGGCGAAGTTCGGCGTGGCGACTCGCCCCGGGAAGATCTACACGTTCGACATCCGCAGCGATGTGTCTCAGTCGGATCTGCTGATTGATATCCGACGAACCATCTACGGTTTTGCGTTTCATCCTCAGTTTGAAACGAACGGATACTTTTACGTTGCCTGGGTGAAAGATCCGCTCGCGACGGAACCGGACGGCAGTGCGGTGTCTCGCTTTCAGGCGAAGGCGCAGGCAGCAGCATCCGGAAGCTCCTGGAAGGCGGATGTTGAAAGCGAGCAGGTCATGCTGCGGTGGCCATCAGGCGGGCACAACGGAGGCTGTCTTCGGTTTGGTCCCGATGGTTATCTGTATCTCGCAACCGGCGACGGCAGTGGAATTGCTGACGGATTCGAGACGGGCCAGGACTTGACTGATCTGCTGGGTGCAATCCTGCGCGTCGATGTCGATCATGCTTCTGAGGGACGAGCTTACTCAATTCCGCAGGATAATCCATTCGTCTCAACTCCCGATGCTCGTCCGGAGATCTGGTCGTTCGGGCATCGTCAGGTCTGGAAGTTCAGCTTCGACGACAACAAACGGTTGTGGGCGGGAGAAGTCGGTCAGGATCTCTGGGAAATGATCTATGTCGTCGAACGGGGAGGTAACTATGGCTGGAGTGTTCAGGAAGGACTGCATCCATTTCGTCCGGAACGTCGACGCGGGCCCGGTGAGATTCAGAAACCAGTCGTCGAGCATCCCCACAGTGATTTTCGATCCGTGACCGGCGGCTATGTCAGTCAGACCGATCGATTGCCGGGACTGAAGGGGGCGTACATCTATGGTGATTACGATACGGGCAAACTCTGGTCACTGAAGTATGCTGATGGAAAAGTTACCGAGCATCAGCAGTTGGCTGACACTCAGATACGGATCGTTGAGTTTGCTCAGGATCACGAAGGCGATGTCTACATTGTTGATTTCGCGGGTGGTGGATTCCATCGGATCGTACCGGCTCCGCCGCAGCCACAGTCAAAGCCATTTCCTCGAAAGCTCAGTGAGACTGGACTGTTTGCATCCACGAAAGACCATGTGCCGGCGGCTGGCGTGATCCCCTATTCCGTCAACGCACCGCTCTGGTCGGATGGTGCCGAGAAGGATCGCTTCATTGCTCTGCCCGGTACATCGCAGATCGAATTCGATGCGGTGACTTATCCTCACGGACCGGATTATCCCGACATAGGATGGAGATTTCCCGACGGCACGGTGCTCGTGAAGACATTTTCGCTGACGCTGGACACCAGTCATCCGGAAAAAACTCGCCGCCTTGAGACGCGACTCCTCCATTATCGTCAGATGCCTGGAAATGATGACGAATATGGAGCTCAGTTCTGGAATGGCTACACCTATGTCTGGAACGAAGATCAGACAGATGCGGAACTGCTGGATGCTGCCGGTCTGGATCAGGCTTTCACAGTCAGGGACGCCGCAGCTCCCGGTGGAATGCGGGAACAGGTCTGGCGATTTCCGAGCCGTTCGGAGTGCACTTTGTGTCACACGATGGCATCGAAGTACATCCTCGGCGTCACGACACTTCAGATGAATCGCGAATTCGATTACGGCGGCCACACGGAAAATCAGTTGGCGGTCCTGAATCGGCTCGGCATCTTCAAAACGCCGCTGCCGAAGTCCCCGGAGACACTTCCGCGGCTCGCTGATTATCGCAGCGAAGATGAGCCACTGCATCTGCGGGCCCGAGCCTATCTTCACTCGAACTGTGCTCATTGCCACCGCAAGTGGGGTGGCGGCAACGCAGAATTCGAACTTCACGCGTCAGTGCCGCTGACGGAAACATTGTCGCTGAACACACGTCCCGGTCAGGGCACTTTTGGCCTGAATGATCCCCGAATTCTGGTCCCCGGAGAGGCGGAGCGGTCGCTTATCGTGGCCCGAATGCAGCTCGACGGACTCGGGCGAATGCCTCATGTGGCCGTCAAAGTCAAAGACGATCGGTCCATTGCGATGCTGAAAGAATGGGTGAACAGCCTGCGGGAGAGCTCGCTGCTCAGTGAGCCTGGTGCGATTCATCCGCGCCAGTCCGCATCGGCGAAAAAGCAGGAATAGCTGTCAGAACCAGGTTTCGTCTCGATGAAAAGACTCTGATGCCGGGAGTTGCTTCTCGCTGAAACCATTTGGATTCAGCAAAATGAAGGATTAGAATCGCAGGTTGACCGAGAATCGGAATGCAGATCTGCGGATCATTGAAGGCGGAGGAAGAACTGGATGAGAATGCCTGCCGTTGTGCTGACGCTGAATCTGATGGCGTCGATCAGCTTCGCATTCGAAGAGAAAGTCGACTTTTCTCGACAGATCCGTCCAATTCTGTCAGACCATTGTTACTCGTGCCACGGAGTTGACCCGGGTTCACGGAAAGCCGATCTGCGGCTTGACCAGCGTGAAGACGCGGTGGCTTCCCGAGATGGAATACCGGCCATCGTTCCTGGCAAGCCAAACGAGAGTCTGATCTGGCAACGAATTGTTTCTACCGATCCCGAGCTTGTCATGCCACCGCATGAAGGTGGTCGGCCGCTGAACGACCAGCAGAAGCAGCTACTGAAACGCTGGATTGAAGAAGGTGCGGAGTACCAGCAGCACTGGGCATTCAGTCCTCTGACAAAGCCTGCAATCCCTGAAGTGAAGACCTCCGATGAGGCCGGTTCTTCGGGAGTTTCCGCTGGGCGCGAGAACCATCCGATTGATGCGTTCATTCAGGAAAAGCTCAAAACTGCAGGGTTGAAATTGTCGCCACAGGCGGAACCTGCAGTGCTGGTGCGTCGCCTTTATCAGGATCTGCTCGGGCTTCAGCCGATTCCGGAAGAAGCGGATCTTTTCGCCGCGAATCCGACTGCCGAAGCCTGGGAACAGCTGGTCAATCGCGTGCTCGACAACCCGCATTACGGCGAACGCTGGGGCAGACACTGGCTGGATCAGGCTCGCTATGCAGACTCCAACGGTTACACGATCGATGGTCCGCGCATTATGTGGCCATATCGAGACTGGGTCATTGATGCTGTCAATCGTGATATGCCGTTCGATCAGTTCACGATTGAACAGCTGGCGGGAGATCTTCTGCCCGGTGCCACAAAATCACAGCAGATTGCGACTGGCTTCCATCGCAACACGCTCATCAATCAGGAAGGCGGTGTGAAGCCCGATCAGTATCGCAACGAAGCGTTGGTTGATCGCGTGAATACCACGGGAGCCGTCTGGCTGGGGCTGACACTGGGATGTGCTCAGTGTCACACTCACAAATACGACCCCGTCAGCCATCGCGAGTACTATCAGGTATACGCGTTCTTCAATCGCTGCGACGATGCCAACAATGAAGCCACGACGGTCGAGGTACTGGAAAATGAATTGTTCGGATGGACTGAACAGCAGCAGAATGATCTGACGCTCAGGAAAGAACTGGCCGCGCGACTCGTGCAGCTGGAACGAAGTCTGATTGAAGCAAAATCAGCGGGGCTTCTGAAGCATGAATGGAACTGGAAACCTGCCGAGCTTCTCGATTACCGCACACTGCTGGGCATGGGGGACTTTCTTCGCCAGAAAGATGATTCACTGCTCTCAGATCGCCGCGCAACTCCCAATGATCCCTATCAGATCATTGTTCGAACACCGGGACAGCAGATTACCGCCATTCGGCTGCGTGTCCTTCCGCACGAATCGCTGCCTTCGGGTGGCCCTGGTCTGGCCGAAAACGGCAATTTCGTGCTCACCAGTTTTGAAGCTCGAGTGGGCGATAAGGTGTCGACGTTCACAATGGCGGCGGCGGATCATTCTCAGGAAGGGTATTCCGTTCTGGATGCCATTGACGGAAAACCGGACACGGGCTGGGCGATCAACAACAAAGGCGAACAGCTGAAACGTAACCCGGATGTTCGGATGAATGCACCTCACGAGGCTGTGTTCGTTCTCGGAGCTCCCCTGGGAAAAGTGGAAGCCATTCTGACGCTGCGTCATGATCTCAATCAGAATTATCTCATCGGTCGATTCGCGATCGATCTGTCTGAAGCGGCTCCACCGACAAGCGATGCGGCCTCCATCGAGACTGAGATCGCGAGTGTGAAACAGCAGCTCGAACAGATCGAGAAAAACCTTCCGGGGGGAGGTCGCTCGGTGCGTCAGATGGTGATGCGGGATACCGATGTCCCGGCAGAAACCTTCGTCCTGAAACGCGGAGACTTTCTGACTCCCGACAAAGAACAGGGGCCTCTGCCACCCTCCGTTCCGACCATTCTTCGTCAGGGTCAGCAGCCGGAACTGAAGACAAGGCTTGATCTGGCGAAATGGCTTGTCAGTCGTGACAACCCTCTGACGGCTCGCGTCACCGTCAATCGGATCTGGATGCGATACTTCGGACAGGGGCTGGTGGAAACGGAAAACGACTTCGGAATTCAGGGCAGTCTGCCGACTCACCCGGAACTTCTGGACTGGCTGGCCTCGGAGCTGATTGATCAGGGCTGGTCGATGAAGAAATTTCACCGCATGATCGTGACGTCAAAGACGTGGCAGCAGTCGAGCGAGGAGACTCCCGAATTGGTAAAGGCTGACCCGCGAAATCTGCTGCTCGGGCGGCAGTCGCGTCTTCGAGTCGACGCGGAGATTGTTCGTGATCTGGTGTTATCCGTTGCTGGTTCGCTCACACCGAAGATTGGCGGTCCCAGCGTCCACCCGCCTCAGCCGGAGGGAGTTTACAGCTTCACACAGAACGTCAAAACCTGGCCAGAGACGAAGGGGCCCGATCGCTATCGGCGAACGATGTACACGATGTTCTACCGAAGTGCTCCGTATCCGCTGATGACGACATTCGATTCGCCGGAGTTCAGTACGGTGTGTACTCGTCGGATGAGGTCCAACACTCCACTTCAGGCTCTGGCTGTGGCGAACGACCCGATGTTCTTCGAACAGGCTCAGTTGCTGGCAGCACGACTCCTGACGGAGAACCATTCGGGCGATCTGCGAACGGTGATGACGCGTCTGTTCCGTCTCTGTCTGATTCGTCAGCCGTCCGAGAAGGAACTGACTGTGCTTGAGAAGTACTGGATTGGTGAACGTGATCGATATCAGCAGAATGCAGAACTGGCCACGAAGGTCGCACCAGCAGGAACCTTCGAAGGAGTGCCCACTGCCGAGCTTGCTGCGTGGACTTCGACATCGCGAGTGCTCATCAATACCGATGAGTTTCTGACAAGGAATTGATCAATGTCATCAGAAATGATTCGACGAAGTTTCCTCCAGCAGACCGGTTTCGGCATCGGTTCGATGGCGCTGGGCAGTCTGCTGAGTCGCGATGCGGAGGCTTCCGCGAGTGCCGCCGCGATGGCGCCTCGCCAGCCGCATTTTCCGGGACGAGCGAAGAACGTCATCTGCATGTTCATGGCGGGCGGGCCGAGTCAGCTGGAACTCTTCTCGGATAAACCGCAGCTGAGAAAATTCAGCGGCCAGACGCCACCGGAGAGTTTCACCAACGGTCGTCGGTTTGCATTTCTGAAGCCGGGGGCCACTCTGCTGGGATCTCATCGACGATTCGGTCGATGGGGAAACTGCGGGATGGAACTCAGCGACCTGCTTCCGTATCACCGCACCATCGTCGATGAAGTCTGCTGGCTGCGTGCTCTGAAGACAGACGTCTTCAACCATGGCCCGGCAAAGATGTTCATGAATTCCGGATTTCAGGCACCGGGACGTCCCAGCTTTGGTTCCTGGGTGACGTATGGACTCGGCAGTGAATCATCCAGTCTTCCGGGCTTTGTCGTGCTTCAGTCAGGGCCTCGCGGACCGCGTGGCGGGAACACGCTCTGGTCCAGCGGCTTTCTCCCTTCAACGTATCAGGGTACTCCATTTCGCGGACAGGGGGCACCCATCCTGCATCTCGATAGTCCACATGGAATCACACAGGACGCACAGAAGGAATTCATCTCCGTTCTGAGAACTCTGAATCAGCAGCGAGCCGAATCAGTGCGTGATGCGGAAATTGAGACTCGCATCAATGCGTATGAAACCGCGTTTCGGATGCAGTCGAGCGCCCCGGAACTCATCAGCATGGACGGTGAAACCGCAGAAACCTTCGCTCTGTATGGAGCAGAACCCGGGAAACCATCATTCGCCACCAACTGCCTGCTCGCTCGCAGAATGGTTGAACGCGGTGTTCGCTTTGTTCAGCTTTATCACACCGACTGGGATCATCACGGCGGCCCCAGCGCAGACCTCGATGATGCTCTGACAAAGGTCTGCAAAGAAGTCGACCAGGCTGCCGCGGCGCTTGTTCTGGATCTGAAGCGAAACGGGCTGCTCGATGACACGCTTGTGCTGTGGGGCGGCGAGTTCGGCAGAACACCGATGGGAGAAGCGCGCGGGACCATGGGACGCGATCACCACATCGACGCGTTCACGATCTGGGCGGCAGGCGGAGGGCTCAAAGCCGGACATCTCCACGGAACGACCGACGAGCTGGGTTTCGGTGCCGCAGAAGGAATGGTTCATGTGCACGATCTGCACGCCACACTGCTGCATCTTCTGGGGTTTGATCATGAACGTCTGACGTACCGTTTTCAGGGACGCGACTATCGGCTGACCGATATTCATGGGAAGCTCGTCCCTGAAATCATGGCCTGAGTGCATCGATAACACCTGGTTCCAGGGTTCCGTCATTCCGGCGCAGGCGGGAATCCAGTGGCGCAGTCTCGATTCCTGTCTGCGCTGCAATGACAAGCAGCTGCAATTTTGAGTGCGGATATTGCACTGAGGCGCAGACGTTCACTTGTCTGTAACGATAGTCTATGCACAGAATCCGTCGTTGGACGGCGACTGCTGTCAGCCGGTGACCATGGTGCATGATGAGTGCTGGTTCTGAACGGAGCAACGCGACTCAAATGATTTCCCGAAGACACTTTCTTCAGTGCGGATCCACGATCGCAGCCACCGTTGTACTGGCTCCGAATGGTCTGCGGCCCGCGTCAGCAGCCACAGCCAGCGAATCCGTTACCGCCGGCTCGCACGTCATTCGCGATGTCGTTCCGGGCGAATCCGTCATTCAGTACGTTCAGCGAAAAGCCGCTGGCTGGGACCAGAATCTGTATCGGCAGGTCATCGGAGCTGCCAACGAATTCAAGGAAGGCGACGCCATTGTCGGTGTCGCTGCGGCCGACGAACAGTCCCGAACTCTCGCACGCACGCTGCTGTCCGAAACGTCGCTTCGGGAAATCGATAAACACAGTTTCTTTGAAGATGAACTTCTTAAACTGCTGAGAAAATCGATCCGCTCCGAGCAGGCCGATTCCTGCAGTCAGTGGAAGCTCAAAGATCTCAAAACGTTCCTGCTCGAACGCTCTGAAGCGGAAATCAAGGCCGTCCGTGACGGGTTGTCGAGCGACGTGATTGGGTGTGTTGTTCGACTGATGAACAATGAAGAGCTCATTCAGGTTGGAGCGAAGATCTTCAATCCGCTTCCGGGAAGTCATGTCGGAAGTCGCGGGTACATGGGAGCTCGCGTGCAGCCCAATTCCCCGACGGACCATGTGGACGACATCCGCTGGCAGGTCTTCGACGCCTTCTCGTACGCCGTCGGCGATGCTCTGCTGGGAACCAATCCCGTTTCCAGCGAACCGGCGTCTGTAGCCGCCATTGAGCAGACACTTCGTGACATACTCGTGACGTTCGGTATCGACCATATCATGCCGCACTGTGTTCTGTCGCATATTGATGTGCAGGCAGAAGTGGAGCGGCAGCAGCCCGGTTCCACGGAACTCTGGTTCCAGAGTATTGCCGGGAACGATGCCGCGAATCAGACATTCGATCTCAGTGTCGAAAAGATGGTGAACTATTCAAAAAGCCGGACCGGACGATTCGGACTGTATTTCGAGACGGGGCAGGGGGCTGACTTCACGAATGGTCACGGTCATGGCACTGACATGGTCATTCATGAATCCCGGAAGTATGGGTTTGCTCGAGCACTGACGCAGGTGGTGGCAGAATCACAGCGGGAAACCGGGACAAAGAATCTTCCCTGGGTTCACCTGAATGATGTTGCCGGGTTCATTGGTCCGGAAGTGTTCCGAACACGGGAGCAGCTGGTTCGATGCTGCCTTGAAGACATTGTGATGGGCAAGCTTCATGGTCTGACTATCGGGCTGGATGTCTGCACGACGCTTCACATGGATGTGTCTCTGGATGATCTGGGCTGGTGCATCGATCAGATCATGCCGGCCTGCCCCGCGTATCTGATGGCTCTGCCGACTCGAATCGATCCGATGCTGGGGTATCTCACAACAGGATATCAGGACCACGTCCACATTCGTGAACGCTTTGGTCATCGAGTTGATGATCGGATGTGGAGTTTCTTTCAGAAGATCGGCGTCATTGATTCCCAGGGACAGCCGACGCGTCACTTCGGAGACCCGCTGCACGTTTATGTTCAGTTCTGTCGCACACGCGGTGATCAGAGGACGGACGAAGAAATCCGTCAGGAAGGTCAGTTGCGAATGAGCGAAGTGCGAAGTCGTGGGGTATTCCTTGCGGAAGGTTATGGCGAGTCACCTTCGAAGCTCAAACCTGAACTCAATGCACAGATTCACCACATTTACGAGGATGCTCGGGAGTGCATCTGGCGTGAAATGACGCCCGCCTTCGTGCAGTCCATCCCGGGTGCCGTGGCGTTGAAGACGCGGTCCGGCAATCGCGAAGATTATATTCTTCACCCGGTCTCCGGTGAGCATCTTTCGGATGAATCCATCGCCGTTCTCGACCGTCTTCGAAAGGCTCATTCCGGCCGGTACGACACTCAGATTGTGGTCTCCGACGGACTCAACCCTCTGGCGGTCATGGATGAAGGGCAGCTCAGTGGCTTTCTGCTCCCTCTTCGCGAGGAGCTCAAGAAAGCGGGTTTCGTGGCCGCCTCGGACACACTGGTTGTGGAATCCGGACGAGTGCGTGCGGGCTATCGTATCGGCGAGCAGCTGTTTTCGAATCTTCCCGGGCGTCGCACGATTCTGCATGTTGTCGGCGAACGACCGGGCAGCGGACACCACACGCTGTCAATTTATATGACAACCGCCGACGGATCGCTGTGGATGACACCGAACGCAGTTGACCACAACATCACACGAGTCGTCTCCGGTATCGCACTGACCGCCTTCAACCCTTCCGACGCCGCCGTGGAAGCCGTCCGCATTCTGAAACAGATGGCCTGACCGAGTTAAGAACGAGGTCTCTGTGTCCAACCAATTACTTGTTATCAGTCCGTACTGGCATGCCGGGACATGGGTCTTTGATGATCCTGACACGGATCTTCTTCGAGAACCGTTTGTGAGCGGTATTCCGGAGATGATCGATGATCTCGTCAGCGGGATCCCGAATGCTCGTCAGGGATTTCGATTGCTGTTTTCCGCCGCCCCTTTTCCCGGCTATCAGCGAAAGCTGACGTGGGAACGTGAGGAATATGGCGGCAACTGGTATCGACTCGAAGAGCCATCGATGGAAGGCTGGCTCTGTCCGGCGATGTTTCGGTACTTCAAAGTCGCGCCGGCGGAGTTGTACGTGAAGGCGGAAGAAATACGTGACAGCGAAACTTCTCCGTACGGGGCGTGAGTGATGTCGGCATTGCCGCGCAGCCATGCCCGCTGACATTCCGCATTCCTGACGGCTGCGTGGTATCCATAATCGCGGGGAAGCATTCGGAGAAAGCATCCCTCTTGCGGCAAATCATCGCTTCGACATACGCTTCCGCAGTCGGAACAGGATCATTCAGTGAAAAACACCGAAGGTTTGAGGCAAGGATGCCTGAAGCAGACGGATCGGAAACACCTCGAAATCCCGGAGTGTCCGGACTCGACTTCAGATCCGACGAATGGTCGGTTCCTGACGATTGTCTGCTGCCGCTGTCGTTACTCGAAGCTCAGTATTCACTTCAGATTCAGATGCTGGAAGTGATGATTGAACGACGGCGAGAATTTGCGAGCGGCAGAGAAATGCGTACAGCCGGTCAATCCTCGCTCAAAGATGCCGTCGCAAGATTTCGGATCGGTCGCCGCGCTGCGTGAAACTCCTCAGCCTGCAGTCGATTCATTCGACTCCAGCCCTGCCGAAACTTCGAAGTCGGCATAATCGCGAAACTCGCCGGCTGGTGAGTCCGATAACGAGAGCAGGGACCACGAAGAGTCTGCAGACACCGGCAGAAACTGCCGAACCACGAGATTGCATTTCAAAACCGGGACAGGCACCCTTGCTGTCGCAGAGTTTGTGGGAAAACATCGTGTTCATCGGGAGCCAGTCCCGGTTTTGAAACCACCTGTAGACTGTGATTGTCCGGACATCGGATCGTGTGGAAGTGTTGAGCAAGATGACCGAAGCGACACCAGAACCAACGGCAGTGAGTGACGATTACTGGACGGACGCTCGTCGCCCGCTGTCCAGCCTGATCTTTCTGCTTCCGTGGATCGGCATCTACGAATTCGGAGTACTCTTTCTTTCAGGGGCACAATCAGATCCGGGAAATGCGGATCGAATCCGCAACGGTGCCGATTACTGGATGCGTTCGTGGCTCACGGGTTTCGGATTCAGTCAGGTTTTGTTCCTGCCTGTGATCGTGATGGGTGCGTTGCTTTTGTGGCATGTCGTGAAGCGTTACCCATGGCGGATCCGCTTCGAAACCATCGCCGGAATGCTTGCCGAAAGTCTGCTGCTGGCGATCGGCCTTGTCGCTGCAGGTCAGCTTCACGACGCCGTATTTCGCTGGGCTCGTCAGAATGCCGTGTCCGAGGATCTGACATTGATGGCCGTCTCCGGTGGAACGTTCAACCGAGCGATTTCCTTTATTGGTGCCGGAGTGTACGAAGAAGTCATGTTCCGGCTTCTGCTCGTTCCGATTGCCTTCCTGGGTTTTCGCATGTTTGAGTTTCCACCGCGTCCGGCAGCGGTGATGGCTGCGATCTCCACGGGATTTCTGTTTGCACTGGCTCATCATGTCGGCCCCGCTGCCGATGCTTTCAACCTGTTCACTTTCTCGTTTCGAGCTTCCGCAGGCGTCTTCTTCGCCACGGTGTTCTTCCTGAGAGGAATCGGAATCACCGTCGGCTGCCATGCGGTTTACGACCTGATTGTCGGCGTCCTGCTGGTTTCAGAATAGGACTGAAGAGGGGAACCAGGAACGGGGAGCGGGGAACGGGGGACAGGACCAGATGTCGTATGCTCGCGTTGTGGCGAGCTGACTCGCTTTGGCTGGTGGCACAGGATTCTGCCGGACGGTAAACTTCCGGGGCAACGCTGCCTTTCGCTTTCCAACAGATCCCGGTGATCGATTCGAAAGATCCCACTTTCCCACACCCTCGAGAAAGATGTCCGGCGATGGTTCACAAGATTCTCATGCCGATCGGTGATGCCACTGAAGTCATGGATACGCTGTATCCGGTGTTTCGTCTTCAGGAGGAGGGATTCGAAGTTGTGATCGCGGGGCCCGAAGCTCGGCTGTATCACGGCGTGATGCATGAGATACCTCCGGATACACTCATTCCGTGGGACATCACTCGGGAACAGCCGGCATATCATGTGCGCGCCACCGTGGCGTTTCGGGATGTTCGAGCCGAAGATTACTTTGGCGTGCTTTTCTCCGGCGGACGAGCTCCCGAATACCTGCGATACGATCAGCATCTGATGGCCATTACTCGTCATTTTTTTGACGCAAAGAAGCCAATCGCCATGCTCTGCCATGGAGTCGAAATTCCTGCGGCCGCAGGCTGTCTTGTCGGACGAAAGGCGACCACTGTTCCCAAGTGTGCGCTCGACATCACCATGGTGGGTGGAACCTACATCAACGAACCGGTTGTCGTGGATGACAATCTGATCAGTGCTCGAGGATGGCCGGAAAACGGCCCGTTTCTGAAGGAGTTCTGTCGTCTGCTTCGCACGCGTCTGTCCGAAACATGAAGGTCAGGCACGACGGCATCGGCTGCGGTTTCGTATGCGATGGTTGATGAAGTCCGGAGGTTCGAGTCATGAAGGTTCTGGTTGCCGAAGATGACCGGCACACACGCGAAGGATTGCGTGAGATCATGGTCTCCGAAGGCTATCAGGTGACGACCGCGTCGAATGGTGCTGAGGCGATTCGACTCTTTCGAATGACAAAACCGGATTTCGTCTGCCTCGATATCATGATGCCGGGCGAAAGCGGTTACGAAGTGTGTCAGACCATTCGAGCTCACTCTCCAGGAATTCCGATTATCTTCATCAGCGCGAAAGCTGAGGAGTTTGATCGCCTCGCGGCCTTTGATGTGGGCGCTGACGATTTCATTCTCAAACCCTTCAGCGTCCGCGAAGTTATTGCTCGAATTCGTGCCGTTGCACGTCGGTGCGGTACGTCGACTCGACCAGATGCAGAAGAATTCGCAATGGGAGATCTGCTGATCAATCCGGCAGAACTGAGAGCTCGACGGGGCGATGACGTGATCGATCTGAGCCTCCGAGATGTCCGCATTCTTCAGCTTCTGCACGAGCATCGTGGGAAGGCTCTTGATCGCAGCATGATCTTTGTTCATGCGTGGGGCGATGATTATTTCCCCAACAGCAGAACTCTGGATCAGCATATTTCACAGCTGCGCCGTCGCATTGAACGTGATCCCGCGGATCCGAGAATCATTCTCACGGTTCACGGTGTCGGGTACCGGTTTGACGGATAGGGTTCCGATGGAGCAGGGCCGGCAATGCCGCCCGGTGATGGTTCTGACTGCGAGCAGACTCCGCGGCGGCTGGGGCCCAGCCGCCGTGCCGAGTCGTTGTCGGATTCGGACGTCAGTTTTTCACACGCACCAGTTTCATGATGCGTCCGGACACGTTCCAGTCCTGAACGTAGAGATTTCCGTCTTTATCCCAGTAGGAACCGTGAGTTCCACTGAAGATGCCTTCGATCCACTTTTCCTGCGGAACGTTGAAATTGACTCTTGTTGCCGGATCATGATTGTGACCAAGCACCGCCATGATCGTGTTGCTCTTGTCCAGAATGACAAGTCTTCCGTGAAGGTCGGGTACGGAAACATAGTCTCCCTGAACCGCCGCTGATGTCGGCATCCCCAGCCCCGTGATCACTTCCTCAATGAAGTTACCGTCCAGATCGTAGTGCAGCAGGCGACCTTTTGGTTCATGGTTGCGATCGCAGATGAGCAGACGCGGGGGCTCGTAGCGAGTATCCAGCGTCATCCCGTGAGCCGTATTGAACTGCTTGAGGTCATTGCCTTTGGTGCCGAAGTGCTTCATGTATTTTCCGGTACTGTCAAACTTGAAGATGTGATTGCTGGCGTAACCATCCGACAGAAAAATGTCGCCGTTCGGTGCGACCGTGATTGCGGTGGGGCTGAACTTTTTCAGATCGAGCCCTGATTCCTTCGGAAACGGAAGTCGGAGCACGATATCACCGGTCTCCGCACTGAACTTGATTCCCTCGGCGCTGTTGTTGCGAGCACCGTAGATGAATTCCGTGCCGCCTTCATCGCGAATCTCGATATCGTGAATGTGAGTGTAGTCGTCTCCCAGAAACTTTCGCAGTACCTTGCCTTCGGGAGTGAATACAAAAACGCCGATGTGGGCGCTCGTGTAGATGTTGCCAGCCTTGTCAACGACGACACCACCGTGCGTTGGTCCAATGACCGATTTGCCGTCTTCCCCGAGTCCCCAGCCGGGAACGGTATCGAATGTCATGATTCCGGTGCCCATTCGTACCGGTTTCACCGCATCTGCCGCAGCAGTCGGGTTCGACAGGAAAGTCCCCCAGCAGAGGGTCATGCCGAAAAGTAACGTCGTCCGAAGAAGCAACTGGATTCGAATCATGTGGGTACCTGATTTTTTCACGGGGCACTGATGAATGGGATCAACGCGGAGAGTTCTGGTTAACAGAGCCGAATTGCCGAGTCTGTAGTATCAGATGTGTACATCCGTCTTTCAACCGGTCAGACGGGTTTCGTCAGTTTCGTCGGACGAGCAAACGATCGCAGTATCCCAGATCATCCACTGGTTTCAGCACAGGAGGTGAGTTGGTCCATCCATTTCTGAACCTGCATCGCGTCGGCATAGGTGGCTCCCACCGGAACTTCCTGCTCACCTCGCACGACGCGGCAGAAACATCGCAGCTCTTCAGCCAGCATTCCGGTGGCTCCGAACTGCCCGGTGCGAATTTCCAGTGCTGCCGGCCACTGAGCCTGTTCCGACCAGACCTCCACCGGACGGGGATTCGGAAGAATTCTGGCCGCCCATCCCTCGCCAAACACCTCCATCCGATCGAAACCACGAGGCGCCATGCCCGCCGGAGTCAGATACGACGCCGTCAAAGACGCGAGTGTTCCACAAGGCCAGCGAAGCTGAGCAGCAGCAACGTCAATTTCACCGTCAGCTGTTCGGTGATAACAGGCTCGGAAGTAGTCCGGTTCCATTCGGTTCATCATCACCTGAACGGAATAGAGATCGTGAATCATGGCCGCATGCAGCGGATTCTCCCCCGGAAACATCTTCACAATCGTGTCCGGACGGTGACGAACACAGTCGATGTATGACACCGCAGGGCGCCTGCGGACTTCCTCCAGCAACTGCTGGAACTCACTGTTGAAAAGCAGAATGTGCCCCATCATCAGGTTTAATGAATCCGGCTTCACAAACCCCTGAAGCTTCATCGCATCCGTCAAGCTGTCTGCAACGGGCTTTTCCAGCAGAACTTTTTTTCCTGCGGCCAGAAGCCTTTGAGTCACTTCAATGTGAGACGCCGTCGAGCACGCCACGACCCACGCATCGGCATCGGATTCCGTGATGGCTCGTTCAAGGTCCGTCCACCCGGGAATCCCCGGAAGTTCCGACTGCAATGACTTCAGGCTTTCTTCCCGACGAGCCACGACAGCGACAAGACGCGATTCGGCAAGTCCTGCCAGTGTGAGTGCATGAAGCCGCCCGAATCGCCCCAGCCCGACGACACCCACACGTACCGGATCATCAGGTCTGGTCTTCATTGCGGTCACTTCGCGTCGCTGCTTCGCGGTAAAATACGCAGACTGTGATCGACTTCTGCGGGGCTCAGCATTTCTTAAGCGTCTTAATGAACCAGGCGGAGTAATCAGAACAACAGGACCAATCGATTAATCCGATACATCTGTGACGACTGTAAAGAGACGCATCACTGGTGTCCAGTTGCGTTGGTCCTCAGGATTCGGAACGGGCACTCATGCTTTGCACGATTCGGAAGCTTCGTTCGGTACGGATTGTCTTTCTGTTCTGCGTGCTGGCGTCCTTTTCGCAGACTGTCCAGGCTGACGACGTCTCCGCTCTTTCGGAACGCCTCGATGCGCTGGAACGTGAGAATCGCCTCCTGAAAATGGATCTGGATGAACTCCGACAGGAACGTTCACCGTGGCACAACGTTTCCGAAACATCCGCTGAACCGCCAGACTCCTCCGGCGATGCCAAAAGCAACACCGACGCCGCTGCGGCCAAAAAGAACACCTCTTCCGGCGATGCGAAAGAAGGAACGAAGGCGCCCTCTGTACACGCGAAACCGTCGTCTGACTCCAGCAAAGAAAAGAAGGAAGACCCGCTCAGCTTTTCCGCGAAATGGAACAACGGCTTCGAGGCGACGACGAAGAACAAGGCCTTCAAGTTCCATGTGGGCGGTCGAGTGCAGTTTGACGGCGTCTGGATTCAGGACGACACCAATGCCTTTGCCGGGCCTGGTGTCGGAAACTTTACCGATCAGGATTCCGTAGATTTTCGCCGAGCTCGACTTCGGGCAGATGGCACGATGTACGAAACGCTCGACTGGGCACTCGAGTTTGATTTCGTGAATTCCATCAATGCGGATCCGACTGCCGGAGCGGAGGAAAGCAACGTCGATCATGTTCCCGCACCAACAGATCTTTGGATGACATTCCGGGAGTTACCAGTGGTTGGCAATGTTCGTGTCGGAAACATGAAGGAACCGATCGGCTTTGAACATCTTCACAGCAGCCGCTACCTCGACTTCCTGGAACGTTCATATGGACAGGACGCATTTTACGGTGCTTCCAACAATGGCTTCACCCCTGGCATTATGGCGTTCGACAACTGGGATGAGGAACACGGAACCTGGTCCACCGGTTTCTTCAAGAATACCGTCAATCCATTTGCCTACGGCATCGGAGATGGTGAATATGCCTGGACCAGTCGTGTCACTTACCTGCCCTGGTTTGAGGAAAAAGGACGATATCTGATGCACCTCGGAGTCGCAGGGAGCATGCGAGACCCGGCGTTGAAGAACGGTCAGCAGAACTATCGAGCTCGAGGCTCGCTTCGTAACGGCCCCGGCCCGCTGACCCCGGTCATCGCAAATACTCGAGCATTCACCACGAGCCAGGTTGATTTCGGAGCCCTCGAAGCGGCGATCCAGATTGACTCCGTACTGATCGAAGCGGAGTACATCTGCGGCGTCAACAAAGACAGCGTCGGAAACGGGTTTTCTGCTCCGGCGGGAGCGGCACTCGGTGACGTTGTCTTTTCAAACTGGTATGTGCAGGCCCTGTATTTTCTGACCGGTGAACATCGAGAGTACGAAACGAAATCGGCCGTCTTCGGCCGCGTCATCCCGCATCGAAACTACGGAGATGGCGGACACCTTGGAGCGTGGCAGATTGGAGCCCGTTACAACGTGCTCGATCTGGTCGATTCGGGTGTCGACGGCGGCTATCTCGAAGACGTGACGCTCGGCCTGAACTGGTTCCTGAACCCGAATCTCAAGGTCCAGACAAACTACTGCTACACGATTCGTGATGCTCAGGCCGGCGTGGAGCATGGTGACTACTACGGCGTTGGCACGCGAATCGCCTGGGACTTCTGATTC
>JBKDKA010000134.1:0-7349 GCA_046345315.1 Planctomyces sp.
ACAGCGAAGAAACGCAGATGGAACCCCAGCGGAACCTACGGAATTCGAACTGAATGCGATTCTCAACGACAAATCCGGCCTGAAGGAGAAACGTAGGCGGCTGAAGGATATCTCGTGGTTCATGCGTTGTGTGGCCGAACCGATTGCTCGTCGAGGCAACAAGGACGACAACGTGACGGGCCGGTTCTGGGAAGGTCGCTTTCGGGCTCAGTTGCTTCTGGACGAAACAGCGATTGCCGCCTGCATGGCGTATGTGGATCTGAATCCGATTCGAGCGGGCATCGCGGCGACTCCTGAAACGAGCGACTATACCAGCGTAAAGGAGCGAATCGAAGACCGGGCATCTGCTGCAGAAGTGTCTACTGCGGATGCTCAGGATGTTCGCATCGAGCAAGGGGAGAAAGCCGGCTGGCTGGCTCCGATTGCGTTGGCGCCGTCGCGACAGAAGGTTCGTGAAAAGCCGACGGCCCGGCGAGCCAGCAACAAAGGCTGTTTATCGATGACGCTGGACCAGTACCTGCAACTGCTGGACTGGACGGGCCGTCAGATTCGGAAGGACAAGGTGGGAGCGATCTCTGCAGACTGTGCCCCTGTACTGGAACGCCTTGACTGCAGCGCAGAGACGTGGGTGGATTTTGTCAGAAACTTCCGAAAGCGGTTCCGCAACGAAGCTGGTTTGGCGGAGTCTCGACAGGCGTTCCGCACTGCCCGCCGCGAATCGCGATCCGCATCAACGGCCGCATTCTGATCTGACAACGAGTCGGCGCAAGGTAAATCGTGTCTTCGAATTGCTGCACAGACGTGGATGGCACGTCATGTTCACCGCACGTCATGTTCACCATCCGCATCAACGGCCGCATTCTGATCTGGCAACAAGTCGGCGCAAGGTAATTCGTGTCTTGGAATTGCGGCACACAGGTGGATTGCACGTAATGTTACACCGGGAACGTCAAGCGACACCTTTGAAACTGTCCTGGGACTCTTCAATCCCAGGATCTCCTGATAAAACTCTCGGTCCTGCATCGCGATGGCATCCGAAAAACCGAATCAAACCAGACCCAGAGAAAACCCGGATGGACCCTGATTTTGCAGTGACATGCAACATAGGTTGGTTGATGGCACACAACGCTATCCCATGAGGTGAGCAATGGGAATCCCGCCGTCCGTGATCGGAACGGGGCGTGAACCATCGAGTAGTTCGTGGTGCGGGTTGATTCCGAGCGACGCGAGAATCGTGGCGTGAAAGTCAGGAATACTGACGGGATTTTCAACCGGTTCTTTACACTCGTCATCAGTGACTCCATAAGCTCCGCAATGATTCAATCCTCCTCCGGCGAGCACCATGGAAAATGCTGTCCCTTGATGGCCTCGACCACCTCCGCTGTCGAATGCCGCGGGACGACCGAACTCAGTGGCGACGACGATCAGCGTCTTGTCGAGTAAATTCTGTCTTTCCAGGTCTTCAATCAGTGCCGAGAGTGCGGTGTCCAGTTCCTGAATGAGGACGTGCTGCTGGAGTTGTCCATCGTTGTGAGTGTCCCATCCGGTCCCGTTGACAAAAGCAAGATTGTGCGAGACCTCAATGAAACGAGTTCCTGCCTGCACCAGACGACGTGCGAGCAAGCATCGCTGGCCAAACTCGCCGCCGTACCGCTGGCGAACGGTACCTGTCTCCTGTTCCAAATCGAAATGCCTCATGAATTGTGGGCCGGAGAGTCGCAATGCTTCCCTCTGAGCAGCGCGATAGTCGGCTGGTGTCGAGTTTGCTGGAAAGCGATCCTGCAAAGGCTCCAATAACGCGAGGCGATCTGCGGCTCGGACTGAGTCGACATCCGCTGGACGCGTTAACCCTGCTGGTCCAGTCTCGGTATCCGTAAGGTAAATGAACCCGTTCTTTGCACCGAGAAATCCAGGGCCACGACTGACGTTCGGAATCCCGATCAACATATAAGCGGGGACCGACGGATCAACGGCACCTCGTTCATGAGCCACGATACTGCCAATCGAAGGGTAAACTGTGCTGCCGCTGATCATTCGGCCGGTGTGGACGAGATTTGTTGCAAACGCATGCTCATCAACCACTCGATGATTCACGGTACGGACTGCGGTGACTCGATCCATTACTTTCGCGGTTTGTGCAAGATGCTCGGTGACACGAACGCCAGGAACCGCAGTTTCAATGGAAGCGTAATAGCTGCCCGAACGGGAAGGTGTGGATTTGGCGTCCCCCAATCGCTTCGGATCAAAGGTGTCGACCTGAGCCATGCCTCCGCCAAGCCAGAAGAAAATGCAGTGCTCCGCTTTGCCAGGTCGCGGTGCCAAAATCGTGTTGGCTGAAACCGCATTCGCAAAAGTCGGGCCAACCACCGAAGTGGCCGCGCCGGCAAGTGCGACTTTCAGGGAATCGCGTCGATTGATTCGAGTATTCATGGTCGATAGATCATTTCTGGAGAATTGAGTAGGGCCCAGATTACATCTTCACACCGGGCACGCCATTCAGGTTCGATTCGAGGTGTTGGTGGATCACCTTTTTGGACAGCGACGATCCTTTCCTGAGCAGCAGGATCGGATTCAGGTTGCAGATGATTGGTCCATGTAATGAACTTCGGCACGATGTGCGGCCGATGCTCAATGACAGGATTCAAAACTCGCCGAGTTGTATAGCCCACCGCCAACCACGAGACGTAACGAGCTTTTTCGCGCTCTGTAGGGTTCCGCGAAAGGATTCGTGTGAAGAGCTCTTCTACAAGCTTTTCGACAGGTTGTTCTCGCAATGCGATTTCTGTCATTCCGTGATCCTCGCTCAGTCGTGTTAGCCACAGGCTCATCACGCCGTTCGCAAGGATGGCTGGTTGCAGTGCATTTGGGGCGATGTCTCTCCAGGAAGTCGGATCTTGTCGCGATCCGCGCCAGCCCAGCGCGGACATTACGTCGGAGACAGCCTGCAATCTTGGCAACGTTAGGCTGGGGCGATCGCGTTCATTGGAAAGCGAGGCCAACATCCACGCTCGGCGAGGTGTGCCTAAGTCAAGTGCGTTGCCAGTCTCCCTGCGACCATTCAGATCGAGACACATCGGCTCAGTGACGAACGGCTTACCAGTCACAACAAACAGAGAGTCGACGACTTGCTCAGCGCTCAGTCGACGTGGTTCGCATGCGCTATAGAGCGGGTCTGGGAGCTTCAACGAGGGATCAATAGCCCGCTGATAGGCGGCCGAGTTAATGATCGTTCGTGCCAAGGCCTTCAGTTGGTAACCGCTTCGGACGAACTCACGTCCCAACCATTGGAGAAGTTCCGGATGTGTCGGTGTTCCTTTTTCCCAATCGTCTAACGGTTCCACAATTCCACGTCCCAGGAATCGTTGCCAGACGCGATTGGCTATGACCTGCGAGAAGCGTTCGTTTTGTGGAGCAGTGAGCAACACCGCGAGATGCTCGCGCTGATCCTCGGTGTTCTGAACAAGTGCGTCCGCCAGATCAGGATCCGCAAATGCAGGGAAAGGCCACTTCGGCTCAACGGTACTGCCCGGCAACAGCGTCACTTCGATGAGAGGCGTGCGCCCCCCCGCGTTAAGCTTCGCCGGATCAACGCTGCTCGTCTTCGGTACATCCAGCGGATGAGCAGCGAGCATGGCACCCAGCTGGAAGAGCTGCTCTTGCTTGAACGCGCCCGTTGGTGAGTCATGACATCGCGCGCATTTCATTTCAACTCCCAAAAAAGCCGAACTCACGATTGCCCCTTTGGCGGCAAAGGGAACATCGTTTTGCGACGCAACGCTAAAGCCGGCTGGTCCCCCTTCACGCTCGCCGCCGCGTTGCAGGACAAGCTGAGTGACCATTCTGTCCAGCGGAATATCATCCAGCAGCGATTCATAAAGCCACCAACGGAACGGACCGGTGTTGTTGAGCGTGGGGTTGAGGATGTTCGGGTTCTCTGCGAGCAAGTCCTGCCAAACCGGCATCCAATGGTCAGCCCAACGCGGATCTTCAAGCAGTCGATCGATCAGAGCGGTTCTCTTGTTCGACGCCGTGTCGCTCATGTAGCTGCGAAGTTCTTCCGCAGTGGGTGGCACTCCAACCGTATCCAGCATAGCGCGGCGAATGAACCCCGCGTCATCAACGGGTTCCGTGAATGAATCTCGGACCAGCGGTAACTCCGGCCACGAGGCTCCTTCCTCAATCCAGCGAGTCAACAGCGACACTTCGGACTCTGTGAGCCGATTCCCCTTTGGCGGCATGACCTCATCGGAATCTTCACTCATCACACGACGGAGCAGTTCGCTTTCGGCGGCATTCCCTGCCTCGAACGCCGGCCCGCTGTCGCCACCCTTCCTCGCGAATTCCGGGTCGTCAAGACGAAGTCCACCTTTGGCCTTCATACCTCGATGGCAGTCGCCGCAACGACCTTCCAGCAGCGGCCTGATATCTCGAAAGAAGTCGACGTTCCCCGGGACTGCGCGTCGGTTCTGACTCCTCACGGATGCAAACTTCGTTGCGATAAACTGATCGATAGGATTCTCTGAAGAGAAACCTGCCGGTAAGGACGGTACCGAAACCTCAGGTGTCGAAGCAAGCCACGCGTTGGCTGCGTCACGGCGCGAGGCCCAGTAAGCGGAGTTCTTGTCGCGAAGTGCTGCCCGGGCTGCAGCACTATGATCCGATACTGTCTTGGCCATACCGGCACGATATGCTTCCCAGGCAGCATCGGTGTAGGGACACACCTCGGGCAACGGCGACAACAGTTTCCACATTTCAGTCCCGGACTCCGCTATGGCTACAACGGTTTCACCGACTTCAACGCGTCGCGAATTCTTGACCTCACGTCCGCCGGCAAACACTTCATACTTCACATCGACCAAACCGCCACCGGTTTCATACTCCGCGATCTTTTCATATTCGCCGCGCGGTGCAAATCGGTACCCCGGTCCCAGATCTTGCGGAACAAGTCGTTCTGTGTCAGCCTGAGACCCATCGCCTCCTTTCTTTGGTGGAAACGGAGTTTCGGCGAAAACTACTCCATTCAAAGAAAGCCGTGAAGCACTTCGAGCGCGAATCAAGAAACGGTGATTGCCGGGAGGTAGTTCGACCACGGCAGAAAGTCGCACCATCGAAGGACTCGGTCGTGTTCCTCGGATTCCATCATCGACATACTTTGGCGGGATCTGATCGATTCCGAAAGCTTTAACCTCGAACGATTCGGTGGCTGTAGGCAAGGGATCGGGCCAGGCATCTGTGTCGTTCAGACCCTGTTCACAAATCTCGACTCGGACTGCCATTGATCGAGACAACGGCCTGGCCGAAGAATCAGTCGATTCGGGAGATTGGGCGGACACAACGACATGACCCACGAATAAAATGCTTAAGAGCCAGGGGATGCAAAATCGATTCATGGATTCACCTTAGAAGTCTTAAGCGCTGGTAGCCCACCGATGAAGACCGGGTCGACGATGCACTTCTCATCGTCCGCTGCATCCTGGAAAAACAGCCCGTCCGCCGACTCGCCTATGGCAAAGCCCAGATCTGAAAGATCGATGCCAACGGCGATCGCTTGAAACGAAAGGCTGACAGGGCTGCTTTCGCACTCCCATGAATTTAGCTCCGCGATCACATTGACTGGATTGGTGAAACGATACAACGAGAAAGTCGACAGGGGCAGAGCTTCGCGAGACGCCAGCGTCAAATCGTAAGATCGAACGGTGTGTGCCCTGCTCGATTCAGAAAACTCAAGGGGACTCACATGAAACGCATCGCCATCAATAGGATTCGTTTTGCATTGCAATTCAAAGAAAACGACATCAGGACCTGCGCCATTCACGACTGGTTCATTGAATCGCACTGCAAAACCTGGGGTCTCGGAATCAGGTGAAGTACTCAGCGGGACCTTGCTGCCACCTGGATTGATGATGCCCGTATTCAGCTTGAAGTCCGAAAGGAGACTCAAACGATTACCTGGCAGGCTCGAACCAGCGGCCAGGTGCCCATTCACATCGGTTACCGGTCCTGACCGAAAATGAATCAAGTTCACTCCGATCAATTCATTAACCAGAACGGTTTGCAATTGACCACCACGTTGAACCGTTACGCTCTTGAGTTGCTCGACACGACCATCGGCGGAATTGCTGGCTTCGAACCGCACTACGCGGTCCGGAAGATTAGATCGGTACCGCTGCGGTAAG
This sequence comes from Planctomyces sp., assembly GCA_046345315.1. Taxonomy (GTDB): domain Bacteria; phylum Planctomycetota; class Planctomycetia; order Planctomycetales; family Planctomycetaceae; genus F1-80-MAGs062. The sequence continues at coordinate 6,177 of JBKDKA010000134.1, forward strand.
GACGGAATGACAGTCCCTGGGTCCGCCGTTGCTCCGGCGAACCGCATTGCACCTTGATTTGTTAAATGGACAAGGGCATCTCCATTTTGTCCTTGTTGCGTGTTCTGATAGATGTCGGCAGCCCCTTCCACCATCTGCACTTCGGTGGCTGAGTTCTCTCCAACGCTTACCATAAATCGGGTGCCTCGATCTACAACGCGCATGGTAGGAGTATCCACACGAAATCCCTCGGCCCCCCTGGGCGCATTAACGGAGCATCGGCCGGCGTCCATTGCCAGACAATCATCAGCGACCACACGAAAAACCGCCGGCGACTCGATGATAGCGATGGCTCCATTCGGAAACGCGAGCTCAATCAATCCTTCAGTGAGTGTGTACTCATGTTTCAAAACCAAATTCGATTTCATGTCAGGAGCAAATTCATCGAAGAATCTTGCTCGTGAGGCATTGATCAACCGCGTGTTACTGAGGTCCGACCTTACGGTCTCCGTTTTGCGGGAACTTCCGAGAAGGTAGGCAGTGATCATCAGCAGGCACGTTGCCGCAAGGACAAGCGATTCTTTCGCAAAGCGGTGCTTGTCGGTTCGCGTTGTATCCGGCAGTTCATATGCGGCGTGGCGCATCGCACTGCGAACAATCGCAGCTTGCAACTGCACTTCAGCGAACAAGTTCAGATTCACATCGTTTTGCCGAAGCTCTGCATGAAAAGCATCGCACTCTGCTTCGCTCATCGCGCCGTCAATAAATTGAATGGCTCTCTCCAGAAAGGCGAGCTCATTGCGACTGCGTTCGCTTACAGACATGTTTATTGCTCACCCAGCATGGTGGATAGTCTTTGCTCGACACATTCGCCAAGTTGCTTGTGGATCCGAGCGATGGATTGATAAACCGTCGTGACCTTGCGCTCAAGCTGCTCAGCAATCGAGGCGGAGGTCTTTCCCTCAAAATATCGAAGCCGGAGAATTTCACGGTTGATGGGAGTCAACACTTGCAGGCAATCACGCAATGCATCCTGTTTCAAGCCGTGGATCGATAGGGAGGACTGGTGAATTGCCTCCGACAGCCGATCAAGGAGATCCTCGGGCAAACCTGAAGTTCCCCAGAAGTGGTAGGCGCTCTGGATTGGATGTTTTGGACTCTGCACAGCGCGTTGTCCAAGTGTGATCTATCATC
>JBKDKA010000135.1:0-18094 GCA_046345315.1 Planctomyces sp.
CAATGGCCGGGACCGTCGTCGGTAAGCTCTCCACGAGCGACACAGACAAAGGTGACTCCCATTCTTACACGCTCGTCGATGCCAGGGGCAACGAAGTCAAGAACACGAACTTCGAGATCCGCGACAACGCCATCGTCGTCAAAGACGGACATTCCCTCAACTACGAAGCCAGCACTTCCGAAACTCTCTACGTCAAAGCCATCGACAGGGCTGGAGCCTCCGTCATCCAGGCTGTCACGCTCAACGTGAAGGATGCAAACGATGCACCGTTTGCAGTGTCACTCAGCGATGACGCAATCAGCGAAGACGCAGCTGCCGGGACGGTCGTCGGTAAGCTCTCCACGAGTGACGCAGACAGAGGCGACTCACATTCATACACGCTCGTCGATGCCAAAGGAAACGAAGTCAAGAATTCGAACTTCGAGATCCGGGACAACACCATCGTCGTCAGAGACGGACATTCGCTCAACTACGAAGCCAGCACTTCCGAAACGCTGTTCGTTAAAGCCACCGACAGGGCTGGAGCTTCCGTCATTCAGGCTGTCACGCTCAATGTGAAGGATGCAAACGACGCGCCGGTCGCGGTGTTTGAGACAATCACCACGAGCGAAGATCAGCCAATCTCGGTTCAGTTTCGTTCATTTGATGAAGATGCTGAGGTACGAACCGTAGAGTATCGCATTGAGTCGCTCCCGTCGCATGGTCAGCTGCTGCTGAACGGTAGCCCCGTTGAAGTGGGAGGTATTGTCTCATCGGTGGATCAATCCGAAGGACGTCTGCGATTCTTTCCCGATAGAAACTGGCATGGTGAAGAGAGCATCACGTTTCGAGCATCTGATGGTCAGCAGTGGTCGGATGCATCCGCCGAGATTCGAATCAACGTCGCTCCTTTGGCAGACGCTGGTTCGCTTGTTGTGGAACCAGCAACCGGTGTCGCCGGGGCAACGATTTCCCTGAAGATTGCCGCCGGGCTTCCTGATATCGACAGTGGTGAAGACCTGATGATTTATATCAGCGGTGTCCCGGAGGGAGTGACATTGAACGCGGGAGAGCGGCAGCCGGACGGAACATGGATGTTGCTGCCGGCGGACCTGAATTCACTGACGATGACCTTGTCGCCACTGCCTCCAGCTCAGTTTTCTCTTACGGTGACCGTCGTCACTGCTGAAACAAACGGAAGCACGGCAACAACAACGGCAGAACTGGAAGTTAACATCCTGCCGGGCAACGAACGGAGTGATGATCCGGAAAGTGAACCCGAGGCGGCAATTCCGTTCAGTGCTGTACCGGACCCACGTCGAGAACCTGCGACAGCGCCCACGGCACTGCCATACGCAGAGCTACCCCCGGCACGTTTCGTCTCACACGATGCATCGCCCCCTGCATCTGATCACTTCGGAGTGACTCCACTTGGCTATACCTTCCTGCTGCCGATTACGGAAACACCCGACTGGAGCAACACGATCTTTGGTGAAGTGCGTCCGATGACATTTTCTGACGACCTCGAATCATCGGCAGACCCTGCAGTGGTTCACCACACGTTGGCGCCAGCAGAAACAACTGCGGAACAGCAGGCAGGTCGGAATGAGTCAGCAGCAACCACCAATCCTTTACTGTGGTTCTGGAGCGCCGCACGAGCTCTTGGTGGCGTCCGCGATGAAAGAAAGGGCCGATAATCGGTTTCGCTGTTTTGGGCAGCGAGACGTCCAATCCCGGATTTCTCGCAGTTCTCTGCGACCTGCACGTCTCATCGAAGAGCATCGCGTTTCAGGACCGCCCCGGACATCCCGGGGATTCACAGCCTGCACGACTTTCGCGGTCAAACGGGAGCCATCACCGTTACTGCGACCACCTCCAGCAGTCACGGAGCCCGCTTTGTGAGCAGCTGCGGATCTGAAAGATTGAACAGGTGTCCGTGATCCGCTGTCACGATCACAAGAGACTCGTTCCAGTTGCTGTGTTTCTCTACCCAGTCGGTAATCGTTTTCACTGCGGCATCACCACTGTTAACTGCACCTATGGATGCGTCAATATTGTTGTCGTGATTCGCCCAGTCAACGTCGCCGGATTCAACCATCAGCCAGAAGCCCTTGTCGTTCGTGGAAAGAACATCGATTGCTGACTGAGTCAATTGAGCAAGCGTCGGGTTCTCATTGAGGTCGTTCGTGGAGTACTCCTCACCGGTCTTGCCGGCGCCTCGAACCGGGTCATAGCCACCATCAGCCGTTCTCATCGGAAGATGCCCGTTGTAGATGCCCATACCGAAGAATCCGAGCAGTCGATGATTGCCCTGGACGGCTCGCTGAGTCGCCATTTCAAGAAGATCCGCACCGTTGACGCCGGGTGTTCTCACAGCTGTGATGTATTTACCGCCGTTGTTCACATCGGCGCTGTGAAGATCAGCATCCGTCAGATAGATGTTTCCAGGAACGAAGTTATCGCCCTGACCTTTGTTCGTGTCTTTCACAGTGCCCTGACCGCAACCGATGACCACATCCATCCCCGGCAGAGGGCTCTGCGGATGCTGCACCGATTTCAACCCCAGCATGTCTCTGGTGAGATCCTGATAATCATCACGAGACACATTGTGAGCATAAGCCCCTGCGGGAGTTGCATGACTGATCGGCACGGAAGTCACAGCTCCCACAGCGTAACCGCGTTCCTGCATCTGATGAGTGATTGTCGTCAGAGGTTCACCGGTTGGACCGACATTCACTGCTCCATTGAACAGCTTAGTCCCTGTCGTCATGCTGGAAGCAGATGATGACGAATCCGTATAAGCGTGCGTCGGAAAGCCTTCGGACGGCTTTCCGATCAGGTACCCGAGATCTGCCACAGGAGCCCATGGAGAGACACCACCGGCAGCGGCGTGATAACCGCCTTTGATTGTGCCGCCGGGATTCTTCACGGTCTGAGTTGTCGGATCGACGTCAGTTCCCTCGTTGTGCGGACTCGTCACCATAAACCCATACTGCGACGTTCCCGCTGCATCGTACTCCTGAAAGTGCGTTCCGTGACCGCGTCCCTCAGAATAGATCTTTCCGGAATTCCAGATCGCGGCAGCCTGCGTCGTCTGCCAGTCCATTCCGTCAAAGACGACGAGAAACACATAGCGACGGCCAGCTTCCATGGCAGCAGCCTGAATGTCGTAGACGTTGGTCTGATCCATCCAGACAGCCTGTGGGTCGACCGTTCGTTCCGGAAGGTATCCATAAATCTTCCGAAGTTTTTCTTCGCTTCGGTAGGGACTGTTTTCTCCGGACCACGAGTCGACATCGATGCCGGGGCCACCACCTTTCGTACCGAATGTGTAGACAGGGATCAGACGATTGGAGTGTGATTTCCAGCCGAAATAGTTCTCCGGATCAGTTCCCCAGTATCCCAGCGGAGACTTCTGATTCTGTCCGGCCTGAACCTGCAGTTCCCGAACCGGATCTGCTGATTTCTCGGCCTTTGTCTCTTCCGCAACCCCGAGTACGGAAGTTCCCGCCAGCCAGACCATAAGCACCAGCATTCGAACCATCTTCGTCTCGTATCTCATATCTCAACTCTGAACTCTGTGAAGTTTCCTGACACATGGGTCCGGTAAATGAAACTCAGCGGATCCCCAGATTCGCCTGCATGTTTTTCTTATACGCCTCCACCCCCGGCTGTCCGTAGGGGTTGATGCCAAGAAGTCGACCTTCGAGAACCGTCGACAGCATCAGCATCTGAAATACCTGTCCGATAACGTCCGCGTTGAGCGATGGAAGAACAAGATCAGCGGTTGGTCGTCCGACATCAGCGTAGGCCTGATTCGTCCCATCAATCGCCGCCTGAAGAATCCGTGGCATCTCTGTTCCTTCCAGCTGATTCAGCTGGTCATGATCAATCGGATGCTTTGAGACGCGCAGTGCCGGCAATGCACACTGACCTGGAAGCAGATTCGTAATCAGCTTGTCACGACGCCCTTCCTGATGCTGCTGCCCGCGACTGTGGAGATCGCGAGTGTTTACGACCGTGATGGGGGTGGCCCCCATTTCCTTCTTGCCGATGCTCTCACTGAGCAACTGGTCGTACCAGAATCCAACGGCCTCCAGTCGACTCCCCCAGGTCGAAAGCACGCGGGTCGTCATTCCATGATCAGTCTCGAAAACATGTGCCAGAGCGGTCGAATCCATCACGACGTTCTGACCATAGGGAGCACCACGGAAATGATCCGTCATTCGAGCGGCTCCCTGGAGCAGGGCTCGAATGTTGATGCCCGCAACTGCCGCCGGAAGAAGCCCCACGGCAGTGAGTACTGAAAAACGGCCTCCGATGCCATCAGGGATCGAAAAGACGTCGCTGTAACCAGCTGCATCGGAGAGCTTTCGAAGCCGCCCGCTGTTGCCAGTGACCGGTACAATGAGCTTCTGCGATTCCCCGGGGAAACAGCGTTCGATCAGATCTCGGAAATTACGAAATGCCACTGCGGTCTCGAGCGTGCCTCCGGACTTGCTGATCACAATCGCCGCCGTGCGACCGCTCACCGAACCGCCGGCTGCCCGCGCACGTCGCTCCAGCAATGACAGTAGTGCGGTCTGTTGATCGTTGTCGACATTGCAGCCATCAAAGTAAATCCGGGGAACTCCCCCGCGGTCGTCTCGATTCAGTTCATTGTGATACGGAGCGACCAACGACTCAAACATGGCTCGCATGCCCATGTAGGAGCCACCAATGCCCAGAACGACTATGGAATCCGCAGTCTCCCGCAGTCGCGCTGCACAAGTTTCGATGCGGGCCACCAGACTGGCACTCTTGTTCTCCTGAAGGTCCAGCAGAAGCTCTTCCGGCCACTGAATGAATCCGGCATCCAGCGGATCCTTCTCCGGAGGAACCGGATTTCCGGACTGCCAGAGCTCCACGTCGTTCAGCACCTCCAGACGAGCTGCCTCCAGGCGGCTCTGGAGCTGTTCCAGCCGTCCGGCCGGAAGTAATCTCAATGCCGCATCCGGACGATACTGGATCAGCTGATCTGTCATCTGAAACTCCCCGAATTTTACCAGATCGAATACCCGTCGGAATTTATCTTTTTCGAATGATCACTGAAACAGTGATTGCTCCAATGATATCAGCTGCTGGCACTCCGGTAGTGGTTCAATGACCACTGAAAGACCATCCGCGCGATCAGCAGGCCGATCATGGATGCGATCAGCGATACTGAAGCAAGCCGCCAGCTGTTCAAGGTCCCCACGATGACCTGCGCTGGTATCGTCACGACCAGCAGGATCGGTATCAGAAACGAAAACAGAAACTGAATCGCCTCACCCGGCTCTACCTGTCCGTCGATTCGTCCATCGTAGATACTACGTGGATAGCGCGCAAACACGGTAATGTAGAACCAGAAATCGTAGAGCCCCTGATTTCTGCCGAAGAGAATACTGGTGCACGCCGTGGTAATCATCATCGAATAGAAGAACACTACACCCGCAATGACATAGATCAGGTACAGCACGACCTGAAACACAGAAACCGGCACGCCTGTCATCCAGAGAGAACGCAGCAGCAGCCCGAGTGCGAGGATGACCTGACTGAGCATGTTCAGGTTCACTCGTTCGAGAGACACCAGAAACTGTGTATCAATCGGTTTCGTCAGCGCGAAATCCAGACGACCCGTCCGAATCTTTTCACTGAACTCGGCACAGTTCGGCATAAAAAACGTTTCCACGATCGCATTGATCAGCATCCCGGTCGCCATGAATGCAAAATACTGGTGCTGATTCCATTCGCGAATGGTGCTGACTTCACGAAAAATCACCTTGAAGAGCGCGATCTGAGCGAAGAACCAGAAGAGTCGCGTGGCGATCTGAATGAGGAAATTCCCTCGAAATGTCATCTCACGGATCAGCGAATTCCGGAAAAAAGTCTGAAAGACGCGCCAGTAGAACATGGTTGCGATGCGGCTTCTGAATGAAAATGTTGCCGAGAATCCCCGGGCCGTTAACGAAGTTACCGCCAGGAAATCTCTCAGACAGCGGCCCTCACTGCAATCTGATGCAGACGGATCACACTTCGAACTCTACAGCCCCCTCGGCTCGATTACCAGGGAGGGAAAACCGGTGAATAATTGTCACCGTGCTTCAACACGAGTACCATCTGCGGTATCAGAGCCAGCCAGTGGCCGGCTGAAGACGAATTACAGCTGATTGTCAAAGCATTTTTTCAGGTTTCTTCAGCCCGAAACCAGGTACAGCTTCAGACACTTCGCTGCCAGCGAAGACTCAACATACGGGGAGATTAACTCATGAGCGAAAACAACCGTCCGGTTTCCGAAACTCGTCGAAACTTTCTCAGGACCACGTCCACCGCAGCTGCGACGACTTCGCTGCTGGCAGGACTCAACCCGGTCAAGGCAGCCTTTGTCACGAGCGATGACACGATCAAAATCGGCCTCATTGGATGTGGAGGACGAGGCACGGGTGCTGCCGAACAGGCGATGAACACAGCCGGTCCGACAAAACTTGTGGCTGTCGCGGACGCATTCGAAGACAATCTTCAGCGAGCCGTCAGCAGCCTTCAGCGTGCTCACAAAGATAAAGTCGATGTTCCGCGAGAACGACAGTTTGTCGGTCTGGATGCCTACAAAAGCGTCGTCGAACAGGACGTCGATCTGGTCATTCTCGCGACGCCGCCAGGGTTCCGCCCGCTGCATCTGGAAGCAGCGATCAACGCCGGCAAACATGTGTTCATGGAAAAGCCTGTAGCCGTGGATTCCTACGGAGTTCGCAAAGTTCACGAGATCAGTCAGCTGGCGAAGACAAAGAACCTCGCCATCGCGTGTGGCCTCCAGAGAAGACATGAACCCATCTATCTGGAAACGATCAAACGTCTTCAGGATGGCGCCATCGGCCGAATTCTGGCCACGCGAGCGTACTGGAATGGAGCAGGCGTGTGGGTTCGGCCGCGACGAGAAGGTCAGACCGAAATGGAGTATCAGATGAGAAACTGGTACTACTTCAACTGGCTTTGCGGTGACCACATTACAGAACAGCACATCCACAATCTTGACGTGATCAACTGGCTGATGAAGGGATATCCGGTTGAAGCTCAGGGGCAGGGTGGTCGCCAGGTTCGAGTCGGTAAGGAATACGGCGAAATTTACGACCATCACTTCGTGGAATTCACCTATGACAATGACGGCGAAAAGAGTTCACTCTTCAGCCAGTGCCGACACATTGAAAACTGCTGGAGCGAAGTGAACGAGTTCGCTCACGGAAGTGAAGGTACCTGTGACATCGGCAATGGAGTCATTCTTGACGCGAAAGGCAGCGTGAAGTGGCAGTATCCTCGTGTTGACGCAGCTGGCAAACGCGTCGGAAACCTGCACGACGGACATCAGCAGGAACATCACGACCTGTTCGCGGAAATCCGCAAGGGAAACATCCCGAACGAAGGGGAATACGGAGCTTACAGTTCGATGACATCGATTCTCGGGCGAATGGCGACCTATTCCGGCAAGGTCGTCAAGTGGGCAGATGCGCTCGCATCCGATCTGCGAGTTTCTCCGGTTGAAACCTTCCACAGTTTCGCGGATACCCCACCGGTGGTTCCTCGCGAAGATCTGACGTACGCAATTCCGACCCCTGGCGTCACTCGAGTTCTGTAGAAGTGCGGGAGAGTCCACGGAATCGGAATCTACTGACGGAAATTGGTTCCGGGCTGGGAATCCCGATACAGATTCTTTTGACAAGCCACCTTTCCCGGTGACTATGATAGTGCGGCAACGATGGCTGGTGCTGTCCGGATATCCGTGTCAGCGCCATCCGAATTGTTTTCCCCGATCACCGGATCCCGCCGGAAAGGTTTACGCCTGTCATGCATTACCTGTCGTTCGACATCTGCAGAGCACTGCGAGATACGTTCCCGAAACGTTGCCGCTCACTGAACGGCCTCTCGGTTCTGACGCTTGCGATGGTCTTCGTGATGTGCGGAGCAGTCGTTATCGCTCAGGCTGCTGATTCGTATGGATCGGGAGGTGCGTCAGAAGGCGGCGCGACTTCGGGTCAGGAAGAACCTGCGGCCGAGAAATCTGAAAGTGCCGAAGGCGACATCGATGACACTGCACCCACCGGGGTGGTGTATTTCATCGGCAGCGTCGAACGAGTGATCAATGGATTCGGAATTATTGACCTTGGGGAAGTTCATCAGATGCGATCGCAGCTCAAGTTGGCTGCATTTCGAGCTCGCGATGACCACTTCACACCATTGGGCACGCTCACGGTACTCAACACGCATCCGTCATGGTCTCAGTTGGACCACGCTGCAGGGTTTGTCCCTGAAATCGGCGATCTGGTTGTTTCAATTGAAACAGTCGGAAACATCGGAACAATGGACAGGCTTCGAGACCGTTTTCTAGCGCGGCGGCAGATTATTGACTCAGGACGGAACAGCTACAACACCGTCCGCGATCAGGAGATCGCCGATTCGCTGCAGGCATATGCCGGACAGCAGCCACGGTGGGTCAGTCAGCGAATGGGAGTTGTTGGTGCGGTCCTCGGAGACTCCTACGCTGCCGGAAAGAATTCGCGGCTCGAGAATCTCCTGAATCAGATCAATCAGTTTCGTCGCCTGCAGGCACAGCAGATTCCGGTGAGCACAGCCGCGGGACAGGAATGGTCGTCAGTGATGGAACAGTTACAGGGGCCGATTGAAACATCCATTCGTCCGACGATGGCACGGCTGGGTCGCCGATCCGTGATGCCGCAACAGGTCGCGGAACCAGTCGGGCCCATGCCGATCCATGACATCCGAAGACTTGTTGAGACAAAGTTGTTTGAGCGAAATCACGAGGAGCAGGCGATCGCCGCAGCGATGTGCCTTTTTCTCCTGAAAAGCAGTATTCGCGACGAAGCAACGTGGCTGCGAAGGGAACTTGCCAGATCACAGTTCCCGGCGCTCGCAAAGGATCAGCAGTACCAGCTCGATATCGCCGGGGTTCTGCGAATTCTTCGTGAAGAGCCGTCGTAGAGCTTCGTGATTCCGAGATACAGCATTCGCTCGCTGACGACTCAGCAACGCCTCAGTGCGTTATGACTCATGCAACCCTGAAAATCGGGCAAAGTTGAACAAAACCCGAACAGGACCCCAATTCCTTCAGCAAGTTCTGCCAGTCCCCTTCGATTGAGCTCCCGAGAGACTTAGGGTTCCGAGGGGGAAGCTGCGGTTGCAGCGGGGAGCGTTCGGCCATGCTGGTGATTCTGGGATGCATCGTCGTGATTGGATCTGTTCTGACTGGTTTTACCATGTCAGGCGGATCGATCCATCTTCTTCTGCACCCCTCCGAAGTCGTTACCATCGGCGGGGCCGCACTGGGTGGCCTGATCATCCTTGCCCCGAAACGCGTGCTCATCGACCTGATGAAAGCACTCATGCACACACTGAAGGGAAATCCGTTCCCCAAAGTTGTCTATATGGACGCGTTTCTGATGTTTTACATGATCTGCCGCGTCGTCAGACGCGACGGAATGCTGGCTCTGGACGGACACCTCAATGCTCCTGAATCCAGCGAGATCTTCAAACAGTTCCCGAGAATTACCAGCAACCACCATCTGATGAACTTCATCACCAACAGCCTCGCCATGCTGCTGGAAGGCCGTGAAGTTTCCTTTCTGCAGAGTCAGATGGAAGCCGAAGTCAAAGTCATCGAAAGTGAACATCATGACGCAGTCGCAGCTCTGAACCGCGTTGCGGACGCGTTACCGGGCTTCGGAATCGTCGCGGCGGTACTTGGTATCGTGGTCACCATGCAGGCGATTAACGGTCCCGCCGAAGAGATCGGTCACAAAGTGGGTGCGGCTCTCGTCGGTACGTTTCTTGGAATTCTTGCATCCTACGGATTCTTCGCACCACTCGCGGCCCGCATGGAGACGCTCGGTCATGAAGAAATCGCTTTCTTCAGAACGATCGGAACCCTGACTGCGGGTATTGCACAGGGGCAGTCACCCAAAGACATCATTACCTGCACAAGCGCCGGTATCGGAACTGAGTTCCGACCAACACGAGAAGAAGTCGAACAACTCTGTCAGGCTGGTAACAAGACCTGACCGATTTTCAGAATCTGATGTGAACGAGTCTGCCCGAAAGCAGACTCATCGATCGACTGAGAAGCCGTTTTTTCCGCCCGGGGAGAGATAGCCATGGGAGGTGCCGGTGGTGGCGCGTGGAAAGTTGCCTACGCTGACTTCGTGACCGCGATGATGGCGTTCTTCCTGGTGATGTGGATCGTTTCACAGGACCAGAAGAAGAAAGACAGCATCGCTCACTATTTTCAGAACCCAATGGGACAGTATCAGATCGGAGCGTCCCGAGAACCCAGCGATAGCGGTGCCGTGCTCGAAGGGTCCAACAAGGGATCCGTTCCGAATGCGAGATCGGTGTCTTCCGGGACGGGCCGCGACAGCCTTTCTGATGCTGACAAGACAGCCGGTGTGACTCAGAGCGTGGGTGAGTGGCTGCAGAACGACGAACAGGAATGGGAATACTGGCAGGAAAAAGCAAAAACCGCGCGGCATAAAGCCAGTGTGGAAATGCCCATCGATACGCCGCCTCGTGAAATCAATCAGGAGGCCGCTGAGGCTCTTTCGACCGAAATGAAGCGTCAGGTGAAAGAACGCATTCCGCCGGAAATTGATGGCGTTTACCGGAATCTGCTGGAAGATTCGCTGAATCGAGTTCGCTGGGATGAACTCGCGGAAGACATGATCTCCCATGAATAGGTTCACGGTGCTCATCCCCGGAATATGCAGCATTCCCCGATGATCCACAGTCGCAGACGACTCCTCTCGATTTCCGGAACACAGTCTCCATGAGTTATGAGCTCGACCTGACCGGCAAAGTGGCACTGGTAACCGGTGGCGGGCAGGGACTGGGGCAGGCAACCTGCGAACTTCTGTACAGAGCCGGTGCCAGCGTTGCCATCAACTACCTCGATGACCCCTCCGGAATCAGCCGCAATCGAACGGAATCAGTTGTTGCGAACTTCGGCCAACGCGGATTCGCGGGTGCGGCGGACGTGAGGTCTTCCGAACAGATGAAAGACTTCCTGGAGTCGATTCAGCGCCGATTCGGGAAGATTGATATTCTGGTCAATAATGCGGCTATCCTTCGTGACCGTACGATGAAGAAAATGTCCGACACGGACTGGGATGATGTGATCGAAACCAACCTGTCGGCGGTGTTTCGAGTCTCCCGAACTGCTCTGCCGTACCTCAACGACGGAGCCCGAATCATCAACATGGCTTCCATCTCAGGCATCGTCGGCACGTTCGGTCAGGCGAATTACTCTGCGGCAAAAGCTGGTGTGGTGGGGCTCACGAAGGTGCTGAGCAAAGAGCTCGCGAGTCGACGTATTCTGGTCAACGCAGTCGCTCCGGGAGTTTTCCTGACCGAGATGGGGCAGTCCATTCCGGAAACCGTTCGAGAACAGATGCTTCAGCAGATTCCACTTAAGCGCTTTGGGGAACCTGACGAGGTCGCTCGAGTGATTCTGTTTCTCTGCAGCGATCTGGCAAGCTACGTCACCGGACAGACAATCCACGTCAACGGTGGCTGGTGGGGATGACGTGAAGTCAGCGGTTCAGTCGTGACTGCAGGTCTGCCTGCAGCGAGGACAGACGATCCTCGTCCCAGCCGATGAACTCTTCAACCTGTGTTACCGGGATAACCAGCAGCTGCTGCAGGAGCTGAATCCTGCCGATCATGATGCCTGTACTGAGCCCGGCTTCATGGCCTTCTCTGATCCCCACGTCACGTCCAACCTGTAAACCCTCCTGAATTCCAGCTTCTCGCCCCTGCTGCAAACCTTGCTGCAAACCTTGCTGCAAACCTTGTTGCAAACCTTGTTGCAAACCTTGCTGCAGCCCCTCCTGCCGACCTTCCTGCAGACCGATCGACCGCCCGGCTTCCTGCCCGGCTTCCATACCATCTTTCCAGCCCTGTTCTGCGATCTGCTGAGCACGATTAAGCCGCCATTCTTCGTCGAGCTTCGCTTTGAGGCGAGCGATATACTGCAGCCGTTGTTCAAATGTCTGTGAAATCATTTCAAGCACTCCCGCAGCTTCTGTCATTTCGGGATCAGGAAAGAGCCGACTCACGTCGGAAGCAGAAAGTCTCTCAGCGTGCTTCAGAAAAAATGCCCATCGCTCCACGGCAGACGCCTGAGCAACATTGTCGATCGAGACCCGCAGTTTTGACAATTGCAAAAAATGAATTTGAAGGTCACTCGTCAGAATCTTTCCACTTCGCTCACGTAATCGAAAATCCCGATGAATTTCGTCGCCAGCGAGCCTTATGGCCTGCGTCAGAACACAGATGCTGATTGCCGGGCGCAGCGTGGAATAGCTGGTTCCCTCCGACAACTGACCGGTATACAAAGTCGCCGCATAATACAACAGACGCTGACTCAGATCCGCTGTTGTGGTCGTCTGCATCTCGATGTTCAGCATTCGCCCGTGTTCGTCACGTGCAAGAACATCGAGCACAGAGAGTTTATCTTCCTCCGATTCTTTGCCGAGAACCGGGTTGAGTATCTCAACGTGTGTAATTCGCGGCTGATCGCTGAGAACTGCGTTCAGAAAATGAATGGTGACTGAAGTATGTTCGGGGCTGCCCAGCAGCAGCTTGAACGCAAAGTCCACAGTGGGATTGATGCCGATCGCCATGGCGGAGTCTTCCGATCAGGTTGTGAATCAATGGTGTCAGGAGCTCAGGTTGCGACTCAGATTATCCGAAACACGTGATCTCGCAACCCGGTAGCTGTCACTGGTGGTTTCAATACCAGGACTGACTACCGACACGCAGGATTTTTCCTGAAGAATCTGCATCCGTGATGGCGTCGGTCCCGGTTTTGAAATGCGTTCCATTCACACTTCCGACTTAGCGCCGCACCAGCGTCAAGGCTTCGATTCGCAACAATGGACCACTGTTTTTAAAACCATCTTCTGAACTGTTGGATCAAAAATGCACAAGCGACTATCCTGATGCCACAACGACGCAGCCATACGTCGTGAGACTCGTTGACCTGCAATCCTTGCTGTGCAACACTCGCGCTGAAACCCATGCATTTTTCAGGATTCAACAACTCGTGGCGACACCCTCTGAGTTTTCGCATGCAGCATCCCGCACACCTGTTGCATCGAAACTGCTCAACGCCGAAGAAGCCATCCGTCTGATTCCGGATGGAAGCACCGTCGCGTGCGGAGGATTCGTTGGAGCTGCTCATCCGGAAGCACTCACTGCAGCGCTGGAAAAACGTTTCCTCGCGTCCGGAACGCCTCGAAGTCTGACGCTTGTCTATGCAGCGGGGCAGGGGGACGGAAAATCGCGAGGGCTGAATCATCTGGCTCACGAGGGATTACTGAAGCGAGTCATCGGAGGACACTGGGGCCTGGCGCCAGAACTCGGCCGGATGGCACTCGAAGGCCGAATTGAAGCCTACAACTTTCCGCAGGGAGTCATCTGTCAGCTTCTCCGAGACATCGCTGCCGGACGTCCGGGCTGCATTACTCATGTCGGTCTGGGAACATTCATCGACCCGGAACTCAGCGGCGGCAGACTGAACGACCGCACCACAGAAGCACTCGTCGAACGAATTCAGCTTCGTGGCAGAACGTGGCTGTTCTACCATTCATTCCCCATCAACGCGGGAATTATCCGCGCAACGGCCGCAGACCCTTTCGGCAACCTGGTGATGGACCGAGAAGCGATCATTGGAGAAGTTCTGCCGATTGCTCAGGCAGTCCACAACCATCGCGGCCCGTTAATCGCTCAGGTGGAAAAACTGCTGCCTCACCCGGTACCTCCCCAGCAGGTCCGGGTTCCGGGTCGTCTCGTAACAGCAATTGTCGTCGCCTCTCCGGAAGACCACTGGCAGACCTTCGGCGAACAGTTCAACGAGGGGTACTGCAGCCCGGCAACCAGCCTCGATGTTTTCCGAAACCTGGCCGATGAAAACATCCCTCCTGACGCACGGCGGATTATTGCATCGCGAGCCTGTGATGAGCTGCTGCCGGGGTCGATTGCGAATCTTGGAATCGGACTGCCGGAAGGCATCGCGAAGATTGCGGCAGAACGAGGAATACTGGACCAGGTCACGCTCACGCTGGAAAGCGGGCCGATCGGTGGCATTCCGGCCGGCGGGCTGAGCTTCGGTGCATCGCTTTTCCCTCAGGCGATCATTGACCAGCCCGCCCAGTTTGACTTCTACGATGGCGGTGGCCTCGACTTTGCCGCACTTGGTGCAGCTCAGGTGGATCAGCACGGCAATGTTAATGTTTCCCGCTTCGGTAACCGTTTCGCGGGAGTCGGGGGCTTCGTCAATATCTCACAGAACGCCCGGCGTCTCATTTTCTGCGGCACTCTCACCGCGAACGGGCTTGAGGTTGAGGTCCGGAATGGAAGACTCAGGATCCTGCGTGAGGGTGCAACTCGGAAATTTGTTCAGCAGGTGGAGCAGATTTCATTTTCTGGGAAGCTTGCCCGGCAAAAGCAGCAGGACATCCTCTTCATTACCGAACGAGCTGTTTTCAGGTTTTGTGAGAACAGGCTCCAACTCGTCGAATTGGCGCCGGGAGTTGACCTCGAAAAAGATGTCCTGCAGCAGATCAGCTTTAGACCGAAATGCAACGAGTTCAAAGCGATGCACATCTGACGTCAATGGATCCGGACTACGCCCTGAATTTCCGCGGCGATGCGACAAAATCCAACGAAGAATGGCGGCAGAGTTCAGGATTCTGAAATTTCTACCGAAGAAACCCCCTAAACAAAGTTGAAATTCTGCCCGAAAATTGTTAACAATTGATCGGGCCCTTGGTGTTCCGATATATCGGAATATCTCTTTCATTGCACTTTGTTGCAGCTTGAATGATCTTTGATTTTTCCCCCTGATGGGGCTTTCCTGATTCCATCTGGGTATAGGCTCTGGACTTACCCACGAATAGTGGGCGCTTGGTTAAGTTTATGCGGCCTGTTCAAACTGTATCGGCGACAGGTAATCGATCGCCGAGTGTCTGCGGACCCATTTGAGAATCATTTTTTGGCTCTCTGTAGTTCAATGTCCTGGAGTGCCCAAACCTCCTTGAGTGATTGATGCCAAAGTTTGCTCCTGGATGGCGAGAGTTTTGTCGCGTGATATTGATAGTTGGCATAAAGATGCCGACGATTGCAACCAGAGATTGCCAAGGGACATTTCTGCTATACCTGTTCTTGAATTCTTATTTTGTTGTGACATTCTGGAATGTTTTCCAGTTTTTATGGTTTTTGTTGGACAGGCTCCGGGTAGTTCATTTTTAAAGGAAACTGTTTATGAAAATGAAGACGCGATCAGGGTTTACTCTAATCGAACTGCTGGTGGTGATCGCCATCATCGCAGTTCTGGTTTCACTTTTGCTGCCAGCGGTGCAGCAGGCACGTGAGGCTGCTCGCCGAACACAGTGCAAGAACAATCTGAAACAGCTGGGACTGGCATTCCACAACTACCACGATTCATTTGACACGTTTCCTCCAGGTCATGTTTCCGATTTTCCAGCCGTGGCACCATTTGTCTCTCCAGCGAATCTGAACACCGCGGAAGTTGGCTGCTGGGCATGGGGAACATTTCTGCTCCCGAGCCTGGATCAGGGAAATCTGTACAACAATCTGAGCCCGGGAACACAAAAGCCTCAGGCTGCTGCCCTGACCACCGTTGGGCTCGCATCACTGAAGACACCTCTGTCAGTATTCCGATGTCCTTCAGACATCGGCGCTGCATTGAACGAATTCGATGACACGTTCCCAGGAGAGGAAATCGCAACGGGGAACTACTCTCGGTTCATTACTGATGGAACTGGTAAGATTTCTATCGCCACCTCGAACTACATTGCAGTATCGGGTCCGGGTGACAGCACCACGCCAGCGATCAATCCTCATCAGTACGGTCCGTCACTTGGTATCGCCGCTCAGAACTCTCGCGTTAAAATTTCGAGCATCACGGACGGCACGAGCAACACGCTGATGGTGGGCGAGCGAGCCTGGAAGTTCAATGACCTGATCACTGGTGCTGGTACGATCTACGCGATCAGTGCCTCACCACTTGCAAACGTTGCTCAAAGCACAAGCTGGAGCATCAAGACTGCGTTCACCAACGTTGCTGGCCTGACGTATGACGGGCTGAATTTTTCAACATCGAATCGTGGTCATCAGCAGCGCGCATTCAACAGTGCTCATGAAGGTGGCGTGCAATTCCTTTTGTGCGACGGTTCGGTTCGGTTCATCAGCGAGAACATCGATCAGCGTAAGGGGACTGTGGCAGTTGCACCATACCCATCTGACCTTGTTACAAACACCCTCGGACGACTTGCCGCTCGAAATGATGGTCTTGTCATCGGAGAATTCTGAACCGGAAGATCATTATTCAATTTGAAGACCACGAGACCGGCGGTATCAGAAGCACAGAGTGCTGCAGGTACCGCCGGTTCTTTTGTTCCAAGCCAGGTATCGCAACTTCAGTTGTGTTTACATGACAACACAACGCAGTATTGCTTTAACAAAGAAATCTGAGTCAAAACAATGCCCAGAGCCTCATACTCCGCACTTCTCTTCTCACTGATTGTCTGTACTGCATTCGGATGTGGTCGCGGCGATCTTCCGGAACTGGCGCCTGTGACAGGGACGATCACAATTGACGGAAAACCGTACCCGAATGGATTCGTGCAGTTCTTCTCTCAGGGAGGTGGCCGTCCAGGTACGGGTTCCACTGACGAGAATGGTAAATACGAAATCAAGTATCTTCACGGAGTCGATGGTGCCCGTGTGGGTATCAATCGAGTCGAGATTTCCACCGAATGGCCGGATGGAGAACCCCCGATCGGCGAATCGGATCCGATTGGCGAGGAATATAATACGAAGTCGACGCTGACTGCTGACGTCAAGGATGAAGACAATGTTTTCAATTTCGATCTGCAGTCGAAGAAATCCACACCAAAGAAATGAAGATAAGTTTTGGCGAACAACCAGATGTAATTCAGGATCGATATGGTCGCTGAATTCAGTTTCCACACTTTTGTGAAGTTTCATCAATGTCTCGTTCAAACGTGTTCGCGTTCGGATCCGTACACCTATTCCTGCTGATGTCAACAGCCGCAGTTGCGTTGGCACTTACAACCGGATGCTCTCGAGGCAGTTCCGACGGCGACGGACAATCGGCCGATCCTGCTACAAAATGGATTTCAGAGGCAGGCGGGCGTGTTGAAACCACTGGAGAAGGAGCGTCCAGAAAAGTTGTCTCGGTGTTACTCGGGAAAACGAGCGTCGATGACAGTGCGCTTTCAGCACTGAAGGATTTTCCGGGCATTGAGCGTCTTGAGCTGCAACAAACGGCGGTCACCAGCGCTGGGCTTTCTGTGCTGAGTTCCCTCTCCAGTCTTCAGGTTCTGAATCTTGATGGGACCGCAATCGACGACTCAGCAATCTCGCACCTGAAGACGATGAGCAAACTCCGGGTACTGAAACTGACAGGCACAAAGGTTACAGACGTGGGAATTAAAGAACTGGTTTCTCTACCTCAACTTGAGGAATTATGGTTGGGTGGCACTGAGATCGGAGATGCCGGGCTTCAGGATCTCGCGTCGCTGAAACAGATGAAGGTGCTCAGTCTGAGCGGAACAAATATCACAGATGAGGCATTGAATTCCCTTTCGCAGATGACCGCACTTCGAGTCCTGAATGTCAGCAATACTGCGTTATCCGGTTCCGGCTTTTCACACCTGAATCAACTGACATCTCTTGAGGAACTCGATGCCGCAAATACGAGATTCACGGACGAAGGAATTTCTCATCTGAAACCGCTGGTGAAACTTTCCACACTTTGGCTGACGGCGACCCCGATCACAAACGACGGACTGAAGATTCTCGGGGAGCTCACCAGTCTTTCCGAAGTTGGGCTCGCAGACACTTCGATCACAGACGAAGGCATGGAATATTTGACAGGTCTGATAAATCTTCAGGTTCTGCATGTGCTGAACACGAAGGTGACACTTCAGGGAGCGTCGAAAATCAAGCTCGCAATTCCAGCCAGCTTCATTCCGCCATTCAATATGGC
>JBKDKA010000136.1:0-17207 GCA_046345315.1 Planctomyces sp.
CAGCTTCTTTGGAACAGTCCGATAAACACGGACTGCTTTACTGCCAACGGCCGCGATATCGTGTACCTAAAGCGTCACTTCACCCAGCGGATCAATCACGGCGTTCATTCTGCTGATGTCTGTGTCCGCGGTATACTTACCTGCCTGGACATTCTCAGGTGTCAGCAGCTGAAGATTGAAGTTGACGAACGATGCATCGCCATTTTCACTGATGCTGAACGATGGTTGTGGTTTTTCAGGATTTGCAACGCCGTCCCACATGATGTCAGGAAAACGTTCTCCGAGCACAGGCTTCAGCATCTCGGCAATCGTTCCGGCCGGACTCGTGCCTCCACCGGAAATTTGGTTGCCGCGAATCACGATCGATTCAGAGATCGGATCAAATGTCTGGTCGCTGATCTTTCGGTCAATCACGAAGTAGCTCACAATCAGCACGCTGCTTGTCTGATTCTGTTCCAGATCATTGTCGCTGACTTCGACATGATCTGTCGCCATGATCTGTCGCCATGATCATGACTCCGGTTCCCGGAGGCACTGCTGCAACGACGCCACCTGGATCGGCAAAGTTCCGATGATTGTTCGCCGTCACTTTGTTCCTGAACACACGGACATTGCTGCCGGCCTTCAGCTGCAGCCCCGCCATGTCGAATACCAGAATACCGCCGGTGTTGTTCGTTGCGACATTTCCATAAACATCCGCGTCCACGGTATTTTCAATTTCAATGCCGGCGACGTTTCGTTCTGCATGGCACGAACGCACAACCACGTTGCGACACTGACCGACGTAGATCCCGGCATCGGATGCCCCGATCGATGTGCAGTTTTCGATGAGGACGTTTTCACACTGGACCGGGTAAAGCCCGTAGGCTCCATTCGAAGAAGTGGGTTCACCGGTCCATTCGACTCGAACACCGCGCAGTGTGACGTTCTTTGCTCCAAGAATCTTGACGGCATTGCCGGCAGTGTCTTCGATCGCAAGATTTTCCAGCGTGAAATTGTTGCCGGTGGCTTCAATGCCCTGACCACCCGCTGTCTGGTCTTTGAAGGTCAGAATCGTCTGGTCACCACCCTGCCCTCGAATCGTCAGATTGTCAGCAACTGCATCGAGCTGGCGATTGAGTACGTACCGGCCCGCCTCCAGCTGAATCACATCTCCGGGAACGGCTTCGATCAGTCGAGCCTGCAGTTCAAACTGGACGTTGTCGCCCGGAGCAATCTGATGAGTGCGGGCTGTCATGGATTCGTCGCCCGCCGTAGAAGCGACTTTCTTCTCTGACGCTGTCTCTGATCGCGCCGCGGGCTGCGTGGTTTCTGTGGAAGATTCTGAACTGGCTGCAGTCGACGGTGATGGCTCCGCATCGGAATGAGATGCGTCGACAACCGCTGGTGGTGTCGTCTCCTGCGAAACGGCGGCCTCAGCCGGAGCAGAATCCGAACGCTGATTCGTCGGCTGAACCGGCGACTCCGTCCCGCATCCTGAAATCAGGAGAATGCCGAAGCACCATTTCCAGACGTCTGAATCTTTTCGCATCTCCGTCTCGCTCTCTGTCGGTTCGTGATCTGCAAATGCCGTACGGCGGAAGAAAGTCGGTCACCATGTTTTATCAGGTGGTCTCTGCTGAGCGATGTATGCACAACAGGACGAATTGAGCAACATATGGACACTATTTTCGCTGGCGAGCTTAACGAATGTTTCGGCAGGATTTCTACGGCCAACCGGTCGAATGAGAAAAAAATCTCATCGCCATCACGTGTCAATGTCATGCCACTGATGACTTTGAATGGACACGGCAACCATTCTAAGCAGCCGATTACCGGGACGAAGAATGAGACGTTATGCCAGCGTTATGAATGGAGACATCTGCATCGCCGATGTCTGAAACGTGCCATTGGCACAGGCACTTTTATGCAACCATCTTCGCATGACTTTCGATGGCTGTTGCGATCCAGCGGAACAGCTCGAGCTCTTCGATGATACGAATCGAGTTCCTGTTGATTACGTCGATCGTCAAAATGCTCTGGATGTCGCAGACATCGTCCCTTTGACAGACGCACCTGAATCGGGCTGAAGCCCAGTGGCATCCCGTCGGATATCTGCGCCGGAGGGGCAGGATGTTTCGTACTGGTATTTTCGGATGTCGCTCTCAGCAAACGTCGCCGAAGACAGCGACGTGTATTCCCTGAATTTCAACACAGTTTCTCTGACGGTCCAGATTTCGTTTTCATCTGGCGTTCATGTCATTGCGGTGAGGTCATCAGCTCCACGGCGCGGAGTACTCTCAGCGGGTAGTCGGTCTGGATGACATCGATTCCGTCACGGATGGCCTGCTGATACTTCTCGATGGTTTCGTTCGGACCGAGTGCGTCGCTGTAGACGTAAATCTTTTTTTCGTGGCAGCGCTGGATGAGCTCCCTGGACAGGATTGACCAGCGGACATCAAACGACCAGGGCTTCAGTTGTTCTGCCAGTCGGTCGATATCGTCCGCATTTCTCAATGCGGGCATTCGACGGATCTCCGGGGCGATCTTCATGAGTCGCTCCAGATATTCCGGACTCTGATAGACGCAGGCTCGATCCGTCATCCCGTGGCGATTGAGTGATGCAGCGAGCTCTTCCGGTGAGATGTCTTTGGCATCGAAATAAAGGCTTGTCGAGGAATTCATCGCGTGCAGAAAATCATCCAGCATCGGGATCTTCGTCCCCTGAAACGGTAGCCCGAACCAGTCTCCCGCATCAAGCATCTGCAGTCGTTCGCTGGTCTGTTCTCGCACTGGCCCGGTGCCCGTTGTGGTTCGATCGAGCGACCCGTCATGCAGAAGCACAAGTTGCTGATCGGCGGTGGTTCGAACATCAATCTCGACGAAGTCCGCCTTCATACGCTCTGCAGACCAGAGTGCCGGAAAGGTGTTCTCAGGTGCGTATCGCCCTGCTCCGCGATGGTATGCGATGCGAACAACTGGTTTCCCGGAGCTCTCAAGTCGATGTCGAATGGAGGCTGCGACGACGTCTTCCGGAAATCGAGTTTCCACGATGTCGACACCTGCAGCAATTGCATTTGCGATCGCAGGGAGATGTTGCGGCGCTGCGCCGTTGACTGTGGGATACTGATCCGATGAGATCAGCGAAACGACAACCAGCAGACCTTCACGGTGAAAGGCCGTCACGTTCTCGATGGTTGCCTGTTCGGGCGTCAGCTCCACCATCGCGAGCGACAGTCCACCTTTGTCGGAATTCGCTTGCTGCAATCGCTGGTGATGACACCATGATGCGATGTCCTTTTCAGACTTCTGACGGTCGGAATTCTCTGCAGGTGCTCCTGGCCATGGGGTGAGATATCTGATCGGATGACCTGTGAGGTTCTCATTGCCAGAGTTGGCCACTTCGGCTTCGTGCAGTGCCTCCAGAGTCGATGCAGAGGCGGAGAGGACAACCTGATTCTCCATCTGATGTTCGCGGATTTCGCGAATGAGCATGCGTGGATCCACGTCGTGGCATCGAATGCGGAGGTTTGCTCGATTCTTCGCTCGAGCCAATGCGTCTGACAACGTGAGCACACGTTCGCCGGCGAAACGCGGCGAGAACCATTTTCCTGCGTCCAGAGCACGGATCTGTTCGAGACCTGGAGTTTGAACAGAACCTGCTGTCCCGGTGATGTTGCCAAGAGATTCATCGGACAGGAGAACATGGTGCCAGTCCTGAGTCCGGCGCACGTCAATGCAGATCCATTCGACTGTGTCTTCAATCGCGTGTTCGATCGCTGCGGCGGTGTTTTCCGGAGCCTGAAGTGATGCGCCGCGAAATGCCATCGCGGCAAGTATTCGTCGGGGAGTTACCGGAGAGAAAAACATCCGGTCCTCCCCGCTGGCTGTCAAAAGTTCACCGACGTTCAGAAAGCCGCAGATCAGAACCGCACAGAGGACGCACCGAAATGAAAAACAGCCTGTGTAGAGCATGGCGCGGCCTGAAGAATCGGAAAAGCCGTCATGACCAGACGGCGGGAAAATACGCGATCCGAGGCCTTCCTGGCCGTTCGACTCTTCGAATCGTATCGTGATTTCGGGTATGATAGAAATCCCCGGCATGAAAGCGGAGAGAGTCTCGGGCGAGAATTCGTCTTTCGTCAGTGATGAACCGACGGGCATCTACCGGTCACTCCGGTTGAATTTCAATCCACCTCCTGCCACATCTCGCTCCAGGTCCGAAAACAGTTCCCTGTCTGTCGCTGATCTCAGACTCTGACAATCGGGATTCTGATACCGGAAAAAAGTTCCATGCAATTGAAGCCGACAATGCCGACCGTCAGGTGCGGCGTTTTGATTCTGCTGTTTGTCTCCTGTGGCTGCAATCGAGCTCCGGTGGCAGCGCCAGTGGCGCCGCCTCCGCCTGAAGTGATTGTTGCCACTCCCGAGACTGAGCCAGTTGTTCATTCCGAGGATTATCCGGGGCGACTTGCTGCAGCCGAAACTGTTGAAATGAAGGCTCGAGTCACAGGATATCTGAATCGAGTCCTGTTCCAGGATGGAGATATGGTCAAACAGGGGGATCTTCTGTTTGAACTGGACCCGAGACCTTATCAGGCCGAAGTGGATCGAACAGTGGCAGCACTTGGTCAGGCGAAAACAAGGCTGGAACGACTGAAGAGTACTGAAGAGCGAACGAAGACTCTTGTGACACAGCAGGCAACATCGCAGGAACAGGCGGATGCAGCGCGGTTCGATCGCGAAGAGGCTGAGTTCGCAGTCACTGAAGCGGAGGCTGATCACGACCTCGCAAAGCTGAATCTGTCTTACACAAAAGTCACGGCAGCCATCTCCGGGAAGATCAGTCGCCGAATGGTGGATCCGGGGAATCTCGTGAAAGCTGATGAGACGTCTCTGGCCACGATCGTCAGCGTCAACCCGATCCATGCGTGGTTTGCGATCGATGAACGAACGTTGCTGAGGCTGCAGCGTCTGGTCGAACAGGGCACGCTTCAATTCAGCCGTGAAAGTCCGCTCGATGTTCAGCTGACACTTTCGGACGAAGACAATTATTCAAGAACGGGCAAAGTCACGTTTCTTGATAACCACGTGGATCAACAGACCGGCACCATGGCAGCTCGAGCCACCATCGAGAATGCGGACGGATTTCTCTCGCCCGGGCTCTTCGTTCGGATGAGAACACCGATCGGAACGCCGCGGGATGCTCTTCTGGTGCCGGAGGAAGCACTCGGCAGTGACCAGGGGCAGCGATACGTGTATGTCGTTGATGACGCGAACAAGGCGGCCTATCGAAGAGTCAAGATTGAAGGGCGAGCTGTCAAAGGACGTCGCATTGTCACCGAAGGGCTGACGGCGACCGATCGCGTCATCATCAGCGGACTGCAGCGAGTTCGACCCGGTCAGGAAGTGAAGCCGGTGCCGGCAGGATCCGGAAAATCCGATTTGACATCCGCTGGTGTTCCGACTGGTTCTGTTTCGAAAAAGTAACGAAGGCAGATTCTGACAACAATCGACCAGTCAGCTTCCTGCGGCGAGTTGCAAATTCATGTTTGCCCGATTTTTCATTGACCGTCCGATCTTTGCAACCGTGATCTCCCTGCTGATTACGATCGCTGGAGGTCTGGCCGTATTCACGCTGCCGATTGCTCAGTATCCGCCCGTGGCACCGCCGACCGTTCAGGTCGACTGCAACTACCCGGGAGCGAGCTCGCGAGTTGTCGCTCAGACCGTTGCAACACCGATTGAACAGCAGGTGAACGGTGTCGAGGACATGCTCTACATGTCCTCTCAGAGCACCAGCGATGGTTCTTATACACTGACGGTGACATTCAAACCGGGAGTCGATCTCGACCTCGCACAGGTGCTCGTGCAGAACCGTGTTGCTCTGGCGACACCACAGCTGCCCGACGTGGTCCGACAGACGGGCGTCGTCATCAAGAAACGCTCTCCGGACATCCTGATGACAGTCAGTCTGAATTCGCCGGGTGGAAAATACGATCAGCTCTATCTGAGCAACTACGCGGTGCTTCAGATTCGCGATGAACTGTCGCGGTTGCCGGGCATCGCGGAAGTGTTGGTCTTTGGTCAGCGTGACTACAGCATGCGAATCTGGATCGATCCGGAGAAGCTGGTTGCTCACAATCTGACAGTCAGCGACGTCGTGAATACCATTCGCGAACAGAATCTCCAGCCTGCCATCGGTCAGATCGGTCAGCAGCCATCGGAGAACGGGATTGCCGTTCAGGTTCCGCTCGCGATTGAGGGACGACTGAAAGACCCGGACGACTTTGCGGACATGGTGATTCGAACGGGGGAGCACGGGAGCGTCGTGCGAATTCGAGATGTCGGTCGCGTTGATCTGAATGCTCGAAGTCAGGACATCAGCAACCGGTTCGATGGAAAGCCCACAGTCGGCCTGGCGATCTTTCAGCTGGCCGATGCCAATGCACTGGCGACCGCCGACATGGTGGAAGCCACCATGAAGGAGCTTTCAGCGGATTTTCCGGAAGGCGTGCAGTACGAGATCGGATACGACACAACACCTTTCATCCGCGAATCCATCTTTGAAGTCGTGAAGGCACTTCGGGATGCCGTGATCCTCGTGGCGATTGTCGTTCTGATTTTTCTGAAAGGCTGGCGAGCCGCCATCATTCCGCTGCTTGCGGTGCCTGTGGCCATCATTGGTACCTTCGCCGTGATGGCGATGGTGGGATTCAGCCTGAACAACCTGACTCTGTTCGGGCTGGTTCTGGCGATCGGCATCGTCGTGGATGACGCCATCGTCGTAGTGGAAGCTGTGCAGCATCACATTGAGAACGGGATGCAGCCTCGTGATGCGGCGATTCGAGCCATGCAGGAGGTTTCCGGGCCGGTAATAGCGGTGGGTCTGGTGCTGAGTGCCGTATTCATCCCATGCGCATTTGTTTCGGGAATTGTGGGACAGTTTTTCAGGCAGTTCGCCCTGACCGTGGCGGTCTCCACTCTGATCTCAACGCTGAACTCGCTGTCGCTGAGCCCTGCTCTGGCTGCCATGCTGCTGCGTCCATCCACGGCTGAGCGAGACTGGATGACTCGAATCATCGATTTTCTTCTGGGCTGGCTGTTTCGGTTGTTTGATTTCGGATTTCGCCGCGCGACCTCTGGGTATGTTCGCAGTGTCGGCTGGCTGCTTCGCGTGCCGCTGCTGGTTCTGGTTGTTTACGCCGGAATGGTCTGGCTCACGGCCTGGTCGTTTCAGAAGCTTCCGAAGGGCTTCATACCGTCGCAGGACAAAGGTTACCTGGTGGCGAGCGTTCAGCTTCCGGACGCAGCGTCCGCGATGAGAACGCGTGAGGTGATCGCGAAAGCGGAGAAAATCGCAAAGGAACTTCCGGGCGTCAAGAACGTGAACTCCGTGGCCGGCAACTCATTTCTTCTCAGCGCCTACGGATCCAACTTCGGCTCGATGTTCATCATCCTGAAGAACTTTTCGGATCGTCAGGATCCGAAGATGTCGAGCGATGCGATTCTCGGTCAGCTCAAGCAGCGTTATACGAAGGAGATCCCGGAAGCGGTGATCAACGTCTTTCCACCGCCGGCTGTTTCCGGTCTTGGACGAGCCGGCGGGATGAAGGTGATGGTTCAGGATCGTGGTGACGTTGGCCTCGAAGTCCTGCAGGAACGTACGGATAACATGGTCCGAGCGGGGAATCAGACTCAGGGTCTGACAGGACTGTTTACCATCTACAAAGCCAACTCCCCGCAGTTGTTTGTCGATATCGATCGCGATAAGTGTCAACAGCAGGGAGTTCGTCTCGGGGATGTCTTTGCAACACTGCAGGCGTCGCTGGGGTCTCGTTACGTCAATGACTTCAATCAGTTTGGTCGCACCTGGCAGGTGATTGTTCAGGCGGACGGACAGTATCGCGATGAAGTCGAAGATACGTTCAATCTGGGAATTCGAAATCGTGACGGACGGATCGTACCGCTGCGATCGGTAGCGACGATTGAAGACATCAGCAGCCCGCTGGTGCTGACGCGTTACAACATGTATCCGTCCGCAGCGATCAATGGAAACATGATTCCGGGATTCAGTACCGGTCAGGGCAGAGCTGCGGTTGAGAATCTGGCGAGGCGTGAACTGCCTCCTACCATGGCAATTGAATGGACGGAGATCATGTTCATGGAACGATTGTCCGGAAACACCGGTCTGATCGTTCTGGGGCTTTCGGTCGTCTTCGTGTTTCTGGTTCTGTCAGCTCTGTATGAAAGCTGGTCGTTGCCCCTGGCGGTGATTCTGGTGGTGCCGCTCTGCGTGCTGAGTTCTCTGGCCGGCGTTGCCATTGCCGGGCATGACATCAATATCTTTACGCAGATCGGTTTCATTGTTCTGATCGGTCTGGCCTCAAAGAATGCCATTCTGATCGTTGAGTTCGCGAAGGCTCGTCGTGAAGAAGGAATCGATCGTCGAACCGCGGCGCTTCATGCCTGTCAGCTTCGCCTTCGTCCGATTGTGATGACTTCTGCGGCATTCATTCTGGGTGTGCTTCCGCTCGTGGCTGCTGAAGGTGCTGGAGCCGAGATGCGGCGAGCTCTGGGAACTGCAGTGTTCAGCGGAATGCTGGGTGTCACATTGTTCGGTGTCTTTCTCACTCCGGTCTTCTTCTATGTGATCGAAGGACCGGCGGCTCGCTGGATATTGTCTCTCCGATGGTTGACGTTTCTGGTGGAGCTGCTCAGCAGAACTCCAAAACCGCGCGAACGCAATGACGGCATTCAGTTACCGGTCGTGTCCGCATCCAGCGCCAAAATTACTGAATCCCGATAACGTCCAGACACTGAAAATCCTTCATGTTCGCTCGCTTCTTCATTGATCGCCCGATTTTCGCCGCCGTATTGTCGATCATCGTCACGCTGGCTGGTGGGATTGCGATTTTCGCGCTGCCGGTCACGCAGTATCCGGAGATTACTCCGCCCACAGTGGAAGTCTCGACGGTCTACCCTGGCGCGAATGCTCAAGTGCTTGCAGACACGGTGGCCGCACCAATCGAACAGCAGGTCAATGGTGTGGAAGACATGCTGTACATGGCTTCGCAGTGCATGAACGACGGAACGTATCGGCTGACGGTAACATTTCGATCGGGCACTGATCTCAATCTCGCCCAGGTGCTTGTGCAGAACCGTGTCGCTCTGGCGCAGCCGATTCTGCCGCAGCTGGTACAGCGGCGAGGCGTCACGGTCCGGAAGAAGTCTCCGGGCATCCTGATGATCATCAATCTTTATTCGCCGGATGGTTCTCGTGACAATCTTTATCTGAGCAATTATGCCACGATCCAGCTTCGTGACGAACTGTCGCGTCTTTCCGGTGTTGGAGATATCTCTTTTCTCGGGCAGCGTGACTACAGCATGCGAGTCTGGCTGGACCCGGATCGCATGGCGGCTCTGAATCTGACGGCCGTGGATGTTGTGCAGGCCATTGAACAGCAGAACGTTCAGGTGGCAGCCGGACAGATTGGGCAGCCTCCCACATCCAGTGCTCAGGTGTTTCAGTACACCATGAGCACACTCGGGCGGCTATCCGAAGATCGTCAGTTCGACGAAATGATCCTTCGAACGGGGGAACACGGGGAGGTGGTTCGCCTGAAAGACGTGGCTCGAACGGAACTGGGTGCCCTCGCCTACGACCAGATCTGTACGCTCGACGGGAAACCATCGGTAGCTTTGTCCGTCTATCAGCTTCCCGGATCCAATGCGCTCGAGACGGCCGGGTCAGTTCGTGAACGAATGAACGAGCTTCGAACGCGGTTTCCGGAAGGCGTTGACTACTCGATCGTTTACGACACGACGCCGTTCATTCAGGAGTCGGTCAACGAAGTGTTCATTGCGCTTCGGGATGCCGTCATTCTGGTTGCTCTGGTGGTTCTTCTGTTTCTTCAGGGATGGCGAGCGGCCGTGATTCCGCTGATTGCCGTTCCCGTGGCCATCATCGGGACATTTGCTGCCATGCTGGCTGCGGGTTTCAGCCTGAATACGCTGACGCTCTTCGGGCTGGTATTGGCGGTGGGGATTGTGGTTGATGATGCGATCGTGGTGGTGGAAGCCGTCGAGCATCATCTGTCTCGCGGGTTATCGGCAAGAGCCGCAACGCTGCAGGCGATGGATGAGGTGTCGGCTCCCGTGATCGCTGTGGGGCTGGTGCTGAGCGCCGTGTTTGTGCCCTGCACGTTTATCTCCGGGATCACAGGGGAGTTCTTTCGTCAGTTTGCTCTCACCATCGCGATCTCGACTTTGATCTCTACGTTCAACTCCCTGACACTGTCACCGGCTCTTTGTGTTCTGCTGCTGAAGCCGAAAGAACATGGTGGGCATGAGGTGCTGCCGCGTCCGGGGCTGATCCTCGCCGTGGCCTTGGCGGCCTGGTACTGGCTGCCCGGGCTGATGCTGCAGATCCCGGGGCTCCCGCAGACAATCGCTGGAATTTCTGTCTCAGAGATTGTCCCATGGATCTGCGGTCTTATCGGGATTGTGGTCGGTCGCATTCTCAGTGGTCTGGTCAATCGATTGCTGGCCTTCCTCTTTGCACTTTTCGATCGCGCATTTCAGGGGCTCACCTGGGCCTATGTCCGATCAGTGGCTATGTCGCTCCGTGTCCGGCTGCTGGTTGTCCTGATGTATGCGGGGCTACTCTTTCTGACGTGGGATCTCTTTCAGTCGACTCCGGCGGGATTTATTCCCGGTCAGGATAAAGGGTACCTGCTGGTCAATATTCAGCTGCCGGATTCCGCGTCTCTCGATCGAATTCTGAAAGTGATGGAACGAGCTGAAAGTCTGGCAGGCAGTGTTCCAGGAGTCAGACATACGCTTGCCGTTGCTGGGCAGTCAGCGTTGCTCGGCGTCAACGCACCGAATTTCGGTTCCATTTACGTAATGCTCGATGAATTTGAAAAACGTCGCGATGACGATCGAAGCGGTCCGGCGATTACAGCGAAACTGAAGGAGATTCTTGGTGCTGGAATCTCCGAAGGGATCGTCCATGTTCTTGCAGCGCCACCAATCGACGGACTTGGTAATGCCGGCGGGATCCGAATTGTTCTGGAGAATCGCGGCAATCTTCCCCTGACGGAACTCCAGAAGATCGGCAGCCGAGTGGCCGATGCGGCGGACCAGTCACCGGAGCTGGTCGACGCTTTCAGCAGTTTCCGAGCCGATTCGCCCTGGTACTATCTGACCATCGATCGCGATGCTGCAAGAACCATGGACGTTTCGCTCGCCGAGGTCTTCAGCACACTTCAGGTTTACTTCGGTTCGCTCTACATCAACGACTTCAATCTGTTCGGAAGAACCTGGCAGGTCAACCTGCAGGCAGAATCGCGGTTTCGTGCCGAATCTCAGGATCTGAAACGTCTGAACGTTCGAAACGCTCATGGGAAGATGGTCCCCATGAACGCCATCGTGGCGCTCAGCGATATCGGCGGGCCAGTCAGTCTGACTCGCTATAACCTCTATCCGTCTGCATTCGTGAACGCTGACATCGCATCAGGCGCGAGCTCCGGTCAGGCGATCCAGCGTCTGGAACAGATTGCTCGAGCGAATGCGGTTTCGGGGATTCGTGTGGAGTGGACCGAACTCGCTCTTCTACAGCTCATGGCCGGAAACACGGCTCTGTATGCTTTTCTTCTGGCTGTCATTCTGGTCTTTCTTGTTCTGGCGGCTCAGTACGAAAGCTGGTCATTGCCACTTGCAGTCATTCTCGTTGTTCCCATGTGTCTGTTGTGCTCCATCGCGGGCGTTCTCGTCGCTCGCATGGACATCAACATCTTCACACAGATCGGGTTTGTGGTTCTCGTGGGGCTTGCCTGCAAGAACGCCATTCTGATCGTGGAATTTGCTCGAGCACGCCATGAGGCTGGAATACCGCGCCGAGATGCGTTGCTGGAAGCCTGCCAGCTGCGACTGAGACCGATCATGATGACATCACTCGCCTTCATCATCGGCGTGATTCCGCTGCTGACCGGTCATGGAGCTGGTGCGGAAATGCGAAGAGCTCTGGGAACGGCGGTGTTTTCGGGGATGCTGGGCGTCACTCTGTTTGGCATCTTCCTGACGCCCGTGTTCTTCGACATCATCACGGCAGTTTCTGACTGGAAACGTCGGGGACGCAGTCGCGGCACGGCAGAATCGGCTTCAGATTCCGCGACTTCAATGCTCTCAGATGAGACTGGTTCGTAACCGTGTGTCTGAGTTCGGACTTCGCAATGAGCAGTTCGTTCCAAATCTCTTCGCGGACTGACGGCATCCGGCCGAGTGATGTGAATCCCCTGCGGTGCTTCAATTCCAATCTGCACCCGGCCCGGGCTGATGCTGAGCACCGTGATACAGATGTTGAGTTCGGGGATCAGGATTTGCTGCTGTGGTTTTCGGGAAAGGACGAGCATGGAAGACTCCGTTCATAAAGAAATGTGAAACAGATTATGGTTCAGGAAAGTTGATGGTTGTCAGCAACTGTCAACAGGTGAGGCAGAAAAAAGAAATCGATGCCGATATCGCGAATGGCCTGACTGTCGTGTTCAGATCCGGAAGGGCGAGTCTCCTGCCGAGCCGCTTGGGCTGGTCATCTCGAATATCGATAGCGGCTCAGCAGGAGCTTCGCCCTCCCAGAACATTTCCCCTCTGCGATCTTCGCGTCCTTCTGTTTAATATGTTTTTAACCACGAAGATCACGAAGGTCACGAAGCATGAGTTTTTCTGACATGGCTGCTTTCCGGGAAGGCGAGGCTTCTGCCGAGCCGCTTGGTCAGGTCATCGTGAATTTCAGTGGCGGCTCAGCAGGAGCTTCGCCCTCCCGATCTGGGAGAACACAACCGTATGCTTAAAACAGGTGCTTCTGACCGGTGAATGCGTCTCGCCCTGGATAAAGATCCTTCGAACCTTCGGGCAGATAAACGATGTTCAGCCTGCGAAGACGCACGACCAGATTGGAAATGTTCACCTGAGCTTTCTCGGCCAGCTGATAAAGATCCGGCCATGATGTCACATCAAATTCCAGAGCAGCGGCCTTGATAAGCCAGTCCGGCATCAGCAGTGAAGACTGATAACGATCCACCGCACTTCGAACCTCCGGTGAATCCTGTCCCGCAGTTAACTGGCGGTAGATCTCATAATAGCGATCGTCGTACGCAGCGCGATTCAGAACCTCAACCAGAACATGTCGATCAGCTGCCTGCCGCCGAACAACGCTGCTCTGCATTTCAAAACCCGGAAGTCGCGGATGATGAAGGCTCGTGCGATCGATATCAATATCCCAGTGACCCGCTTCATGGCCGATCGTGCTTCGTTCCAGACCGGGCTTCTCTTTGAAGAGTTCAAGATGTTTTGAATTCAGAACGATGCGTTTTTCTTCGGGAATGAGCCCCGCCAGAATCTGCTCACCCGGACGTTCTTCGATGTCGACCCAATCGAAGTTCAGACCAAGAATCCGTTCCACGATCTTTTCCACAGGAACGGGAAACGTCACGGGAGTTCCGGTCAGTTGTTCATACTGGCGAATCCGCAGAGCCGTCACGGCATCAATGGTGCGAGTCCGCATCTTCGTCAAATCATGGCGTCTCATACCGAGGCACTCCCTGCTTCGCTGGCATCCAGTTTCCTGAGATCACGCAGGATCCGGCACGGCAGAACCACCCGAGCCGGATCCGATCGGTGTTATCGCGATCGTTTCCTGTCTTCCACGGACCGAACAAGTTCTTCCAGAGCTGAATCCGAGAGATTCAGCAGGCGGCGGAAAACTGCCGGCTGGGAAAGGATCCGGTCGCGGTAGGCGTCCGGAATTCGTTTTGCCAGCAGCAGAAGTTCGTCCGCATCAGTCTCCAGAGCTCGTGCAATGCGCTGAATGGTTTCTTCTCGCGGAGTCTGCTCGTCATCCAGACGATCGTTCTCGACGCGACTGAGATAGGTAAAATTGATTCCCACGCGATCGGCGAGTTCACGCTGAGTCAGATTACGACTCTTGCGGATCTCCCGAATTCGCTCGCCTACTGTTGGCATGCTGATCGCTCCTTCGTATGGCACATTCCGCCGGATCAACCGGTTGCATTGTCACTGAATTGTTCGCATCTTCGGCTTCCAGCGACGAGCGGAACGATATCAGGTTGCCATTCACTGTCAACGGCAACTCAGCCATATTTTCGAAGGCAGTTTTTCCTCACTGATTCGACCTTTTTTCAGAAACCGTGAAAGATCAGAGTCAATCGGACGTGCTTACGTTCAAAGTGATGTGCTTGAGTACGGTATTGTCATTTCCGCGGAGGCGGGAATCCAGTGGCAGAATCTGGATCCCCGCCTGCGCGGGGATGACGGCCATTCGGGACAATTGTGTGCCACTGGCTATGCCAGTGCTTTTGGTTGGAACACACTGGCATAGCGAGTGGCACACATCAAGTGATCTTTGGCAGAGCAATAGCCGCCGGTGCGTTGCCCCGTTTTAAGGAACTGTTACCCGTGGCTGGCGCCATTCCGCTGACTCAGTCCACGCAGTTGTGCGAAGATGTTGGTAACCCCGAGATTGTGTTGTGATACTTCTGATGCTTTCACGTGTGATTCTGGATGATTGAATTCAAACGTAAATGCTTCTGGTCAGTGAGTTCCGAAAGAACGTTGTCATGCCTCGTGTGCCGGAAACTCGCGCCAGCCTGATTCTGCGTCTGCCTTCGGCGGCCGACGCAGACGCGTGGCGTGAATTCGTCACTCTGTATGAGCCCTTCATCTATCGCTTCGCCAGACGTGGCGGTCTGCAGGATGCCGATGCGAGCGAACTCGTACAGAACGTGATGCTGGCGGTGGCCCGAGCTGTCGGACGGTGGAAACCAGATCCTGCTCGCGGTCGTTTCCGAACCTGGTTGTTTCGGATCGCTCGAAATCAGCTGCGCGATGCTCTGGATTCGCTTCGTCGTCGGAAGGATGTCCGTGCAGACCTGAATGACTCCGAACTTCACCGCATCAATGCTTCTGAGGAGTTCACTGAAGAACAGATCCGCACGGAGGCTCGTCGCGAAGTGTTTCGCCGGGCCGCCGACAGAATCCGTCCCACTGTCAGAGATTCAACGTGGCAGGCGTTCTGGATGACGGCCGTTGAAGAACGTGATCCGGATTGTGTGGCTCGTGAACTGGGGCTGACGCCGGGAGCTGTCTATATCGCTCGCAGCCGGATTCTGGCTCGACTGCGAACCGAAGTTCGCCGATGGGAGGATGACGATGCGTTGTCATGAAGCTCAGCTGGACCTGCTGCTGCATGGTGACGAAGACAGCAGTGAATTCCAGAATCTTTCCCGACACGTGGAGTTCTGCTCGCAGTGCCGAGCTCGTCTTCAGGGTCTGGCCGGCGATGGTGACTTCGAACACGAGATTCGTAACTCGCTGAGTTGTCATGACGGAGCCCGGGAATGGGATTCGGAAAATTTATCCAGCGGAAAAGGATCCAGCTGGTCATCGATTGTGGTCAATATCGATCCGTCACACGATTCCAACTCCGACCACGATCTGGGTGCAGAATGCGAGCCGGTATCGCTCGACTTTCTGTCGCCCGCCAGCCATCCGGAGATGCTGGGACGCATCGGTCGCTACGATGTGGAACGCATCATTGGCTCGGGCGGGATGGGCATCGTACTGAAAGCATTCGACACGGAACTGCATCGAGTTGTCGCTATCAAAGTGCTGAAACCGCATCTGGCTCATAATGGTGCAGCTCGCCGGAGGTTTGCTCGTGAAGCTCAGTCCGCAGCCGCGGTCGTGCACGAACACGTAACTCCGATTCACGATGTGCTGTCCGATGGCGAAACTCCGTTTCTGGTGATGCAGTATGTTCCGGGGCAGTCGCTGCAGGCGCGAGTTGACGAACGAGGTCCGCTGCCGGTGGTCGAAATCCTGCGGATCGCGCGCCAGGCCGCTGCTGGACTGGGCGCCGCTCATGCTCAGGGAGTCGTCCATCGCGATGTCAAACCCGGCAATATTCTGCTCGAAGAATCCATTGACCGCGTGCTGATTTCAGACTTCGGACTGGCTCGCACTGTCGATGACGCCACGCTGACTCGTACAGGTGTTGTCGCCGGGACACCGCATTATATGTCGCCGGAGCAGGCCAGTGGTCTGCCGGTGGATCAGCGTTCGGATCTTTACAGTCTGGTTAGTGTCCGCGACTTCATTTGTACCGGAAGACCTCCGTTTCGAGCCGAACACGCGCTGGCTGTGCTGAATCGGATTTGTCACGACAGGCATCATCCGGTCGAAGACATCAACAGTGATGTGCCGGCAGAACTGGCGGATATCGTGGATTGCCTGTTGTCGAAGAATCCGCATGACCGATTTCGAGATGCCGGCGAAGTCGAGCAGCGACTGGCGACTCTACTGCTGGAACTGCAGCACGGTCGCCGATCATCACTGCTCCACTGGAAACGGCTCTGGAGGCGTCACCGCGAGGGATTGCGACGTGTGTCAGTCATCACCGCCGGGGTGCTGGCGTCTGTATTGATCGGAATGGGAATCGCTGGATGGTTTTCGGGGCGGGATGAGATCACTCGTCCGACGACGCAGTCCAAATCACAGAAAACTTCTTCGGCCGGCCCATCAGTCGTGACTGGTTCGCCGATCGTGAGCGAACCCACGGCCACTGAATTACTGATTCCGACAGAACCAGTGACTCCGCGTGAAGAGGTTCTTGTCGCACGAGTCTCCGCGCTGCCTGATAAGATCGCTGCACCGAACAAAGACGTAGTTGCGGCGCCACAGATAGAACTTCCTCCGGACACGTTTGATCAGGATCTGCAGAAGATTCACGAGCTCCTGGAAAAGATGGGAACAGGTGTTCCACCTGCACCGTTCCCGGCACAAACAGATTCATTCAACACGATCTCCACCGATCACAGTTTCTGGACCGAGGAGCTCAACCGAGTGCGAGAACAGCTTCCATGAGAGCAGCATTCCCCTTTCACCCCGCCTTCCGCCGGGCTTGCCCCGGGGGCGGCCACACCTGACAGCTACAGAAAAGACCACCGCCCCGCCTTCCGTCCGGGCTTGTCCCGGCGGACGCAGCGAGTCACTCGTGGATTCCGCCGGGGCAAGCCCGGCGGAGATCGTGCATGGTTCAGATCCTGAGTTGTAGCTGTCAGTTGTTCGCTCCGCCCGGGCAAGCCGGGCGGAAGCGGGTGTGATCTTTTCAAATTAGAAAGTCATTTCATTCGAGCTTATCTCAGTGG
>JBKDKA010000137.1:0-10912 GCA_046345315.1 Planctomyces sp.
GCCGAAATCTCGATGGACTGATCCTGAACTGCGGCGACCGCTTCTGCGGTGGGTATGACAATGATCGCCATTCCGATTGCAGCCAGCCCTGATAATGAGATCAGGCGGATTATTCGGAAACAGGACACGCATTCGAGAACGAACGGCATAGAATCACCAACGCTGTGAGACATCAATGTCTCCATGTTTCGAAGACTGGTCAGTCGAGTCAACTTCACTGACAAGTCCCTCCGTTTCACGGGATGTCTGGGTACGAAACAATCGGGCCGGTCATGGCCACTTCACAAATCACTTCCGACAATTTCCATATCAGACGAATCGAATCCGCACTGCCATTAATATCCTTGATCTCCTGTTGCCCACCAGGAAATCCACTCGTCTTTCCGGAAAAGTCCTTAACGATGACAGCCGGATAGGCATCCGTCCAGATAGAGCCACCCCGCGCCAGCAACAAATTCAGGGTTTCGTCAATCAGGCCGGAACTGCCGTCTCAGGCGGGATAATCGCTTGATGTCTGCCAAATTGCCAGTGTCGGGGATCATACAGGATTGTCGCAAGCCTTTTTTCCCCAAACTAGGGGACAAATGTCTGACTCCCGTCGATTGCAAGACAGAAATCAGCAATCAGGGAGGCCGCGTGGTGCAGGTCCGACTCCGCAACCAACTCAACCGGACTGTGCATGTACCGATTCGGGATGGTGACCAGACCGGTGGCACAGCCACCTCTCGACAGCTGAATTTCGGCAGCATCGTTGCTTGCCGGGTAGCCGAGAGCATTGATCTGGACCGGGATTCCGGATTCCGTCGCTTTTTCCTGCAGCAGTTCCAGAACCTTTGGATTGACGTTTGCACCGCGGACCAGGACGGGGCCTTTTCCGGTCTCAATCCGTCCGAATTCGTTCTGATCGATCCCCGGACAGTCCGTCGCGTGAGTGACGTCGACCACAATCGCAATATCCGGCCGGACGGAGTATGAACTCGTTCGAGCCCCACGAAGCCCGATTTCCTCCTGAACGGACGAAACCGCCACGACACGCGCCGTCGGTTTCGATTCCGCAACCAGCTGCAGCGCATTCATGATCACCCAGACGCCGGCGCGATTGTCCATCGCAACACCGGAAAGACGCCCGTTCCTCAGTTCCCGAAGACAGGGTTCGGGCGTGACGAAGTCGCCGATCCGAACAATCTGACGAGTTTCTGCCTCAGACGTCGAACCAATGTCGACCAGCAGGTCCTTCATTTTCGGAATCGTCTTGCGCTCATCCATATCCAGAAGGTGAATGGGTTTTCTGGCAATGACACCAACGACAGGACCGTCGGCCGTGTGCACGAGAACTCGCTGTCCAAGCAGGATCTGAATATCCCAGCCACCCACCGGGTTCACTCGCAGAAAGCCCTGGCTGTCGATGTGGCGTACAATGAGCCCGATCTGGTCACAGTGTGCGTCGAGCAGAATCGTGGGGCTGCCGCCGGGATTGACTGTCGCCATGACATTGCCGTGGACGTCTGTAGTGACGGCATCAGCGAATGAGTCCACGAATCGGCGCACAACCTTTTGAACTTCCTGCTCTCCTCCGGATGTTCCGGGAGTCATCAGCAGATCGCGAAGGAACTGGTCAGGCATGGTTCGAAATCCTCCTTTTGTTCAAATAGCGGAGCATATCACTCCGCGAACAGAAGGAAAATCAGCTCATCGGGATAAGACGCTTCAGCAGCATTGCCGGCACAACAAGCATGACGACGATCGAAGCCAGTCGCGAGTCTCCCGTGCTGCCAAAGACCATTGCTGCATCCAGAAAGATGACATTCAACAGCATCAGCCCCACAGTTTTCTGGAGCACACGCGGGATTCCGTTTCTGATGGCCTGTTCCGTTCTGACCAGTATGTTGCCGCCGATGATTCCCAGAGAAAGCCACATCGCGATCCGTGGACGTTCCGGAAATTCTGAATACCAGCCGACAACGCCATCAATCAGCAATCCCGCCAGTACGACGCAAACACCCGTTCGCAGCAATCGGGATTTCTCTGAGCTCAGACGGACACCGCCAGCCGCATCACCGGGTTCTCCAGCTTCGTGCCGGGCGAAAAGTGTGACACCGGTAATGTAGACGAAGAGCGCAAACGCGACGCCCAGTTGAGGAAGTCCGAATACCTCAGCCAGGTGCGGGGCTGCGGAAGCTCCCAGCATCAAATTGAAAAATCGACACCCGCCCATCGCAATTCCGCCGGCTGCGGTGTGCTTCAGGGTGATGTTGTAGGCGACGATGAGCACACTCAGGATGAGCGAAATCAGAAAACTCGGCGTTCCCGCAGCGAACGCTGCGAGAATGCCGAGGCTCATCAGTGTGATCGCGAGACACAATGCGGCAGTTCGGGAAACCTGGCCGGAAGGAATGACTCGCTCCGGCCGTTCGACCGAGTCGATCGCGGAGTCACAGACATCATTCAGAACCATCCCGCCAAGGTACAGGCCAGCACTGGCAGACAAAAGCAAAGGAAGTTCGGAACTTTGTGTCAGGTCGGAAACCCTGACTCCGCGAGACACAAAGTATCCACACAGGATGTTCGACAGTGCGGTGAAGACTGTCGGCAGCCGCATCAGGCGCAGAATCGGAAGACACTTCATTGGGCAGGATTCCCGTGATCTGTCCGGTTCAGCACCGTCTGCTGTGACTGATACAGTCCTGCGACCCTCAGTCCTGATAATCCACTTCGATGTGATCACGCTTGATGCGGACATCGACGGCGTATTTTCCGTAGTCGTAACGGATTCGGTTTCCGTTGCGGCGGACAGTGATCAGCTCACAGCCGCAGGTCGGTACGCAGATCTCAATGGCAACACAAGGTGCATCGCATGCATCTTCACATGGGTTTCGGACGACGATCAGTTTCGGTTTGGCACAGGGAGACATCTCGTCGAGGTCTTTGTATTTGACCCGATGAAACAACGGGATCGCTGGTGGACTGTGCACTTCATAAATGTGTGGCTGATCTGCTGAGTAAACTGGTTCAGATGAGTAAACAGCATCCGGGACTGGCGTGAGCGGATGCTGGGCAGCATCAACAGATACCGGAACACTCAGAATCAACGCGGCTGCAAGAGTTCTTTTCCACTGGCTCATGATCGATCTCCCTCTTTGATATGACCGAAAGTTTTCTTTGACCGAAAAGTTCATTCTCGCGGGCTGAAAAACCGGATGTCCGTCTGCTGTATTCAGAGGCCTGTATATTCAGAGACCTGAAGTCATCCTCGATGACAATTACTGTTCCATATAAACCGGGAGTCTGCCCCGGAGATTCATCGCGACAGATGGGTTTTTGCTGTGTCGCGTTCCAGAGAATCCAGTTCCACAGGATGCTGACAACTCCTCGGTTTGTTCACGAAGAAACAACGAGCGATTGTGGGATGTCTGCGGAAGATGAATGCTAAGTGATGGTAGGGCGATTTGCGACGGATAAGTTGCCTGAATTCCTGCAAAACCGCTTCTTCCCGGCTTCGGGGGGTTTACCAGAGCGCGTACAGTATCGGTACACTGATGCCTGCGGTGGCCCGAACCGCAGTGGTCCGATCAGCGTCATTCGGGGCTTTCAGCTCATGCCTCAGTGGCGAGCGATAAAAACACAGAGAATGCTCGTCGCATTCTGAAACACTGAGCACAGGCTGAAACACTGAACACAAACATAGAAAGCGATTCCGGCAAATGGACGAATTTCTGAAGATGGTAGCGAAGCAGCTTGGAATCGATGATTCTCAGGTGCGAACAGCCACTGGTGGGATCATGAATTTTGTTCGGGAGCAGATTGGCGACACGGATTTTTCCGAGATCGCAGCAAAGCTGCCCGGGGTTCAGAGACTGATCAGTGACTCAGCGAATGCTCCCGAAGTCGGTGGCGGCCTGTTCGGTTCGCTCACATCGCTCGCCGGTTCACTGCTGGGCGAAAAAGGCAGCAGCCTTGCCACGATTGCGTCGATCTTCGCAAAATCCGGAATCAGCCTCGAGAAGTCTGCGGATTTTCTGAAGATGCTCGTAGACTTCCTGAAAGACAAACTTGGCAGTGACGTGTTCGAAACGCTCGTGGCGAAACTGCCGGATCTGCTCGGGACGAAAAAGTAATTCAGACATGATGGATTTCGGATGCGATATCCACCCGAAGCTGCGCGGCGGTTGTATCGCTGTCGGAAACTTTGACGGTGTTCACAGAGGCCACCGGCAGCTCCTGAGATCGCTTCGAGAACTTGCGGCGGCAGAGAACACACATTCCATCGCGGTGACATTTCATCCTCATCCGATGGCGATTCTTCGTCCTCAGTCGGCACCGCCACTTTTGACAACGATCCAGCACCGAACGGAACTCCTTCGAAGTGCAGGGGTGGATCACGTTCTGGTGCTTCCTGTCACTCCGCAGCTGTTGGCTGTCAGTGCTGATGTTTTCTTTGAGAGCTTCCTGATTCGATCGCTGAATGTTCGCGGAATTGTCGAAGGGGAGAACTTCCGGTTTGGCCGTGATCGCCTTGGTGGTATCGACGATCTGAGAAAGCTGTGCGATGCCGCTGCAGTACCGCTCCGAGTTGTTGAACTGAGCGGCGAGTACGACCGAGAAATTTCTTCCGGACGTATCCGCAGGCTGATTGCTGCTGGTGACGTCACATCAGCCGTATCGCTTCTTGGTCGATCGTATTCCATCAGCGGGACAGTCGTTCGAGGGGCCGAGCGAGGTCGAACGATCGGCTTTCCCACGGCGAATCTCGCCGAAATCGCAACACTGATTCCCGGACATGGTGTTTATGCCGGGACTTGTCAGATCGGATCGCGAAAGCATGTTGCAGCAGTCTGCATCGGGCCAAATCCAACTTTTGGTGACTCGACTTCGAAAGTCGAGTGTCACATTGATGATTTTATCGGGGACCTCTACGATCAGACTCTGTCCGTAGAACTCTGGCAGCAGGTACGACCTCTAGAGCAGTTCCGCAGCGTCGATGAGCTGATCGCTCAGATTCGAGCGGACATACTTGCCTGCAGGGCAATCTGTCGCGATCACACTGGAGTATCCTGAGGACATCAGGATGAATGATCATTTGCCAACGGAGCAGCAAGTGTCTCGAGAATCAGGATGTGAGTCCGCGGTATCGGTGCTGAATGCATCAGGCATCGCAGCAGCGTGGCGCGTCGTTGTCCATCTCTGCGTTGCATTGGCATTCCTGCTTTCGGAGGATCTGATTCGAGCGGGAATTACTGCTGCCGTTGAGGT
This sequence comes from Planctomyces sp., assembly GCA_046345315.1. Classification (GTDB taxonomy): domain Bacteria; phylum Planctomycetota; class Planctomycetia; order Planctomycetales; family Planctomycetaceae; genus F1-80-MAGs062. The sequence continues at coordinate 5,251 of JBKDKA010000137.1, forward strand.
CAATGCCGCTGAGAAGGCACCGGAAAAGGCACCATCAGTTACTCGCAGCGCTCGCGATCAACAAGATCAAGATCCAGAGGACGATGACGCTCGCCGTCGGATCAAAGCTGACGTCGAATATCTGGCCAGCGACGCACTGGAAGGACGCGGAATCGATACGCCGGGAATCAGGAAAGCCGCAGACTATATCCTGAAGGAATTCGCGGATTCCGGTCTGACTTCGCCCGATGAGCTTCCGACAGGGCGACAGCCTTTTCCAGTCCTCATGAATGATGCGGCACCCGGAAAGTCAACATCCCTTGGGCTTCAGGCGCCGGGAGACAAGAACCTTCGCCTGAAACTCGGAACCGACTTTCAGCCTCTGACCGCTGGTACCGACGGAACTGTCTCCGGCGATCTGGTGTTTGTCGGATACGGGATTCAGTCCGAGGAAGATCAGTACGACGACTATGAGAACGTTGACGTCACCGACCGGATTGTTGTTCTGGTGCGCAGGGAGCCACGGCAGGGTGACGCGTCCGGCCCGTTTCTCGGTGCCGAAACATCTCGCCATTCGTTTGTGGAGAACAAGCTGAAACTCGCGAAGAAACAGGGCGCTGCTGCTGTTGTTCTGGTGAACGACTGCTATTCGGCTCCGAGCTCCGATCGGGATGACCTGTCACCAGTCTCCGGCTTTGGTGACAGTGGGGAGGATTGCCCGTTCATTCAGATCCGACAGGATGTGATGAACGAGCTTCTCAGGCTGGCACCTCTGAAGCTTTCCGACGGCAGCGAACTGAAAACACTTCAGGAGATCTGCGACACCATCGACAGGACGCTCAAGCCCGTTTCGCAGCCGCTGACAGGCTGGTCGGCAGATCTTACGGTCGATTTCTCGGAAACTCGGATCACTGCGGAGAATCTGATCGGCGTCATTGAGGGAGACGGACCGAACGCTGATGACACCATCATCGTGGGGGCTCATTATGACCACATCGGCTATGGAGGTTTTGGTGCAAGCGATCCGAAGCGTCAGGGGGAAATTCACAACGGAGCTGACGACAACGCATCCGGAACATCCGCTGTGATGGAACTTGCTCGAAGATTTGCCAGCGGGCCAAAACCGAACCATCGGATTGTCTTTATCTGTTTTTCAGCCGAAGAAAAAGGGCTGTTCGGAAGCCAGCATTATGTGAAACATCCCGTTTTTCCTCTCGACCAGACCATGTTCATGATGAACTTCGACATGATCGGTCACCTGCGATCCAACCGAGTTGAAGTGAACGGGACGGGGACGGCGGTAGAACTGAATGCTCTGGTGGAACAGGCTGACGCTGCCGACCCGATCGGAATTCGCGTGGTGCGTGATCCGTTTGGCGGAAGCGATCACCTGCCGTTTTATCAGTCGAAGATTCCATGTCTGCTGATGTTCACAGGAATGACGGGAAACTACCACACTCCCGATGACGATTTCGCGACACTCAACATCGACGGGATCGTTTCCGTTGTCGATTACAGCGAACGGCTGCTGAGGCTGGTGGATCAATCCGATGAATGGCTCACATTTCAGAGTGTCTCCCGTCCACGACGCGGAATGATCCCTTTCCTCGGAGTCTCTCCGGATCTTGGGGATACTGCAGAATCGGGAGTTCGAGTGCAGTCTGTCGTTGCGGATTCTCCGGCATCACGGAGCGGAATTCAGACGGGAGACGTTCTCGTCTCATTCAATGATTCTGAACTGAGCGATTTCAATGAGCTCGTCGATCATCTGCGACAGGAAAAACCCGGCAACATTGTGAAGATCGGTGTTCGAAGAAATACCGTAGCGATCATGGTTCTGGAGGTCACTCTCGGAGCACCTCGAAACTGACAGGACATCACGATATTCGATTCGATTCGATCGGGAGGGCGAAGCTCCTGCTGAGCCGCTTCAACCGCTCGGCATCAACGATAGAAACGGATGCACAGGATCATCGCGATTTCGGCCTGCAGCATGGTGCAACTTCTTTCGAGTGTCGCATTTCTGTAACGATACCAAGCTTCCGTGACCTGCGACTCATTCGTGTAATCCGTGAGATTCGTGGTTCAACCTGAGTTCACGTTATCCCGCAGAGACGCAGAGAACGCGGAGGAATACCTTAACTCGCGTCTCGGCCATCTCTCGAGTTGAATCGAGTGCAGAACTTGAACGTGGGGGCGAAGCTCCTGCTGAGCCGCGTCAATCGCTCGATATCGCCAATGCAAAGGGTTCCACTGGAACTTTGCCCTTTCGCCCTGCAGTTCTGCAGCACGGTCCAGGTTCTTTCGAACTTCACCTTTCTGGAACATGACCATGCTTACATGCCCTGCGACTCTTTCGTGTAATCCGTGAGATTCGTGGTTCAACTTCTGCGATGCGCCACAGCTTGAATTGCAGGGGGCCGCTTCTATACTGCCGAGGAAACAGAGGGATGCGTCATTCCTCGGGGCGTTTGCGACCACCGCGGGAATCGCCTCCCGGAGCATTGCATCGGGCGGAAACAAGAAACACAGAACAACGAAAACATTGAGAGGGTTTTGCTGATGAGTATTCGAATCGGGCAGCCGGCACCGGGCCTTGATCTGTCATTGCAGGCTTACGATCGTACGAAAGACAACACGGACCATCAGTTCCGCGATCTGAAACTGGCAGACTTCAAGGGCAAGTGGGTTTGTCTGTTCTTCTATCCACTGGACTTCACATTCGTCTGCCCGACGGAACTCGTCGCCTTCAACAAGGCGCTTGGCGAATTCGGAGATCGCGAGACTGTCGTTCTGACGGCAAGCACAGACAGTGTGTTTTCCCACAAGGGATGGTGTGATTCTCATGACGATCTGAAGCAGCTGCGATACCTGATGATCGCCGACACATCTCACCAGCTTTCGAGTGCATATGAAGTTCTCGAACCCGGGAAGGGCATCGCATTCCGAGGCGTTTACCTGATTGATCCTCAGGGAGTTCTTCGGTGGCTGGCCGTTCACGATCTCGGCGTTGGCCGAAACGTTGACGAAGTCCTGCGAGTTCTGGACGCTCTGCAGACAGATAAGCTGTGTCCATGCAACTGGAAAAAGGGTGAAGAGACTCTCAACTGAGTCATTCCGGCATCCGGGAGGCTTTCCGTTGCGGAGCACCGGGGATTTTTCGGGTGCGTTTCGGAAACAATTGCCGATCTGAACTGCGGCGGGAGCTTCGATAGCGAAGTTCCTGCCGCTTTTTATTTCGCACCGAAAAATCGTCGAGAATGTGCCATCGCGGGATTCAGGGCAGCTGTGTAAGATAGGTCAGAATGCCGGCAGCTGGGTTGCTCGGCAAACAACCATTTCGGAAATCCAGAATGCGAAGCGAATCTGAAGTCCTCTTTGAAGACAATCCGTTCACCATTCCTGTTGCGGACCGAGTGAGGCGATTACCGCCGTATCTGTTCGGTACGATCAACAAGCGGAAGTATCAGCTTCGCGTCGCGGGTGTCGACGTGATCGATCTGGGAATGGGCAATCCGACAGATCCACCGGATCCGCTCATTGTTCAGAAGATTGAAGAAGCGCTCACGGATCCGCGAAATCATCGATACTCCGTTTCAAACGGGATCGGAAATCTCAGAAAAGAAGTCGCAGCGCGGTACTGGAAGCGGTACGGCGTGCGGCTGGACCCGAACGATGAGGTGCTGGCCTGTCTGGGATCGAAGGAAGGGTTTAGTCACCTGTGTCTGGCACTTATGGGGCCAGGAGACACCGCGATTGTTCCTGCACCATCGTTTCCGATCCATGTCTATGCAGTGATGCTGGCATCCGGCAACGTGATTGCTCTGGATGTTCGTGATCCAGAAAAGTATCTCCGCAACATTGCTTACACCTGCGAGCATCTCGTGCCGAAGCCGAAGGTGGTCGTGGTGAACTTCCCGCACAACCCATCGTCGACTGTGATCGAGAAAGACTTTTACGTCGAACTCGTGCGGCTGGCAAAGAAACACAATTTCCTTGTCATCAGCGACTTTGCCTACGCTGACATCTGCTACGACGGCTACGTTGCGCCCAGCTTTCTGTCGACTCCCGGTGCCATCGATGTCGGTGTTGAAATGACATCGATGAGCAAGAGTTACAGCATGGCTGGCTGGCGAATCGGTTTCTGCACCGGAAACCGCGAAATGGTGAGGGCTCTCGCCACAATTAAAGGATATTACGACTACGGAATTTTTGCTCCGATTCAGATCGCAGCGATTGTTGCAATGCGTCACTGCGACGCGGCAGTGGAAAGCATCGCCGTCGAATATCAGGCACGTCGCGACGTGCTCTGCGACGGACTGACTCGCCTGGGCTGGAACGTGACTCCGCCACGTGCGGGTATGTTCGTCTGGGCGGAAATCCCGGAACCCTGGAAGAAGATGGGTTCGATTGAGTTCGCAATGAAACTGCTCAACGAAGGCGGCGTTGCAGTCAGTCCCGGACGTGGCTTCGGCCCGGAGGGAGAAGGCTGTCTTCGGCTGGCCATCGTCGAGAATTCACAGCGTCTTCGTCAGGCGATTCGACAGATCGACAAGTGCCTCAGCGCAACACCGGAAGCGGCGTCTGCATAGATCGCATTTCAAAACCGGGACAGGCAACCTTCCTGTTGCAGAATTTCCCGGAATGAATCGCGTTCGTCGGGAGCCAGTCCCGGTTTCGAAACCAGGGTTAGCCAAAGCACCGGCGGGAAACTGCAGAGTCGAGCGATCGCCTTGGGTTTCTCGTGCGTTGTCTGCGCCCGATGTCCGTCCGCAGCGGCAAAGTTGCGAATCCGTACGCGCCTCGGTAGCCTGCGTCTGCATTGCTGTCGACAGTTGCGATTGAGCTGTCGGTTCGCATCAATGACGTATCAAGAAATTCTGCAGAGCAGGTCCGCTGAATCATGAGTGCAAAAGTCTGTCGATGGGGTGTATTGAGTGCCGCCGAGATCGCTCGCAAGAACTGGCACTCCATTGCCGCCTCCGGCAACAGTCAGCTTGTCGCGGTCGCCAGTCGCGACGTTGTGAAGGCAAAGACGTTCATTGATGCCTGCCAGGCGTCTGTTCCAGTTTCCCACACAGTCGATGCTCTGGGCAGTTACGACCAGCTGCTGCAGCGTAAGGACATCGACGCGGTTTACATTCCGTTGCCGACAGCGATACGAACGGAGTGGGTTCTGAAGGCTGCTCAGGCTGGAAAGCACGTGCTCGTCGAGAAGCCATGTGGCGTTGATGTCGGCGAAGTGCGAGCCATGATTCAGGCGTGCTCCGAACGCAACCTGCAGTTCATGGACGGCGTCATGTTCATGCACAGTTCCCGGCTGCCCGCGATGCGAGCCGTGCTCGACGATCCCTCCGCGATCGGAACCATTCGTCATATTGCGTCACAGTTCTGCTTCTGTGCACCCGAGGAATGGTTCACGACGAACATCCGGGTCAGCAGTGAACTGGAACCGGCAGGTTGTGTGGGGGACCTGGGTTGGTACACGATCCGAATGACGCTCTGGACGATGAAGATGCAGATGCCGACGGAAGTGCGAGGTCGGATTCTCCACGGGATTCAAAGGCCGGGAAGTCGCGTCTCGGTGCCCGTGGAATTTCAGGGAGAGATGCATTTCGAAGGCGGAACCTCCGCGTCCTTCTTCAATTCATTTCGAGTTCACAACACTCAGTACGTTGCAGTC
>JBKDKA010000138.1:0-145648 GCA_046345315.1 Planctomyces sp.
AATCATGCTGCCGCCGGAGATCCTGAATCGTCTCACGACTCCGAAGAATCAGGCTCAGTACTCCCACAGCCACTTCCACCTGTGTCTGCCCGGGCTGCGGCGGCGGACGAAGAGGATCATTCGACAGGCCACGCTGCTCAACATTCGGGACCAACCGGCAACGTCACAATCTTCTCCGATCAGAACCGGAGAAACAGAACCCTGTCATCGCCTCCAACCTCTGAGGAAATGCCGAACACGTCAGCAAAGCACGGAACAGATGATGCCCATGAATCAGCGGACGGGGCACATCGAAAGTCAGGGTCGGATGCCGGCGGAAAGTCGCTGAAACAGTCTTTTGTGATCGATGGCCCGATTGATCGACTTGGGCTTGCGGACAATCTCTACCTGACAGGCGAACTTGTACTCGCGCTCGAGATGTATGAGCAGATTGAATCATCCGCAGAATCGCCCGACGAGATCTTCTGGGTCCGTTATCAGGCTGCCTGCTGTCTTCGACGACTTGGCAGAACAGACGAGGCTCAGGCGGGATACCGTCGTATCGCTGAGGCCCCCGAAGCTGGCTGGCTCCATGAACTTTCGATCTGGTGGCTGGATCGGATCAACGAACGACTTGTACTGGAAGAAGATCTTCGAAAGCTGAAACAGCTGACACAGGACCTCCGGGAGAACCACAATGTCAACTCGAGCCACTGAGTCGCGAATGCCGAAGTCTGCAGAGCAGGAGCTTGCGGAAGCAATTCGGCATCAGACGAACGTATTCTCAGCTTCCATCGAGATCATCAATCGAATTCACGATCAGGAAAATCTCGAAGATCCGTCCTCGATGAAGACCATCACCCAGCTGCAACGATCACTCGAACAGGTGACGTCTGCGCAGAGTCGCGTCACGGAGGCGCGTCAACGCACTGAGAAAACAGGACAGAAGCTCTCTCCGATGCTGATCAGGGAACTCGAACAGCATGAAGTGTCGATGAGACATCTGCTCGAGAAGATCGCGTCCGTGGAACAGCGATTCGAAGCGGCTCGTTCAGCCCTGATCCCGCAGCTCGACGACGAAACCCGCCGTCAGAACATGAGAACAGCGTATCAGCAGTCACTTCGAACTGTCTGACCGATCACATTTTAAAACCGGGAAAGGTACTCTTGCAGTTTCACAAAACACCGCGTCCGTCGGGAGCCAGTCCCGGTTTTGAAACTACTTGTACGCTTATTCGTCTCCGGAGCCAATCTTCTTATCTGCCAGCATGTCACCCGTAACAACTCGGAACATGCACACGCCAAGTGGTGGCGCAAAGACCCGGATGCTGTCTGCGAATCCATGAGAAGGTTCTGGTTTCGAATAGAGTCCGCCCTGATTTCCCGTTCCGGAACCGCCATACCACTTTGAATCGCTGCTGAAGATTTCTCGATAGAAACCGGCAGCGGGGACTCCGACCTGATAGTTGGCGCGAGGTGTCGGCGTCAGATTGCAGAGAATCAGTATCTGTTCTTTCTGGTCGACGGACCTTCGGAGAAAGGCCGTGACACAGTTGACGCGATCATCTCCGACAACCCACCGGAAACCTTCAGAAAGACTATCGCCTTCGTGCAGAGCGACTTCTTTTCTGTAAAGTCGATTCAGGTCACAGATCAGCCGCCGAATTCCTTCATGTGTCTCGAACGTGCGAAGAATCCAGTCGATTTCGCCGTCGTGATTCCATTCGGACCACTGAGCGATCTCCATGCCCATGAACTGCAGTTTCTTTCCGGGTGTGACGAACTGCATCGCCAGAAGCAATCGAAGATTGGCAAACTTCTGCCAGTTGTCTCCCGGCATCTGAGACAACAGTGACCCTTTCCCGTGAACAACTTCGTCATGACTGAGAGGCAGTACGAAATTCTCGGAAAAGGCGTAAACACTTCTGAACGTCAGGTCATTCAGATGAAACTCTCTGTGGACGGGATCACGACGCATGAAACGCAGCGTGTCGTTCATCCATCCCATGTCCCATTTCATCGTGAATCCGAGTCCTCCTGTGTAAACCGGACGGGAAACTCCCGGCCAGGCGGTGGACTCTTCGGCGATCGTCATGATTCCCGGAAAATCGGCATGCAGCATGGAGTTGACACGTCGCAGAAACTCGATCGCTTCAAGGTTTTCACGACCACCGTACTGATTAGGAATCCATTGACCGGAATCTCGGGAATAATCGAGGTACAGCATCGAGGCGACCGCGTCGACTCGAAGGCCGTCAATGTGATAGACGTCGCACCAGAACCGAGCACTGGAGGCGAGAAACTCAGAAACTTCTCGTCGCCCATAATTGAAGATCAGCGTGTTCCAGTCCGGATGATATCCGAGTCGGGGGTCTGCGTGTTCGTAAAGGCAGGTGCCGTCGAACTCACCAAGACCATGAGCATCGGATGGAAAGTGTCCGGGGACCCAGTCCAGCAGTACGCCGATGCCCATCTGATGCATGTGATCGACGAAATACTGAAAATCCTGCGGTGAGCCGAACCGGGACGTCGCAGCGAAATAACCGGTGGTCTGGTATCCCCAGGAACCGTCAAACGGATGTTCCGTGACGGGCATGAGCTGAATGTGCGTGTATCCGGTCTCCAGAACGTACTCTGCAAGTCGATGAGCGATCTCGCGGTAGTTCAGGAAGATACGGCTGTCTCCCGGACGTTTCCATGAACCGGGATGAACTTCATAAATCGAAACAGGTGCACGCAGCCAGTCAGTGCTGTCTCGACGACGCACCCATTCGTCATCATGCCATTCAAAGTCGCGGAGACTCCAGACAATCGAAGCGGTCTGCGGTCGCATTTCGCAATGAAAGGCGAATGGGTCAGCCTTCTCCAGAAGGTGACCGGAACGAGTCCTGATGGCGTACTTGTAGCGAGTCCCGGGAATAGCTCCCCGAACCACACCAGACCAGACCCCGGAGTCACTGGAATTCAACCAGTCACGGCCCGGCGTCCAGCCATTTCCATCACTGATGACTGAAACCTCTGAGGCGTCAGGCGCCCACACAGAGAATCGAACGCCACCGGGTACCAGATGGGCGCCGTGGCTGCGATACAGCGAGTTCGCATCAGCGGGCTGATCAAAGGTTTCTGTTCGATTCCGCTGTCGCGGGATGATTGTCGTTCCATTCATGACGTATAGCGATCTTCCGACGGCAACTGACTGACCGAATGGAGCCTGAAGTCACAGCGAATCAGGTGCTCGAACGCTCGTGTCTCCTGACTCGTCTCGAACGGTATCATAGTGTAACGTCTGTTGCTCTGAACCCCAGTTTCCAGTTCATCTTTCGCAGTGCGTTGTCGGACTGATGACGACATTCTGTTCACCAGGAGCACACATCATCCCGTAATTCGGTGGTGCATGGCACTCAATCGCATTTCAAATCCGTGACCGGCACCCTTCCAGCTTCGGAATCTGCACGATAACTGCTGCCCGACGGCAGCCGGTCCCGGTTTTGAAACCAGCTCTACTGCGATTCACGGCTCCTTCGAAGCCGACTGAACATCTGCGAAAAAATCAATCCTTCAGCATTCCGCAGTGTATCCTCTTCACTGCGATTCGATTCGGGACCTTTGCTGTTTCCGACCTCTCGCAAAACAGACTCTTCCGGTGTGAAAGAAGATCCTGATTCATCGGCATTCCGAAAGCGGGCCATATCCGCCTGAATGTCTGCGACGGTCTGAGCAAGTGGCTGGATATCTTCAAGTAGCCGCGTTTCCGCTCGCAGTAACCCTGCTGATGTTGCCGGCAGAGGAACAGCCAGTGTGTAAAAATGAAGATCGTCCTGTATCGAATGCGATGAATCGTCATCAGGGTCATGAAGATCAGACCGGAAACCGGACTCTTCGTTGATTTCGTGGTCGGTCTCCGTTCGCATCGCAGCTCCGGAATGTGCAGCCGGAAACGGGATCGAGACGGGAAGGTCATCATCCGAATTCAGCTGCTTCTCAAGCAACTGACCGTCCTGCCACCCCGGCCCCTGATCCAGAGATTCAGCGATGCGAACTGCGGCCTGCGAAATTTCATCGTCGGTCACCGCAGTGACTGGAGGCTCATGGATTTCTGTCCCATCGATGGCAGTCAGTTCGTGACTGGCTGCCGGAAAAGAGATCGCTGGCTCAACAGATGAAAGATGTCGTGGTCGCGTGTGTTCGAACTGCGCCGGCAGCAAATGTCGAGGAGACTGAATTGTCAGCCGGAAGAATCCAGGGTCCTCGTTCGAGCTGGATTCTGTCAGGGCCTGAAGTACCTCGTGATCTGCGCAGTCAACGATCCGGACTGGTTCTGCTCCCCCGGCAATCGTTGAGCTGGAATACACCGGATTTTCAGTCGCGAGGAGATTTCGTGCCATTGACGAAACAAAGGCTGCACTCCCTGAAGGTACGTCACGTCCCAGTTCTACCCAGGTGTATCGATCAAAGATCGGTAGTCGCGGGTCAGTCGTCAGTTCGTCGTGTTCCGTGGGTGAGACTGAAAGATCTGCGTATCGAAATCTGAAATCGTGGTCGATGTCGCTGTGATCAGTGCTGAGTGGTTCAGCTGACGAAGGTGCCGAAACGGCATTGAACTGCTGAACCTCCTCATACAGATCATCGCTGACAAGCTCTTCCTTCAGAACACTTTCTGCAGCAGAGGTGTCGCTGGAAACAACTGGTTCCGGAGTCTCCGGAGATCCGAATTCCACAAAGGCCCTTCCGGAGAATTCTTCCGGGGTCACTGAAGCGTCAACACGTGTCGGAACCAGGATGTGTGTCGGTTGTACTGCATCGGATTCCGGGGCAGTCTGATAGCCAACCTCAATCACGGTCTGCGGGTGTCTCTCGCTCCCCACGGTGACCGCATGTTTGCGGAGCATTGCTTGATCGCCCGTTTCCCGATCCCGGTCCCTCTCATTGGAGTCACCCGGGTCACTGGCTCCGACGTTCCAGTGATAAGGAAGATGTTTCAGTCTCTGCAGTGCAGCAGCGACGCAGGACTCGTCTGCCGGGATCGCGCCTCTGCCTGCTGCGATGATCAGTGTTTCGTCTGTAAGCAGATGCAGACATCTCGGCGAGCCGTCTGCTGCGAGAAGGATCTGTTCCACGGCAGTCTGAGTCAGTGTCTTTGCGATACTGCCACCTGCGGATTCGAGCTGAAGTCGCAGGTACTCGCCCGATTCCTTCAGTTTCATGGGCTGGAGAAACACATGGCATCGAATCCGATGACTGAAGTCTGAGTACTCCGGTCTGGCAAGCTCTTCTTCAAAAGCCAGGGGGCCACAGACCAGACAGCGCACCAGTGTTCCGACCCCGGCAGGTTCTTCGGACAATGATCGCAGTTCATTGAGCACGCTGACTGGCATCATGTGTGCATCATCGATCAGCAGCAGAACCGGCCCCCAGAGTTCAGATGATCGCTGGAGTCTTTCCGTAACATCCCACCGCGAAACCACAGCCTCGGCTCTGCCCGGCAAAGTTGTTCTGGAACTGCGATCGGAAGAGTCTGATTTTCCTGCAGGAAGTCCTGCCGCCGCCCAGAGGGTTCTCAGCAGGTCAGGTGAGGTCTGAAGTCCGGCACCGGAACACAGCTCTGCTCGCCCCGATTGAGCGAGCAGACTCTTCAGATGCCGAAGAAGTGCCGTCTTGCCGGATCCCGGTGGTCCTGTCAGGACTCCGATTCCGAGATCCGTTTTCATCGCGTGCAGCAGTTGCGGGATCACAGCCGCGGCAGACTCTGAGGCGAAATACACGGAACGGTGATCGGAGTTCTGAAATGGCTGCCGATGAAAACCGAAGTGGGATTCGTACATGCAGTGCACCAGTGCGTGAAGGTTTCGGCAACACTGACGATGCAGCGAGTTGCCGTTTCAGCTCCGAAGAAACAGGGAGCAGTGAAACCGGCAGATTCTGCCGATTTCATTTTCAGACACATGCCCCCGTGTCATCATCGAACGGTGCTAACCGATTTCTTTAATACAACCGCAATCGGCGACAATCTCGCAGTGATTTCTCAAAGAATGCCGATCGCTCGAACGATGGCGTCTTCGTCGTTGGCAACGACCACCGGAGAGTTTGCGTGCGGCATTCGGCTGACTCCCGCCGGAATCAGCTTCTTCGCATGAAGTTCAGGATTGCCTGAGTGATACGCAACCGTCAGGTCCGGGTCTTTCAACTGATGACCAGTGAGAATGCAGGCCACTCGATCTCCGGCTCCGATAATGCCCTCTTTTCGCAGAAGCTGGACTCCCGCGACCGTGGCACCGCTCGCCGGCTCACAACCAAATCCAGCAGCTGCAATCAATGCTCGTGAATCAATGATTTCCTGATCAGAAACACTTCGCACAACTCCCTGACAAACCTGAATCGCTCTCAGCGCTTTCTCCAGATTCACCGGACGATTGATCTCGATTGCACTCGCCAGCGTGCTGGCCCGCTGCCCCTCACGGTCCATCACGGTATAGAAATCCCGGATTGTGGAGTCCGCCGGTCGGCCGTCGTTCCAGACCAGACCGTCCTGATTCACCAGGCGATCCAGTGTGTCGGCACCCTGAGCATTGATGATGGCCAGTCGCGGGACTTTCTGAATCAACCCCAGCTCTTTCAGTTCCAGAAAGGCTTTTCCGAAAGCACTGCTGTTCCCGAGATTGCCCCCCGGGACGACAATCCAGTCAGGAACTTCCCATCCGAAGCCCTCCAGAACGCGGTACATGATGGTCTTCTGACCTTCAAGTCGGAACGGGTTCACGCTGTTGCAGAGGTAGATGGGATACTTTGCACAGATGTCGCGAACACGAGCAAGAGCGTCGTCAAAATCTCCCTGAATCTGAATTGTTCGAGCCCCATAATCCAGAGCCTGTGACAGCTTGCCGTAGGCAATCTTCCCGCTTCCGACAAACACGAGACAGCGAAAGTGTCCGGTGACTCCGGCATAGATGGCCAGTGATGCGCTGGTGTTCCCGGTGGATGCGCAGGCTGTCATCTTTGCTCCCACCATCCTCGCGTGGGTCGAAGCAGCCGTCATGCCGTTGTCTTTGAAACTCCCCGACGGATTCAGCCCTTCGTACTGAAGATGGATCGTGCCGGGCTTCATGCCGCAGATCGCAGCAATCCGATCGTTGCGCTGCAGCAGAGTCTGGCCTTCACCGATGGTGACAATCTGATCTTCGGGAGCAAATGACAGGAGTTCACGAAAACGCCAGACACCACTGAAATCCAGCGGTTGCAGGCGATTCGACCACCGTCGCTGAAACTCCGCGAGTGTCTTCGGGACGGGAACTCGGTTCCAGTCGTATCGAATATCCAGAAGGCCGCCGCACTGAGTACAGGATGTCAGCGTCTGACCGACGTCGAAGGTGGCCTGACAATCGGGGCGAATACACTGTTGAAAAGCAGTGGTCATGATGAATATTGCAGGGCGTTAGAGATTCGAGGCAAAGCAGCAGAAATGAACTCGGTCAGTTCTCAGACCGAGCTCCGTAGCGTAAGACCGGCAACAGGGAAATGCCAGTATTTTGCTGCTCAATTGCCTGTGCTGCCCAACCGACAAGCCGAGCCATCCCGATCACGAGAGACTGCCGTTCCGAGGGAATTTCCAGCAGCGTCATCGCTCTTGCTGCCAGCCAGTCGATCGTTGGCTCGAGCTGCTGCTCTGCCATGATCTTCTCAAGTCGGCATGCGGAGGCTTCGATCCGAATCCGATCAATACTTCCAAGCAGACTCCGACACGTCTCCCGAAGGATGGCCGGACGCGGGTCTGCTTCCGGCTCACCAAAACCGAATGGCATCGAACGGTTTTCGCGACTTTTCCACCAGGTTTCCGCAGATGAAGGCCCTGAAAATCCCTGAAGCAGTTCACTGACCCACTGAAAGGGGTCATTCTTCAGCTGAGAGACAAACAGAGTGGATGCCGACTGAAGCGATGCCAGAATATGATTCACGGTGCTCGCCGCAAACCTTGCTGCGAAACACGCCGGACGCATTTCAGTCAGGCATTCACAGATCATCACCACATTGATTGCAGCGTCTTCCGCCGGTGACGGGACGGCTCCGTTGTCACGAAGAAGATAGAGAAGTCGACCTGCCCAGGAAATTCCGTTCAGGTCTAACTCCGAATCATCGCGTCTGCTGCTGCCGGAAGCCGGAAGGCCGGAGGCTATCATCACCGGCAGTTGAGCAAGCAGTCGCCAGACGCGAAGTCGTGTTGCGTCTCGGCACTGATCATGAGGCACCGGGTCGAAAAATGACAGGAGTGAGATACTGAGCGGAAGCAGATCGAGGGGGCGAGTGCCGAGCGGTATGCGTTCCAGCATCTCTGCCATTCCCGCATCAATCACGGCGGAATCCGACACGATGGCCTGCATGTCGGCAGTGTGCTCACCGTCCGGAAGGGCTCCGTTCATCAGCAGCCATGCAACCTCATCGAACGACTGCTCTTCCGTCAGCTGCTCCACTGGGTGCCCACAGTACTGGACACCCTCGCTCTCAAAGGAAATCAGGTCTGTGGAACTGCAGGCAATACCCGCAAGTCCGTGACCCGGAAGAGGGTCTGTCTGCCGGATATCCCGAACGAGACGTTTGAGCCCTTCCGTCAGGTACAAGTCCGGCTGCCGCTGTCGCTCCATTCGAATCGAATCCTTTCTCGGGTTCCTTCCCATGACCTGAACGGAGAAACCTTCGTTCAAGGCCGTTGCCGCTGCAGCAGAATGACAAGACGCCGCAACTGCACAGACCAGCAGGCAGGATCATGCACAATGATCGCTGTAATTTCCACTCAGTAAACTGTCCGTCCGTTCACATCTCAAAGATCACCGTCGAGCGCCATCTGATGGAAGCAGTGCGTGACTTTGTCCTGATTTTCCAGGAGCCAGTCAATTGTTGGTTCGTTCCGCATCGCTTTTCCGATTGCTCGAGCCATGGCTTCCCGATGAGTCCTGAACAAAATACTGAAATCCACGTCGTCAGTCAGTACGATCGGGTCCAGCCAGACCGACACGATGATTCCGAGGTCATTGGCTTTCTCCTTCGGAATCACGCCGGCCCGAACCGAATCAAGCACGCCATTTGCAATGGCAGCCTGAACGGTTCCCATCAGGATGTTCGTATAACGCTCGTCGTTAACGGTCACTTTGCTGACCATCACAGTCACCGGGCGCACCTGAACATCGCAGTTGAGGATGGCGAATACTTTGGAGTGGCCCTTCATCTGGTTGCCCATCATGTTTGCGATGGCAGCACCAACCGGACCGTCCAGCTCACCGATCACAACTTCTGGTTCCGCAGCCGACCATGGTGGCTCATCTTCCACAAGAGCTTCACCGGTACACATCACGATACGACGACTCATCGAGCACCCTTTCCGGATTCAAGGAACAGAACTCAGAAAACACGGAACGAATAAAAGTCACCAGAATGATGACTTCAGAATGTTATGCTGACCGTCCGAAAACGACCCGGCTGAATACGCGTGCCGACTGAAGCCAGACCATTCTGAATAACAGCAGACCAGCTGCAAAGTGAACGACGACTGAAACCTCGTTATTGTGCTGATGCCCTGCAGTCACTGCAGGACTGACCAGATCGGCCTGCTGCCAGAGCAGGTCCACAGACCAGCCCAGAATGAGTGTGATTCCCATCACTCCCGTCAGGTAGCAAGCGAGAGCTTTTCCGCCAAGTTCACGACGAATGATGCCTGCACTGGAAAAATTGGAAGCGGGACCCGCCAGCAGAAACACAAGGACAGCACCCGGACTCAACCCGGCCGTCAGCAGCGATCCGGCGATTGGTGTTGATCCGGAAGCACAGACATAGGCCGGGACACTGACCAATAACACCAGAACAGGAACCCACGGACCCCGCCCCCATGCTGCCATCGCAGAGGGAGGCACAAAGACATCCACCAGAGCTGCCGTTACGATACCGATGCAGATCCAGACCACGATATCGCGCAGCAGATTCCCAAACGCGTATTCCAGTCCCCTTCCTGTCTCGCGGATCAAAGAGGCCATCCCGCGGTTCGATGGCGGAGCAGGAGCAGGCTTCGGCGGCACAAAGTTCTGAAGCACCGGAAGCAGAGAGACTCCTTCAGAAGTTGATGCGGCCTGCATTTCTTCAGAGGATGGAGCCTCCGGCTTCTTTTCGAGCCACTTCCAGCGGTCCACCAGAGTCGTCAGGCATCCAGCCGAAATGGAACTGATGAGTGCGCCCGCAAGCCGAAGACATGTCATCTTTGGCCCGAGCATGCCCCAGGACATCATCAGGGAATCGATCCCGTTTTCAGGAGTGGCGATCAGAAACGAGACTGTTGCTCCGCGCGATGCCCCGGAACGGCTCAGCTGAATCGCCGCCGGGAGGACACTGCAGGAACACATCGGCAGTGGCGTCCCG
The DNA here is from genome assembly GCA_046345315.1 of Planctomyces sp. Lineage (GTDB taxonomy): Bacteria > Planctomycetota > Planctomycetia > Planctomycetales > Planctomycetaceae > F1-80-MAGs062. The sequence continues at coordinate 10,375 of JBKDKA010000138.1, forward strand.
ATCAGCGAGGCACGGATCGTCGGCATAAACCCCGGTCCCCCCAGCCAGCGTTGGACCAGATGTGTCGGGAAGAACTGCCGCATCAGTCCTGCCGCAACCAGTCCGACGATCAACCACGGGGCAGCATCCACCCATTTCATCCACACTGCCCACAGGACTCTGGTGAGAGTTTCTCCGGTCACACAGCTGCCGCCAGAGCTGCGTCGTAGTTCGGGTGGTCAGCAATTTCCCGAACATACTCCACGTGTCGAATGACTCCCTGACCATCAATCACGAAAACTGCTCGAGTCAGGCATCGATCCAGCGGTCCACCCTTGATCAGAACACCATAGTCGTCGCCGAATTTTGTGCAGCGATGGGCACTCAGCGTTTTGACACTTTCGACCTGCTCCGCACCACACCATCGCTTCTGACCAAACGGCAGATCCATACTCACAACCAGAATCTCCACATTGGCAAGCGATGCCGCCTTCTCATTGAACTTTTTCGTTTCCGCGTGACACACGGACGTATCCAGAGAAGGAATGGTTGCAATGATCCTCGTCTTTCCGGCACTGGAAGCCAGTGTGACTTCTTCCAGCGAATTATTCTGCAGAGAAAACTCCGGTGCTTTTGTTCCCGGTTTGAGTTCCGGGCCGGACAGATCCACAGGATTACCCTTCAGTGTCACAGCGCCCGCTCTGATCTGGCTCATGAGATTTGATTCCCTGTTCTTTGTGTTACCCTGATGTCATTGTGTTATGAAAGGAATGCGGCGGTGCTTCGAGCGTATCGTGAACACTCGAGCAATCCGCAGAAGAGGTTTCGCCGCTCTTCAAAATGGCTGGATCCGGATATCATCCTGATCCAGTCGCGGTACTGGCCACAGTTCCCACATTCGCAGTATGGGGAATCCGGTCCGGGATTCAACTGCTCACGGACGATTTTAAAATGTCATCCCCTCTGCCGTCCTCCACAGTTCTTCAGTGCCTGGGAGCTGCGATTACTGCCGGATCGATAATGATTCTCTGCGGCCCGACCGTAATTCGATGGCTTCAGGGTGGATTCAGGGAACGGATCGACAGCGGCTCGGAGCGACTGAATGAGCTTCATGCCGAAAAAAACTCCACCCCCACGCTTGGCGGTCTTCTGATTTCTGCAGCAGTCGTGATCGCAGCTCTGATCTGGTCTGAAATCACACACCCCTTCGTTCTGACCGGATTGATCTCGTTTGCTGCTCTGACGATTCTTGGAGCGACCGATGATCTGCTGAAAATCCGAACTCGGTCGCGCGGACTTTCAGCCAGGCAGAAACTTCTCGGGCAGATCGTTGTGGGAATCGTTGCAGGCTACTCCCTTGTCAGCTTTTCCGGCACGCCGGAATCACTGGCAGCGGGAGTTCCACAGAGTGTACCTGACTCACAACCGATGCCGAGTTTCTCGCTGATCGCGCTGCTCGGGTCTTATCCACTCTCAGGCTGGATGATTGTGGCCTGGTCTGCGTTTGTGATAACCAGTTTCTCCAATGCCGTGAATCTGACCGATGGGCTGGACGGTCTGGCGTCCGGATGTACTCTCACCACAATCGCCGCATTCCTGCTGACAGGCCTGATGGAACTGGCTCTCGCTGCCGGCACTTCCGAAAACATCAGCAGCGATCATTTGTTCCAACTGGCGCAGGCCATGGTTCTTCTGAGCGGGCTTGCCGGCGCCGTGACCGGATTCCTCTGGTTCAATTGCTTCCCGGCTGCCGTCTTCATGGGCGATGCCGGCGCGCTCTCAATCGGCGGTCTGCTCGCTGTGATGGCTCTCGGGATCCATCAGGAACTCCTGCTTCCCGTTGCCGGATGTGTCTTCGTCGCAGAAACGCTGAGCGTGATCCTTCAGGTGACAAGCTTTCGACTCACAGGGCGCCGCATCTTTCGTTGCAGTCCGCTTCATCATCACTTCATCTTCCGCGGAGATCACGAACAGAAAGTGGTCATTCGTTTCTGGATCGTCTCCGCATTCGGTGCGATCGCAGCGATTTTCTGGAGTGCCTTCCGTGCTGGTGTCTTCCACTGATAACAGCCGTCTGAGCTCATCGTCACCACGTCCGAGGGGCTACGGAACGAGTGTCCCTTCGATTCGACGACCACTGAATTTTCCGTAGATTCCATCGCCCCATCGGACGGCTCTGAATTCCGGATTCCGTTTCAGTCGTTCAACCGTCGAGCCCGTCAGTGCCGCCGCGCCAATCTGTTCACCATCCTGCTTGATGACAATCTGTTCGCGGGAAATCGTGAATTCGAAAACCGACGCGCCACTCGTCCATCGCGTACTCGCACCCAGATGCCCGGGTATCTTCAGTCGATAGACCGACCCGTATGATTTCCACTTGTCGTCTTCATTCAGGAAAGGAAAGCGTTCAGGAGACCATTCTGCAGGTGCCTTGGCAGAAGTCGATACATAGAGACTGTCGCCGATGGGCACGAGGCTTGTGATTCTCTGCCCCCAAAGATTGCTGACGTCGTGTTTCTGATTCTCTTCATCGTAGGGATGAACGATTGCGGTGGAGAGTTCAGGATGCGAGAACATTCGCTGCTGAAACTTCCAGGCTTCTTTGTCGGGGTGATAACGCCAGAGTTCGCCCCACGGCCAGACACCGACAAACATCTCTCCGCCACAGACTGCTGTCGTCTGCGCTTCGCGCGCACTGCTCGAGACTCCCTCCAGCAAAGGTGGCCATCCGGAACGATCTGCAATCATCTTTCCGTCGTATTCAAAGAGACGACCGGTCGGATACTGACCCATCATCAGACGGTCACCGAATGACATGGTTGAATAGAGCTGATAGCTGACTCCGAGCTGTGGTTTCAGCAGCATGCTCCAGGCACCATTCTCCAGCACATAGAATCCTCCGACATTGGAACCTGTCAGAATCTGCTGGCCGTACTGCCCCCATGCGAAGGTGGTTTCGCCGACGATCGGCAGCGTCATCGCGATCGCCCGCGAAAGATCGACGGCAGCATCTTCCGGAGTCCAGGGGCATGCGTATAAACGACTGAAGCCATCCATGTCACTGACGTAAGGTCGATAAACCCCTTCTCCGCGATTCACGTGATAAAAACACAGGTGGCCGTTCGAGTAAAAGAACAGCTGATAGCTGCCGACCTGTGGCGGCTCCAGAATCGTACGACCCTCGTATCGAACGGTACTGTCACCGAACTCCAGAGTGCCCGACCCGACCCGCATCGTTTCTTCCGTGCCACCGATCTCCTTACTCTTCTGCCAGACTCCGGCATTCGCGTCCCAGGTTCTGACACCACCATAGGTTGAATAGAGGACTTCGTCACGTGAGTAGAGATACGTTCCGCAGAGCTGATTCGGACGGGGCAGTAGCGTCACCTCAACAGGTGTTGTTTCATCCGCGGAGCGAACGAAAAACTGAACGGCGTGGCGATCTGATCGGTATCTCGTGTTATAAGCATTCTGAAACCCCGCACCGATCGTCATCGTCCCGTCAGTCGTCTGCACTTCGAAGAGCGACCCGAAACTCTGACCGACATCCTGACCTCGATCCACAGTGACGCGCCATGTCATTAAAGCCCCAACCGGAGCCGCGTCGCCGGATTCTGATGGAAGCGCAGACTCCGCAAAACAGACGCTGCCGAACGTGATGCAAGTGATCAGGATGGAAACAACGATCTGCCGCTTCTGACTCTGATGGTGGTTCATGGACGACTCGCTGCTTATGACCGCCATCGTCATCGACTGGTTGGCTCATGGCCCAACAACCACATCGTTCGTGGCAGGAATTCATTCGATTTTATTAATAACTTAAAAACAAAAAATGGAACTTCAGCACTTCCGAAGGGTTGTGAATCGAATCAGATATCGAAAAATATCGAAACATCACACTGAATCAATATGCTTACTAGATGAATCAAGCAGAAGACTCGGACAACATTATTGGCTCGTCCCGGTTCTCTGCGGACCATAACCACTCAGCCACAGAGAATAATCATCCGGAGGCTGATTTTCTGAGTGAACATCGAAACTGTTCTCAGTACGTCACTACTGTAAATCTCACAATCTGATCGAGGAATGCAATTCAATGACAGGACTTCGGCGTCACTTTTTCCGTATCGCATTATTCTTTGTGTTGCTGGCGATCCCGTTTTCAGGGGCGTTGACATCCGTCGCTCAGGATGCAGCCAATCAAAAGCCCGAAGAACCAAGAGTCACGTGGAGTACACCCTGGACCCTTTATTGCCAATCAAAACCGCATAGTGATTCTGGAAGCGGTACAGGCACGACATGTCGAAACTCAGAACGAAAGGCGGAGGATCAGGCGGCGGACTGCCTAGTCAACCATTGTTACAACGCCTACTCGGACATTTCTATCGGCGAGTGCTTTGTTTTATCCGTATATGGCGCCTCAGCGCCAGCGAGATATCCGATGATGTTCGAATACAAATACGAGATCTACAGGAGCCGGGATTCCCAGGTACTTTTAGGAAGACTTACGAAGTGTTCTGCGGGCAGCGACGAAAATGAAGCAGATGCGAACATGAATGAGTGCATCAGAACATTAACACAACATCCGGACGAAGCTGATTCGACCAGAATTCATCCCGGCTTTCCTCCGACAGCATTTTTCAAGAGGGTCAGCAAAATCAAAAAGCGAGGTTAGCGAACACGAAGGCTATGGATTCCTGCTCAAGCATGGCGCTCCGTTGAGAATCCCTTCAATCGGGATTCTCGGAGGCATCTGAAATCAGATCGACCGAGAATCGGAGCCGTTCTGCCGAACTCAACTGCCGCGGGACCCTTCGTGCAGCCTCTGCCAATGGGTCTCGCGGCCATTTCTGCATTTCGGGTACGGCAGAAATCATCCACTGACCGTCCGGCGTAAACGGTGTCCAGTCCGCAGACGTCTGCATCGCGACACCCCAGTGCTGCCGACCGACATCGGGTATTCGGAGCACTTCGATTCCGGTTGCAACTTCCCAGAGCGAGAGTTCACCGTCGTGCTGCACCAGAAGTTCCTGACTGTCGGGGCTGAATGCTGCATTGTAAACAGGGCGACGGTTGGCATTGAAGTCAGATCGCGCATTGCCGTTGTCAGTGCGGCACAGCGTCAAAGCCCCGTTGTTTTCCAGAAGGGCGACGTGCGTTCCGTCCGGGCTAAGGCAGCCTGACTTAACCGGATGCTGGACGCTGAGTGGAATCTGATTGCCGGAATCGATCTCCAGCAGTAATGCATTGGAATTCGTGGTCGATTCAGCAGCTCCTCCGGACAGGTCATCCGATGGCGTTGGGTTGATAGCTGGTTTCTGGTTCTTTGCCGTAATCTGATAGATGATCAGCAACTGCTTTTCGTCATGTTTCCAACCGGCATACCGGACGGGGGACTCAAGGGGAATAGCCTTTTCAGTTCGATTCAGCAGATCTCGAATGGTCACAGAAGCCGTGCCTCCAGCCAACAGCAGCTGATTACCTGATCGCGAGAAGGCGACAGACTGCATCGGTGCCGGCGCCTCTGGAAATTCCGCAATCCGAACGCCCTCTGCAAGATCCCAGATTTCGCCGGCACCATTGGCATGGAATGTCGCCAGTCGCTGCCCGTCGGCACTCACCGATGCATTCAAAATAGGATCGGGAGATCCCTGCAGTCGATGCAGCAGTCTTCCAGAGAGATCAGAAATACTGATGGTCCCATCCAGCGATGTGCAGACAGCTCGAATACTGTTGCCGCTTCCGGAAAGAGAAGAAAACGTTATCGGCCCGGCGTGTTGTCCGATGGAAGTCAGTTTTCGATGATCTGCCATCTGAATCACGTCTGCGCTGAACATGCGAAAAGGGGAGAGAATCTGTCCGGTTTCAGAATCGAGCGCCAGTTTTCCTGGTTCGCCTGGTACGCTCTGCACCGAAATCCGCTCCCCGGACACCAGATCGCGAGTGACAACTGAGGCTCGTACGAATTCCGGTACCCCTCTCCAGCCGGACCTGACCGAATCCGGAATCTGATAGTTCGGATCTGCCTCGACACTGATCAGCCGATCCATCAGAAGAACTGGTGACATTGCTGCCGATTCAGCCATCTGCCGTTGCTGGCCGGTCTCCAGGTTCCAAAGCAACAGGCCATTTCTGACTGAGGCGATCGCAGCAAGCGGTTGCGCGGCGTGGCAATAGACATCCGCTCCTTCGATCAGCGGTGTCTGCCCTGTCTTCTGACCAGTATCTGTCTGCCAGCATCGCACGTGATCTGTTTTCAGATGGCAAATGGTGAGAATGTATTTTTCGTCTCCGGAGAACTCCGCACGATCACAGGTCGCATCCGTTTCGTGCAGTGTCTGAAGCGGCATCTCCTGATCAAGACTCCACAACCGTGTGGTGTTGCCGGAATCGACTGTCAGAAGGCGAGTGCCGGATCGGTCAAATCGAACAAAGACAGCCTGCTGCTCATGATTTAACTGACGCACGATCCCGCGAGTGTTCGCGTCATAAATGACACACCTGCCCGCTTCATTGCCAAGAGCAACTCTCCGGGTTGCGGGATGCACATCGATGCTCAGCACGGTTTCCTCCGGATCACCGAGATCAGTCCTCCGATTCGTCGTCGTATCCCAGAGGATCACTTTTCCCGAGTCCAGCAGAACAACGAGCTCTGATGTTCCTGCGATAGCCTTGACGTCCTGAATGCGATCCGTGGCATTGTGCAGCAGGCCGATTCTTCGTAAAGAGTTACCCTCTGTCACGTAGACATTACGTTCGTCCGCTGTAATCAGATGATTCAGGTTCACAACATTCTCGGTTGCAAACCCCGGGAATCGCGACGTCCCTCGTGTGCCGTCTGGGTGGATCAGTTCAGACTGCCAGATGGCCTTTGATGCGACGATGGCATGAGAGGAGTCACTGCTGAAAGACCAGGGTGATGGTGAAATCTGAGCTGGCTGAGGATGCAGCTGGAAACGGCTGTTGCCGTTTCTGACGCTCCAGCAACGCACCGTACCATCGATTGATGTCGTTACAACACGTTCACTTCCTTTGGTGAATCGTCCCTCCAGAACGCGATCGGTATGTCCTTTCAGACTGGCAATGAGACTGCCATCTTCTGTTCCGAAGAGGAGACCTTCTTTAATGGTGGTCACAAGGAGAAGACTTCCGTCGTCACTCAGATCTGCAGAAAGAATTCGGTCCGGAGTTCTGACGACGGTTGTGGGAGACAACGATCGAAGATCCCGCACAGTGACCTGCCTGTCAAATTTGAAAAAAAGAGCGATCAGGCCGCCATCCTGGCTGAGCCGAAATTCTGACTCCGGCCAATGGCTCGAATTCACGTTCTCTGCGGTGCCCACCGATACCAGACGCGTTCCGTCGGCTGTTGATATGACCAGATATTCAGAACCCTTCGCGAACGCGATGGCCATGGGTTCCTCGGCATCCCACTGCACCGCAAATTTCTGCACTTCACGACCAGAAGCGACATCCCACACCCTGACAGTGTTGTCCTTTCCGGCAGATGCCACCATCTTCCCGTCAGCCCCGAACGTCGTCAGGACGACTTCGTCAGTATGGCCAGCCAGTGAATTCTGCAGGGAACCATCCTGCGCAGAAAAGATTCGGACAGTGTTGTCGGGACCGGGCAGAACAATCCTTTCTGAGTCGGGCGAAAACAAAGTGGCGAAAACTGTGATGAGACGCGAATCGTGGAAAGCGTGGCGTCTTGTTCCTGTCTGCGCATCCCATAGAGTTATGATGCCTGGAGATCGACTGAGGGGTACACCTGCTGCTGAATTCGCAGGAGCCGATTTCTCCCCTGGTTGCGAGGTTGTCAGCAGAAATCTTCCATCAGAACTATAGGCTGCCGAAGTGACTGCTGATCCGTCATCAAACAGATGAACAGTCACACCAGACTCGATGTCAGATTCTATCGCAGGAGCACTTTTGCCACTGAAGTTCTGCAGTGCTGTCGTCACCATACGCTGGCCATCGGGACTGACTGCAATTGTCGCACTCACCTCGCTGCGCGGCGAAAATGTTCTCACTTCATGGTTCAGCCCCATGGTCGTCAGAAGAGCTGAGTTCGCGTCGACACCCGGACTCAGCTGTGCTCCCCGCTCAGCAAGCAGCATTGCGAGTCCCGGATTCTCGTCTTTCATCAACGCCGCATTGGCGATCAGTCGCAGACCCTCAGATTTATCGAGCAACGATTCAGTTCGCTCTCGCTGAATGATCTCCGCATTCAGTGATCTCCAGATCATTCCAGAGGCGATCAGCGTGGAAAAGAAAATGATCATACCACCAAATGCGATAGCCGTTGCGAGTGCCACATGTCGTCGCACCAATCTGCGAAAACGCTGAATCAATGTCGGACGGCGCGCAAGGATCGGCAAATCATCCTGAAACCGCCTGAGATCATCGGCCAGCTCCTGCGCCGTCTGATAACGATCATCCGGGTTCTTGGAGATCGCTTTCAGAATGATTGTTTCCATGTCCTCAGGGATCCCGCGATTCAGTTGCCTGATGCTGATCGGTTCATCGAAGCACACCTGCCGGATAATCTCTTTCGGTGTCTCACCCTGATAAGCTTTATGCAGCGTCAACAGCTCATAAAGTGTAATTCCCAATGAGTAAATATCCGTCCGCTGGTCGACAAGTACACGCTGCCCCAGAGGTTGCTCCGGACTCATATACCTTAAGGTACCGATGACTTCTCCTGTCATGGTCAACGCTCCTGCACCCTGAATCTGCGCAAGACCGAAGTCGGTGACCCAGACTTTGCCGGTAGTCTCCAGGAGCAGGTTTGACGGCTTGATATCACGATGAACAACGCCAACCAGATGAGCATGATGAAGCGCTTCGGCTGCCTGGATGCCGATGCTGACGACTGAAGCAAACGCCTTTCGTTCCGTGACGGATGCTTTTTGATCCGTCATCATGCTGATGAACTCCGCAGACGGAAATGATGCAGCTGAGATCTCCGGACCTGCCGAACGAACCTTCGCTGAAATCTCGTCATCCGCTTTCTGCGCCGGGTCGGGATTCTTCAGAGTCGTCGCCGTTCGATTCGGCGGTGTTTCGCCAGAGCGTCGGAGCAATCTCGAATCCCGCAGATTCTTTGCATGCCGGATGTGATAAGCTAAATCGCGACCATCAATCATCTGCATGGCGTAGTAATGAAAGCCGGCTTCGGTTCCGATGGAGTACACCGGGACGATTCCCGGGTGATTCAATTGCGCTGCGGCACGTGCTTCGTTCTGGAATCGCAGAATCTGCCTTTTGTCCATGCGGCCAGTCTGCGGAAGCATCTTAAGCGCCACTCGCCGCTGGAGAGAATCCTGAACAGCTTCAAAAACAACCCCCATCCCCCCACGACCAATCTCACGAACAATCGTGAACTCTCCGATTCTTTCTGGTTGATTCCGAGGTGAACAGCTCTGTGGCTGAGTGAGTGCATTCTGAGAAGCATTATGAATGATAAAGCCGTCTTCCGCAGGAGGCGTCTCGCCTGGTGTTTCAATAACGATCAGAGTCGGTGACCGGCCATCGGCATCCTGCCGGCTGGATCGTGGCAAATCGGAATCCGGCATATTCGGCATACTTTCTCGATGTTCTCGGGAACCCAGGTAGTCCAACACTCCTGCATGCATCTAAGTATGCCACCGCTGTCTCCAAAAGAAAACTGATATTCAAACCGGAGTGACATCACATCTGTACGATGTGATCTGTTTCGCGAACATAGAGCCTCTCGTGTGGGCTCTTACGCTTCTCGCAGCCTCCTGAATCGCTCGACTGGACAGGCTCGGTTCTGAGAAACTGAGAGCAGCCACCGGAATATCCCACAGGCTCTGCAGCAAATGAAGCCGCCTCCGAGTTCGACGCAACAGAGCATTTCTTTTTCGACGCATGCGGCTCAGTATCGATCAGTCTAATCGGTACAATCACCCGCAGGTGACATCCGATCTGCGACAGACAGAGTCATCAAATATCATTCTCTCGTCGAGTGGCCACCACGTGGACGGTCGCACCGCTGCGGAGGATCGCCGCGACAATGCTCAGCAGCAGTGCCGGGAGGGCAAGGATCCAGAACCATAACCAGAGTTGAACTCTCAGCAGTGGCGACAGTCGACTACGGTGCTCCCCACCATGACTATGCAGCATGGCATAAAGGGAATTTCTCGGAAGCCATCGCAGTTTGTTCAGTGCACTCTGAATCCAGCCGAAAGGGTTCTGTCGCAGCGAAAAATGGTGGCTCGACTGACATTCGAAACCACACTCCTGCAGCAGATTTTCCAGCGCAGAGAGCGGAAAATGAAACAGATGACGAGGTGGATCCAGGTGAAACCATGCAGGCCCTGACCATCGCGACTGAAGGCTTGAGAAATTGGGGACCGCGACGATGATTCTGCCTCCGGGCTTCAGAATTCTGCGAGCTTCACTCAGGACAGATTTCGGATTCTGAACGTGCTCAAGTACGTGCCAGATAATGATTCCGTCAAAGTACTGATCCGGATACTGAGCCTCATTCAGGGAATTCGCGATGCGTGTCTGAACTCGCTGATCAATGCCCTGCACCGCATGTGTCGAAACTTCAAAACCATGCGTTTCAAATCCGCTGTCAGCCAGAGCCCCAAGCGTAATTCCTCGCCCACATCCGACGTCCAGCACGCGTCCCCCGAGGCGCATCTGACGAGCGACGAACCAGGCTCGACGCACTCCCACCATTCGCACCAATGGTTCAATCAGTCCGGAAAACTTGGAACCTTCATTTCCGTAATAGTCATCCGGATAGAAGGAAGCCAGTTCTTCGAGCGTCGGCTCCGGATGCAGAATTCCCAGGCCGCATTGTGAGCATTCAACGATCGAATATTTCGTGCCCTGAATCTCAAATCTTGGCTTTCCGACACCGCCACGACAGACGTTGCATGGCGGAATGGAAATCTCAGCAGTCGAGTCCGAAATATTCGTGACGCTGAGCGAGTATAACGCGAAGGCGTCATTTGCCGCAGGATTCCGATGAGACGTCATGGTGCCTCCGAAGCTGGAAGGACATAACGTTCCACGCGAACATTCGGCCAGGTCTTCTCGTTCTGAAGAGCAAACCCGGAACTCCTGGCGATCTGCTGCAATCCCGCCAGCGAAGCTCGATTCAGGTCCGTATCCGTCGCCGCTGCAACCCAGAATGAGGTTTCCGTGCCTGAACCGGAAAGCATCCGACTCCGAAAATTCAATGGGACATCGTGTGAAACATCCCAGCGAAATGGCAGGCCAACACGCGGATGCAGAGATTCAAGATAAAATCGACTGACGCGACATGCGACATATTCGAGAAAGACATCATCCGTCGGAAACGCCGGAACCAGACTGGATTCTGCCAGACCACTCTGAACAAAGATCTGTTCACCAGCCTTCGAATTGGCCGCAAGAAACAGATTGGCATCCCGCCATTCTGCATCGGTGGGACTTCCCAGTCGACCCAACTGCCATGGAAGCAGCGGCGACATTGCCCATGAACTGACAATCGTGACGATCGCTCCGAGCACCACTCCGGTCCGATGAGATTTCGTGCTCATCATCGCTGCAATCAGACATGCACCGGCTGGCGCATATGCAACGCGATATCTTGGATTCGCGAGGCTTGAAAGGTCACCCGAAGCCAGCACAGCCAAAATCAGCAGAGGGAAGAGCGAACACATCGCAAGGACCAGCAGCCAGCTTCCTTCCATCTTCATCTCTGATGACTGATCAGCACTGCGTTTTCTGCAGAGGGTTCGTGATGTCAGCAGGCCCATGGGAATCCCCAGCCACCAGACCGGGCCGATGAAGCTCCAGATTGACTGATCAGCCGACATATAGTTCAGATAAGGACCCCATTCGCGCAGTCGGAGCACCGACGGGATGAGCGGCATACAAAGCAGTGTCAGAGCCATCATGGCAAGCAGCCAGGGAGTCAGGCCTGTTCCGGGCTTTCGGGCTCGGAAACTGCTGAAACCCAGACATCCGGCGGCAAGAATCACGAGCAGCGCCGATGTGTAATGCGTCCACATTAATCCGGCTGCTGAAAGCGTCCATGCGACGACCCAGCGCACCTGAGGACCGTGTTTCAGCCATCGAAGCGTTGCCCAGACCACAAGGGAAGCCATCAGGAGAACCAGCCCGTAACAGCGAGCGATGCGGACTTCATCCAGTGCCTCCGGATGCCACGCAAGCAGTAGTGCTGCGATTCCGCCCGGCAATCGACCTCTCAGTGTGGTGCCTGCGAAGTAGATGACCGGCACGGCAATCAGGTGACATAAGGCCGAAGGCAGGCGAAATACCAGTTCACTTTTTCCCAGAGCGAGCAGAAACAATTCCTGAAGCCACCCGGAGAGCGGTGGAATGGCCGTATAGCTGAGGCTTCGGCTCAGCGTTGTTCCGGGCAGATCCGAGTCGATCATCCAGTAAGAACCGTGCTCATCGAGCACCAGCGGTCCGGCACTCCACATCGGGAACATCAGACCGATGCTGCTGAGACAGGCCAGAACCAGCAGCAGTCGCCCGATGCTGTCGCCAGCGGGATCTGACTGGACGCTTCGTCGAGCTGCGGAATCGGTCAATTGGCTCTGCACGTTGCGTTCATCTCTGGCCACGAAAATTTGCTGGTGTCTGCTTTACTGCTGAATCCATATTCCATCACAAGTTGCGAGCATACGCCAGAAGTTCGGAACCGCTGCACACCGATTTCATCGATATCGATGAGGATCAGAATCTATCGGACCAGTTCTTCGATCGCTTTCATGACTTTTTTCTCGCAGGGCCCCGTGAGTGACCATGTCTGCTCGAAGCCGCCTCGGTCAGTGAAAATGTGGTCCGGACCATAGTACCAGACTCCGCAGTCACCATATCCTGCCACGCAGACAAAGCTGTCGGCAGCAGCGTTTCTCTGAGCAAACAGCTGGAATTCGACAAACGGCTCTCCGGGAAGATGAACGATCGCGATGTTACCGATTCTCAGTCGCGTCGCCTGCCCGACATGCCCGTTCCGCAGTCGCTCTCCAAAGCTGGAAAACATGGATGCGGTGAGCCGCGATGAGAATGGCTGCTTCCGGTCAAGCTGCTGGCGAAGGGCGTCCGGATGGAACGGGCCATCTTCACGAACCGTGAATCGGATCGGAGACGATTTCCATGTGATCTGGTCTGCAGTCAGCGAGGAGAGCTCAACGATGTTATCGGGGACCGCGCCGCTGCTGCGCTCCATCGCGTCCTGAATTCGCGATGCCAGTTCCTCTCGAGCACCTTGAGTTCCGTCGTTGTATTTTCCAACGGTGATGTTTCCGCCACAGCCAGTGAAATAGATCTGAAAGATCTTTGTTGTTTTCTCGTGCCGATCACGAGCCATTCCGACGGCATCCCATGAAACTCTCGCGTCTCCATAGAAGGTCTGGGGGTGAGTTGCATAATAGTGCAGCTGGACAATCTTTTCTTCGCCATCCATCAGCGTCAGTGTCCGCAGCCATGGGTCGATCAGACCTTCGGGAGCGTTTCGAATGTTCAGCTCTCGAGTCAGACTGGTGCGAACTGAGATGCTTCCGTCCGGCTGAGGCACACGTCGATTCGACGCCACTCGATCGACAGTCGCTCGTGTGGCAATGATCCGAGTCACGGGCCGGAGTTCACCTGCGGCCTTTCGGATAGCTTTCGCAGTATCCGACGACACTTTCTGCGTGAACTGAAGATGCTGCTTGAGTTCTGCGCTGTCCTCACCATGCAGTATTCGCACCGCATCTGCATCGATGATCGGCGCGGAGTGCTGGTGCAGGGATTGCAGAGCGACGCGCTCTCGGGTTGTTCCCGCCGCCGCCGCCATCGCATCTCGAATCTGTTCGTCACTGGAATTTGAGATCCCACAGAAATCCACAGCGGCCATGACGCAGGTGAGATCTCCGCTCTTGAGAAGTAATCCCCGAAGTTCCAGCGGATGCTCGATGCGGTCGATCTTCGGCATACAGCCCACGCATGGCCCGTTTCCGATCTGCGGTGTGACGTCCACTCGAAACGTTGCTGCCAGCAATCGAGACTCTGCAGCAGCTTCGAGATCTGCACTCCCGCACAGAACCATAGCGATGATGGCGGCAATCCACGGGTGAAAAGTGAAGGCTCTGCACTGAAACAGAGAACGAGAAACTCGATTCTGATTCAAACTAACCGGTGCGAGTGAAGTCATCCTGAACGGACCTGTTGAGCGTCTGAAAAGTTTCCCGGATTCATTTTCAGCAGACTGTATCAGATGTCAAAATCGTTTACCGTTTCAGGGTCGCGCTTCGTGCGGATTCTCCGACGGCCGATCGCTGCCATCCGATTCTGTTCCGGTGATCACTTTGATTCGGTGAACGTTCAGGTCAGGTGAACAACTCAGTTATTCATCCTCATCTAACTGGACAGCGGCATGTTCGGAAGTGCAGCGAACAGAGGTTTGTCATTCCCGCGCAGGCGGGAATCCAGTGCGTCGAATGCTGGATTCCCGCCTGCGCGGGAATGACGATCCCCCAAAAATCGTCGTTTGATGAAGCACCATCGCACTTCGACTGAGGAAGACATGGCGCTGTCCAGCTAAGGAAAGAAAGCATGACTGGATCTACTTACCAGCCTGAAGTTTCGATCAGCCTCTCTGCCTGCAGCACCCGTGTCGTTCTGGTTGCGGTCATTCTGATGATCTCCGACGCGTTGATGGTCCCGCTGCGTGCAGCATCGCCCTATCCATTTCTTCCCGGTTCAACCAGAGAGTGGCGAATCACAGAACTGCCGCTGAATGAGACTGACCGAGTTAAGCTGACGCTTCAGAACGGCGGACAGATGATTGCTCAGGGTTCGTCCATCACTATGGGCGGGCTTGAAATCACTGTGACTCCGTCTGGTCATCTCCGAGTCGCAGCGGAGTCTGATGTTGCTCTTCGTTCAGCAGAGTTAACGATTGAGGTCCTGAAAGCGGTCGGAGCGAACGAGCAACCCGAGCCAAAGGAGCAACAAGGAAAAGACAATCCGATTGGAGATGCTCCGCCAATCATCCGGACGGTGACTCTCTGTCGTGGTCAGCGTAACCGAGGTGTCACGTACTACGCTGATTTCGGAGACGATCTGATCCGCATGTGTATGTCGGATTCCGGTGTTTTCGTCCCCGTAACACGTGAACGCATGGATGATTACTTTCGTCGTGTGCAGGGACAGGGGCTCAGCAGGCTGATCGTCTGGCTCAGTCCGTTCCCCTTTGTTGCTGCCCCTGACAACTACGATTCGGCAGACTGGACGCTCCATGAACAGCAGTCTTCTGCAATCCTTCGAAGTGAAGTCCTGACGAAAGCCCTGAGTGTTCGTCAGGGATTTACATCATGGGGATGGCTTCGATTTCTGATGGCACTGCGACTGCGTCCGGATTTCGGGCAGATGATCGGACAGTCAGCGGCCGATCATGGGATTGCTCTCACCCTGAGTTATCGGCCTTTCGAAGCCGCACTGACGAAGTATTACGAGGTTCCCTGTTTTGATGAATCCGGGAGATATCTCAATTCCTTCCTCCCGCTCGCGTCACCGGTGATCAATCGGCACCCTTCTGAAGTCGGCTGGGTCCATTATCGTGAGCTGCTTCATGAGCTGAACGCAACCGACGCTGCGGCACTTCACTCGATCGAACTCCCCGGCGTAACGAATCCCGAACAATATGCGGGCTCAGAGGGTATTGTTCTTCGCGCATCGCGTTATCCACCACAGGCCGACAGTTCGCTCATTCTTGTGAAGGAATCCGATGATCGTTACGAGCTCCGTTCGTTTTCGAGTCTGCGTGAGAAAGCGGATGAACAGAGAGTCATCCTCACCGGAGCTCAGATCGAGGCTCACGGATCGTCGCTTCGCATCACCGGCCTGAACGTGCCGCGTGACATGCGATATCTCTGGCTCACGTGGAACGGTAAGGGATCCGGCCCGGATATTGCGGCACTGGAGCCGGTGGTCCTTCGAGCTCGTGCGGGAAATCGCCTGGGGCGCGAGACAACCTACTGGGTCGCTGATGCTGGTGATGATCCTTCTCGTGTTGCCGGAGTGACTTCGACCGGCGAATTCTGGTCTGAGTTTCAGGCTTGTGAAGCCGCTCAGAAGAACGCGGCTGCCGGGCCATCTCGAAAAACTCTGGCAGGACAGACGCTGATCATTGATCTCGGCGATTCAGCGACGGTCGAGATGATCGACTTCAATCAGCCGAAGGCGCGAGCCAACGCACTGAAGGAGATCTCGTTCATCATGAATCAGCCTGGTTTTTATGGACTGATTCTCAACACAAGATCTCATGTGGACCTTCCACCTTCTCTGGCCGACGGAGACGCGGGAGTTCTTCCCGCCGGCCGATACTGGCATTCCGGCGGAGGACTTCGCTGGCATCTCGGGCTCGACAAGGCTTACATCCCGCGATCGCAGGAGATCCTGAACCTCCTGAAACCACTCACCAAAAACGTGGCTGATGTGGAACACATCACGACCTGGCAACCGGAGGAATGGCGTGATGAATGCGATACGCCGGACCGGTTCCCATTTCGTTATGCTCGGAATCTGGGCACTGCAACCGGAGTTCGTGCACTGATTCGTGATCTCGAACGAGAGTTTCCTGACCAGCGGATTCAGGTAGTGATGCCTCCTCAGGCCGCTGCAATCCGACGGATTCAGGAAAGGCTTGATGCCATGAGCGGATCTGACGGCGCGATCTATGGACGGCGCTACTACGATCGCCTCTGGCCGAGCAATAATCATATTCCCTCAGCTGGTGAAGGGATGTCGATGGTTGACCTGACCGGGCTTCGCGCAGAACCAGTCTTTCTCGGCAGCGGTGGCTACCTGCCGGATCAGCAGCCACTGGCAGCGTATGTTGAAGAATGTCTCAAAGATCTGGCAACCAATCGCGGCTCTAAATTTTGCGGACCACGAACCTGGTTCTTCGAAGGTCAGACGACACTTCGGGCTGCAGATCCGGTCGCTGCTGAACGTCGACGAGAAGAAATGATTCAGTACCTGCTGAGTGAGTCCGGTGAGATCAACGAAGTCATTCTCTACGAGGCAGCAGACTGGCTGTACTACCGGCCATCGTGTGATCCGGGGCCGTGATGTTGATTTCGCCCGAACAGAGAATGACGAAACGAACTTCCATCATCAGCTCTCTGTGTTATCCATAAGGCTACTGCCACTGACTCAAGAGCCAGCCCGGTATCAAGGATGCGGTTTCTTCACAATCTCGATATCCATGAAACTCCCCAGACGTGACGATATTCGGAGGAGAGCCGAGTCGAGCAGGCAGGCCGGTTTCCACAGGGGCTCAGGAATCAGTGACCACGATTTCAGCCCCCCGCTGAGCCAGTAACGGAGCGGCGTGTGCGGAGTGATTCCGCTGATCTCGAGTTGAGGATAGCGAGTTTCGAATTTCAGACGATCTCGGAGAAAGACGATCCATGCGAGTGCTCCGTTCGCACCGGACAGTGGCCCTGTGGATGGGAAACTCCACTGATCAGCATGTGGATTGTACGGTTCATGATGAGCATACTTCAGAATCCAGTGGCTCAGCCAACCGGGATACTGATCGACGATGAGTACGCGGCCACCCGGAACGAGACATCGCTCACACTCCGAAAGAAAAGCCTCCGCGTTCGGAATGTGGTGAAACACATTCAGCATGCACAGAAATCGAATGCTTCTGTCATCGAACGGCATCTGGCAGGCGTCGAAGACCATTTCCACAGTCGAGTACGGAATGATGTCGGCGGTTGTCAGCTCAGGGATCACCTCCTTTGCAAACCCCGCTCCCGCGCCCAGTTCAATGGCAAGTCCTTCTTCCGGACAGCGACTCAGTGTTTCCGCGTACCGCTGGTAGACCTCGAGATAAAGTTTCCTGAGCGCCGGCTTCGAATGGATGATTCGGACCAGTTCTTCGCCTCGCCCGGGATCGTCGAGGCTGCTCATCGCATACGTCCCATCTTCAGCCGAAAGAATCCGTAAACGGTCATTCGAAGAAGGAGCCATCCATCGCGAAAGCGAGAGATGTTGGTGGAACCGTAGGTGCGCTGCAGGTACCGAATGGGGAGGTCGACGATTCCGAGAGCCAATTCCGAAGCGGAAAACAACAACTCGAAATCTCCGAACGGATCAAAATCTCCGAATCGATGTCGCCATGCGATCAGTCGCTCGTAGTCTTTGCGAGCCAGCAGCTTTGTTCCGCAGAGACTGTCACCAACGCGAATTCCCAGGACATAACTGAGGGCTTTGGCGAAGAATCGATTGCCAAGCAGGTTGAGTCGCCGCATGGCTTCACCTTCCATGGGATAGACGAGACGATTTCCGT
Source organism: Planctomyces sp. (assembly GCA_046345315.1). GTDB lineage: Bacteria > Planctomycetota > Planctomycetia > Planctomycetales > Planctomycetaceae > F1-80-MAGs062. The sequence continues at coordinate 28,694 of JBKDKA010000138.1, forward strand.
TGATGAAATCGCCGTGTCCCTGCAGCCACGCGTCATAGAATCGTGGAAGCAGTTCCGGAGGCATGGTCAGATCGGCGTCGAGAATCGTGAGCAGATCGCCGGTGGCTCGGGAGAATCCCAGGCGGACGGCATCGTTCTTGCCTCGCCCCGTCTGCTGCATGCTCTGCATTTTCCATCGGTCACCATAGACGGTGACAAGTCTCTGAATTTCCTCCCAGGTGCCATCCGAAGAGTTTCCTTCGACAAAGATGATTTCGACGTCGTCCGTCGCAAATGTCGGCATCCTGGTGAGCGCGGATTCGAGGTTGCCGCGCTCGTTGCGCGCCGGGATGACAATGGAAATGGACGCCGGTTTCTGCTCCTTATTCAGCGGGCGAGAAACAACCATCCAGGTCAATGCCAGGCGACTGATGAGCGGAATGACGGGCAGAATTGCGTTGACCAGCCAGCTGATCAGCGGAATCCAGATCGGAAGGAACACGACCGGGCGAACCCGGACGATTTCAAACCCGGAGAGCTTCATCAGATGTCGAAGGTCGGTTTCTGTCACAAATGTCGATGGAACGGGCCCTCGGCGAAGGCCGAGCCAGCCTGCGAGGACGAAAAGCCATTGCGCATAAGGAGAATAAAGTACGGAGAACAGCCGATCGCCGCGAGTCATCGCACTGTGGATCGACTGAAGAGTCCCCTGGATGTCTTCTGAAGCATTGAACGTGCCGTTCAGAAGAAAGGCTGTTCGCGATTCCGGATGATCCGCTGCCGGTATGTCCTCAACCGTCGCGGCCAATGACCGCGACGAACACTCGACAGACTCCAGCAGCAGGCCATCATCGTGGGTTAAAGGACAGACCTGAACGGTTCGGTCACAGAAACGAGCGGTCGCGGAAATTTCTGCCCCGATCAGTCGATAAGCATACGACCGAAGAAGCCGAGGATTTGCTGATGTGGAGTCCGAGTGTGCGGACTGCGATGTGTTCATGAAAGAAGTCTGTTCTCTCGGGGTTCAGCGTCATTTCGGATCGGGTTGTCGCTCGGCGTGACAATCTGAGGCTTCGTGATTCTGAGTAATCTACGATCTCAGAACAGCGAAATGCTCAACAAAAACCGGCGAAAACCTTCCGGGGCGCCTGATTCTGCCGACGATTCGCTTCACAGCAGAAAGATTTATGTGCCGATCTGCTGATCCGCCTGTGTAATCACATCCCAGACAGCAATCGAGGATTCCGCGTGGCGCAGCTCGGACAGAAATTCCGGCAACTGCATCATCCGACCGAGCCTCGCCAGGATCTGAAGATGGGTCGCCGAGTCACGTGCCAGTACCAGGAAAAACAAATCGGTCAGCTGACGTTTGGGGGCTCCAAACGGAATTCCGGAACTCGTTCGACCAAATGCGATGATCGACTGACCAAGCGAATCCGGCTGCGGATTTCGAGGATGCGGGATAGCAACGCCGTTGTCAAACCCCGTGGACATGACATCTTCGCGCTCTCGAACTGCTTTCAGAATGGAGGCTGGTTCCCAGACCTGCCATGTCCTCCCTGCCACCTCGATCAGAGCCTGCAGCACAGAAGGCTTTGTGCCGGCATCCAGAAACGCTTCACACGTTTCTGGTCTCAGAAGGCTGGACACCGGCTGTTGAGCCAGTTCTTCGGACTGCTGCTGCTGCTCCAGCAGTGCGAGGTCTGAATCGCCGAATCCGCGAAGTTCCTGTTCAAGCCAGTGAGTGATTTCACTTGGATTGAATCGCCAATCTCCGGAAACCTTTCGTCCCGGAACCAGCCCGCGATTGACCATGCGTTCGATGATGCGGCGGTCCCTCCCCAGCAGCTGAACCAGATCATCAAACGTGTAATAATCCCGCGCCATGTTGATTTCTTTCGCAGTCTCGTGCCGGTGGTCATGGGTGGCTGACGTTCATCTGATTCTGAACGTCATTGATTTCATAGGGTGTAACACACGGATTTAGTAGGGTGTGACAAGCGGAGCGCAGGCACACCAATGTGTCTATATCGTCTTGCCTCGGGCAACAGTTGTGGCTGCAGCAGAAAGATCTGTTCGAATAAAATCTGTTCCCAATTGAAGGCGAGACGAGGTGGTGTGCCTACAGGAATTCAAGGACGCAGCAGGACTGTTTCCACTGCATTCTGCGGGAAAATGTTATTGTCCAGTTAATGCGGGAAAGAGTTTCTCTGCACGCGCCCGGATCTGAGCATCGGAGTGTTCGCGAATCTTTCGAACTCTCTCGTCACCAAGATCCGTTGATTTAATCGTGCCTGCCTCCACAAAGTTAAGGAGGCGATTGATTCTCGGACCGGTACGCAGCATGGCATCCAGCGCCAGAGATCGATTGTGCTGACCGTAATGCGTCAGGTTCTCAATGATTGTGCGACCAGCATCTGCGGCCGGCATGTCAGCCATCGCGCTGATCGCCCCCATCTGAAGCTCCTCGTCGATCCCCTTACCGATGTATCGGCTCAGCAATTGTCCCGTCATGGACCACGGAAGCATGGCCGCCATACGGAGTGCATCATATCGAGTTCCCTTTCGGACAGCCTCGTTGTCACACATCACAAGGGCTTCTGCCACTGAATGCTCCCAGCGCGGTTGAATATCGAAATTGCCTGCGATGAGGCGGTCGATGCGATCCCGGGGCCATCCACCGGACAGACTGATCCCATTGATGATCCCCCCTCCCAGAACGACTGCCTGCCAGTCACGCAACGGCTGTTCCGTGCGAGGCAGTGATGCGTCCAGAACGGCCAATATTTCATTGGCATCGTTTCTTTTTCCTGCGGCGATGGCGACTCTCCAGATCCACGGAATTCGTCGATATTCCTCCTCTTCGTTGTCCGGCAGATCGGCTGTCAGCGAACGTATCAGTGCCGCTGAGATATCCGATGTCTTTTCGATCAGTTTTTTTCGTTCCTCTTCAGAACGACCGTCATCGAGCAGCTGGCGAGCAACTTCGAGAGGACTCAGCGCCAGACCTTGTGATGGTTTGCCGGATGCGGCTGCAGGAATCAGACGGATTTCACGGAGATGCATCAATTCCTTCCCACGAAGTTTTTCGAAAGGCCTGATGACAAGTGTGTTGTGCCCGGCATTCAGACTCACCGTTCCGATGAGTGCTCGATCAAAGGTCTCCCAACTGCCGGTTGATGCAATCAGATGCCGGATTGTTGTGTCGCCGGCTTCCAGTCGCAGGTCACTCCCGAAGTCATGGCAGGAATAAATCATCCACGTGTCATACAACCCGGAGGAAGGAAGCTGCAGTCGCCAGCTCACGAAATCATCGGGCGATTTCCAGTCCAGCAGCTCAGGAACAGACGGCTGCGGCTGTGCAGCGTCGACCTGGTATCGAACATCGTGCCCGTAGATGGCGGCTTCCTGCGGCGTCAATACGATCTCTCCGGAGCCATCCGGCAATACTGTCTTCGGCTGATTCCCAGGAAAACGCCTCGGTGCAGGCCCAAGCTCGATAAGAAACGCAATCAGGTGAGCCATGTCCTGTCGCGAGATATCCTTCTCCAGGCCCTCAGGCATCAGAGATTTCCCGGTAGCTCGCAGTTCTTCAATACGATTTCGCAGCAGGACATGTTCTTTTCCTTCCTGCTCCCGGAGCGTGACGCTGGTTCCGGTTTCATTCACCATCAGCCCGTTCCAGGATCGTCCGTCATCAGTGATTGCGATGTAGCCATGATACCGGCTGTCGGAATCCCGGTTCGGATCAAGAATCGCTGTCAGCAGTGAATTCGTGGACTTTCTCGTCAGTGCCGCGAGGTCTGGTCCGACGGCATAACCAACATTGTCGAGCTTGTGGCAGACCGAACAGCGTTTGACGTAGACGGCTCGTCCAGCCTCAGAATTCCCCTCGATCGCGGCAACGTCCTGCCAGTCTTCCACGAGCTGACGGCGATTGGATGTTGTACCGACTGCCAGAAGCTTTTCGGCTCTTCGACGAACTTCTCGATCGGGATGAGAAACAATCTGATCACGCAATGTCGCATCCAGTTCGCCCGGCTGAATGTTTCCGGATTCCAGTGCGTTCAGCAGAGTACTTCGCCATCCCTGCTGGCTCAGTATCGCCGTGAGGATTTCCCTTCGCACGGATGGAGACGTCTCTGACAGTCGAGCCAGAAGCGATTCTGCTCCTGCAATACTTCCCTGCCGAACAATGCTCTGAATGGCAGCCGACTGCACGTCGGAAGAGTAAGCAGGTGAGATGGCTGCAGTCAGGTTCTCGAGGTCGGTGTCAGAGGGTGATCCGAAGAATTTCATCGTCACTGCCCCCCCTGCACGTCCAACCAGAGTCATCGCTGCAAGGATCTGTTCATCCTTCCCGCTTCGGCTCGTCAGAATCTCTCGTGCAGTTTCCAGCAGTGACATGGCACTCTGCCGAAGTGAAGCGGAGGGTTCATACTGAAGTTCCGTGCGACGATCCGTGCCATCCAGAAGCTGTGCCATGGCACGAAACTGCCAGCTCATCCATTCACTGTCCTTTCGAAGGATCACACGAAATGCGTCCTCCAGCTGCTCCGAAGTGCAGATACCCGCAGCAGTTGCCAGAACACGATCTGCAGACTGGTCACGCGTCGACGATTCTGAGATCACGCGCTGAAGGACACTCAGGATGTTGCCGCGATTCAGGGAGCTCAGCACAGCTGATGTCAGCCAGGGATCGTTCGAGTGAGAGAGCATCGATACGATGACAGGCGATGCTGCTTCTGCCGGGACATCAGCAAGTACGGCTGCTGTCTGAAGACGAACGACAAACGACGAGTCGTTCGCAAGATTCAGAACGGAAGTTCGAAGAGATTCAGAACGGTCGAGCCAGTCGGACGACAGACGCACCGCATGTCGCCGGACTTCCGGGTCTGAATCGCGAAGTGCTTTCCCAAGAACGGGTTCTGACAATGAGCCAATGCCATCAAGGCAGCACAGTGCGGAAACTCGAACGGACGGGAGCGGGTCAGCAGTCGAGAGCTTTTCGAGAATCGGAGATGCGTCGACGGCCTTCTTCCAGACAAGCATCTGATGGACAAGATCGCGAGTCGTTCCGTTCTCGGTCGAAAGCTGTTGCGCGAGTTCAACGGAACTCAGTTTCGTGAGGTCCTTTACTTTTCGAAGTGCCCGATTTTTCGGGCCGACACGATAGATTCTTCCCATCCCCTGACCGGCAAACACATTCAGCTCGGCCAGTACATCTTCCGGAATCCATCGTGCGTGTTCGATCACGAAGCGATACATATCGACAATCCACATGCCGCCGTCGGGCCCCGTTCGAGCCTGAACAGGTCGGAACCAGCGATCCGTGGATGTCATGAATTCACGATCCAGCTCGCTGGCTGCTCGCGATCCGCGAATGAGTGCGTCCTTTCTGGCCAGAACCTGTCGATAAATCAGCTGATTGACCGGTTCGCAGGTAAACGAATTCCCCTGAAACTCACTGCCGAGAATGACGTCTCGGTAGATACCGATTCCGCAGGCTGCAGTGGCTCGCCCGCCGGAACCGGAAAGCTTGAACAGGACGAGATCTCCATCCGGGAACAGCTTGCCCGCATTCTCTCCGTCAGGGACATAGACCGATGTTTCCGGTGCAGGGACAAACGGGTTTCGTTTCAGGTCTCGCTCCGAAACCGGATAAAACTTCGCCAGGGTTTCGTTATCGCACCCGAACCAGTTGCCCCAGTCATCGCGAACGCGGCTCTGCTGAGTTCGCCCGGTGACTGCTTCAATCTCACCGGTATCAGGACGCATCCGGAAATCGCGACCTCTCAGATTCACTGGTTCCTGAGAATCAGACAGATCCGGAAGCGGGTTGAGGCCGCCGGCGCGATAGTAATCGCCGCGAGTGATGAATCCACCTGTGAGACCACAGGATCCGTAGATCCAGTTGTCGAGACCCCATTGAAGGCTGTTGACCCGAGCCTGCCCGTTGTAAGTTTCAAAGCCGGTGAACAGAACCTGTTTCAGGTCCGCCTTTCCGTCACCGTCTGTGTCTTCAGCGTAAAAAACATCCGGAGCGTCGCAGATGAGGATTCCGTTTCGCCAGACTTTGACGTCCGTGGGAAAGCGAAGACCGCCGATGAAGACAGTAGCCTGATCCGGAATTCCATCATCATTCTGATCGACAAGCGACCGAATCTGGCCTGTCGACTCGAATTCCTCTTCGGCTCCCCGCGCGTAGTCAATCATTTCTGCCACCCAGATTCTGCCATCCGGCCCAAAATCGATCGCGACAGGATCGGCCACCATGGGTTCGGCTGCGACCAGATCGACGCGGAGTTCCGAATGAGTCTTCACTTTCGACAGTGAGTCCTTCGGGGACAGGGGCGGAATTCCACCCGTTCCGGAAGCATCGCCGTATCGAAATGACTCGAGAGCTGAAGACGCTGTGGTGGCCGGAACAGACTGTGCCTGAGCGGGCGAAGGAAATGTGGTCAGCAACGAGAGACAGATCGCGAGATTCGAAATCAGTGGCAGATGGCTGAGCGAGACGTTCAGATTCATGAATTGCACCGCGTCGTAAACACTGCCACAAAAGGTCCTGAGGAAATTCGTCCAGGGGAGAACCAGTGGCGGACCCGGCGGAACAGAATCAGATCTGCTGATGCCTCAGGGCCCGTGGATAAAGAGATTCTTGCCACCGGAGCAGTCTGCAGCAACCTGATACGCATGGAAATTGAGCGTCGGAATCGTCTTCTGATGCCATTCCTGAGGACACAGGATCGGTTTTTTCGAACTTTGGGTGATTCCCTGGATCCAGAATGGATGCCTTCAGGCAGAGAGACTCATTTTCGGGAACGAAACGGTGCAGTTTCGGTAAGTTGGAGACCAACGGGGGCAGGCTTCTTGAACCGACGGGAAATGCTGTTAACCTTCTCGAAATTTTGCGCGGTCTGGCGCCGCATGCCGCTGCAGAGGGCATCGCACCTCGGAAAAATCAACCGGGAACAACTGCGAACTCTCTGCGCGCCGACGTCGGCCGTGAGTTCTGAACTCCTGATTTCGCTCTGCAGCTCATGGCTGGCAGAGACAAGGACAGTTGAACGTGCCACGGCGTAATGACATCAAAAAGATCCTGATCATTGGTTCCGGCCCGATTGTCATCGGACAGGCCTGCGAATTTGATTATTCGGGAACTCAGGCCTGCAAGGCACTTCGGGAAGATGGCTACGAAGTCGTGCTGGTGAATTCAAACCCGGCAACGATCATGACGGACCCGGAAACGGCCGATCAAACCTATATCGAGCCTATCACATGGCAGTATGTCGAGAAAATCATCGAGCAGGAACGGCCGGATGCGCTGCTTCCGACTCTCGGAGGCCAGACCGGTCTGAATACCGCCATGGAACTGGCTCGCCGGGGAATTCTCGCGAAGTACAACTGCGAGATGATTGGTGCTCGTGAAGATGTGATCAAGCGAGCCGAGGAGCGGGATGCGTTCAAGCAGACCATGATCCAGATCGGGCTGGATGTCCCGAAAAGCTACGTTGTGCACAATATGGATGAGGCCAACGAAGCGGTAAAGAACATCGGACTTCCGATCATTATTCGCGCCAGTTTTACTCTGGGCGGAACCGGCGGCGGGATCGCTTACAACATCCGGGAGTTCGAGGAGAAAGTCCGTCACGGGCTGGCGATGTCTCCCATCAGCGAAGTCCTTCTGGAAGAATCCATTCTCGGCTGGAAAGAGTACGAGATGGAAGTCATGCGCGATCACGCCGACAACGTCGTGATCATCTGCGCCATCGAGAACTTTGATGCGATGGGAGTTCACACCGGTGATTCCATCACCGTCGCTCCGGCTCAGACGCTGACGGACAAAGAATACCAGCGAATGCGCGATGCCACGATTGCGGTGATGCGCGCCATCGGTGTCGAAACCGGCGGATCCAACGTTCAGTTTGCGATCAATCCTGATGATGGCCGAATGGTTGTGATCGAGATGAATCCGCGAGTCAGCCGTTCGAGTGCTCTGGCATCGAAGGCGACGGGGTTCCCGATCGCAAAGATCGCAGCGAAGCTTGCTGTGGGATATCGGCTCGACGAAATCCGCAACGACATCACTCGGGAGACACTCGCCTGTTTCGAGCCGACAATCGATTACGTCGTGACCAAGATTCCACGATGGACATTTGAGAAATTCCCGGAAGCTGATCCGACGCTGACGGTTCAGATGAAGTCCGTCGGCGAAACCATGGCAATCGGCCGAACGTTTCGCGAATCTCTGCAGAAGGCACTTCGAGGCCTGGAGATCGGGCACTTCGGTCTGGGAGGAGGCAAGAAAGACCTCTGGGGAACTCCTCGTCAGCCTCAGCGTGATGAGATTCAGAGCAAACTCTCGACACCGAATGCAGAGCGAATCTTTTTCCTTCGATATGCACTGAAGGATGGATTTACGGTCGAGGAAATCCATGAACTGACTGACATCGATCCGTGGTTCCTTCGAAACATCGAACAACTGCTTCAGGTTGAAGATCAGATTCGAAAAGTCACTCGGCTGGAAGATGTCGATGCGGACCTGATGCGACTTGCGAAGAAGAACGGATTTTCTGACGCTCAGCTGTCCTGGTGGTGGGATGCGTCCCAGATGGACGTGCGACAGCGCCGAAAGGAAATGGGAATTGTTGCCACCTTCAAACAGGTGGATACATGCGCCGCTGAATTCGAAGCGCACACTCCGTATTACTATTCCACCTATGAGATGGAAGATGAGACTCCACCGCGAAATCCTGACAAACAGCGAGTCATGATTCTGGGGGGTGGTCCGAATCGTATTGGTCAGGGAATTGAATTCGACTACTGCTGTTGTCAGGCCGCGTTCGCCTTAAGGGAACTCGGCATTGAAAGCATCATGGTCAATTCGAATCCGGAGACGGTTTCCACTGACTACGACACATCGGATTATCTCTTCTTCGAACCATTGACCACAGAAGATGTTCTGAATATCTGTGATCGGATGCATCCGGATGGTGTCATCGTGCAGTTCGGTGGGCAGACGCCGCTGAATCTTGCTCGCGGACTTGAAGCGGCCGGTGTAAATATCATCGGAACCAGTCCGGATATGATCGACGCCGCTGAGGATCGCGAACGGTTCCAGGCGATTCTTGAGCGACTGAATCTCCGACAGCCACCGAACGGAATCGCAACCAATACCGAAGGTGCCCGAAAGGCTGCAGACCGAATCGGTTACCCGGTTCTGGTTCGACCAAGCTATGTGCTCGGCGGGCGAGCCATGGAAATCTGCTATGACGAACCATCGCTGGTTCGTTACATGACCGCCGCTGTCGATGCATCGCCCGAAAAGCCGGTGCTCATTGACAAGTTCCTCGAAGACGCCATCGAAGTCGATGTCGATGCAATCAGCGATGGTGTCACGACTGTCATTGGTGGTGTGATGGAACACATCGAGGAAGCAGGTGTGCATTCAGGTGACTCTGCCTGTGCGCTGCCTCCTCATTCGCTCCCGCCTCACGTGATCGATGAGATTCGAACGGCCACACGTTCGCTGGCGACTGCACTTCAGGTGCGCGGCCTGATGAACATTCAGTTCGCGGTCAAGGTCGATGACGATGGATATACGGTGTACATTCTCGAAGTGAATCCTCGCGCAAGCCGAACGTCGCCATTCGTATCAAAAGCGACCGGACGATCGCTGGCGAAGATTGCCGCCAAAGTCATGGTAGGGCAATCACTGACGGATCAGGGTGTCATCAGTGAAATTGTCCCTCCTTACACTTCGGTCAAAGAAAGCGTCTTTCCGTTCAGTCGGTTTTCCGGTGTCGACATTGTGCTTGGTCCGGAGATGCGATCGACCGGCGAAGTGATGGGAATCGATCTGAAGTTTCCGATTGCATTCGCGAAGTCTCAGATAGCAGCCGGTGCCAAGATGCCGCTGGAGGGCAAAGTCTTCATCAGCATGGCAGCCAGCCATAAGATCCGAATCATTGAAGCTGTCCGGCGGCTGCAGCAGATGGGATATCAGATCGTCAGCACAAGTGGTACGGCACGAGCACTGCAGGATGCCGGGATCACAGTGGAACATGTCCGGAAGCTGCAGGAAGGTCGACCAAATCTCCTCGATCTGATGGCAAACGGTGAGATCCAGCTGATCTTCAACACGCCCAGCGGCAAGGGAGCTCGCACAGACGAAGGCCGAATTCGATCGGCGTCTGTGGCCTACGGTGTACCGTGCGTGACGACTCTTCCGGGATGTCTCGCGATGGTCGATGCACTGGAAGCACTTCGGAAGCAGCCACTGCCTCAGGTCAGGTCGATTCAGGAGTGGGTCAGGATTTCAGAAGACCATACGGCTGCGACTGCAGCCAGAGGGTAGGGCGCTCAGTGCCTTTTCTGAATCTTGAATTGCTGGTTGACGAAAAGTCCCCCCATCTTGGCGGTCGGGTCGATCGCTGTGTTCAGGAATTGGTGGGATGCAGCCGATCCTTCGTGACTGGTCTTTTTGATCATGATTGCGTGACGCTCAACGGAGAAATGGAACCGGATGGCGGACGATCTCTGAATGTCGGCGATAGGATTGTTCTTCGCTACGAGGCCGATCGACGATATTCACCCCGGCGCCGACCACGAGAAAAGCATCAGGGGTTTTCAGTACTGCACGAAGATCGACACCTGATTGTCGTCGACAAATCTGCAGACCTGCTCACTGTGCCGACGGAACGCCGTGAACCGTACACTCTGATTTATCGTGTCAACGAACACGTTCGCCATCAGGATCGACGCAGCGCGGCTGTTGTGGTCCATCGACTGGATCTTGGAGTGTCCGGTCTGCTGGTGTTTGCGAAGTCACAGGACGTTGCAAAGACTTTGCAGCAGCAATTCCGGGATCGCAAGCCGGAACGTCAGTATGACGCCATAGTCTCCGGCAATGTGAAGGAAGATGCCGGGGAATTTCGAAGTCACCTCATCACAGCGAAGTCACTCACGCGTTATTCGACTGAGGACCCTGATGACGGGGAGCTTGCGATTACTCATTATCAGGTTGCCAGCCGAATGGCCGGAACAACGCATGTGGTGGTTCGACTGGAAACCGGAAGACGCAACCAGATCCGAGTTCATTTTTCGGAAGCCGGTCATTCGGTTCTGGGAGATCAGCGGTACCGACCGGATCTGTGGGCGAAAGTTGACTGGCCCTTTCGCCGACTCGCACTTCATGCAGGCACTCTGGGATTTCAGCATCCTGTGACGGAGCAGCCTCTGCAATTTCATTCCCCGCTGCCGCGAGAAATGACGAAATTTCTGTCAAAGTACCGTCCGCAGGCCTGAGACCTCGCAGCGTGTCGGATCTGCTGGACAGCGCCGTGTTGTGAATCCAGGCGATGCTGAGTTTGACCATTGTACCCGAGGTCTTACCGCTGTGGCCGGTCTCCTGACCGAGCTACACCACGCAACCTACACCACGCAACCTGACACGATTGGTCTGCGATCAGGAAATCCAGGATAACCTGTGCTGGGTCAGGAAACTCCCGCACAACAAATGCCGGATTTCCAGCATAATATGGCATTGTCCGTTCAGAATGCCTCGATATGCGTTTTGCTGAGTTGATTCGTGCAATTCGTGTTATTCGTGGTTGTCCATTCAACCACGCGCGGGGTCCACGAGACCACCACAGTAGACACCCTGAAACGGTGAGGTGGCGCTCGCAGTCTTCGCTTGTCCCACACAGAGAATTTTTTTCACAGCCTCGCTGGTCCTGAATCGCAGATTTCCAGTAGAACATCGCGTTGTCCGTTCAGAACGTCGCGATTTGCGATTCGCAGAGTTGATTCGTGCATTTCGAGCTATTCGTGGTTGTCAAACCGGTGCGGAGTCGGGAGACCCGCGTACAACAAAAGACTGCGATATGAGACAGCCAGTGATCAACCCATACGCGGCCCCGGAGACACAGTACCCGGAGCCTGTTGCTCAGAAGTCACCGGACATGGTGATGCGCGAAGAGCATCTTCAGACCGAGAAAAACATCCAGTCGCTCGGCAAACTGATGATTCTTGGGACGATCCTGTTGACTCTTTCCGTTCCGGGAATAAATGGCTTTATCTCGCAGGGAAGTGTTGATGTGTATTCCATATCCCTGCTGGCTGGCACTGGAGTTCTTGCGATCGCTCATCTCCCGATCGGAATCGGTCTCGTGCGACTTCGCCGATGGGCACGCCGTCCGGCAATTTACCTTTCAGTTCTCTGGCTTCTCGCAATTCCGATAGGGACCATCATTGCGGTCGCCGCTATCGGCTCCCTGATTCGCGGGAAAGCCGCAGTTGTCTTTTCTGATGAATACCATGAAGTGATCCAGCGGACACCGCAGGTCAGGCTACGAACCTCCGGCGCGACCTGGTTCATCGCACTCGTGCTGCTCGCCGTCCTGTTGCTCCTGGTGTTTCTGGGTTTTGCCTAACAGCGAAGCGCAGGCCTACCACAGTAAAAGTCCTGAAGCGGTGTTCGGAATTTTCACGTGTCCCGCGCTGCGAAATCTTTCTTCATAGCCTCACTGGGCCTGAATCGCCGGATTTCCAGTGAAACTGGCGATGTCCTTTCAGGATGCCTCGATACGCGTTTTGCAGAGTTAATTCGTGTGATTCGTCGTTTTCTATTCAACCACGAATTGCTCGAATCACACGAATCGAACATCATGCAAAGGGACGCGTTGTACCAGTGGTGCCTGGTCAGGAGACCCGCGCACAACATCGGCCGTCCTTGATCATTTCACCATCATATCGGCACTCTTCTGAGGAGTGCCGATGGCCTGTATCACGGACGCGGAATTCTGCAACGTGAAATGGCTTTGACCAGTGAATGATTCACTCGTCCGCGAGATCTACGGGGCTGATTCAGCTGATGCAACGGGATTACCAGCCTTTGAAACTGGCAGAGCCCATGCAAGCGGCTGCATCTGAGCGACATTGGGGGTCCACTTCTCCACGGTATTGAGCACACGGAAGGACGGCGCTGCTGATCCATCTCCGGATTCAGGGACTGTGACCTGAACGATCATGAGCGTCGTTGATGATCCGTGCGATTCAATCTGTCTGAGCTCACTGGCGGTGAAGCTCACGGCGGCCTCTTTGTCCGAGGCTAGCACTGTTCGAACGAGGTAGCGAATTCGATTGGCATCGTCACCCGATTGCAGATCGAACGGTTCAACCCCCGAGGAAACATCGAGACCGGCCCGGGACAGCTCGCCGCGAACAAACGCAGCTGCTGCCACATGGTGATCATCGTCAGTCGCGATGTCCACAGACGGCAGGAGACTGGCGATCACAACTTCGTCGACCTTGCTTCCGAGTTCCTGAGCGCGACTGCGAGCCAGCTCGGCGTCATTCTCGCGTCCCAGCCGCGCAAGGGCGATTGCACGACTCAGGTGAGCTGCTGCCATCCGATCATCGAGATGAGTTGCCTGGTCAAAGTCTTCAAGAGCACGTGAGTACTTCTTCTGATCAAGGAATACGTTTCCCCGATAGTGATATGTCTCCGCCACTTTGCCGTTGATCCGGATTGACTCATCATAGTCGGTGATGGCCGTTTCGAGTTCACCTTTGTCGTGTTTCGCCAGTCCACGATTTCGCCACGCCAGAAAATCGTTGCCATCCAGCTCAATGGCCCGGTCGCAGTCCGCAATCGCTTTGTCGTATTGCTTGAGTCGAGCGTATGCTGTCGCGCGATTGTTGAAGGGGCGAGCGGACGACTGATCAATCTCGATCGACCTGGAATATGCTTCGATGGCTTCCGGCATTTTGTCCATCGCTGCGTATGAAACACCGAGGTCATACCACGTTGTCTGCTGTTTCGGATTGAGATCGAGCGATTTTCTGTAGGCAGCAACGGCCTCAGGAAACTCACCGGCGCGTTCATGTCGATAAGCCAGCTGAACAAACTCTTCCGGAGAATCGATCTTTTCTGCGCAACCGCTGATGAGAAAAAGAAAGACCAGTCCCGCGAAGAAAGCTGATGAGGAACGGGGCAGAAGATTTTGAACCATGGAATGCTTCATGTCAGTTTGTCCCTGCAGCCTGCTGTACCTGCCGAGCATTGCTGGAACCTGCCGCATCAGAATTGAGAACGAGTTCTTCAATCTCTCGCCGCAGAGTTCCGTAGCTCACATTTCCGGTCAATACATAGCTGCCATGAGTGTGGATGCGTCCGTTCAGCCGCTCTGACTGCTCCTCGGTCAGAACCATAAACAGCGGGCTGTCTCCCGCAGTAAGTTTGTGCTCATCGTGAAACTGAGTGATCTCGTCGTCATTCGCATCGGTGCCGATGAAAACTGTTGCTCCGGCGGGAACTACGGTTCTCGCCCTGCGGGCCTCTGAAAGGCCTCTGATGGCAACACACGGGAAACCCCGCTTCCAGAAATACGAGAATCCGAGAGATCGCTGTCTGGCCTCCGGAGAAACAAACAACACAGCAGGACGAATGACTTTCGAGACACCATCCACAATATCTGCAGCGGCAGCGGTGATCCTGGCAGTAAGTGACTTCACCTCCGGCATCGTGCCAAGCAGCAATTCGCGAAACGGAATGCGTGAAAGGAGTCTGCGAACTTCTTCATTCTGCCAAAAGGCCACATGACCAAAGATCATGATGATTCCAAAGGTCCACAATCCCATCATGCCGCCAATTCCGGCATGAAGCAGGAAGCCGACAAACAGCACGTAGGGTCTGAGTGGTCTTACCCAGATGGCGAACGGGAATGACACTTCCCAGATGATTGTTCCGTGAGTGAAAATGTCACTGATCCATGGGTACCATGCAATCCACGTCATGTCGACGGATTGGTATTCCAGGTTGGCAAAGGCCAGCCACACGGATTCGCCGCTCCACCAGGCATCGCCCTGCAGTTTGGACAATCCGGCATATATGTAAATCACGCAGAAGTGCAGTTGAATCAGGCGGATCGCCAGGTTGGCGGTGATGCTTTTTTTCAGCGGCGGGATCGTGAATGCCTGCCCGGCGGCTTCTGCTCGCCTGCGAGCTTTTCGAACCGCCAGCCATCGATCCACCGACAACGCTGCGCCGCTGCAACCGATGCACATGTAGAGCGTCAGGATTGCATTAATCTGATCGAGACCAAAGTTGGCCATGTGGGCACGATACGAATACGAGATCGTAATCGCCATCGACAGTACCGACGTGATTCGCGTGGCAAATCCAATCCAGTAGAGAAAGATGATGCTCAGACACAGGCAATGCACAGGCAGCAGCATGTTGTCCGGAACATACCACCAGAACGACGGGGCCAGGCGACCTTCTGTGACAACGGCAACTGCGTCGGGGCCGTTCCAGCCCTGAGATCCAAACAAAGCCGGTAAGTCGATTCCCCAGACAATATGGGTATAGAACAGCATGCCACCGGCGAGCACTCGAATGAACGACAGCACGGCCGGGTCGGCAGGAGTATAAAAGAATCTGTTCCAGCCGGCTGCCAGCATCCGAATCGGAGCCAGCAGTGAAGTCAGAATTCGTCCGGCCAGCCCCGATTCACTGTCTGCAGCATGCGTTCGTGAGCCAATGACAGCGGTGCTCATTTCAGATCCTCCTTACTGAAGTATCCGAGCGGTGATTCTTCGTAAAGGTCGCTGTCAGTCAGCTTGCCACCTGCGCGTACACGTTCCATCGAGGGCAGATCGTGGCGAACAGCGGAGAGCGAAACAGTTTCACCGCCATGCACACGGCACAGGTTACGAGCGTAAGACTTCACAATGACCGCCTGAAGTTCCGGCGGTGAGTTGCCCAGAAACTCCGACATCATGAAGTGGCGGTGATAAAAGAGGCGGGGTTTGATGTCAAAGTTAGGGAAGCGTCCGGAGACTGAAGTACCGTCCTGCTTTGTGACGGTCCATGACACCAGATTGCTGCTGCCGGGCTGAGGGGCAAAATAGTGGAAGCCGTGGTTCAGATAGAGTCCCTGAAGATAGGGTGCAACGACTTCCCAGATGTTTCTTGAGGTCTGTGATGATGGTCCAACGGTAGCCGGAGCTGTGAAAATCGCAGTCAGATGCATCACGAGCCATGCATTGACCAGAAAAAACATGGCGCGCCGAAGCACAGTCGGCGGCCCCTGGGTAGCATCAGTTTCCTGAGAAATATCAGATGCCGGTATTTCATCCGATGGTGTTGGCTCTTCAGAGCGGATCATCGGTGCAGGCTGACGGCTGCCCGGATGTGCCGAGATCATGAGCGTCGAACTCCATAGTGAGGACGCGATAAGACACGGAAGACTACACACCCTCTGGCGATCGAGGGTGGTGAAAACAGATCGGTCAGGGCGACACGGGAAGTCTTGTTCAGAGCCCCGCGAGATCACGATGACCGATGCAACGAAAACCAAGTTGGTCAAGACTGGTCGAATGGAGTTCTGAGAAGAGTCGACACGGCGCTAATCGAGGGTCAAACCATTCCGTCAGCGTGTCCAGTGACGCTGCCGTGTCGATTCCGAGCGAAAAAATTACCGTCGCGCGAGAGCGACAAGAGACCCGTCGTCGACAGACTCTGCAACAGCCAGCTCAACCTGCTGACCGCCACGAAGCTTCTGTTCCGTGCGGCTGACCAGAGTCTTGCCGTCACGAACAACTTCGACGCGAACCGGGTACTTGTATTCCTTGCCAGCGTCACCCACTGGAACTCGGAACTTGCGCTCCGTACCGGTCAGACTCATCTTCTGGTCAGCCAGATAGACGGTTGCATCTGCCGGAACTTTCACGACCAGAACAGCCGCAGAGCGGTCAATCTTAGTCGTTTCAGCTGGAGGAGCAGGAGCAACCGCAGCTGCAGGAGCAGCTGGGGGTTCAGCTGCAGGTTTTGCTGCGGGAGCTGGAGTCGGGGTGACGTACACTACGTGACCGCCAGAAGAACCGCTGCTGCCGTGCGAGCTCGAAGAACCCGACGAGCCGTGGCTGCTCGAGCTGCCACTGCTGCCGTGTGAGCTGGAAGAACCGCTTGAACCATGGCTGCTTGATGAACCATGGCTGCTGTATGATCCGCCTGACGAACCACTGGAACCATGGCTGCTGGAGGATCCACTGGATCCGCTTGAACCATGGCTGCTGGAAGAACCACTGGAACCGTGGTAGACATACCAGCCGCCTGATGAGCCACTTGAGCCGTGACTGCTGGAAGATCCGCTGGATCCGCTGGATCCATGACTGCTTGAAGAACCGCTGGAACCATGCCCACGGTACCTCTTGGCTTCAGCGTTCGGGGAAGCAATAAGAGTTGCCACCAGACACACTGACGTTAATCCGAGAAATCGCATCATCCTGTATTCCCTTCTCCATTTCGAATTGGTTCACGATAGCCCTGCCGACACCTTGCCAGCAGTTTGCATTGACATCTTCGTGATTACACGAGGGAGTGCCTTCCACTCGACCAGTTCGCTCAACTGTTGCTCCGACTAGTGAGCACTACTCCGTCCACCCATCTAGCCCAAAGCAGCCGCTGAACGGACGGAGAGTATAACTTGAGAAAAAAATGTCAACTACAAAACATAGGGGCTTTCGTAGGTAAAGGTTTTTTAGACGCACTAGGATGTTTGAGTAGACAGCGATGCTGGTGTTTTATAAACAGTGTGCGCGAACCTGGAGCTCTGCGGTCTGGACCTGAATGTGAAGGTACAGATTGGGCGGTTCCTTTCGTCGCTGATGGTCGCGATTAAATTCATGGGCAACGTTGGAATTCAATTGAAGGAGGTTGAGGTCAAATGTTGAAACAGGAGTCCCTGGTTTTTCAGGCTTTGCAGGTTACTAAAGTGCTCTGCGTTGTTTTAGTTGTTTTGGCTGCCGGAACAGGAGCGGCGATCGATGGGTACGCCGATGATGCTGGCCAGCACTCAACGGGCTGGATGACGAACTTCAATGAGGCAGAAGCGGTCGCCAAAAAAGCCGGCGTTCCGTTAGTAGTCCACTTCTGGGCACCATGGTGTGGACCGTGCCGAAACATGGAGACAGAAGTCCTTTCATCACAGAACGTACGAGCATTGCTTGGCAATGGAATCATTGGAGTGAAAGTGAACTCCGACGAGAACAGAAGTTTGGTTTCTCGTTTCGGAATCACCGCCCTGCCCGCAGACGTGTTTGTTTCGCCGGATGGGAAAGTGCTTTCTCGCAGCGTCGGATCTCCCGGACTTCAAGGATATCTGGCCAGGCTTGGACAATTTCGCGAAACCCGGACAGCTCCGGTTTTACCAGATCGCTCCATAGAGCAGGCTGTTGCGAAAACGGAAGAACCAAAGGTTAAGACTGTCACAGCTGCCAAGCCCGTGATTAATGAAGTGACTGACACTGAAAAGCCGATCGTCGGACTGAATACCGCAACAGAAGAGCCAAAGGTTGCCTCGGTCGCACCAGCCAGGGCTGAACCTTCTGTGGACACTGCTGCTGCACCATCGTCACCGCCGGTGGCACAGAAAAAAGCGCTTCGAAAGAGCGACGGGCATCGTCTTGGGCTCAGCGGCTATTCGCCGGTGTTGCTGACGGATGCCACGAAATGGCAGAAGGGCGATCCGCAGTTTTCGCACAACTTTCAGGGCGTTCACTATCAACTGACATCTGCAGAAGAACTGGAGAGATTCAAAGCATCTCCCGAGAAGTTCATTCCTGTACTGCATGGTTGTGATCCGGTTTCTCTTGTGAAGGATCAGACCGTTATCTCTGGTTTCGTCGAAATCGGGGCGTCATTCCGATCCCGAATGTATTTCTTTACAACCAAAGCATCTCGTGATGAGTTCCTGAAGTCTCCCGAGAAGTTCGTGTCCACATACAACCTGGCGTTCTTCGAATCTGTAGAACCGGCGGCTGCAGAACCATCTGCATCGGCAACTGATGAAGCCGGATCTGCTGAACAGACTCCTGCCGGAAATGAAAACACATTGCCTGCGGGCGGCTGATCACCAGGGGAGATTCGGACTAAGCAGTTTACGTTTAACCTCAACAGGGCTGCCGGAACTCTCCGGCAGCCCTGCAGTTTTCTCTGAAGGAAAAGAAACCGTCAGACGCCGATTTTGTCGGAGGGTGGGTTGCTGCGGCAGAGACGGGCAGCGGTTGAAATGCGGATGAGCAGTGTGCCGGCTTTCAGAACACTCACGGCTGCAAACACAACAACTCCGGCTTCCACAATTCTCGGGCTGTCAATGTCGGTGACAAAGGTCGCCGCAGTTCGAATAAGCAGCAGTGCGACAACGATCAGGAGCCAGCCGGCAATCTCACGAATCCAGTACATGGCGAAGTGCTCCCCGGAAAAAAGAACGGATGAATATGACGACAGCAATGGAACGCAGCAGAAGCTGCACGGGAGAGTCTTTCGGATTCAGAATGCTATGAGGAGTTACCGGAGGTACTGCCGGTTCCCTGCTGCTGCCGACGAAGGAAGTTCCTTCGTCGGACACGAATCTGATGACGAGCAATCATTCTCAGATCACTGAACAGCAGATTCGTCAGTGTGGTCTGTGTGAAGATCATCGCCTGCGAGCGCGTTATGTTTCTTTTCAGAAGCTCACTCATCAGGATCAATGCTGCAAGTGCGATTGTGATCAGTTCCGGTCCGGGATTGATGATCCTATGGCCTTCCTCAGACAACTGAAGCCATTCCTGAGGACTCCTCGCTGCCGGAATGAATCGCAGCAGGAATGCAGACAATGAGACCACAATGACGATCTGAATGATGCAGATAATGGCAGCTCTCAGAGCACTCAGTATCGCTGACACGACCTGCTGAAGCTGAACATCATTGTTCTCCGAGAACCCTGGCAGCCGCCGAAGAATGAACCACCCGATTCGGTTCCAGTTCGCGTGCGTTCTCGTGAAGTTTCCCGTCACGAACAAAACAAAGATCATGAACGCAGCAACCTCGATCCCGTGAGTTGTTTCGGAACGACCCGGCTGCGATGAAGGTACTTCTGTCAGAAACAGGCTGACCTGAAAAAGCAGAAGAATCGGCGGGACGAATGAACGATTGACGATCAGCATCAGCAGAATAAATGCCAGCACTCCGAGAATTTCCGGAACATCCGACAGCTGTTCGGAAAGATCCGGCAACGCCCGCGTAATCAGCCAGGAGATCGCTCCCAGCTGCAGAAGTGTCCCGGTCAGACTTCCGATCGCACTGACGTCGGAATCCAATTCAGCGACTTTTTGCTTTTGTCGCGCGACGATGCTGTCGAACCATGCCGGCTGATTCATGACGACTGCATTCCTGTCTTATAACGTACGTTCATTGGAGTGCCCTCACGGAACTGGAACGCCCTGTCCGAGCCAGTTGAATCTCCGACTGAATCATCCGGATCGCTTCGTTTTCACCAGAAAACGTCACGACAGCTCCCAGACGACTCAGCTCTTTCTTCAGCCGTTCGCTCAATTCATTCAGTCGAACGCGCTCTGCCTGAAGCATCAGGCTTTCGGCATCTGTCTTTTCAGCAGATTCCTTCGTCTGATCCGAGCGAGGCGACAATCCACCTCGGCCCGATCGCTGAAAAATCGGGGAAGGACAGACGAACGCGATGCGATGATGACGTGCGAGCACTGCTCGAACAGCCGGCAGCAGATACGAGATTGCCGGAGTCATCTCGACGAGATCTGCCAGCACGACAAACACTTCGTGATCATGCGCGTGAGCGACGGCTCGCGACAACGCCTGACTGAGGACTTCCAGACGCGGAACATCATACTGCTGTGCGGCATTTTTCGGAGCGACCACAGGATCCATCCAGGCTGCTCCGCTTCGCGTCAGAAACCGCTGCAGACTCACAGCCATGAGGGCGTCATCTTCGATCAGCCGGACCTGTTTCGCGGTATCGTATCCAGAAAGATGAGCCAGTATGGCTGCCAGCTGGCAACGATTATGGAATGCTCTTCGTCGACCCGGAATCAGCGGAAAGATCGTGAAGGGAACCGGATTGGCGTAGTCTTCCAGCAGCTCCGGATATCGTTCTCCGCAGATCGCCAGAGCCGTATCGATCATTCGCTGCGTCAGTCGCTCCGGTGGTGGTACTCTGGAGACGGAAAAGTCCGACAGCGCATTCAAAAGCTGATAAAAGCCGCGTTCACCGGTCATTGAAGCAACGCGGATGATGCGGCGTTCGTCGAAGAGGAAAGCTCCCAGCGGATCACCGGCCGACACCGCCGTTCTGGCGATACTGGACGCCACATAGTTCATCTGATCGATCATTCGCAGGCCGAAGCCACCGATCCGTGTGCTGTACGAACCGTCCATAAACAGCTGCACACGAACAGGAACTTCTGATTCGTACTGTCGAGTCATCAGGTGATCGCGACGTGCAGAAGCTTTCCACGCGATGGATTTCGGAGGATCACCCATCACATACTCACGCAGATCAAGCAGCTCACAGCCCATGCCGGAACGCTTCAGCCGATGAACGCCGTGCTGCGGAAGTGCATTGACCCGTTTGAGAAGCGGCTGTGAATCGACGGCCTTTGCATAATCCGGCAGGATCCGAAACTCCTGAGGTGCAGGCAGAAAACGCACCGCACGAAACAATCCGGCGATGTCTTCCACGACCACCTGAAGACCCGGCTGAGTGACCTCTCCTGCGCCACGGGCTTTGACTGCGTACGTCAGCGTTATCTCAGATAATGGTTCAGCAGGACTCCATCGATGTCCGGTATCGACGGTCAATCCAGATGCCTCCTGCAGATTCTGATCATCGGCTGCGATGGAATCGTTCTCAGGCCATCCAGTGACTGAGTGACTTTCTCGCAGTGGATTCTGCAGAGGGATCGCGACGTGCTCCAGATTCTCCGGCAGGACATCATGCAGGACGATTCCGGAAGGCAGTCGGCCACGAGTCCGAAAAACTCGCAGCTGAACGATCGCAGTTCGACCAACGTAAAGAATTCCCGCCGGGTTCTCACGTCCGTTGACTCGGCGCGTCATTCGAATCTGAGGAAGGACAACATTCAAACGCCACCAATGGATACTGAATCGCAGCAGCAGCCAGAGCAGCACCGAAAGTGAAAGCAGCGAAAGATCTGACTGTTCTCTGAGCGTTCCAAGAAAGAACCCACCGAGCCCCAGAAAGCCAAGCCATCGGCCTCGAGGTGTCATCGTTTTGCTTCCGACCGAAGCACTGGAACGGACTCCACGATCTGGCGGATAACATCTGTGACGGTGCGTCCTTCCATTTCAGCTTCCGGTCTCATGATCAGTCGGTGCGAAAGAACTGACAGGCAGACAGCCTGAATATCATCATGAGTCAGATAGTTGCGAGCCCACATCAGCGCATGAGCTCTGCCTGCTTTCAGAAGATTGATTGCCGCTCGGGGGCTCGCACCAAGAATCAGATCCGGATGACGTCGACTCTGTCGGACCAGATCCACAATGTATTCCTGTAGTTCTCGGGTGCTGAAGACGGAATCGATCTGACGACGAATACTGAGAATCTCTTCGGCTGTCGTCACGGGACTCAGCGAAGCTGTCGGTCGACTATGCAGTTCCAGCATCTCGACTTCCTGTTCGCGTTCCGCGTAACCCACATGAATGCGAAACAGAAAGCGATCGAGCTGAGCTTCGGGAAGTCGATAGACGCCTTCCTGCTCAATAGGATTCTGGGTTGCCAGCACCATGAAAGGATCCGGAAGAGGCAGAGTCTTTCCTTCGATGGTCACCTGCCGTTCCTGCATCGCCTCCAGCAACGAAGACTGAGTCCGCGCAGGGGCTCGATTCAGTTCGTCAGCGAGAAGCAACTGACAGAAAACCGGACCAGTACGCAGGACAAAGTCGCTCGTCTTTCGATCCAGCACCTGTGTTCCGGTGACGTCTGAAGGCAGGAGGTCCGGAGTAAACTGTATTCGTTCGAATTTCAGACCGAGCACTGCAGAGAATGATCGACAGAGTGTCGTTTTTGCTGTGCCGGGAACGCCTTCCAGCAGGACATGGCCGCCTGCCAGAAGAGCAATGAGCAGCTGATCAGTCACGTCGTTCATACCGACAACGACGGTTTCCAGAGCCTGTTGAGTTCGAGTTCTCAGTGTGCGAACACGTTCAGCAAGCTGCCCTGTAGCGATATCTGACACAGCACTCTCGTTCCGGAATGAGTTTCAACACGCGTCAGGATGTCGCAGTTTCAGCAGACAACTGACGGATCTGCAGAATCGTTCTGCCGATGTTTTCAAAATGTCGACGTGAAATATGAATCCTGCCGCCACGAACGGCAAGCTCCAGTACCTCACCAAGATGTTTTACCTGAGAACGGCTCAACCGACGTCGAATCGGAGCCTCTCGATCTTTCAGAATTCGTTCCCAGTCATCCGGCACGGATGATCCAGTCACTTCGCGGCAGAAATCTCTCGCCAGGATTTCCGCGGCAGTCCCGAATTCCAGACGTGCAGCATGCTGCCTCAGCACCATTCCGCTCGCCGGCAGCATCCGACGAATCGAAACAGCAGCGGTCTGAAGCCGTCCGCGCCGAAACATTCGATACATGATCCAGGCGGTTGCCATCGTCGCCAGCATCAGCATGACCACATATTGGTATGCCGGCAGGCGCACGTTGCGAGGCTGATTTCTCAGTGCCTTGTTCAGAATGTCAGACTCTTCGACTCGCCGGATCACCTTGTTCGCAACCCGAAGCATCGTTTCCAGTTCCGGTTCAGGCAACTGCTGAGGGAGGGGTGGAATGACCGGTGGTATCTGAGCCTGCTGAGGATTCGCAGGCAGAGGGATTCCCGAAACAGCCCCGTCGGTCAGAAACACCATTCGATCACGTCCACCGGAAACGAGATGCTCGGTAACTCGAATCGCGAAGGCTGCATTATCGCCGTGCCACAGCATGCTGTTGCTGAAGAGACTCTGGTCTGAGACCACGATAATGCTTCCGATATCCTCGTCGCTGACTTTTCCGATCGCAACAATCGGCTTTGACTGGGACGGCGCAGGTCGACTGGTTGCGGGCTGTGACGCGATCGTTCGCCAGATCAGCGATCCGCCCTCCAGTGGAGTGAACCAGCCTGCTCGATTGCAGATCAGCTCCTCGACGCCGGCCCTGAGCGGTTCGTCCTTCTGAAGGCCCGTAACTCGAACACAGTCAGCGTAGCCCTGATAACGATCCGCTGCGCGGGTTGCCGTCACCGGCCCCGCATGAAATCGTCCAATGCCATTCATCTGACAGTTCTGATCAGAGGCGAGCAGTACGGTGCCGCCCTGCGCTGCAAAGCGGAGCATCGACAGCCAGCTGTCACGAGAAATTTCCGTGAGATCACCGATCATCACGACGACCGATTTCTCCGGTCTTCGCAGGACGGAATCCAGTGATTCTGCCGGAAGAACACCTTGCTGCACCATCAGCATCTGAAACAGATCAAACTGAAAATGCCATTGTGTGTCCGTCTCCGGAGTCCCGAAAGCATTTCCTGGTGGAACAATCGACCGCTCCGCAGCTGACTGCTGTGCTGCTGTGACGTGCGGCAGACACAGACATGCGAATGTAAGTGCGAACAGATAAGCGGTGAGTTCCGAGAGTCTTCGGTACTTCTCGGAAGACCCGGGTAGAGTTATCGAGGGCATGAACTGACTCATGCAGTCATCACCTCACACTGCTCAATCGCTCGTCCAGCTGCCGAAAGCTGCTCCTCGGAAAATGGAGCATCCGGAGGCAGGTATCGAGCCTGCTCGTAAAGTTCGGTCAGTGTCTGAAAAGCGACAGTTCGTTCCGGCGTCCCTTGAGTAATCCTTCTGCGAACTTCCGTGTGAGTCCACCAGCTTTGCGCGTTCCGGATGCGAGCTCGCGCCAGCTGATGAAAGATCCGCACGATGTCTTCGCGTGAGCGGACTCGAACAGTGCCGTCCACCTTCAGGTCATCAAGATTCAATGGTGTATCCGCTGTCATGAAGCGGCGGCGAAGCCTTCCCAGAAGCATCCAGACGAGAGCACCGCCGGCCAGAGTCAGCAGGAC
Organism: Planctomyces sp.; assembly: GCA_046345315.1. Classification (GTDB taxonomy): domain Bacteria; phylum Planctomycetota; class Planctomycetia; order Planctomycetales; family Planctomycetaceae; genus F1-80-MAGs062. The sequence goes on from JBKDKA010000138.1 coordinate 53,612, forward strand.
CGTGCTGACTTCTGAACCGCCGAGGGGAAGTTCGCCGGATTCCGACGATGAGCTGTTTCGAGCGGATTCGTTTGACGACCTGGATGGTTTCGAAATGTCCGACAGAACGTCGCCCAGCCATTTCGTCGCATCGCCGAGCATTGAGCCACCAGAGTTCTGACCTGGGGATGCTGGTGATTGTTCCGCGGCTCGATTCTGTTGACTGGATCGAGGTGAAGGGGCTGGTGCGGATCTTTCCGATGGAGAAACTGCCGGTGGCGAAGGGCTGAACTGAGACTGGCTTTCAGGCTTTTCATCCTTCGCCATCTCCTGAATGTCTTTGCGAAATCCATCGAGCATCCGGATCAGAGACTTCGTTGTTTCCTCAGTTGCCGGAGACTTCCCGGCTGCGTCAGGCGTTCCTGAGGAACTACCGGGTGTGCCGGCGGCACCCGTTCCGCCCGATCCTTCGACGCCGGGAGCAACGGATTGGCCGGCATCCGGGCGATTCCGACCTTCAGCAGCTCCCTGACGAATCAGATCCTGCAGAGCTCGCCCGAAGCCCTTCCGCTGCAGCTCCCGATCGATATCAATCGGTGGTATCGAGCCTGACGGTGATGAACCTTCCGGAAAAGAGGAGCCTCCCGGAAGTGGTGTCGATGATCCCGGATTGAACAGTTCCGGAGGCAGTTGTTGCGGCTGTCCGGGTCGGTTCTGCAGACCATTGCCATTGCCTCTGCCCGGGGTCTCACGCCTGCGTTCGGGCGCCAACTTGTTGATGTCAGATCCTGAGTTGCGTTGTGGTGAATTCGGAATCAAATTGCCGGGCGATTTCCGGTTGGAAAGAGGAGCTTCCGGAACCGTTTTCGGTGCGAACAGGTCTGAGATCTCACTGTTGTTTCGGAGCATTTCCGGAATCAGTCCCTCCGGAAGTGGGCTTTCTCCCTGAACTTCCTGCTGCACCTGCATCATCTGCTTCAGTAATTCGCCGAGCTGCCCCTGCATGGCAGGGTTCTTCATCAGTTCTTCAATCGCACCGCGTTGCTTGTCCAGTCCGTCTTCTGCGGACGATGCGCTGTCCGGCGAATTCGGGCCTGGAAGTCCATTGGAAGACGTACCGGAGTTCGGTTGCGGCAGTGTTCGATCCTTCGAATACTTCTCAAGCATTTCCCGGACCTGTCGCCGCAGTCCGGGATCCGACCACGCTTTTGAAATCTGCTGCTGCATGAGCGGATCGGTCATGAGTTTCTGAAGCTCACCGGCCGCTTCCGGGTTCATTCCACCGGGGGTTTTGTTTCCGGGAGTTGCCTCCGAGCCGCTGTTCAGAAAGCCGGACGATTTCAGCAATTGACGCAGCTGTTCGAGCTGCTGCCCACCGAAGGAAGGCAACTTTTCGGACCCGGCTTCAGGGCGTGCTGAGGGTTCAGGAGCTTTGCCAGCATCCGTTGTTCCTGAATCAGCCTCTCCGGTTCCGGCTGTGAGCAACTTCTGAAGCTGACGAAGCATCTGAAACTGCTGAGTCTGGTCGTTCGCATTGTTCTGAGGCAGCGGTAACCAACGCTGAGACGGCGTTTCCCGGACTACAGCACCCCGATTGTTGGGCGCAGGAACATTCGGGCTGGTCTGAGCAGAAACATGATCACAGCAGAGCTGCAGGAGCAGCATCCCGCAGATCAGCCTGGCCATGAAATTTCCAATGGCAGTGGTGCGAACGATGACAATCCGGACCATTGCGTTCACGGAAGGGTGTCTCTCTGAAGAGGATTCCGATCAGGGCTTTCATCGGAATTCTACGCTGCAGAATCATCAGTTACGAGATCGTTCTGATTTCTTCCTCAGGTTACACGCCACTTCAGGTAATTCGATAGGGTGCAGGGTCAATGTGTGGAGTGGTCCCCGTCATCATTTCGGTCACAAGTTTTCCGGTTGCCGTTCCCATGGAAATGCCGAGCATATTGTGCCCGGCAGCGACCCAGACATTCGGAAAACGGGGAGTTCGATCGATTCGGGGTTTGCCGTCCCATGTCATCGGACGCCATCCATACCATTCTTCTTCCACAGGTTCTGCGGTCGGTTCATGCAGATACTGAGCCGCTCCGGAACGAAGATAGTTCAGCCGTGTTCTGTTCAGCGTTGTATCGTAACCTGCAAACTCCATGGTGCTGCCGACGCGATAGCCCTGTTCAAAGGGCGTGATCGCCACATGGCATTCCTCAAGAATCATGGGATACTTCGGACAGAGTTTCGGCCTCGCCATGGTAATCGAATATCCCTTCCCTGGCTGAATCGGGATTCGACAGCCCAGCTCACTGTTCAGGAACGGCGTCCACGAACCCGTGGCGACGACAAATTCCCGACCTGCAATTCGGCCAGTGGAAGTCTGAACGGCGGATGCCTGACCATTTTGACTCTCGAAGGTTTTCATCTCGCAGTTTTCGACGATGCGAACTCCGGATTCCACCAGCACTCGCCGGAGTTCGCTCATCAGTCGGCTTGGTCGAAGGTGCGAATCGATGTGGTACATCCATGCCCCCGCGAGGCCGGGTTTCAGAGCGGGTTCCAGTCGAACCAGTTCATTTCCATCCATGGGTTCGGCAGTCACACCGAAGTTGTCCCGCAGCCACTGGTCATTCTTCCGATAAGCATCAAACTCATGCTGATCGCGGAAGACAAACAGCAGTCCGTCCGTTGTCCATTCCACCTGCATCTTTTCGGAGGCTATGACTTCGCGATACAGAGAGGCCGCTGACTGAAGAAGTGCATGTCGGGCTTTTCCTGCTTCCAGCATATCCGTCGGATTGCATCGCGAAGCAAACTTCAGCATCCATGACCAGAAGCTCAGCGATAGTCGAGGCTTGATCCGAAGAGCTCGCTGGCTGCTGAAGATGCCTTTGATTCCGTTGAGTACCTGTCCGGTTCGGCAGAGCGGCATGACATGGCTGGGGCTGACGTATCCGCAGTTTCCGTGAGAGCAGCCGCCGCCGAATCGGCCCTTCTCGATCAGCGTCACGTTTCGTCCGGCTTTGCGAAGATAATAGGCCGTGAATCCGCCGATCACTCCGCCGCCAATAACGACCGTGTCTTCTGACTGCTGTGTCATCATTTGATTCCGATTGACTGCGTCTGCTCGAGAAACTGACGAATCTCCGGCAGAATTTTCTCGTGTGCGTCCTCAAACAGGTAATGTCCGGCGTCGGCTACGGGAAATTTCCGGGCATTCGGAAACCGCGTTTCAAACTCTCGGTAGAAGTCCGGAGTAAAGCACCAGTCTTTCATGCCCCATGTGAGCATGATCGGATGGTGACTGAACTGGGCGAGAGAATTCTCAACTTCCAGCAGTGTGGCATAACTTCGGTGGGCAGGATTCAGCGGGATGTCCTGAACGAACTCATGAACGGCGATTCGTTCTTCCCAGCTTCCATAGGGAGCGATCAGGCCTGCACGAGCGGCTGAAGTCAGAGGCCTTTCAACGGCCATCTGCAGAGCAGCGAGCGAAAACCCATTCAGGCCCTGAACGCCAAGCCGACCGAGCACCGGAATTCGACAGACTGCGATTCGAAGCGGAATCGCCTGACTCCGAAAAGCTCCTGTATTCATCAGGACAAATCGTAGAAAGCGATCCGCTTCCCGACCGGCGCAACCCATGCCGATCGCTCCGCCCCAGTCGTGTCCGAAGAGTGTGATGTCACGCAGGTTCAGCAGCTGAACAAGCGATCGAAGTCTCGCGATGTGACGGTCAAGAACGTAGAGATCCCGATCCTGCGGCTTTGCAGAGAAACCACACCCAAGGTGATCGATGGCGATGACTCGGTAACTCTGACGAAGTTCCGTGATGAGGCGTCGCCAGGCGAAACTCCATGTCGGATTGCCATGCACCATGAGCAGAACGGGGCCTTGCCCCTCATCAATGTAATGCTGCGTATGACCATCCACCGAATACCAGCGGGATTCAAAAGGATACTCCTCTTCGAATCCGGCCCGGTCCTGCGAGGTTCTCAGCAGATCCGGGTCGACCTGATCGGGATGTAGTAGTTGAGCACAGGTGCCGTTGGCAGTCATCGGAAAAGGGCCGGAGGCAGAAGTTGGTTCAAAGGCAGAAGATGATTCGTCGCCATTGAGATTTCAGACGAATTGCTTTGCGCGAAGTACTCACAGAAGTTTCCGTGGTGTTCGGGCAGAGTATTCCGCGCCGGCATCTGATTCCAGCCATTCTGTCACTGGTGATCCAGGATGCTTCGGATTTCTCGAAGTCCATCATCAATCTGCGTCTGACTGTGGTCCGCACAGAGAGAAAGCCGCAACCGGGAAGTTCCTGCCGCGACGGTCGGAGGACGAATTGCTGGTGCAAAAAAACCACGTTGCTGCAGTCGGGCGCTCACTTCCATCGCAGCGTTCTCTGAGCCCAGAACGATCGGAATGATCGGGCCCTCGCCGTCAGGGATCGTGATGAGCCGGTACTCCAGAATTCGCTGGCGTGCGAAACTGCAGAGCTCCTGCAGCCGTGAGCGACGTTCCGGTTCGGTTCGCACGATCCGAATGGATTCGAGAACTGCTGCACAGACCGCCGGTGGAAGAGCTGTTGAAAAGAACTGACTGCGAGCGGAATTCCAGAGCCATTCGCAGAGTTCCCGACTGCCGCACACAAACCCTCCCTGACATCCCAGCGCTTTGCTCAGCGTTCCAATTCGAACAGGAACTCGATGACCGACGCCCTGAAGCTCACACACACCACCACCGCTGGCACCGAAAACTCCGGTTGCGTGTGCTTCATCGACAATCACGACGGCTCGCTGACGATCCGCGATGTCGCAAAGCGAACCAAGTGACGCGATCGTTCCGTCCATACTGAAGACGGTATCCGTCACAATGAAGACCTGGTCATGCTCATGGCGACGTCGAGAAATGGATTCTTCCAGACGACTCAGATCACTGTGGTCATAGACCCACATTCTTCCTGATGATGATCGGCAGCCATCAATGATGCTTGCATGATTGTCACGATCACAGAATACGCCATCCTTCGGTGTGATCAGGCTGTTCAGTGTTCCGATATTCGCTGCAAACCCGGAAGGAAAGAGCACAATTCCGTCCGCATGTTCCAGTTCTGCCAATGCGGCTTCGAGCTTTTCATGCCATGGCGTTCGACCGGCAATCAGCGCACTGGCTCCTGAACCGGCCTGATCAGCGGCGACCTCTGAAAATGCGCGACAGACGGCCGGGTCGTGGCGAAGTCCGAGGTAGTCGTTCGTTCCGAAGTTGATGCATCGTTTCTGATCAATCAGACATTCTGTGCTGCTGATTGAAGTGACCGTCCGACGACTTCGGAGCCGACTCTGTGACTGCAGTTCACTCAGCTGCTTTCGGAGCCGTTCCAAGAATCCCGCGTCGCCGGTCATCAGAGTTCTGCTGACTTCGGTTTTACATTCGCCGTTACCTGCCCGATCTCCCGCGTCAGGCCGATCAGGTGATGGCTCAGCTGTTCAGCTCCCTGATCCGTGATCAGATAATTGTGTTCGAATCGCATTCCGCCGACGCCTTCGATGTAGCAGCCGGGTTCCAGTGTGATCACATCACCTTTCTGCAGAACGTCCGTGCTTTCGAGCACAAGAATTGGCGGCTCTGGGTGTTCCATGCCCAGGCCGTGACCGGCATGATGGGCCAGCGGACCGAATCCGGATTGCTGAAGTACTGCCGACGCGGCCAGGTAAATATCCTTGCAGGCAGAGCCTGGTTTCAGGATCTCGGCGGCTTCCGAGAGAGCATCACGGCACGCCTCGAATTGGCGAATCTGTGCCTCCGAAGGCGATCCCACGGAAATAGTGTTTGTGAAGTCACTTCGGTATCCGTGAATCACCACACTGTAATCCAGAATGAACAGGTCTCCGGACTGCAGCTTATAGGAAGTCGGCAGTCCGCCGGCCTTGTGAAGGCCGGCGTTGGTAGCTCGGAAGTCACCGTAGACGATGCACGGAACGCCGGCCGCTTCCTGAGCAGCTCGCTGCACTTCGAGGTAAACCTCAAACTCCGTGATTCCCGGTCGGATGACCTCGAATGCTCGGGAGTGACCCGCTTCACCGGCAGCCATGCATCGCTTCAGCAATGCAAGCTCGTCATCGTGCTTGCCCCGTCGGAGTGAGCGAACTGTATCTCCCAGCGTCGATGGCTCTCCAGTGATCGTATCATCAAACTGAAGCTGAGCGGTTTCTGAAACAGTTGCAGCAACCATCTCAGAGACGCCCTCCGGTTCGACCAGTCCCTCGGAGCCTGACCAGAGTGATTCTGCATCCTGCAGAGCATCGCAGAGTGCATCATCACGATTGCTGACTGACTGCCGATGCGTGTACCACGGAATGATGATTTCCTGGTCGACGAAGAGTTCCGCGCCGGCCGACCTTCGAGCGAAATTGTCCGCGAGCAATGACGCTCGACCATCGCGCGTCAGTAACAGCAGCGACCGCTGGTCCGCTGAAAAACTGATCGGGTTGATGCGGAAGTTGCTGAAGTACTGAATGTGTCGCGGATCACCGATCAGCAACCACTGATACTCCTGCGGAATTCGCTGCCAGAGCAGCTGACGGCGTGCACGGCAGCCGCTTTCTGTCAGCGTTGCGGGGGAGCTCATCTTCAGTGAATCCCCTGTGCCGCCAGCCAGCGTTCAGCGTCAAGTGCTGCCATACAACCGGTTCCGGCTGCAGTAATGGCCTGACGGAAATAATCATCCGCCACATCACCTGCCGCGAAGACACCTTCCACACTGGTGTAAGTACGCTGAGGTATTGTCCAGACGATGTACCCCTTCTCGTTCGTCTTCAGCTGACCTTTCAGGAAGGCGGTATTCGGAGTATGTCCAATGGCCGCAAAATATCCGAGCGCCGGGAGTTCTTCCGTAACCTTCGGATCGAGGAAACTTCGAATCCGGACACCGCTCACACCACCGTCATCGGTCCCCAGGACCTCGTCGACCACTGAATTCCATTTCACTTCGATCTTCGGATTCGCGAGCACTCGTTCGGCCATGATCTTGCTGGCCCGGAATGAATCACGGCGATGAATGATGTAAACCTTCGAAGAGAATTTCGTCAGGAACGTCGCTTCTTCCAGGGCACTGTCACCACCACCAACCACGACGACCGGCTGATTGCGGAACCGCGGCAGAGCACCGTCGCACACCGCACACGCTGACACACCCTTGTTCTTGAATCGGTCTTCGGAAGGAAGCCCGAGGTAGTTGGCTCGTGCCCCGGTTGCGATGATCACAGCCTGACTTTCAAACTCGTCACCATTCAGGCTCTTCAGTCGGAACGGGCGTTTTGAAAGATCGATTTCCACGATGTCGTCGGTGCAGATGCGAGTTCCGAAATTGGACGCCTGCTGACGCATGAGTTCCATCAGTTCCGGACCGCTCACGCCGTGCTTTCCGTGAGGAGCCATGTAGCGTCGCTTGGAATCTTCGATCGAAGAGTCCAGATAAGCCGTCATGTCGCCTGACGGAAATCCGGGAAAGTTTTCAACCTCCGTCGTCAGGGCCAGTTGCCCCAGAGGCAGCGTACCGTTCTGCCGATTCTCTTCGGTAAAAGCACCTTCGTAAACGACGGGATTCAGCGTTGCACGAGCAGCATAGATGGCAGCCGTCCATCCGGCAGGTCCGGATCCGATAATTGTGACACGTTCAGCCATGGGCCACTGGTCCTCGCTTAGTCCTGGAGAGTTTTTTCGGGATGCTGTTCAGGTCAGCACGGAAGGTAATCGAGTTCCATCGGTGGAACAACCGGACAGGGGGAACCATTCAGAACAGCGGTTTGAACCCCTGAAGTCGTCTCAATGTCGACAATTGACCCAGATGAGTCGCAAAATGTGTCGTCAGGATGTGCGCTGTCAGTTCGGCACGCGTCTTCAGAACGGTATTTCTCAGCAGTTCCACCTCATGTCGCCGACTGAGCTGCTCTACCGATGCCGTGCGAAGGCTGTCACAGAGCTTTGAATAGCCGGTTTCGATGACGGACAGAAGTTCCTCTCGTTCCGGGCGAACTCGATCGGATGTTCCCGCCATAGACGCAGGTCCATAAGCGGCATGCCAGGTCATCGGGCAGATGAAGGGCATATCCAGCTGACTGAACCCATAGTCAGCACAGATGGCAAGATGAGCCAGAATCCATCGCACAGAATGAAGACCTTCATCCGACTGATGATCAAGTTGCTCATCAGGAAAACCATCCATCAGACGGATCAGATAGGCTCGGTTGAATTCGTTCAGGGTGATCAGGTGATCAAACATCATTGTGGTTCCTGGGGTTTCTGGAAGGTTCATACGATGTCCGATTATTGGCAGATACAGGGAACCAGAGGGATACTTTATCAAATGGAGGACACTTCAGCAGGTCCGAAACGACAAGGTCGATCGCATCGACAGTGTGTCGGTGGAGTTGAGAAATTGAAATACTCAGTCCCCGAGGAGTTTAGTCTGAGTGACTGTGAGACAAGTTGCTTCCAGCCGTGATGGAGTGATTTCGCCATTCGCAGAATACTGACGGAGGTACCGCGTCGGAGACACGGGCTACAATGTGGCTCGTGTCTCCGACGCGAGCTTATTCCCTTTTCTCCAAACACTGGAGATGCCCTCATGCCGGACGATACAGAATTCGGGTTGTTCGATCGCACGCAGGAGACTCTGATCACTTACGATGAACTGCCGCACTGGTTTCAACCGAACGTGGCGGTCTTCATTACGTTTCGAACGCATGATTCCATGCCGCGATCAGCCGTGCTGCGGATGGAGTCAGAACTCCGTGACTGGCTGAATCGGAACTGCATCATTGTGAATGACTCACACCCACTGCCCGAATGGGCCGAACTGCCAACGGTATTGCAACAAGAATATCGTCAGAGAAAATTCAGGTTATGGCACGGAGAACTGGATACTTGTCATGGTGCCTGTGTTCTGAAGCGGCCAGAGTTCTCGCAGTCGGTGATGAAATCCCTCCGTTACTTCGATGGCGAACGCTATGACCTCGATTGTGCCGTAATCATGCCAAACCATGTTCATTTGATTGCACAGTTTCGTGATGGCTGCACGTGTACCGAACAGTGTGTGAGCTGGCTCCGATTCACGGCGACACAGATTAATCGCGTTTTGAATCGCAAAGGGCATTTTTGGCAAAGCGAACCATTCGACCATCTGATTCGCTCGGTAGAACAGTTTCACTATCTGCGGTGGTACATCCAAAACAATGGGCCCAGAGCTCATCTGAAGCCGGAGGATTACCGGTATTGGAATCGTACGATGGAGTAGAATGGTGTGCAAAGCCCGCGTCGGAGACACGGGCAACATAGTGGCTCGTGTCTCCGACACGAGCCACTTTCGCCTGAATACGCCTTCCCATCATCTGCGCCGTCGAAATCAAACGCCACCGAAGGATCCGGTGAATGCCGTACCTTTCTATCATCTATTCAGTTCTCATGAAGTAACTGACGATCGTGCTTCAGTCTATTGGATTGGATCCCATGCCTCGGTTCTTTCATCGTCCTCGATAAGGACGACCGAATCTGGCGCTGGATTTCGCGGAAAAGCATCGTCCTCTGAGCGGCGACTCCGTAGCCGCGACAGTTTCGGAGCAACTTCGACTTTCAGCCAACTTCTTTGTCACAGACTGATTCAGAATCCGCTTACGACCTTGGACATCCACGGACGAAGTCGTGGGAACAACAACGAATCCTGTCGAGGTGTGAAGATGAAAAATTCTGAAAACAACATGAGTCCGGGAGTTCGAGGACTGGCTCGCAGTCAGTTCGTAAAGAGATACGGTGTTCTGGGATGGGGCGTTTCAACCGCTGTCATCTGGGCTGTTCTCATGGCGGCGATTGAAAGTTCGGCCAGCCTCCTTGTCCTTCTTCCGATCGCCCTGGTTCTTTTTCCGATCGGCGGTTACTTCTTCGGACAGGCGCTCTGGTCTGTCCATGAACGCAGCTGATTTCGAAAGAGACACTGAATCAATCAGACTGAGATTCTGTACGGCGAGCTGATCCGGACGGGGCCGTTATCGTTTTCGAGCCGAGAGAGCTTTCGCTGACTGCAGAGCCTTGATCGTCGAATAAAGATCAAACTCCAGCGGTTTCCCGTCTGCGGCAGAAATCTGCATTCGCAGGTGAAACTGGTCGACAGGTTTCAGCCCGGGAATCTCAACGAAAATGCTTCGCTGATCTTCAGCAACGGTGACTCCGGAAATCGTGACAGTGTCGTGGCCGATCTCATCGGGGTTCTGTACTGAATAATGGAATGAGCCGTACTGAGCCTGCCAGCGGTAATTCCACTGCTCCGCCTGATAGTTGCCGGCATCGGATGCGGATTTCCGGTCAACCTCACATGTCAGGCTGACTCGAATTCCATTCTCCAGAACTTCAAATGCTTCCGGCATGCGGACGGGGTTTCCGTTGTATCGAACTCGCTGCAGACAGCCATCCTGCACAGCTCCAGTCTGCCATCCATTCAGACCGACGACATACAACTGACCGTCTTTCGGACTGAACGCGGCTTCTCCGCTGCCCGAAAGAAAGGTCAGGTTCGGAAACCTCACCACGGCAGCCTGATGAATGTCACCCACCTGCTGCTGAAGGACGGAATAAAGCGTGCAACGTCCCCAGGAAAGATGCAGCATGCCGTTCCGATGGTAAGGCCCCCATCGGTCGCTGGAATTCCACAACTGTCCGCCGCAGCTGTTGTCGGCGACCTTCGGGATATAACAGAGTGGTGATTCGGGCCGAAGTCCTTCCGGTGCCGTCTTCTGGCCTCCGAGATATCCGTAAAATCCACCGGGCCGTATCAGGTCAATTTTTGAAGAGGGAACCCAGTCGCCTTCGTTGTCGGCGACGGTGAGCTCTCCATTCGGGCCACATCCCATTCCATACGGATGCCGGAAGCCGCGAGCAATGACGTCAAGCCGGCTTCCATCCGCAGCAATCTTCAGCAGAGCCGACCCGTGGGGTTCAGTGCCGGATTTCACGAAGTAGAAGTTACCCTGTGCATCATGTTCCAGCCGCATCGCATAAGCGTGATCTTTGCCGGTGATGACGACATCATGATTAAATGATTCGTATTCATCCGCCTCGCCATCCTGATTGTGATCGTGCAGTCGAGTCAGCTCGTCGCGTCCCAGAACGAATACCTGGTCCTTGACGATCTCAAGTCCGAGTGGCTGATAAAGTCCTGTGGCGAATCTCTGCCAGGTCACGTTCTTCAGTGAGTCATCCAGTCCCCGGACAACCCAGACATCGCCGTGCGCTGTGGAAACCGCCGCATCTCCGTTACTGAAAAAGCCGATTGCTGTGATGAAGAAGAGTGCCTGGAATCGGTTCTGAAACGGAACTTCAATGGTGTCAATCACCCAGGGATCGTCCGTCTCAGCGGAGTTCACGATTCCCGCCACCGACAGTGGTTCTCCCCAGAATGTGTCTGGCGGTTCCTGAAATCGCGCTGCCGCCGGACTTGCGTCGACCAGTTTACGAATCGAGTCACAAAGTGCCGTGACATCGTCGTTAACGAGTTTTCCGACGGAATCCGGTGATAACGGTGTTCGCTGAATAAAGATATCGAAAGCTTCTTCGACACCCGCAGGAATCTGCAGCACGACATCTCGTTCCATTGCTTTCAGCTGGCATTTTCGTGAGCTGACGGCGATGGTCAGGAGCTGATCAGCTGACCGTGAGATCGCAACGGAGATGTCACCGCTTCTGTGAATCTCCGGTGGACTGCTCAGTTCCGCAAGCGTGTGCTGAAGGCTCCGCTGAACGTTGCTGATCTGCATGGATCTGCGAAATATGGTTCTGCGAATTGCCGGTGAACCACCGAGCTGTGCCAGCGTTGTTCGTTCCGAGATCTTCGCTCCGGCGATCCGGTATGTCGGTACCGCGGTGCGACCATGCAGACGAATGCCCTCGAAGTCAATCTCCGATTCATCGATCGCTGCTCGTTCTGCCGATTCGCTTCGCCAGAGTTTGCCCGGTGACACGGTGACCCACAGTTCACCGTTGAGCGTTGGTCGACGCAGCAGACCGAATCGAGCCGGGTCGGTGACGAGGTCGGGGTTCATTACACAGGCCATGACACCGCAGCGCTGCTCATCAAACATGACGGCGCCAGAGTTCTCGGCATCGCAGAAGAGAACCATGTTCTTCGGACTCGTCTCATGTCCGGTGATCTGCGTGGAATGTCGCAGCATCGGTCCTTTGATCGTTTTCTGCCAGCGCGAGTCAATCCAGTCCGGGTCGAGATCAAACTCATATTCGGCAATTCGATGAGCGTAAGGCAGACCTCGCTGGTTGGTCAGGCCTCCCGGTGTCCAGTGAGCCAGGTATTCGGTTTCCGATTCATCGAAGTTCCAGAGCGCTATCGTCTGCGAATCCTTGATGCTCGGAGCCGTTGGGATGACAAGCACTTCACGAATTCCGGATGAAATTCTGACGTCATCGATTCGGAGTGTGGAGGTTCTTCGATCGTCGACGGCAACTCCCACACCCAGTCCCGCTGACTGAGACGGAAGTCCGGTGGATTGAATCGCTTGATCGGCAATGACCTTGCCATCAAGGATGAGCCGACATCGTTTCGGTTCGAGGATCGCGGCCAGGTGGTGCCATTTTTCGACGGTCAAAGGTGTGCTGCCACGAACCCGTCGCGGCAGGAAACCCGGAATCTGGATCTCCGGAATCAGCGAGCCAGCCCCGATGACAAGTGACCAGCGACTACCGGAGTTTGATGGTTCATTCGCGACAACGATCTGTTCGCGAGCAGAAGTTTTGCTTCGGACCCACGCTTCCAAAGTGATCGGAAACCTGCCAAAACGAGGATCAGCCTCAGCGATAAAGCCGCCGACGGAAGCATCCAGCGCCATGTCGAATCGACCTTCGGCGAGGTTCGCTGGCGACGTCGCCGAAGCATCCGGGGATTCTCCTTTTCCGGGAGCTTTCTCTTCAGCCGTCAGAACAGGTGCACAGACTGAGGCTGCAAGACTGACGGCCAGAAGCAGTGAATGAAATCTGTGAGTCATGTTCATCGGGACGGATTCCTCAATGGCGAGGCAAACGGCGCAACGTGCCTTCGAAAGTGGCCTGCTGAAACAGGAAATGAGGTTATTCCGGCAGAGCCTGATTCTTTGTTTCCGGCCCCAGCCAGATGATGAACACACCGAGCAAATAGATGGATGCCATTACAGAACCGGCTTTGGGAAAGCTGCCTCCAAACGCTGCCATCAGTGTTGATGTCTGAAGCCCGCCGACAGCGGCCACGATGCGGCCAAAGTTAAATGAGAATCCCTGACCCGTCGCTCGAACCGCAGTGGGAAACAGTTCCGGAAAATAGAGCGGAAAGAATCCATAGAAAGATGCTGTCAACGCACCCGCAAGCACAGCGGCGATGAGAAACTGATTCCCGAACTCACTGCAGCCGTTGTAGAAGTAAAGAGCTGACAGCACAGATCCGATGCACATGATGGAATAAGAGATCCGTCGTCCGATGGCCCCGGCAACGACAGCAGCGACAATCGTGCCGACGATGGCTCCGATCGCAAGGGCCATCTGTGTTTTCTCTTTCGCGAAGTACTTCATCTCCGGTGTGTCCGGCTGAAGTTCGGCAGCCCATCTCGGGGCCCACTGAATGGATCCCCATGTTCCCAGCAGAGCGACTCCGGCAAGACTGGCTCCCAGCAGCATGCTTCGGATGACTGTCGATTGTTTTTCGGCAGGCAGAGAACCATCCGCGATTGAACGAGCGAGATAGCGACGAACCGGGTAAAGATAGCCGACCAGCACGACAACCAGCCCGACCACAGTGACTATTGACGCGACGATCGGGCCGATCACACCCGCTGCCGCCGGGGACCACACGACGATGATCAGAATGGCCATGAGGCAACCAATAAGCACGCCGAGCAGGTCTTCGTTCTGCCAGTTGGATGTGGCACCGCGAGATTTTTCCTCTTCCCACTTCGATGATTCAGGGACGAAGAGTCGGATAAAGAAGATGAGCAGTGCCGGTCCGGCACCGCTGATCATCAGAAACCGCCACGCAGAATTCGCCAGCAGACTCTTCGAGGTGTCTTCTGAGACGCCAATCGAGAGCAATGCCGAATGAACGACTTCAATGAATCCGGATAAACCCATGCTCAGCAGTGCCACAAGAAGAAATCCGACATTGGATGCGGAACCAATCAATCCGGCGATGAAGGCGCGAGATTTTCCCGGCCAGATTTCATTGACCAGTGCAACTCCAAGTGACCACTCACCTCCCATTCCCAGTGATGCAATGAACCTGAGTACTGCAATGTGCCATGCTTCTGTCGCGAATCCACAGACTCCGGTGAAGATCGCGTAAGTGAAGATGCTCAGCGACATCGCTCGAACACGGCCGATCTTGTCTCCCAGCCATCCGAACAGCACTCCACCGGTGGCCGCACCGACGAGGAAGACGGCAATGATTGCACCGAACCATTTTCCGGCGGCATCCGGCGGGGCGTCAGGTCCCAGAAGATCCTGAATGGCTTGCTGCCCGATGAGTGGAAACAGTCCCATCTCAAAACCGTCGAACATCCAGCCAAGCAGCGCGGCAATCAGTGTCGCATACTGGGACGTTCGGCTTGATGACTTCTGGTCACCGTGAACAGGCTGATTCATCTCGGATGATCTCCGAAGGGTTTCTGCGATTCTCTTGATTAGAATGAGAGCTCTGCGACTGCGAAGAGTAAGGCGCAGCGAGCGATCTCGCATCCAATGTAACACGGGCTTTCCGGAATTCATTGACTCGACAGGTGCAGATTCCCGGAGTTTCGTCCTGATTTTTCGGAACGCTGTTCGCTGGAAAAAATCAGCCATACACTATGGGTGGTTTCGAAACCCGGACTGGTTCCCGACCGACACGGCGTTTTCCTGCAGATTCCAGGAGGCCATAACAAATCCGGGACAGGCAGCCGACGTCTTAAACCTGAAATCAGGGTTTCTCGGCGATATTTCAGTACACAGGAAAATCCATGGACATCTATCAAGTGTCACAGCAACTGGTGTCTCGACCGCTTGCAGATGTGCGTTCCGCTGTGATGCAGGAACTGACGTCCCGAGGTCTCAGGGTGCCGAAGGGGCGAATTGCCATCACGGTCGGGAGTCGCGGTATCTGCAACCTGCCGGTGATCATTCGAGCTTGTGGTGACTGGCTGAAAGAGCAGGGAGCATCGCCGTTTATCGTTCCCGCGATGGGGTCTCATAATGGTGCTACCGCAGAAGGCCAGAGAAAGATGGTCGAATCTCTCGGGGTGACCGAGTCGGCCATGGAGATGCCGATCTGCAGCAGTATGGAGGTTGTGGAAGTTGGAAAAGTTCGGACCGGTTCTGTTTATATGGATCGGTTCTGCTACGAAGCGGACGGCGTTCTGGTTGTGAATCGAGTCAAACTGCATACGTGTTTTTCCGGTCCGGTGCAGAGCGGACTCACGAAGATGATGGTCGTCGGCATGGGGAAGATTCGTTCCGCCCAGACGTTTCATTCATCGAGACCGGCTGCGATGAAGGACATGCTGCTGGAAATGGGACAGAGCATTCTGGATTCGGGACGAATCGTCGGCGGACTGGCGATCCTCGAAGATGGTTTCGATCAGACTGCAGAGCTGCACGCTCTGCGTCCGGAGGAGATTCTCAAACGAGAAGCTGAACTGCTGGCTCATCATCGCTCGTATTTCCCGCGCCTGCCCGTCGACGACCTGAATGTGCTCATCGTGGAATCCATCGGCAAGACGTATTCCGGAACCGGCATGGATACGAACGTCATCGGGCGACGGGGGATCCGAGAGTTTGAGGATCTGACGAGTCCCCGTATCCGAGCGATCGGAGCTCTCTCACTTTCCACGGCATCACAGGGGAACGCTATCGGAGTCGGTCTCGCCGACTTTATTACTCGCCGACTTCGAAACGACATCGATGAATACAAGACGATGGTCAACACGCTGACGACGGCCGATATGGATCGAGCAAAGATTCCGGTCACACTCGCTGACGACACGACACTCATCGATATCATTGCAGGACGATATGGCACCAGCCGCTGGATGTTCATTCCGAATACACTGCATCTCGGTCAACTGTATGTCACGGAAGATCTCTGCGAAGAGCTGAGCCGACATCCGCAGTGCAAAGTGTCTCGTACTCCCGTGACGCTGAGTTTTCAGGACGGTCGCTGTCAGCTCAACTGGTCTGATTTGTCACACGGTTGATTCGCACCCGGTGTTTTTTGATATCAAAGAATTTGTGTTTGTCTGTTATGCCTCCGTTATTCCAGAGAGACTGACGATGCCTCTTCGACTGGTGTTGTTTTCTGTTCTTGGTTTCTTCTCCACTTCAGTCCTGGCCGCTGAGCCGCTGATGACCATATCCGTGGGCAGCAACCCGGAAAGCGTGTGCCGCGGGTTTGATGGGAAACTCTTCGTCACGCTGATCAACGGTGAAGAACCTGGCGACGGGACAATCGTGCGGCTGGATGGTGATGATCAGAAAACGATCACCGTGTTCGCGAAGGGCTTCAATGCACCCAAAGGGCTGGTGTTTGTTGACAAGTATCTGATCACGGCCGACGAAACTACGGTCTGGAAAATCGCCAGCGATGGGAAGACAACGAGGCTTGCGACGAAGGAACAGTTTCCCAGTCCCATTGAGTTTCTGAATGATGTTGTCGTCAGCCGGGATCAGAAGTCGGTTTATGTCTCCGAAATGAGCAATCCCGGGCCGATGTTTGATCCGAGTGGCGAACGAAAACTGTGGGATGTTGACGGTTCAGAAGCGATGGCGCTTCCGCGAAAAGGCTGTGTTTATCGGATCGATCTGGACGGGAACATCTCTGTTGCCATTCCGGCCGGCGATGTCGCTCTTCGATTTCCGAACGGACTGGCTGTTGGCGGGCGCGATGAAGAACGATTGTTCGTCGGAGATTTCTTCACCGGAAACATTCTGACGTGGCGGGATGGAAAGTATCGAGTTGTCGCTGAAGGAGTGCGAGGGCTGGATGGTCTCGCTGTGGGTCGGGGGGTCTTCTATGCTTCCAGCTGGACTCAGGGGAAAGTCTGGCGAATTGATCGAAAAACGAAGGAAATGAAGGTGATCCGGGAGGGAATGAAAACTGCGGCCGATTTTTATCTTGATGTCGATAAAAAACAGTTGATCATTCCCGATATGCTGGCAGGTACTCT
This sequence comes from Planctomyces sp., assembly GCA_046345315.1. Lineage (GTDB taxonomy): Bacteria > Planctomycetota > Planctomycetia > Planctomycetales > Planctomycetaceae > F1-80-MAGs062. Next base: position 70,804 of record JBKDKA010000138.1, read on the forward strand.
GACGTTTTTGCCGATCGAGTAAAGCACATTTCAAAACCGGCACAGGTACACCTGCATTTCCGGAGTTTGCGGGAATGTTTAAACTCGTCGGGAGCCAGTCCCGGTTTTGAAATCACCTGCAGGAGTCCACATGACGAACCAGGCGAACAACCGCAGTCGATGCAATTCGCGTCGTGGCATCGGAGGATCAGTGTCTCCGCAGCACGGGAACTCTGGCGGAGCAGGCCGACGTTCGTTTCTGCAGTTGGGCGCGGCATCTTCGCTGGCGGCAGGCGTGCCGGCTCGACCATCGGTGTTCGCAACGGACATCACGCACCGGACAGACGATGCGATGAAAGGACGGGCGAAGTCCTGCATCTTCATCTTCCTGTTTGGTTCGCCGCCTCAGCACGAAACCTTCGATCCCAAACCACTGGCTCCCTCGGAGATCCAGGGGGAGATGAAGCCCATTGATACGGCGATCCCGGGCGTTCAGTTCGGAGAAGGGTTGCCACGGATTGCCAGCATTGCTGATCGATTGACCGTCGTTCGTTCGATGACTCACGAGTACCCGATTCACTGCTGTGCCTATGTCATGACGGGAATGCCGGACTACAGCATCCCGCTCGAAACGGCTCCCCGAGATCCTCGTCAATGGCCGTTCATCGGCTCCGTCGTGGATTATCTCGACGGAGTCCGAACCGGTGATCGTCAGCCGGCAATGCCTCGAAACATTGGTCTGCCCTGGCGGTTCTGTTCCCGAGGAACGTCGACGACTCAGGCGGGGCCTTACGCTGCCTTTCTCGGCAACGAATTTGATCCCTTCTGGACAGACTTTGACGGAAAGGGCACGACCGTTGTTCCCCTGCTCAATGCGGATTCCCAGAAAGAACTCGTGCGGGATCCTCATGCCGGCATTGAAGCGCATTCCCGGTTTCAGCTGTCGGATGGATGCCAGTTGCCAGGTGACCTGAGCGATGTTCGTTTCGATCTTCGACGGCAGTTACTGGACCGGCTCGATCTGTCCGGCAGTATACCATCCATCTCCAGACGACACGCGAATTACGTTCGTCAGCAGCAGCGAGCGATGTCGCTGATTGGTTCGAGCCAGGTTCGTGATGCTCTCAATGTCGATCGAGAATCAGCGCAAGTCCGCGACCGATACGGACTGACGCTGTTCGGGCAGTCATGTCTTGCGGCACGTCGGCTCGTGGAAGAAGGCGCTCGTTTCGTTTCGGTGTTCTGGGATCCTTTCGGGCCCCATGGTGCATCCGTCTGGGATACTCATTCGAACCACTTTCCGCGACTTCGCAACTATCTGCTGCCCGTTTTTGATCAGGCCTACTCGGCGCTGATTTCTGATCTCGAAGACCGGGGGCTCCTGGATCAGACTCTGGTGATATGTACGAGTGAACATGGTCGAACTCCCCAGATTGATTCAAAACCAATCGGGGGAGCACGTCACCACTGGTCGCGAGCGTACTCATCGGTGTTTGCGGGGGGCGGTGTGGCACGTGGGAGTGTGATCGGGCAGACTGATTCGATCGCGGGAGACGTTGCTCAGACTCCGATTTCCCCGAAAGACATGCAGGCGACCGCGTACCACCTTCTCGGTTTTGATGAGACGTCTACAATTCCTGATCAGCAGGGTCGTCCGCATCCGATCGCTGGGTCAGGCAGAGTTCGACCCGAATTCTGGACGACTTGAGTTCCAGAATGCCAGACAACTCCCGGACTGGGTCCCGGGTAAGGCTTAGAACGCTCAGAAAGTGGGCAGCGATACTTGCCTGTCCTGAATTTCTCTGAGCCTCTGTATCGTTTCCGTCTGATCTCTGTCAATAAGGCGATTTGATGTCGACATCCTCGTTATTCCGGACCTTAACTCTGAGCGACCTCAAACTGCGGAATCGGATCGTTCTTGCACCGATGACTCGGTCTCGGGCGGGCAGTGAACGGATCCCGAATGCATTGATGGCGGAGTATTACGTTCAGAGGGCGTCTGCGGGGTTACTCATCTCCGAAGCGACCACGATCTCTCCGGAAGCAAACGGCTGGATCGATGCACCCGGAATTTACACCGATGCCATGACGGCAGGATGGAAGCTGACCACGCAGGCGGTGCATGCCGTTGGTGGCCGAATTTTTCTTCAGCTCTGGCATATGGGGAGATCATCCCACAGCAGTTTTCACAACGGGGAACTCGCTGTCGCTCCGTCAGCAATTGCAATCAACGAAGAATACATTCATACACCAACTGGCAAACAGCCGCATGAAGTTCCGAGAGCCCTGGAAACTGCGGAGATCCCTCGTGTCGTGGAAGACTACCGGCGCGCCGCTGAACGAGCTCGGGAAGCAGGTTTTGACGGAGTCGAAATCCACGGTGCCAACGGGTATCTGATTGACGAGTTCCTTCAGTCAAAAACGAATCATCGAACAGATCAGTATGGCGGCAGTGTCGCGGCGCGATACCGGTTTCTTGGTGAAGTCGTTGATGCTGTGACGAGTGTGTTTCCGGCCGGTCGCGTCGGAGTGCGAATTTCTCCCAACGGTATCTTCAATGACATGGGATCCCCGGACTTCCGCGAACAGTTCACCTATGTGGCTGAGCAGCTCAATCGTTACGGACTGGCTTACCTTCATGTGATGGATGGTCTGGCTTTTGGGTTTCATCAGCTGGGTGAACCAATGACACTGTCGGATTTCCGAAAGGTATTCCGAGGTCCGCTGATTGCAAACTGTGGTTATACTCAGGAAACGGCCGAGGCCGCTGTTTCACAGGAGTTGGCAGACCTTGTTGCCTTCGGTCGTCCGTTCATCAGTAACCCTGATCTGGTGGAACGTTTCCAGAATGGGTGGCCCCTTGCAGAAATGGCGCCTGTCAGCGACTGGTACTCCCCGAACGGATCACGCGGCTACACGGATTTTCCGAAGCACGCGTAGTCAATAGATAGTCCAACAGGCTGCAATCTGAAATCCGCTCGATATGGAGAGCCGGATCGGAAGTATTGCTGTTCAGCCACCACCGACCAGTGTCACGACTTCGATGGTGTCAGCGGGCTGAAGCTGGCATTGAGCGTGCTGCTCTCGAGGCACCACGTCGCAGTTGCGTTCCACGGCACAGTATCGACTTTCGATTTTCAGTTCCCCAAGCAGATCTGCAATCGTCATTCCGGCGACCACATTGCGAGCCTGCCCGTTGAGCTGGATGGAAATCGTCTTGTCCATTGTTCCTGCCGATTACTTCCGGAAAGATGAGTTTGGCCGTGACCTTTTTAATCGAAAGTGTCGCCTGAAATTGTAAGTTGATCTCTGCCGAAGAACGACAGGCTGCTTCTATTTTCTGTCGTTTTGGTTCTTCATTCGTGGGATTCGTGTCATCCGTGGTTGAATAAACACACTGGTTGAAGATGAACGACCACGAATCACACGAATCGCACGAATGATATGTGACGAGACAACATCGTAGAGACTCCGAGAAACGATTCGCATTGCACAGATTGCGACGTTCTTGGTCCAAGTCTCTACGGGATCGACCCGGAAATCAGCGCGGCACGCGTCAGGGTGGCATTCCTCACTGGTGTCTTCGCCACCGAGATGAACTCGGCGGCATAGGCGTCTTCTTACGCCATCAGGAGTTGGCAGCAACTTAAGTGCGACGCTCACAAAGGAGTTTCAATCAAAACTTTCTTCCAGTAAAATCGCGACTGCATTTCAAGACCAGGACGGGCATACCTGCCACAGCAGGATTTGCAGGAAGCATCGCGTCCGATGGGACTCATGTCCAGGTTTCTAAACCATCTGTACTTTCCTGCATTGTCGGGAATTTCCAATGTCCGTCACAACTCCGAGAATTCCATCCGCGAACGGTGAACCCGCATGGGAGGCCGCGTTCATGCTTCCACTTCAGGGGAGCTGGAGCGAAGAGGATTTCCTGAAGTTCCATACCACCAGAATGGCTGAACTGGTTGACGGACGTCTGGAGATTCTGCCCATGCCTACGCTGAAACATCAGAGGATTCTTATCTGGCTGCTTGACACATTTCGAAAAGCTGTTGCCGACCAGCCAAAAGCTGTTGTTCTGCTTGCACCGTTGCCGACGCGTCTGTTTCCCCGCACCATCAGAGAACCCGACCTTCTTTATATCTCCCCCGAGAATGCGCCTGGTCCGGATGTGGATTATCCGTCTCATCTGGACCTTGCTCTGGAAATCGTGAGTCCCGTTCAAGAGGCTCGACAACGAGACTACGAAGACAAACGCGTGGACTACGCTCGAGCCGGCATTTCTGAATACTGGATTGTGGATCCTCAGGAAAGTCAGGTCACCGTTCTGGTCCTGCAAAACGGCGCCTACGCAGAACATGGCGTCTTCAGAATCGGCGACATTGCTGCTGGACTTCTGTTGCCCGGGGTGCGAGTGGACGTTAGTGCGATGCTGAATGCCTGACTGCGATGACTATGGCAAAGTTTCTGGAATTCGCGATCTTCTGTTTTGTCCAGATGATTGCATTCTTCGGGATCCTGATCGGATTCGGATTCGTCAGACCACTCATCCGGTTGTTTCAGGCAATTCGCGAGGGAGAACCCTGGCAGTTCAGTGAACTGGCTCGTCTGACGGCCTGCATCTTCGGGCCGATCCTGACAGGAATTCTCCTGATCCTTGGCGGCATTGCCTGGCTGGTCTATTCGTCAGGTTTCCGAAAACGCATGAGGGCTTTCCCGGAACAGCCGTGGCTATGGCGATCTGACTGGGCAGACGGATTCGTGAGCCTCTCCAATCGCAGCGTTCTGGTCACGTTCCTGATCACTGTCTCTCTTTATGGACTGGTTGTTGTGCCAGCAGGAATTTACCTTGCTTCACTGAAGAACGCTGGCCTGGTGTATTCATTTCTGGGAGCCACCGGCTTTTTTCTGCTCATCTTCTTCCGAATCCAGTGGGCCAATCGACTCTGGAATCACTCAGTGCTGCAGATGCAGACCCTTCCGGGAATCATCGGGCAGCAATTCTCGGGGCTCATCGTGATTCCCGAATCGTTCCCGACAGAAACCACCTTTCAGGTTAAGCTGAAGTGTGAGGTCACTCAGTCGTCAAGAACGCCCGGTGGTAACCAGGGCGATCTGATCAGCGTTCTGACGGACACTCAGACGACGGGAAAAACACGATCGACATCCTTTACGTCGACGGTTTACGAACAGTGTCAGCCGGTCCAGTCTCAAATCTCTGAGTCCGGCAGGACCGAGTTATCAATCCAGTTTGAGATTCCAAACGGACTACCCAGTACTGGGCAGCGAACCCTGACATCCGCCGGTTGGTTACTGCCTGCGGTGCGAGTCACGGAATATCACAGCTGGCAGATTCGTGTCAAAACCGATAACAGCAGTGACCTGAGAGAAGCGATCTTCGAAGTCCCTGTCTTTCAGATTGCGCCAGCTCACGGTGAATCCTGATTCTTCCGCAGGAGTTCCATGCCAGCACCATCAGGATGTCAGTCACCGCCAACGGATCGCGATTGCGGCCAGCTGCAAATAGAAAACGGACGGGGTTGCTTCACGCATCCCGTCCGTTTCAATCTCGTTCAATCGATCCAATGAACCGAAGATCAGCCCTTCGCTGCAGCGTAACGGCGAGCCACTTCAGGCCAGTTCACAACATTCCAGAATGCCGCGATGAAGTCGGGGCGACGATTCTGGTAGTGGAGGTAATAAGCATGTTCCCAGACGTCCAGCCCGAGAATCGGGGTATGCCCAAGAGAAAGCGGGGAGTCCTGATTTGCGGTGCTTTCCACCATCAGGCCACCGTCACCACCAACGCTCAGCCAGGCCCAGCCGCTGCCGAATCGAGTCGTAGCGGCCTTGTTGAACTGTTCTTTGAATGCATCGAAGCTGCCGAACTTGGCATTGATTGCTGCCGCGAGTTCTCCCGTCGGAGCCCCACCACCGTTGGGTGCCAGAATCGTCCAGAACAGGGAATGATTCGCGTGTCCGCCGCCGTTGTTGCGAACGGCCGTTTGAATCGCTTCCGGAACAGAAGAAAGCCCACGGACGAGATCCTCAACGGACTTTTCAGCCAGCGGTGATTTGTCCAGCGCCGCATTCACGTTGTTAATGTAAGCCTGATGATGCTTCGTGTGGTGGATTTCCATGGTTCGAGCGTCAAAATGAGGCTCGAGTGCGTTGTAAGCATAAGGAAGCGGCGGGAGAGTATAAGCCATCGGACACTCCTGATTGGAATCGCAAGAAACTTCGGCTGAAATCGGACATGGCAACCCGGATCGGGTCAGAACAGGCAAGCCCGTGACAATCATGAATCTCGGCGTATGCCTCGGAAAATCGTCTTTTCATGAATCTTCCGCAGGGCAATCCGCCCAGAGTACCTGCGTCACTATTGTAGACCCGTCACCGAAGTCCTCAACCCAGAACAGATAATCCATCTCAGAGAACTACATAAACAAGGCCGTGAATATGAATTTTCTTGTCACAGGAGGCGGTGGATTCCTGGGACTCTACATCGTGGAGCAGCTTCTCGCAGAAGGGCATCAGGTTCGAGTTTTCTGTCGCGGGCATTATCCAGCACTTCAGCGGCCGGGTGTGAGCGTCTTTCAGGGTGACATTCGTGATGCCAACGCCGTCAACACCGCGTGCCGGGGTATTCAGGCGGTTTTCCACGTGGCAGCAATTCCGGGTATCTGGGGCCGCTGGAAGACATACCATGAAATCAATACTCTCGGGACACTGAATGTCATTCGCGGCTGCCGAGATCAGGGTGTCGAAAGACTGATTTACACGAGTTCACCCAGCGTGGTCTTTGATGGGAAGGACCACGTGGAGGCTGATGAATCTCTCCCCTACCCTTCCCGATGGCTCTGCCACTATCCTCATTCGAAGGCACTTGCGGAACAGGCCGTTCTGGAAGCAGACTCCGCCGATGCTTTCCGAACGACAGCTCTGCGACCTCATCTCATCTGGGGTCCACGTGACAATCATCTGATTCCGCGACTGATCAGCAAAGCGGTGAAAGGGCAACTGCGACGTGTCGGTGACGGAACGAATGTCGTCTCCGTTTCTTATGTGGAGAATGTCGCTGCAGCTCATCTTCAGGCAGAGAAAGCACTTCGCACTTCCAGCGTTCCGGCAGGCAAGCCTTATTTCATCAACGAGCCCGAGTCCGTCAATCTCTGGAACTGGGTTGATGAGCTGCTGATGCGAGCCGGTCTGAATCCGATTCGTCGGAAGATCTCCTCGGGCGCAGCGACGCGCGTGGGAGCCATCTTCGAACTCCTCTACAAAGGGTTCCGAATTTCTGCAGAACCACCAATGACCCGCTTCGTTGCCGCTCAGCTGGCTGGTTCGCACAGTTACTCCATCGCAGCAGCACAACGCGATTTTCAGTATCAGCCGATCTGTACCATGGAGGAAGGCCTGAAACGAATGCAGCCTGATCTCGACCGGCTGGCCGGAAGGAACTCCTGAAGGACTTCAGATGGTTTCAAAACCGGGACTGGCTCCCGACGAAGGCAAGTGTTTCCATCAAAATCTGCAACAGCAAGGGTGCCTGTCCCGGTTTTGAAATGCGCTGTCCTCTCCCGACAACGCGATCCCGGTATTCTGCTGCAGGAACTCTCCGGATCACGGAGAGCTTTGCAGAAGCACCGTTCTGCGTTCTCTGGCCGATCGAATCACATCGATTTCAATCCGGCGAACAGATGTCTCCGGATCAACTTCAGCAGCCCTGCCCTCATCGCTCGTGTCATCCGGGCGAGGCTGCTCTGAAGCTGTCTCTGGCCTGATCTCTGATGTATCAAACACGAAACGTCCCAGACTCGCATCACAGGTCTGACCCGGTTGATTGCGAGGAAATCGGTGGATCCGCAGATCCTGATATGTTGATTCCACCGACTCTGACAGAACTTCAATTTCCACTGGCCCCGTGATCTCAGCCTCCCGGACTCGAAGTCGTTCTGCTTCAGGTACCGTTTCCGGAAAATGAGTCGTGATCGAGCCGGATCGATGCTGAGAAAGAGTCGTATCGAAACTCTTTCCGGCATCGAGCCTGACTTCCTGCTTCGCAGAAAGATCCTGACGATTACGAATTCTCAGGGTGACAGCCCCCGATGACGTATTCCGGAGCATTGTTTCCACAGAATCTGACTCCGGAATCGTCCATTTTCGCTTCGTTATGTCGGTCGCAACAACGGAAACCGCTGCTGATGGAGTAGCCTCCGCAGCCTGATCCCCAGACGGTGAATTGTCAGGTGCGACAGCTCCTGGTATCTGAGAAACGGTCGAAACAAGAGCGGCTTTCCTTTTCTCTTCGACGTTCGACGCAATCAGAAGATCACCCGAAGCATCTTCTGCGAAGCACCGAAGATTCTGAGCCTGAACCCAGACCGAATCTCCAGGCTGAAATCCCGCACCAAGGCTTCTCTGCCGCCATTCCGTGTTCAGATAATGCATCTCCTGGATCACTCCACTTCCCGTGACGGCAAACAGGCGGATATTGATCGGTGCATGCGAGACGCTGACAGGACTCCCGGGCGGCAGCAACCAGCCGGGAGCGATATCCATTCTCCAGCCCTGCGTCTCGCGTTTCATCATTCGCAGTTCACCAGTGGCATTCACAGCCGCCACATGAATCTCCCTAGCTCCATCCGGCCTCTGCCAGACGGCAAGATCTGAGCCGCTGAGAAAGCCGGTTCCTATGAGCTGGGGCCCTTTCCAGATGCGAACAGGATCTCGTACCCAGGACACAACACAGCCCCGGCTGTCGATCACAAAGACTTCATCTCGGAATCCTTCGAGCGTGTTGACAAAACTTCCGGCCAGCAGACTGTCACGATGCTCGCAGACAATGACCGGTGCAACGACAGACGGACTGGTCGCAACGTCAGCAGAATTCAGATCCGGTACAGATAACTCAAGGAGTCTTGCGGCTGAATCCACAGCAAAGATTGTTTCTGCTCCGGCCGGACCGGAGACAGCAAAGCCAGCACCCGGAGGAAATTGAAGGCGAAGATCCGCAGAGAAAACCGGTTCAACCGCAGCAACATTCGTAGTCCCGCTGAGGTTCAGCAGAATTCGTATCATTCGACCACTGGAATCGATGGTGATTATCCGGATTGACTCTGATGACGGCGTTGATGCGTCGAGAAGAACAAGGGGAGACTTCGGAACAAGCCCAGCCGGATCAGTCTGAAACTTCCGAATCACCCATTCATTTTCGCGCCCGACACGAAGCAGAATCTGATCCGACGAGCGCACCGATGCCAGAACGACTCGCCCGTCTTTCAGCTGAATCCCGCCGATCGAACGACTTTCTGCCGCTTCCAGACGAGTCGAACAGACAGTCAGGACAGCAAAGAATAATGCTGCGATCCAGTGTGAGCGCCAGTTCCGGCACAAACAGAATACAGAGCTGCCCAAAGCTGCACCTTCCGTCGGCAAAGCCATAGACGGCTTTGCGGAATCGTACCTGGTCAACGAAAACGTAACTGGCCATCCGGAGAGAACGGAGATTTCCGGCGTCCCGTCTGTCTGCTTCATTCGCTGATATGCGACAAACGGACCTGCGAAAAAACGACCGAGCTCAGCTCAGGTCCACGAGACGCCCGCTGCTGTCACCCAGTTTCTCCGTCGGGACACCCAGTCGATCCAGAACAGCGAGGTGCAGATTGGCGAGGGGCGTTTCTGCGGCATAGGTCACATGACGACCGGACCGAATTGTTCCGCCACCCTGACCGAACAGCAGAATCGGAAGGTCTTCGTGATTGTGCTTGTTTCCGTCGCTGATCCCGCTTCCGTAAACGATCATGCAATGATCCAGCAGCGTCCCCTCTCCTTCCTGAACGGCCCGCAGCCGACCGAGAAGATACGCCAGCCGTTCCGTGTGAAAGAGATTGATCTTCGCGAGCTTTGCGATCTTCTCGGCATCATCCTGATGATGGGACAGGTCATGATGCCCATCAGACACGCCGATGAATGGATAACCACGATTGCTGCCTTCGTTTGCAAAAATGAACGTACTGACTCGCGTCGTATCCGTCTGAAACGCCAGCACCAGCATATCGGCCATGATCTGCAGATGTTCTCGATAGTCTTCAGGAATTCCCGCCGGAATCGGGTAGTCCGGAACCTGCACTTTCTGATCTCGAAACTTCTCAGACCGCTGAATGCGTGATTCAAGATCACGCACGGACGTCAGATATTCGTCCAGCTTTCGCTGATCTGTCTTCCCAAGTCGAGCATTCAGGCGACTGGCATCGGAGTGAACGGTATCGAGAATACTTTTCCGCAGTGACAGTCGCTTCTCACGATCTTTCGCTGCTGCCCCTGACTGATCCAGGAAAAGACGTTCGAACACGAATCTTGGGTTCACCTCTTTCGCCTGAGGCATACTCTCCGTGCGCCATGAGATGTTATTGGAGTATGCGCAACTGTAACCGGAGTCGCAGTTGCCGACCTGATTTCCGGCATCGCATCCGATCTCGAGCGATGGCAGCCGCGTCATGTCACCCAGTTTCCACGCAGCCACCTGATCCACCGAAACTCCGACTCGAATGTCGGCACCGCTTGTCTTGCGTGGCTGACAACAGGTGAGGAACGCCGAAAGCGCTCTGGCGTGATCACCACCACCGTCACCGTGTTCACGTGCCTTGTCCAGCGTCAATCCGCTGAGCACAAGCATCTGATCGCGAAACTCAGCCAGCGGCTGAAGCGTTGCCGGAACCTCAAAGTCACTCCCCTCTGTCTTTGGTCGCCAGTGTTCCATGCTGACGCCATTGGGAACGTAAAGAAATGCAGCCCGCCGCGGAATTTCTGGCGCGGCACTGCCGGTTGCTGCACTGCAGGCCGACCGACTCATGCAGTCAAGCCAGGGCAGTGAGACAGATGCTCCGAGACCTCGAAGGATGGTTCGTCGAGCCAACGGTATTCGTGTCATTTCCGGGATCCCCCTGTTTAACCACAGTCTGTTAAACCACATTCTGTTGACTGATCGGCAGCTATGATTGTTCAGTATGCAATTATTGTTCAGTATGAGTGACAGCTCGTCTCCGACGAAACGGTTCACTGTCGACGACTGCAAGGATCAGCGACGAAAACCGATAATCATTCTGCTTCATGCGTTCCACGATCCGGTCCACGGCACAGCGGTCGTAGTATTCGATGCCTCTGCCAAGCCCATACGTCAGCATTTTTTCTGCGAGGCATCTGGCAAACTCATCTCGATGAGCAGTCAGGATCGTACGCAGCTCCTGAGGACTGCGAAACGATTCGCCCGATGGCAGGTCACCGGACGGATCAATGGCAAAGTTGCCGTCCATGGTCCTCCAGCTGCCGATTCCGTCAAAGTTTTCCAGACCGAAGCCCAGCGGATCCATCCGTTCATGGCAGGAAGCACATCCGGGCTTGGAACGATGAAGGACCATTCTTTCGCGGAGTGATCCGGTTGATGCCGCTCCCGGGCTCTCATCCAGAAGTTCAACCATCGGCGGCGGTGGAGGCGGTGGAGTTCCGAGGATATTCTCGAGAATCCATTTACCACGCTTCACGGGCGACGTTCTGGTAGGATTTGAAGTCACCGTGAGGATCGAACCGTGTGTCAGCACTCCACCTCGCGGCCCACCGGTCAGGCTCACTTTTCTCAGCGCATCGCCGGATACACCGTCAATTCCATAATGTCTGGCGAGCCGTTCATTGACGAATGTGTAGTCGGAATCGAGCAGTTCAAGAACACTCCGATCTTCATGGATCAGGTACTCGAAGCAGGCCTCCGTCTCTCGAACCATCGAAGTTCGCAGACTTTCGTCATACAAAGGGAACGTTGCAGGATCGGGCTTGAGAATGCTCAGGTTTCGAAGCTGCAGCCACTGGCCGGCAAAATTTCTGACGAACACATCGCGCTTCGGATCGGCCAGCATTCTGCGAATCTGAGCCGCCATGACATCCGGATGCTGAAGCTTGTTCTGATCCGCCAGCGTGAAGAGCTCATCATCCGGCATTGTGCTCCAGAGAAAATACGACAACCTCGTTGCCAGCTCGTGAGCCGTGAGCTGCCGAATGGTCTCCTGCGACTCGACAGGATTCTGCGTCTCCGCAAGCGATCCGCCCTGCCCCGAAGGTTCCTGCACACCGGTTTCAATCCGAAACAGGAACTGCGGCGAAATCAGCACCGCCGACAACGCGGTTCGGAGACTCCGAATGTAGCTTTCGCCTTCCGAACGTCTTACACGAAACAGATCGGTATAAGGCTCAACATCTGATGAATCAACAGGTCTCCGAAACGCCCGACGAATGAACTCTGAGAGGATGGCCGAAGCGCAGTCTTGTTCGTCTGCGGCGACACTACCAGCGGAATCTTCGGTCGCAGTCGGCGATGAGTTCGCAGTGGGATCTGAGTTCGCAGTCGGAATTGAGGTCGGCCGCCGAATCAGAATCAACTGTTCACTCAAAGTCGGCGTCAGATCGATCGGCCCCTGAAGATCGATGTACTCAAAATGAAACCTCGGCTCACCGACTTCAACGCCGTTTTTTGCCAGCTCCGCTTTTCGCTCTTCCGAAATTTCTTCCGGATCGCCACCTTCATTGATCAGCGCCACACTGATGGATCGCTTTCCTGCAGGCACTCGAATTCTGACCGGATACGTCTTCGTCTTCATATCCGTGAAGTCGAGCAGCGTCACGGGACTTCCGTCGACTCGAAGTTCAAGCTGAAACGGCTTTCGACACTTCGGAACCACAAGCCCGCGAACATTCGCGATGAATTCTGAATCAACCGCCAGATCCAGTTCTGCTCGAAGTTCGCCCCCCGGAATAATGTGCCGAGCATACTTACCCTTCTCCGGCGCATCTCCGGGACCTGTCCAGAGCATCTCTCGAGACAGGAACCGCCGAACCGGGCCATTGGCGATTTCGCCTTCTCGCAGCGCAACATCCATGACTTTCTCAGCAGCCGCCAGATACTTTTCAAACAGGACCGGAGGCAGGGAGAGCACATCGCCGATGTGGTCAAAACCGTACCCGATATCGTCCGCCGGAAAATCATCGGCCAGTGGAAGCTCGACGCCGGTAAGATCGCGGACCGTGTTGTTATATTCGAGGCGATTCAGGCGGCGTATTGTTACTCGCCCCGGATCGGCAGGTTTGCTGCAGTCAACATGACTGAACAGGTCCGATGCGGCTTTCAGCAGACCTTCACGTTCCTTTGCAGATGGCTGAGGTTCATCTTTCGGCGGCATCTCGGAAGCACGCACCATGCGGAGAATCGTTTCCCACCGCGAACGATTTCGAAGCAAAGTCACTTCGTCGGTGAACACCGTGAGATCAAGCCCCGCCTGAGCATCCGTCGCATTGTGGCACGAAACGCAGTATTTCGTCAGCACCGGGACGATCGTTGAATGCACCGCATCAGGCTTCGGAGAAGGTGCAGGAGAAACAGCAGACTCCTCGGATCGAGCAGAGGGAAAGGTGAGGCTGAAAAAAATCAGCAGAGCTTTCACAACGGCATGTTGATTCGGGAGCATCGCAGACATTCCTGTGGGAGAACCGGAGAAGCTGACGAAAGCTTGCGACCGGTTCGCGGAACTGCAGGGCGGGACCGCCAGTATAACTCCGAAATCAACACCACAAAACTCAAACTGGGCGTCTGAACAGATTCGGAAGAATCCGGCAGTTTTTTATTCGAACCTCCGGTCAGATGTGGAATTCCCTCTGAACGGGTCATCTGAGTCCGGGGGCAACGATTGTTTCTGAAAACACATTTTTCGACAAAAACCCGTTTGCAGGTCCTCTCTCGGAAAGCGTATGACTCTCAGAGTGACCCTTCGCGCGATGAAAGTGTCCGAATATTCACTGAACCAGGGCTGTTTCTTTTCGGCATTCAGAGCGTTAATGCGAGGCGGAATCGACTCTGCCCACGATACTCGGCTGACCTCAGCATTCTCGGAACGGAGCAAATTACGTGATTGAGGTGCAGGAGCTCACTCGGATTTTCGGTGATGGGCCCGACGCGGTGACCGCCGTCGACCACCTCAGCTTTTGCGTCTCCCCCGGCGAAGTCTACGGGCTGCTGGGTGCCAACGGTGCAGGAAAGACAACAACACTCCGGATGATTCTGGGATTACTGAAACCCACGAGTGGAGATGTGGACATTCTCGGACAGAGAGTTTCACAGCATCCGGATGGCGTTAAGCGACAGATCGGCCTTGTGTCCGCCAGTGCCGGTCTTTACCAATGGCTGACGCCACGAGAGATTCTGGAATTCTTCGCAGGTGCGTTTGGTCTGAGTGACGCGGAAGCAGATGCTCAGGTCAGGAAGCTCGTGGATCTGATGGACCTCCATCGTTTTCTGGATCGAAGATGCGCGAATCTGAGTACCGGACAGAAACAGCGAGTCAACCTGGCTCGAGCACTTGTTCACGACCCTCCTGTGGTGCTGCTGGACGAGCCGACTCGTGGTCTGGATGTGGTTGGATCACAGGTCGTTTTTGACTTTGTTGCAACACTTCGCCAATCGAAGAAATCGATCGTCGTCTGCACGCATCAACTGGATGAAGCGGAACGGCTCTGTGATCGTTTCGGACTTCTGCATCGCGGCAGACTCCGACACGAAGGCACACTGAGTCAGCTCCGGACGGCCACGGGCAAACAGACGATCGTCGAGATGTTTGTCGACATGCTGAAGTCATCGCCCCGGGAAACCGTCAATGCTGCCGGAACCTCAGAGCACCATCCTGCGATCGAGGTCACAAGATGAACATGTTTTCCGACGACCGAACAAAGACGGAATCACCAGACGCCTTCTCACGGCCTCACAATTCTCTGTTCCGCCGTTCTTTTCTTCTGACACAGAAAGAGCTGAGAGAAACACTTCGTGACCGAAGGACCATCATTACCCTTCTGGTGATGCCGCTGCTGCTGTATCCCTTGATGGGAATGGTGTTTCGCTTCATGGCGATCAGTCAGTTGCGGTCTGACAGTCGTCCGGAGTTCTCAATCGTCGTCGGCAGTGAATCGGAGGCAATCTGGCTCAACAGCGTTCTCAAAGCAGGCGGCCAGATGCTGCACCAGAGTGTTCGAAATTCCGGCGATGAGACCGAATCTTCACAGGAACGACAACGCCCGAGATTTCGGATGATGACTCCGGAGAATCCGACGGCGTCGAATATTTCGGAGATTGTAAGGAGTCTAAACGCTGACATTGGTCTGAAGATCACGTCAGACTCCAGCGACCAGCGCTCAACGGAGCTCGCCCCGTCAGATGTCGAAGTGATATCCTGTTCAGATTCGCAGTCGAGTCGCGAAGCTTTGCGATCTCTTGAAGAAATTCTGGTGGCAGCCAATCTGAATTTTGCCTCCAGCAGACTGCTCTACCATGATCCTGCGGCTCATCTTCCGGTCAGGGTCACTCAGACATTCGTCCGTTCGGGAGAAAAGTCTCGCGGACTTCTGGGCATGATTCCTCTGATCCTCCTTCTGATGACAGTCACAGGAGGAGTCTATCCGGCCATTGATCTGACGGCGGGAGAGCGAGAACGCGACACTCTGGAAACGCTGATTTCTCTGCCCGTTCCGCGCGTCCATCTTCTGCTCGCGAAGTTCGTGGCCGTCCTCAGTGTGACGATGCTCACTGGTCTGGTGAATCTGACAGCGATGACCGCCACTGTCTTCGCTCTTCGAATGGAAACTCAGTTGTTCGGTGCCGGGGGCATGACGATTCGGCTGGCGATTTCGCTCGCGGGAATTCTCGCCATCTTCGGATTGTTTTACTCGTCAGTGCTTCTCGCCATCACAAGTTCATCACGCAGCTTCAAGGAAGCCCAGACCTACCTGATTCCACTGATGCTGATGTCACTTGGCCCGGGATTGTCGGTGCTGATGCCAGGCTGGCATCTCGAGGGCATCGCGACCGTCATCCCGGTTGTGAATATGCTATTGCTGGCACGAGAAGTCTTTGAGCGAACCGCGACTGCTGGTCCGGCACTGCTGGCAGTGACCTCCACAGTGATTTACGCGGCGATTGCGCTGTGGTTTGCTGCAAGGGTTTTCGGTGCCGACGCTGTGGCAACTGGAAGTCGTGGCTCGTGGTCGGATCTGTTTCGCCGGAAGACGACCCGATCCCGACGACTGGAACCAGGCGCCGCAATATGGACTCTGGTTCTGATGTTTCCTCTGTACTTCTTCGCCAGCGCTGTGCTCTCAAGAACGGCAGAATCCGGAATCGAGGTTCGTCTGATTGCTTCCGGTGTTCTGACATTGATTCTGTTTGGTGCCCTTCCGATGGGAGTACTGCTCTGGAAAAGAACGACGCTTCAGTCCGGACTTCAGCTGTTCAGGTTCTCGGGAAAACTCTGGCCTGCAGTGATTCTGACGGGACTCTCTGTCTGGCCGCTGGTTTACGAACTTGTCCTGCTGACCCAGAAACTCAGTGTCCTTCGGATCGATGAAGAACGTCTCCGGCAGGCCTCTGAATTCCTTGAAAAGTGGATGAACGTGCCACTGCCATTGATGGTGCTAACACTGGGAATTCTTCCCGGAGTATTCGAGGAATTGTTTTTTCGGGGATTCCTGCTCGGATCACTCAGGCATCACCTTCGACGATCGCATGCTATTCTCCTGTGTGGACTGCTGTTCGGAGTGTTTCATGTCATCGCATCTGAGGGCGTCACTCCGGAACGACTCATTCCGAGCGCCACGCTGGGGATCCTTCTTTCATGGATCGCAATGCAAACCGGCAGTGTGCTTCCGGGCATGGTGCTGCATGTCCTCCACAACTCCACGCTTCTGACCATGTCTCGGTTTCGCGATGAGCTGGCGGGCATGACCGTTGGAAATCTGCAGCAGGAGCATCTTCCTGCCTCCTGGATAATCGTTTCAGCGACTGTGCTTCTCTGCAGTATGCTCTGGATTCACTGGGTGGCTTCAAAGAGCAGAGACGGGGAAACTTCGCGGAATCCAGGTGCGTCAGCCTGAGGCACAGTCAGAAACACCGCTGCAGTGCTGTCCGCATAAACAAGTCGCCAGAATGGTTCACTGCGATCTCCATTGATCGGAGGCAGACCAGTATTCGCAGAGATGAGTGGCGCTGACTGACGAATTGACGTCGCATCCAGAATGACCACCGGCATTTCGCCCTCGTCAGGATTGATGATCTTTTCCCAGCCGGGCCTGCCCCCGAAAACACCCGCCTGAACGAGATCGAATTTTTCAAATGTCTTTCGGCTGCACACTTCGAGTCTGGGATCCATGAAAACTTTACGGTCGGGACCGTTGTGATAGATGTAGGTTCCGGCCAGACCAATATGAGTGATGAAGGCTCGCCTCGGCATACCGTCTCTGGCACAAAACTTCATTGCTTCGTGTCCGAACCAGTGCGTCGCCTCCCCGAACCCGAACACTTTCCATTTCTCAACAAGCAGCCCCCATTCTCCACTGACAAAAAAAATGCACTGGAGAACAAGACCAATCGCAACCAACCGGCGTCTGAAAACAGAAGACATTCGGCTACCAGCCACCGAGACGACTGCTTTCCTGAGAATCTCTTCCTCATTCCCGCACGCCATCACGGCAGCGACGATCGCAAACACGCCGGTGTTTCGGGTTGCAACCCATGCCAGGTGAGAGAATCCGACAAACAACACCAATCGATAGATTCGCAGTGTCCTGTTTCGAATCGCGCGAACGAAAGTGACACAACCAATCACGAACAGAACGACCTCCGCCGTGAAGTACAGATTAATGCAGGCCGCGATGATTCCGGGGACCAGTCCGTATCTCTGTACGAGGCTGCTCAGAAACATCAGTGGCGGACGAAATTCACCGATTCGAACGCTGTAAAAGTCTTTCTCGACGGAGAACTTCTGGTACAGCACAAAGGGAAACTTCAGACCTTCGATCGTGTAAGGATTCAGAAGCAGACAAGCCAGCATCAGAACAGAGATCCACGCTGCCGTGCGCAGAGTCAGACCGGGATAACTCTCCGTCTGAGAAGTGATCGTAGCATATCGGGACGCCGCTTGCCGGCAGCACAACTCAAAGACCACTGCCGCCCAGACGACGATGCCGAGAATATACAACGCGTGGAAATTCACCCAGCAAAGGCAGAGAAGCGGCCAGAGCCAACGACGCCTGCAGATCAGGCTCGGCCGTTCTGCAAGATAAAGCGCGGTCGCCAGAAAGAGCATGGTCATCATTTCAGGACGCTCATTGGCTCGTCCCGTGATGGCCACGATGGCAGGAAACCAGATCACCGCTCGTCTGGTAACGGAGAGACGACTGCCCGTGGCTTTCCAGCCGATGAAGACAGCGGCGGTGTACAGCAGTGCCTTTCCGATGATGACACCGTTGACGCCGAATGTGCGGTGAATGAAGACGATCAGGATCTGAAATCCCCAGTGCATGTCGATCCATGGCTGACTGGAATCCATGTAAGTGAAACAGTCTTTGAACGGGACCATCCCTCGTTCAAGGATGAGTTCTCCCGTTCGAAGATGCCACCAGAAATCAAGATCCCTCAGCGGGAAGCAGCACATCACAAATGTCACGATAAACAGCAGAATCGGGATCATTCGGTCAGGTCGTTCGTCAAATGACGGACTGAACGCCGAATCACCGGCCTTTTCTCTTCTGGACTTTGATCCCCGTGTGACGCGTGACATAGGTTCTCTGAAAAGCGCTACAATAAAGATTTCTGAGGTCAGAGTTTCTTTTTGACGGAACGCCGCATCACTGTGGAGGGTTCAGTCAATTACGATTGCAGCAGCACATGCCGTCATGCAGCAGGCAATAGTTCCTCCGATCATGGCTCGAAGCCCAAGTCTGGACAATTCCGTCCGACGCTCCGGGATCAGTCCACCGATTCCTCCGACCTGAATTCCGATCGAAGCAAAATTGGAAAACCCGCAGAGAGCATAAGTCATGATCGCCGCGGACCTCGGCGCAAACGCCACCGAAATCTGATCCGGCTTCATCCATTCCGCCATCTTCTGATAAGCAATCAGCTCATTGGCGACCATCTTGATTCCGAGCAGTTCGCCGGCGGCGCCACAGTCTTTCCATTCAATGCCCATGAGCCATGCCAGCGGTGCGAAGACGACTCCGAAGATTCTCGCCATGGTCCAGGGTTCCGAATTTTTCATGTGGAGCAGTTTCGTCATGACAAAGCCGGAAACCTCCTGCAGGCAGAAATCCAGAAGAGCAATCAGTGCAAGAAAAGCGATCATCATCGCCGCAACATTGAGAGCGAGTTTCAGGCCGTCTGCCGCACCCGACGTTGCCGCATCGACCAGATTGATCGTCGTCCTCGGCATCTCGTGGCGGCAGGTACCAAGTGTCGCGGGCGTTTCTGATTCGGGCTGCATGACTTTGGCGATGAGCAGTCCGGCGGGCGCCGAGATCACAGATGCTGTCACCAGATGCCCGGCATCGATTCCAAAGCCGATGTACACGGCAAGAACGCCGCCAGCCACTGTCGCAAATCCGCCAATCATAACGGCCATGAGCTCGGAACGAGTCATTCCGGGCAGGTATGGCAGCACAACCAGCGGAGCCTCCGTCTGGCCAACAAAAATGTTCGCCGCAGCCGAAAGGCTCTCAGCACCGGAAGTTCCCAGCGTCACCTGCATGACACGTGCCAGAAGTCGAACGATCAGAGGCATGATTCCGAGATGATACAGGACGCTCATCAGTGATGAAAAAAAGATGATTGTCGGAAGAACGCGAAACGCAAAGTAAAAGTCTCGAAATTTTTCACCAAAGACAAAAGCACAGCCGACATCCACAAAACTCAGCAGCTTCGTGAAAACGTCACCGATACCAGAGAAGAACCACTTCCCCTGAGGTGTCCCCAGAATCAGGGCTGCAATTGCGATCTGAAGCAGAGTTCCGATTATTGCCGTACGCCACGGAAAGAGTCTTCGGTCGGAACTCAACAGCCACGCCAGAAAGATCATGACTGCAAGTCCGAAGACGGCAACAAGGCGATGCATATCCGGTGGCTCCTGATTTCAGAGTTTCTGCATGCCCGAGGGCAATCTCCCCGATAACATGGTTCCGGGGCTGTGATGATTTTCCGGAGTTTGGAATCTCGTTAGTATTGCAGGTCCCGCCATGAATTCATCCGTCCTGCGGAATGCAGAGACTGTATTTCAAAGGTGATTCTGAAGATCAGATTCCGAGAGATCATTCGGAAACAGCAGAAGGAATGTCCACATGTCCAGAACTCCGTCATTTCAAGGCTTCGGGATTGAATGCCGCTCAGCAGTCTGCCGGGCACTCACTGCAGCCGTCCTTCTGATGCTCGTGGGAGATGGCCTGAAACATGGTCAGGCGACAGAATCCGATGCAGTGAAGGTAAAGATTGAACAGTCGCCGGATGCGCAGAAGCCTGCGACTGCCGAATGGACACCACTGTTCAATGGAAAGGACCTCGACGGCTGGAAGGTTTCCGAATTCGGTGGTCAGGGGGAAGTGGTCATCGAAAACGGCGAAGTGGTGATCACTCAGGGAACCGAACTCTCAGGAATTTATACCGAGAAGAAACTGCCTCGAATCAACTACGAAGTGGAATATGAAGCACAACGTGCTGCGGGAAGTGATTTTTTCGCAGGACTCACCTTTCCGGTCAGAGACAGCTACTGCTCTCTGATTCTCGGTGGCTGGGGCGGAGGTGTCTGCGGACTCTCCAATCTCAATGGAATGAATGCCTCCGAGAATCAGACGACGTCTTACCAGCAGTTTGAGACCGGAACGTGGTACAGGATCCGGCTGGTGGTGACCGAGGAAAAGATCGAAGCCTGGATCAACGATAGCCAGATCGTGGACGTGGAGACGGCGGACCAGAAAGTTGATGTGGATTTCCGGATAGAGAAATCCTGCCCGTTCGGATTCGCCACCTGGCAGACAACGGGACGGATTCGAAATGCCCGAATCCGCTCGCTGCCGAAAAGCAGCAAATGATGCTCTCCGGCATCGGGCGTTCAGAGCCACACGTGTTTGCCGCAGGAATAAATCTGAACAATTGCCGTTTCGGTAATTGCCTGTAAATCGCAGCAGATCCGGGTCTTTTCATCCGTTTTTCGGTCATGGGGGCCGCCTGTTTTCCGACCGAGAGTGCCGTTCGGGAGCTCGACTTTCGGTTCGGGCATCGAGTTTGCTTTCAGTGGAGATGCCAGAACAATTCTGAAGTCAGCACCTCTGAAATCGCATCTTCGAACATGGAAGCCGGATTGTGAAACTTGCCTACCTGACCGAAGTCGCCGCTCTGATGGCCGCTCATCACCTGCTGTTCATCGAGCAGTCAGGCGAGTTGCCAAATCAGACGATCGGGGATTACTACATTCGGAGCCGAAATCGGTTCAACCGATGGATGAGAGACCTGAGCGACCTTGAAAAAGGCGTTGCCGTTTCCGACCCGTTCCGAATGCTCGGACTGGTTGCTCCACGACCTGCCATCCGATCACTCGCTGAACAGATCATGATCAACGAAATGATCGCGAGAATCTGGTCGGTGCTCCTGATTGCTCGAGATCGGCACAATGGAATTGATCGAGTTCGCCCGGTTGCTCACAACGTGTTCCTGGGCCACCTTTCGGTTCGACACAAAGCGGTCAGTGCCTGTCTCAATGATCAGGGAATGAGTCAGCAGGATATCGTTGAAGTGGAACGGATTCGAAATGCAACCGAACGATGGACC
Organism: Planctomyces sp.; assembly: GCA_046345315.1. Taxonomy (GTDB): domain Bacteria; phylum Planctomycetota; class Planctomycetia; order Planctomycetales; family Planctomycetaceae; genus F1-80-MAGs062. The sequence continues at coordinate 92,465 of JBKDKA010000138.1, forward strand.
GACATGCTGTGCTGTCCGATGATGAACTTCTATGATCTGTGGCAGTATGCTTTCGACCAGGATCGGGCAAAACAGTTTCTGGCAGACCGCGCAGACCAGAACTCCATGTCTCATCAGAGCCAGGCCTGGGTGCTGATTCTTGCCGGGATGCGACACAGTTTTCCTGACACAGACGGGCTGGCGGCACCGATCCATGATGACGATCGCGCCATCACCCGCCTGATCCTCAGCAGCTTTCCGGAGCAGGCACCGGAAATGGCATTCTGGATGAGCAGTCGACTCCGACAGGCTCGCCATTGCTGACGAATCTCAGTGATGGTCACACAGTGGTACACTCGGATTCGGATCCTCAAGCAGTTCCGCAAGCGTTGTACTGCTGAACGCTGCTTCCATCCTGCTCAGTGCGTCGTCCATCCGCCGATGGAGTGAGCATAAGCGGACTCCGTGAGATTTCAGATCGAGCGGACATGTTTTGATCCGCTGGATGGGATCGACGGCATTGACGATGTCGAGGATCGTGAACTCCGACGGAGCCCGAGCCAGCGAAACTCCACCCCCGATCCCGCGCTGCAGCCTGACTATTTCCTTCTCACGAAGTCCCTGAAGCACCTTCGCAAGGTACGCCGTCGGCACCTGAGTCGCAGTGGCGATGTCCGCCGTCTTCTGCGGTCTGGGCGAATGAATCGCCAGATGAACGACCGCTCTCAGTGCATATTCAACAGTTTGTGAAAACATTCATGTGACTCAGTATAACAGGATGTTGACATCCTGTTTTATTGCCGATAAATTACAAACAGGACTTCAAGATCCTGTTTTTCGTCTCACTCGAGTTTCCGGGGCTCCGAATTGCCGACTGGCTGCTCCTAGAAGCTCAGACGTCTTCTTTCCGGAGGTCATGAAAAATCACATGAAGCAATTCAAACTGCTGCTCCTGCCTGCAGGAATCCTGCTTTCCATCGCCATCGTGAATGGAACATTCTTTTCCAGTGTGACTGCCGATCAGAAAGCAAAATCCTCGTCCGACCCGGCCGTCGAGCGAGCTCGACGTGAGGTCCGCATGCTGGATGATATTTATAAGACGAGTGTCGTACTGATTACAACACACTACGTTGACGATAAGAACTCACTGCCGGCCGGAAGTGCATTCCGGGCACTTTTTGCAGCGGTGAAAGAGAAAGGCTGGCATGAAGTCCGTCTGCTGGATGCCACCGGCGAGCCGTACAACGACGAGAATCTTCCGAAGGAGGGATTCGAACAGCGAGCCGTGAAAGAGCTGCTCAGCGGCAAGGCATCCTACGACGAAGTTGTCACCGAAGGTGAGAAAAGATTCCTGCTGGCAGCAACCGCGATTCCGGTTGTCATGGACAAGTGCATCATGTGTCATGAAAACTATCGGAACGTGGCGAAAGGAAAAGCCATCGGGGCACTCGGATACAAAGTTCCTGTTCTGGAATAATTCCATGACCACCATCCGCGGCCACTGGGTTCTGATCATCGGGTTTCTGGCGATTCATTCTGTTCAGAATGTCACCGCGCAGACGGACTATGATCAGGACCCGATCAATTACAGCACGACAACGCCTGACGACGAAGTTGCGAAGCTTGCAGAACGTCTGGATCACGGGGACGTGAAGCTGGTCTGTGACTCTGAGCACGGATACCTGAAGTCCCTGCTGCGGGAACTCCGCATCTCCGAATCATCACAGGTACTTGTGTTTTCAAAGACCAGTCTGCAGGTCTCGCGAATCACTCGAAAAACACCGCGAGCCGTCTACTTCAATGACGACGTGTACGTTGGCTGGGTGCAGCGAGGCGATGTTCTTGAGCTGTCAGCGGCAGACGCCCAGCTGGGTGGCACGTTCTACACGCTCTCACAGAAACCTGAAGATCATCCTTTGATCGAGCGAAAGTCCCCGAACTGTCTTCAGTGTCACAGTTCGGCGCACACAAGCCACAGCCCCGGACACATGGTCAGGAGCGTTTATCCGGATTCAAACGGATTGCCGGTGTATCGACTCGGAACACACCTTACGAATGACACCAGTCCTTTCGAAGAACGCTGGGGAGGATGGTACGTCACGGGGACGCACGGAAATCAGCGGCATATGGGGAATTCCTGGATCGAGGACGATGATGTCACGGACAGACCCACAACAGAAAACACTCAAAATCTGACCGATCTGAACCTGCTGCTGAATACCTCTCCGTATCTGACATCTCATAGTGACCTGGTCGCATTGATGGTTCTCGGCCACCAGACGGCGATGCACAACATCCTGACTTCCGCGAATCATTCGGGGCGACTGACAGCTCGTGATTCCCTGATCATGAACAAAGCACTGGAGCGGCCGCTGGAGTTTGAGTCGGAGTCAACGGCCAGACGGTACGCTTCGGCTGCTGAGAAAGTCGTTCGCGGCCTTCTGTTCAGCGGCGAATTCCCTCTTACGGACCGCGTGGCGGGAACCACGACGTTTGCAGCGGAATTCACAGCGAGAGGTCCTTTTGATTCGCAGGGGCGATCGCTGCGTGAGTTTGACCTTCAGAAACGGCTCTTTCGTTTTCCCTGCAGTTTCCTGATTTACTCAGAATCCTTTCGAGGACTTCCGGAGGGTGTTCAGAAGATTGTCTGGAAACGCCTGGACGAGATTCTTTCGGGCAAAGACACGAGTCCGGCTTTCGCTCACCTGAGCGACGACGACCGAAAGGCGATACGCGAAATTCTTGCTGAAACGGTCAAGCGGCCGTCGTTCCCATCGGCTGACTCGCAGGCTCCGTCCGCTGAAGCCTCGCTGCGATAATCCGGAAACTCTTCTGACAGAGATGACAAACCGCCCGGAGACGGAAACAATCCGCTCCATGAGCGATCAATGGTCACCCGATTCATGGCGGAAACGCGTTGCGCAACAGCAGCCTAAGTACGACAATGCGCAGGAAGTTGCCGCAGTCACTGACACCCTCGGGCAGCTTCCGCCGCTTGTGACTCCCTGGGAAGTCGATCGTCTGAAAAAGAAGCTCAGTGATGTCTCCCGAGGTCAAGGATTCATCCTTCAGGGCGGAGACTGCAGCGAAAGTTTCGGAGACTGCAACTCCGGTTCAATTCTCCGGAAGCTGAAGGTCCTGATCCAGATGAGCCTCGTGCTGATCTGCGGATCCCGGCAGAGAATTGTGCGGATCGGACGGATCGCCGGGCAGTACGCAAAACCACGTTCGTCGGACCTTGAGAAACGCGACTCCGCTGAGTTTCCGTGCTATCGCGGCGATATCGTCAACGGAAGTGAGTTTACGGCGTCCGAAAGACGACCGGATCCGGCTCGGATGCTTCGTGCCTATGAGCGATCTGCGCTGACCATGAACTACATCCGCGCACTCAGTGAAGGAGGATTCGCGGATCTTCATCATCCGGAAAACTGGAATCTGGAATTCGTCCGAAACACGCCGGGCTCGCGCCGCTATCAGAAACTTCTGGATACGCTCAGCGATTCCATCCGCTTCATGGAAACAGTCTCTGACGGCGAACTCAATCAGCTGACGCGTGTGGACTTCTTCACGTCACATGAAGGGCTCCTGCTGCCTTTCGAACAGGCCCTGACACGTTCAGATCCCGGAAAACCCGGATGGTACAACCTCAGTGCTCACTCGCTCTGGATCGGAGACCGGACTCGCAGCATTGAAGGAGCTCATGTGGAGTATTTCCGGGGGATCCAGAATCCTATCGGCGTCAAGGTCGGCAATACACTGGCACCGGATGAACTGATCGACCTGATTCGAGTTCTCAATCCGGGCAACGTCCCGGGACGTCTGAGCCTGATCCATCGATTCGGTGCAGAGAAAATCCGTCTGCGACTGCCGGCTCTGGCCGATGCCGTCAGGCGTTCCGGAACCAACGTTCTCTGGATCTGCGATCCGATGCACGGAAACACTCAGACGGCACGCAACGGAATCAAGACCCGGTCGTTCGACGACATCACCTCCGAGATTATATCAGCGTTTCAGCTGCACGGAGAACTCGGGACTCGACTTTCGGGCATTCATCTTGAACTGACCGGAGAAGACGTCACGGAATGCACCGGCGGCCCGGGCAATCTCACCGAAACTGACCTCGAACGCGACTATCGAAGTCAGGTGGATCCTCGTCTGAACTACGAACAAGCCATGGAAATCGCCTTTCTGATCTCTGAACACATGAAGCAGCACGCCTGATGTTCCTTGTATCATGTGATCAGAAGGCAGGAAACATCCATCATCTGACAGTGGCAGCCCTGCAGGACGCATCTGCAGATTCAGTCACGGCCCTGCCAGGGAGTACCTGCAATGAATGTTCGATCTGAGATCACGTCGATTCAGCCCCGAGTGTCTGTCGTGATGCTGGCGTACCGACATGAGCGCTATCTCGAACAGGCTGTTCAGTCAGTGGTCAGTCAGAACGCCGATTTTCCGTTCGAGCTGCTCATCGGAGAAGACTGTTCGCCGGACGGTACCCGAGAGCTCAGCCAGCGGCTCGCTCAGCAGCATCCCGACAGAATCCGGCTCTTCCTGAACGAGAAAAATCTCGGTGCCTTGGAGAATGCTCGTCGGGTGTACAACGCCTGCAAAGGAGAGTTCATCGCGATCTGCGAGGGTGATGACTACTGGTCCGATCCGAATAAGCTCCGCCGTCAGGTCGCAGCGCTCGACAGTCATCCGGAGTGGTGCGGATGCTTTCACCGAACGCTCGTCATCGATGAATCCGGCAGCAGCGAGGATTCGTATTTTCCGATCACGATTCCACCTGATGAAGTCTCACTGGACAGTATTGCTGCGGAAAACTGCATTCCAACCTGTTCCGTAATGTATCGTCGTCGAATCGTGCCGGTGCTTCCTGAATGGTTTTCGGCCCTTGCGCTCGCGGACTGGCCTATGAATATTCTTTACGCTGCTTACGGACCATTCGGATACCTCAACGAAGTGATGTCCGTTTATCGTCGACACGGAAGCGGAATCTGGTCCACTCTGAATGCAGCGACCGGTACCGACCACAGCCTGAGAGCTCTGTTTGCTGCAGAAGCTCACAGTGAAGAGCCGGCTCGATCAAAGATCATTGCCGGTCGCAGAGAATTCCTCCGTCGCATTATTTCAAGGCACGACGAAGAACTGGTACGACTGCGAAAAATTGAGTCACGATATCGAGCTCTTCAGCTGCACCGAATTTCCGCTTTCGGGAAGTGGTTCAAAGACCTTCTGATACGGTAACGGCAGACCAGGATCTGCCGAGTTGCCCTGAAAAGATTCCGCAGGCCCCGCGTCAAAACAGCGAGTGCGTTCACACTTCCTGCATCGAACAGAAGTCGAGGGGACCGAGAGTCATCAGCATGGAGCTCCACGTCAGTCCGACACCGAATCCTGCAAAGCAGACGCGCAGGGACCCGTTGAGCAGCTGTGGGCCGATATTGTGAACGATGTTCAGAGGAATCGTCGCTCCACTTGCGTTTCCGTAATGCTGAACGATGTTACATGGCATCTTCTCAATCGGAACCTGCATTTTCGCTGCGAGCTTTTCGAGCATGAATCGGTTTGGCTGATGAAACAGAAAGTAATCGATTGATTCCCGATCGGCATTTGCTGCAGACAGAAGGTCATCGATCATCGGTGGGACTTCACGCTGAACAAAGTTGAAGACGGCCGTGCCATCCATTCGGAGATTGTCCAGACTGCGATAGTTATTGTCTCCGGCATCCTGTTCAACCGCTGTTTCAGCGCTGGAAGGAAGACGGAACCCACCTGCAGGGATCATGAGCGCTTCACGCTGGGTGCCATCCATCTTCAGATTGGCATGAATCGCGGAACCGCCGGGTTCATTTTCAATGATAGTGATTCCGATCGCATCGCCGATGAGTGGATAGCTGTTTCTGTCACGTGAACAGACTTTGCGACTCATTACGTCACCGGCAATCATGACAACGCGGCGAATCGATGGCTGTTCCAGCAGCATGAAGGACTGAATGAGTCCAACGAGAAAGGCCGCACATCCCTGAGGAATGTCGAGACACAGCAGATCCTGCTTCAGATTCAGGCGGCCCTGAATGACGTTGCTGGTTGCCGGCATGAAGTAATCCGGACTCTGAGTCAGAACAATCAGGGCATCAAAGTCATCGCGTCCCAGCTGTCCTGTTTCGAAGAGCTGCTCCAGACCGGCAACGGCAAGATCAGACACGCAGACGCCGTCCTCCACCAGACGATGTCGATCGTATCCCATGACCTCCTTCAGTTTCAGCGAACGGCTTTCCGGCATTCCGAACCTGGCCATATCGTCAACGAATGACTGTTCGTGGCGTGGCAGAACAACATGGATGCCGGCAATTCGTTTTCCGAGAAACTGGAGTTTCATGCCTTCGCTTCGCTCCTGAGCAGAAGTTCCCGGATCGCAGACAGGCTCTGAAAATTCTCCGGCAGGATATCGACACCGTCGATGGAAACGGAAAACATCTTCTCGAGTTCCGCCACCAGCATCACGATGTCGAATGAATCGAGCAGGCCTTCTTCGATGAAATTGACTGCCACGGCATAGTCATTCTCCGGACGGATACGTGACAGAGTCGCCAGAATCTCAGCTTCCATGTGTCTGTCCTTCACGAAAAACAACATAGTCCACGAGACCTTCAGGACGGAAACCGTAGTGCCGGTAAAGCGCTGACGCCGCCTCGTTTTCTTCCTTCACCCAAAGTTGAATTCTCTTCATCTTCGGATTCCTCCGACAGAACTCCTGCATCAGTGCGGATCCGATTCTGCAGCCCCGAAATGCACTGACGACACTCCAGTATCGAATCCGACAGGAACCTGCACCTGGCTCGCTCTGCAGGAATCCACAGAACTCACCGTCAACACGACCGACAAGCATAAGCCCCTGTTCCAGTGCGGTCTGCCATTCCGAAGTATCAGGAAACTGATCGACCAGAGGATCAAAATCATTCAGTAGTGCAATTCGGATCTCAGGAAGGTCTGACGCTTCCGCCGTCGCGATGGTGACCCGATCGTTGCGTGATTCTATGTTCAACGGCAGATCTGCCACCATTCGGTGAAGGACACTTCTGGCGACGAAACCCTGTTCCAGAAAAATTGTTCGCAGACCGAAATCCGTTGACGACAATCTGTCCGCCGGGCCGATCAGATCGGTCACGAGTACATCACGGCAGGCATGGACAGCACTGCCAAGACCGATGCTAAGTGCGTCGGTGCTGCTTGCTGCAAAATAAAGTCGACAGAAATGATGTTCCGGTTGTGGTCGATGAAGCAGCAGAACATCTCCGCCGTTCCAGCACATCAGTTCTTTTCGAGCGATCCACTGACCCAGTGTCAGCCGATCGATAAAAAAGTTGGTCACCAGACTGGCAGCTTTACGCCGAATTGTCGTTAAGGCCTGATCGAGGTCTTCGAGACTGTAAACGGGCGTCATGCGTGCTCCAGCATCTCCGTCTGCAGACGAAGCCTGTCAATCTTCCCGTTGGGATTCAAGGGGAATGCGACGCGGTGAGTAAACGCGGTCGGAAGCATGTATTTCGGCAGCAGAGCAGAGAGTTGTTCCCGAAATCTGACTGCTGGAATCGGCGATGCCGATTCATAGAAGAGATGAATCTCTTTCTTCGCTGCATGGTAAAGAACACATGCCGCATCGACGAGCCCTGTGCTGACTACGGCATTCTCGATATCGCCCAGTTCGATCCGGAATCCAAGGTGTTTGATCTGATAGTCCCGTCGTCCATGGAACATGATCTCACCGGACTGATTCAGAGAGGCAACATCACCTGTGCGATAGATTCGCTCCGGATAGCACTTCTGCAGTGGATTCTGCACAAATGCAGCAGAGGTTCGCTCCGGGTTGTTCCAGTAGCCCATCGCCAGGGAACTTCCCTTCACGCAGAGCTCACCCTGTGAGCCGACTTCGGCAGGCCGATTGTCTTCCGTCAGAATCAGAATCTCTGTGTTGCGACATGGAAACCCGATCGGCAGCGGTTCGTCGTCGGAGAACTCACGCTGAATGCGATAAAACGTACAGTCGACCGTGATCTCGATCGGACCGTAGAGATTCACGAATTCCGCCTGAGTCAGTGCCGCTCGCCATTGATTGAACTGTCGCGTCGGAAAAACTTCCCCGGCAAAGAAGATTCGACGAAGCTGGCTGAGATCGTATTTCCCCAGTAACCCCAGATTGGCGATCGTCACCATGATCGAGGGAACCCAGAACAGAAAAGTAATTCGGCGCTCAGCCAGATAGTCCATCAGCTTCGCCGGGAACGCTGCGAAGCTTTCCGGAATCAATGAGATGCAGGCGCCTGTCGCCATCGCCACATAAACTTCGAGCGTATAAATGTCGAAGTAAAGCGGTGACAGACTTCCGAATCGGTCCTGCTCAGTGAAGCTGAACTCATCCAGCGTCCAGTCGATGAAATCAATGATGTTCCGATGGTTCATCACCACGCTTTTCGGAATCCCGGTTGAGCCGGAGGTGTTGATGATGCAGACTGGATCCACATCCAGCGCCATCGCACGACGCCGGCTGAGTTCCTCCGTCGCAGGACTCTGTTCAGCCAGTGCGTCAGCCTCGGAGATCAGAATAATTCCTGCGGCATCTGCGCCCATGGTCAGCAGGAGATCTCGGTACTCGGCCGACGTAATGATGGCAATCGGCTGAAGATTTTCGAGAATCGCAGCGGTTCTCGAAGCAGGTGATTTCACATCCAGATTACTGTAACAGTTGCGGCTGTAGAGAATCCCCATGTCCGCAATGATCGTCTCAATGCCTTTTGGCAGATAGACACAGACCGGGCTGGTTGTACGAGAAGAAAGGCGGCACAGCTGCGATGCGATACGGATCGCCAGGTCGTGAAGTTCGCGAAACGTACAGTGACGAGTGCCCATCTCAGCGAATCGGTGGTCAGGGAATCTGATCAGCGATCGCTCTTCGAGATATTCGAGTACGTTGGTTTGCATCGTTTCAAAAAACCTGAAGTGCGCTGGTTCGACTGTGCCACTCTGAATTCAGAACACCATCACAAACCCGGGACTGGCTCTCGGACAACACGGAAAACGATCAGAAACGGCGGCAGTCGGGTGCCGGTCCGGATTTTGTCAGAGCCGTTTAATCCCGCGTGTCTCCGATGGCAACCGCCGGAACACCAAAGACTTTCTGATAGGGAGCCACCTTTCGGAGCACCGCGCTGTGTGCGCCGACGTAACTCCATTCTCCGAGTCTTGCTCCCGGCAGAACAGTTGCATGACTTCCCAGAAAAACTCCCTGTTCCAGTATCGCATTCCCGTTGATTTCGCACGATCCTGAGATCTGACAGAAGTCACCATAGATCGTATCATGAGCAAAGTTGCTCTTGGTACCGAGGAAGACTCCGCGGCCGATTTTCACGTCGCAGGAGATATGGCAATACGGACAGACAATCGATCCTTCACCGATCTGGACATTATGGCCAACGATCGCAGCCGGGTGAATTAAAATTCCGAATCGGCCACCGCGCTGCTCCATCGCGGTCTGATACTGCTGACGAACTCGAGGATCACCGATGGCACAGAGGAAAATATCATTCTCTTCAATGACGTAATCTTCAACGGAACAAAGGATCGGCGGCATATTTGCAATGCCGTCGAGTGCATGCCGTCGGTTGTCCAGAAAGCCTTTGATCTTCCAGGGCAGACCGGCAGTGATGGCCTGATTCGCCCAGTTATGGACCTCACGACCGAGATTTCCCGCGCTGATGATCAAAAGGCTGTTCATGCTCGATCCTGTGGTTCCGACTCAATCAGACAAAATCTGAACACTGACAATACTTCAGAAACATGGCGAAGAAAACGAAAACACGCCCACAGAGAAGCCAGCCACTGACTCAATGGTGACCGAGTTTCACATCAGCCGGTAATATTGATCGTGCGACCACCATCGACAACAAACTGCTGGCCGGTCACCCATCGAGCCGAATCGGAAAGCAGGAATTCGATCACCGCCGCGACATCATCCACTTCGCCGAATCCCAGCGGATACTGAGCCTTCATACGCTCAGCCACTGGTTCATCCGAAAGAATTCCAGCCGTCATCTCAGTTCTGACCGCACCCGGGAGAACGGAGTTCAGCCGAACACGAGGTGCAAGCTCAACGGCCAGCGATCGCATCAGGGAGTCCAGAGCTCCCTTGGATGCCGAATAGACGCCGAATCCGCGAGCACCATACTGACTGGCCGTACTGGAAACCAGCACGACGTTTCGAAGATGATCGCTGTTCACTCGCTGACGTATCAACTGCCTCACGATCTCTGCTGCGGCAAAGAAGTTGACATTCATCACCGCCTGGAATTCTGCCAGTGAAACGGTTCTGAAAGGCCTCACACTGAGGACTCCGGCACAATGAACAAACTCCCGGATCTGAAGACTCCTTTCCCCCAGAAGAGACTGAAGTCCAGACTCAATCTGAGAAGGGTCTGACAGATCCTGTACCCAGATCGTGTGATTTTCCGGACGGACGCAGAGTTCCCGAGTCTGCTGCAGACGCTGAGCGTCACGTCCACAGATTATCAGGGAACGACTGGCTGACAGTCGGACCGCAGTCTGTCGCCCAATACCGGAAGAAGCCCCTGTGATGAGCGTTCGCAATTCGTGGTTTTGAACAGGTTCCATTTGCCAGCTCAGACGTATATTTGAAGGGACCGGAAATCAGCGAGCAGAGAAACCGCCATCCACGGTGAGCGTTGTTCCTGTAATCCAGCGGCCCGTATCCGCCAGCAGGTAAATCACGGCATGGGCAATATCGTCGGCATTACCGATTCCCAGCGGATGCTCGGCAGCGACCGCAGACTTCTGCTCCGGCGTCCATCGCTCAGAGAGACGACGGAACATCGCTGTATCGACGTAGCCCGGGGCCACGCAATTGACGCGAATTCCCCGTGGAGCGAGTTCCATCGCCGCTGATCGGCACAAACCCGTCAGTCCGGACTTCATCATTCCGTAAGCCGCCGCACCAGGCGAACCGGCAACTGCAACGACTGATGAAATCAGCACCACAGAACCGCCCGCCTCGGGATAAGTCCCCTTCGTCTGATACTCGCGAATCAGCATCAGAGCGGCTTCCAGATTCACTGCCATCGCCTGACGATAACGAGACGGCTGCAGCAGACGCAGAGGCTGGATGCACTCCATTCCGGCAGCATGCACCACACCGGAAACCTGGCCAATGGCATGAGAAATCTCGACAAGTCCGACTTCCGTCAGATCTCTGTCTGCCAGATCAACGACCTTCGAACTGTGACCGGAACCTTCCAGTGCATGGAGCGTTTCCTGCAATCCTTTCTCGTTGATGTCGACAGCAACGACCCGTCCGGACAACTGGCTGATCCGTTCACAGCAGGCACGCCCGATCCCGGATGCCGCACCCGTCACGACGTAAAGCCTGTCCTTCAGATCGAACGGATTGTACACGGAGTCAATCCCTCATCCGACCGGCAATCAGACGAGCGAGATCACCGGCGGAGATACACTGCTGCATATCCCCTGCCGACACACTGACTCGATAAGAGGAATCGGCCATGGCACAGATCGACAGAATCGTCAGCGAATCCCAGTTCTCGAACTCCCGAAGCTTGTCATCTGCCGAGACGGCATCGACGTCGAGAATCTCCGCAAGCTGCCCGTAAAACTGATCCACGGCACTCTCTTTTCCAGTATATCTCAGTCTATGAATCGGAATCTCAGTTCACTGTCCGGAGTGTTCTTGCTCTTGTCGGTCCGAACAAGAACGTTGTAATGCACCGGAAACAACGGCCTTCCGGGAGTTTCGAGGATATCGAATTCCAGAATGTCAAAGTCCCTGAGCAGCACTCGAAAACCGTGTTCCGTGAATCGCCAGCAGTCGGGTATCGGACCGTGAATTCGCCAGTTCAAAGGTGCAGAAACTACAAGATAACCACCGTCCTTCAGAATGCGACGTAATTCACGCACCGCACCAAAAGGATCGATCGTGTGCTCCAGCACCTCCATACAGATCACACAATCGTAAGTGTTATCCGCAATGGACGGATTGTACCGTGTGATATCGCCGACGTGCGTCGGTCCGTAGGTACTGACCACATCGAAGGATTCGTAGGCGAAGTTTGTGAAGGACTCCCTGACCAGAGAACGCTCCTGGGGACCGATTTCGAGCAATTTGCCGGACTGATCGGAGAGTGCGCGAGCGGTCTTTCGGACGAACTCATTGATATTCTCTCGAGCGATCACACCGAATTCATTGTCAAACTGAGATGGCACAGCCATAACTGATGGAATCCCGGAAAAAGCAGACGGCCAGCCACGCACCGAACGGAACGGTCACACCGGACTCTTATCGTGGACGTAATTCTTCAGGAACATATTGATCGACAAGCGTCTGAAGCTCTTTCAGGCGAGTCACGCGAGATCGCTGAAAGAGTTGGGTGCTGCGAGAAAGAAACAACTCCGTCTGCCACTGCCCTCTGAGGAGTGAGATTCCGCTGGGATCGTCAGCGGGCTGATAGATGATGTCTGCCAGGATTCGATCCGGTCCGCTGACATGTGGCCCTGAACCGTGCCATGTGCATGAATTCATGAGGACAAAATCTCCCGGATGCAGAACGGGAGTGATGACAGGCCAGTCTGAATCGACAGCGTCCGGCCTGAGTTCTCCGACGTCACCCAGGTAACCGAACTGGTTGGTGCCGGGGTAAAAGTACATCCCGCCGTTTTCCGGAGAAACATCGCTGAGGGGGACGAATGCAGACGCTTTTCGTGGCCAGCCTCTGTGGTACGGAAAATCGCTGTGCAGGAACACCGGGCCACGGCTTCGATGATCCTTGATTACGAATCTCTGGTTGTAAAGAGCAATGTCCGGACCGAAGGCCTGTTCAACGACATCGAGGATGTCCGGATCCTGATGCATTGCGGCCAGCTCGGCAGGTGGCGTTTCGTCGACACTCACCGGATTGAAACGATTGACGTTTCGCTCAGCTTCCAGTTGTTCCGCATAAAAGCGATTCCACGCTGACTGCCAGCGAGCAATTGTTTCCGCAGGGATCGCTCCACGGATGACGAAGACGCCGCACTGGTCAAAAACTTCTTTTGAAAAGCGGTCTGAATCAAGGAGCGGGATTTTTTCGCGGATCTTTTCGAGACCAATCAGCATGTTCTGTTTCCCGGCTTCCTGATCGAAGTCAGCCATTGAGTTGCGTTTTTTGAGCAAAAACGAGCAAAATTCATTCTTCAGGGCACCCGAACAGATGTCAAGGGGCCGGGAGTTGAATTCACTGCCCGCGATGCAGGACTTTTCCGGTTTATTCGTTCGTGTGCTGGATTCTCTGTTCGACACACGAAAACGGTTCGGATCCATACGTGAAAGCAGCGCCAACGATCTGGCGACAGAAGTCGTTAGAGGTTATGTTCTCCGATGTGCTCTGACTCTGTTTTTCAAATTGTCTTCCTGAACGTGGATGTGCAGGACGTGCGATTCAGAACCCGGGCAGTCACCATCGCAGCTGCGGAGCTTACAGAAAGATTAACGTCCAGCGGGAGCCAGTCCCGGTTTTGCAACCACCTCCAGTGACCGAGACTAACCTGATGAATTCGGTCACCGACTCGAAGAAAACATCCGCCGATACGGAAGATCCCTCCCTGGCTCAGGACAAAGACTGGCAATGGCAGCGATCCGGCGTCGAACATGGCTGGAGTTTCTGGACGGCGATCTGGACTTCGCGAGATCTGTTCTGCCTGCTTGCACTGCGAGACTTCCAGATTCGCTACCGGCAGTCGGCCGTCGGAGTACTCTGGGCAGTCATTCAGCCACTGACGTCACTGGCGATTTTTTCACTGTTGTTCGGGCTTCTCGGGGCTCGTCCTGCAGACGATCACGTACCGTACTGGCTTGTGGTGCTGGCCGGCCTGCTTCCCTGGCAATTCTTCAGTTTCGTCGTCCATCAGGCAGTTCAGTCTCTGGTCGCGAATCAGCACCTCATCACAAAAGTGCGATTTCCGCGACAGCTTCTGCCCCTGAGTTCCGTTTTCACAGCATCCATGGACTTTGGCATCTCCAGCCTTCCGCTTCTTGTCGGCCTTGTCTGGTACGGCACAGTGGCTCCACGAATTCTGCTGGCTCCCCTTTTCCTGATGCTGATCGTGGTTTTCACCGTCGCACTGGCGTTCGGTCTCTCCGCACTGAATGCTCTGTACAGAGACGTCAGTCAGGTGATTCCACTGGCGATGCAGGTGATGTTCTACAGCTCAGCGGTCGTCTACCAGTTGAAGGTGCTTGTCCCCGAAAGTTATCGCTGGTTGTGGTCAATGAACCCGCTGGCGACAGGTATCGAAGGGTTTCGCTGGTCACTTCTGGGAACGGAATGCCCGCCCGTTCTCAGCCTGCTGGTCAGCACAGGGCTTTCGATCCTGATGTTGTCCGGAGGGACCCGGTATTTTCGCCATGTCGAACGACTTCTGGCAGATCGGATCTAGTTCTCCGAATCCACAGACGGGAATCAGGGCAGAAGTTTTCCAGCGAGATGATGAAGTCATGGCGAAGCGAGCGGTCATCGTTGAAAATCTGAGGAAAACGTATCGGCTGACAACAGGCCCGCAGGTCAATCGTCTTTCCGAACTGTTCGCCGATGCCTGGTATCGACTGACTCATCGATCATCGGATTCTCGAACGTCTCAGCACAAAGACTACCATGCACTGGATGGGATTTCGTTTTCTGTCGCAGCAGGAGAGTCCCTCGCGATCCTTGGAGCCAATGGTGCCGGCAAGAGCACTCTGCTGAAAATACTGACCGGAATCACAGAGCCGACAGCCGGTCGTTCTGGAGTTCGCGGACGGATCGGCAGCCTTCTGGAGGTTGGTACGGGCTTTCATCCGGAACTGACTGGCCGCGAGAACATATTCCTCAACGGCGCAATTCTGGGAATGTCCCGAGCCGAGATTCGGCAGCGATTCGACGCGATCGTTGAGTTTGCGGACATCTCGGAATTCCTTGACATGCCCGTGAAGCGATATTCGAGCGGGATGTATATGCGTCTGGGTTTCGCCATCGCGTCTCAGATGGAACCCGATATCCTGATCGTCGATGAAGTCCTTGCTGTCGGTGACCAGAAGTTTCAGAAGAAGTGCCTCGATAAACTCAGCAGTCTGATTCGAGAAGGTCGAACAGTGCTGTTCGTCAGTCACAATCTGACCGCTGTTCGTTCATTATGTCACCGAGCCATCTGGATCGAACACGGCAGACTTCGCATGGACGGGCCTGCGGGTCAGGTTGTGGACGCGTACCTCGGTGCCGGAAGCGACGCATCCGCAGTCCGGACGTGGGAAAATCCGGAGACTGCACCGGGAAACGAATCCGTTCGCGTGCGGCGCATTGCTGTTCAGCCGGTTTCGGGTCAGACGATCTCAACCGCAACTCCCGTGGAAATGCATTTCGAAGTCTGGAATTTTCTGACTTCAGCGAAACTCCACTTCGGACTCATACTCTGTACTTCCGAAGACTTTATTATTTTGAACGATCATTCGGCTCAGGTGACCGCCGGGCCGGGGATACTGAGCGGACGCTGCCTGATTCCCGGCAACCTTCTGAATGACGGAACATTTTCCGTGCGGCTGATGGTGATCAAAGACGGAACGGACTGTGTTCTTGATCTTCACAGGCTCGTTCAGTTTGATGTCAATGACGTTGAACGCCCGGACTCCGGCTGGTTCGGAAAATGGCCCGGCGTTGTCCGACCTCACTTTCAGTGGGAGACTGCACACGCACCCTTCTGATCATTCGCCGCTCCGACATCTTCAACGACGGTGACAATCAAGACACGTGATAACTGCTGATCGGCATATTTCCAGCAGACCTGACCGGAACCGAAATGACTCGAACCATTCATGACTCAAGCCATCCAGTATCTGAAGATTCTGTGACTCATTGTCATCCGGAATCGGAGTTCGCTGCTGAACATCGTCGCTCCCTGATCATTAAGAACGCGAGTGAACGACAATGAAGGTCCCTGAACGAACGCCTGGCATCCTTGGTGGAACACCGGCCTTTCCCGAACCACTCCATGTAGGCCGGCCAAATATCGGTTCACATGCAGCGCTGCAGGAACGGCTGGCTGACATCCTGAATCGACGCTGGCTGACAAACGATGGCCCAATGGTCAGGGAATTCGAGAAGCGCATCTGTGAGCTCACAAACGTCCGGCACTGTGTTGCGATCTGCAATGCCACCATTGCTCTGGAGATTGCTATTCGTGCGGCCGGACTCACCGGCGAAGTCATCGTTCCTTCATACACGTTCATTTCGACTGCTCATTCTCTGCAGTGGCAGCAGGTCAGACCGGTGTTCTGCGATATTGACCCTGCGACACACAATATTGATCCCGCGAAAGTGGAGTCGCTGATTACGCCGCAGACCTCAGGAATTCTGGCGACCCATGTCTGGGGGAGACCCTGCGATACCGATGCTCTGCAGAGAATCGCTGATCGTCACGGACTGAAGCTCCTGTTCGATGCAGCTCATGCATTCGGGTGCTCCCATCGCCGGCGAATGATCGGGGGATTCGGACTGGCCGAGATCTTCAGCTTTCATGCCACAAAGTTCATTAACTGCTTCGAAGGTGGTGCGGTCGTCACCAATGACGACAGTCTGGCGAGCACCATGCGGTATATGCGGAACTTCGGATTTGCCGGGCTGGATCGAGTGGACTACATCGGAACCAATGGAAAGGTGACGGAAATCTGCGCCGCGATGGGCCTCACATCGCTGGAAAGCATGGCGGAATTCATCCAGTGCAACAAAAAGAACTATGAGACATACCGACACTTCCTTGATGGCATCCCGGGAATCCGTCTCTGCCAGTATGACGAGAAAGAGTCATGCAACTTTCAATATGTGGTCATCGAGGTTGACGAGAAAATGTCCGGGATCAGCCGAGATGTGCTCGTCGCGGTCCTCACAGCCGAAAACATCCTGGCGAGAAAATACTTCTGGCCTGGATGCCACCGCATGCAGCCTTACCGGACACTGTACCCGGAGAGCGGGCAGCAACTGCCGGAGACTGAACAGACCAGCGCTCGCGTCGTTGTGCTGCCGACAGGAACAGCTGTCAGTATTGCCGACATCGAGGTCATCTGTTCGATCATTCACGAAGCGATCCGGAATTCCGGCCTGATCACCAGCCATGTTGTGAACAATCGACTCTGTGACTGAACGATCATCTCTGAATGATCTGTCTGGTTTCTTTCCGAATCTGCTGCAGGATCTCCTTCATGGTCATACCAACAGAGCCTGTCCCCTCAGCCTCATCCGAAAATCGCCCGATCGTCAGCGTTGTTGTCATTACCTTCAATCATGAAAAATACATCGAGCAGGCAGTCCTGAGCGTTCTCTCACAGCAGCTGGAAGAGAACTTCGAGATTCTGATCGGAGACGACTGCTCAACCGACGGAACTCGCGAGCTCCTCAGGAAACTCTCAGACGCCCATCCTGGCCGTCTGCGGCTGATATTCCGCGATACCAATATTGGTCTGTCTTCAAACCTCCAGGACTGCCGGGAAAAAGCTCGTGGGAAATACATGGCCATTCTGGAGGGTGATGACTACTGGACTGACGACAGAAAACTTCGCAAACTGATTGACGCGATGGAAGCCAATGACGATTGGTCCATGTGTTTCCATGCCTGTCAGGTAAAGCATCTGGACGTCGAAGGGCATGACTTCATCGCGCCGCTGAAACCGCCAGAACGTCCGCTGGTCGTCACTGACATGCTCAGGGAAAATCGCGTTCACACAATGACTGTGACGATGTACCGGCAGGGAGTGATCCGGCAGACTCCCGATTGGCACCGTAAGCTCCGCAACGGTGACTGGGCTCTGTATGTGATGCATGCGGACCGAGGGCCGATCGGTTTCGTTCCGGATGTGATGGCGGTTTATCGAGTTCATTCCCGAGGGTTCTGGTCCGGCTGGAACACCTTCGACCGCTGGCTGCAGACGCTGACGCTGTTCGACTGCCTGGAACGCTACCTCGAAGGTCGGTACGGCACGGAAGTCCGAGCAGCACGGGAGAATCTGATCACGATTCTCAGACAGCGGGTCGCCGATCTCGAACGCATCGAACGTCGTTATTTTGCACTGCGTCTCGACCGTTTCGCTGCGATCTGCAAATGGTTTCTGAGCATCTGGCGGTCCGTTTTCGGAACGACTGAAAAACGCCCGTGACGACTTTTCACGCGTCGCTATGCGAAGGCACCAACCTACTTCCGGGGGCTGTGCGCCGTCTCCAGCACTCTGACAAGGTCCGGAAGCACCGCCTGCACGGAGTATCGCCTTTCCACGGTCTCACGAGCGGCCTTGCCGATTCGATTTCGGAGATTGACGTCATCAGCAAGCAGTCGAAGGCAGTGGAGCCACTGCTCTGACGTGTCTGCCAGAAGCCCGTCATGACCATCCTGCACAATCTCGGAATTCACGCCGACAGGTGATGCCACCGCGGGAATTCCGACAGCCATGTATTCAATCAGCTTGAGCCCGCACTTGTAGAGGTTCCATGGATCGTTTTTCTCAAGTGGCATGATGCCGATGTCAAACTGAGCGATCTCATGGATCGCGGTTGACTCGTCCCACGGGATCAGTCGGAATGGCAACCCCTGCAGACTGAGATCCGAGACAGCAGCTGTTTCTGCAGTCACAATCCGCAGTTCCAGGGAAACAGATTTCGAGAGTTCACGAAGAGCCGGCAGCACCAGGGAAATCTGAGGAACATTCGAAGGCGTGCCGATCCAGCCAACGATCACTCTGTCACCAGCGTCACGAACCGGATTCTTCACGTGATAAAGTCCGGCATCAACTGTGGTCGGTATGATGCTGATTCGGGAGTTCGACGGCTGGAGATGGTCGCGAATATATGAGTTTCCGCAGATCACGAAGTCACAGAGTTCGGCGAGCTTTTCGAATTTCCCGGGATAGCGAAGAAAGATGCCATCATCGATGTCGAGAATCAGTGTCGGAGCCAGCCGCCGAAGCTTTCTCTCAAACTCCAGGTCCGGTTCATCGAAGATCTCACGCTCCAGAACGACAACATCCGGCTGAGTCCACGTCATCTGCAGCAGATGCCATCTTCGGACCAGCCTTTTGAGCAGCCTACTGAGGCGCCAACCGATCAACGGAAAATAGTCGTACTTCTCGGGAAAACTGTTCGCGACACTGCAGCGAAAGCCGAGTTGCCGCAGGTGTGGAAGGAATTGAAACACTCGGTAACGACTTGCCGGGGCATTCGGGCCGGACGTCAGAAACAGAATCTTTAACCCCTGAGATCGTCTGCCGGTGAAAAACATACCTGACAATTCTGCGATAGACTCCGGGCACTGATTGTCAGATGCTGATGTCGAGCCACGCATACAGGCATCGTCGGGCAACTGTGGTCGTCTGGATTAAGCGATCCTAGCAGCAGTGTGCCAGGATTGTCGAGCTTGCCGGCTGTCAGGGTTCTGAGTTTTCAGGCGGGTGAAAATCCTTGAGAATTCAGTACCGTTCCGTTACAAGCGCGAGCAGAATTCCCTGCCGTCCCGCAGTGAGTGCGGACCGTGTGATACTCTACCCAATGTCGAATCAGCAGCCCAGTCACTTCAGCCGCTCTGCAGCCGCATATGATTTCACCGTCCGGAAATACTCAGGAGACAGTTTCCGGTACTGAACGGCCGTTTGAATTCGGAAAGAATTGGGCTGGCTTTCTGCGGAAGTTCAACGAAGGACGCGTTTCCGAAGCGCAGCAGTCGCTTCGAATGCTGCTGAAGATGGATGACCTGCAGGGACGTCGATTTCTGGATGCCGGAAGTGGCAGTGGGCTCTTCAGTCTCGCAGCACATCGACTCGGCGCGGACGTCGTGTCATTTGATGTCGATGATCAGTCAGTCGCATGTACTCAGGAATTGCGCCGCCGAACCCAGCAGCCTCAGACGAGCTGGGATGTCCATCAGGGGTCGCTGAGAGATCCGGAGTTTCTTTCTCAGCTGGGGAAGTTCGACGTCATCTATTGCTGGGGGGTTGCTCATCATTCCGGCGCGATGTGGCAGGCCATTGAAAACCTTCTGAAGCTGGCCGGTCCGGGGGGATCCGTTGTTCTTGCGATCTATAACGACCAGCTTTATGTTTCTCGAATCTGGCGCGGAATCAAGCTGATTTATCAACGGCTTCCTGTGTTTATGCGTCCTTTTTACGCGGGATCAATTGCGATCCTGCTGCTGCTGAAGCGAGGCGTGGTCACTCTGCTTGCATCCATACTGCGACTGATGCTGCTCCGAAATCCGCTGGTGCCGTTCATCAACTGGTATCAGGAATCTCAGGGACGTGGAATGGATCTTTGGCACGATCTGCTGGACTGGGTCGGTGGCTGGCCGTTTGAAGTCGCGCGACCCGAAGACGTGTTTCGGTTTCTGCGGGATCGTGGTTTCAGCCTTGCGGAACTTACGACCTGTTCCGGACACGGTTGCAATGAATTTGTGTTTGTCCGAGTCAGCAGCTGAGCTGTGATTGTCACTGCAGTGCCGACCGAATCGCAAACGGAAGCACCGTCACTGCCTGCTGGCTGCCTTTGAGGTCTCGGACAGTAATTCTGATCTGATAGCGCCCCTCGGCCAGATGCGATGGAATCGTCAGCTCGTAGCTCTGGTAGAAATCTGTCCGTCGAGTCGTTGCCTCGTCTTCGATGGATTCGACAGGAATCGCTTCAATCAGCTGATCACCATGTTCATCGGATCGCTGAATCTCGAGAATGGCAGAAAACTTAGACCGGTAGGTTCCTGATTCCGTGCGTTCCGTTCGAAAATTGTCGAGTTCCAGGTAAATCAACACCGGCTGCCCGGCGGAGAATGTCGTTCCCGGAAGCTCCTCGATGCTCCCAAACCCATGAATTTCACTGCAGAAATCTGCTCGCCGGATTGTCAGCGGTGACAGAGCCTGAGCATGCCGAACCGCCGCTCTGAGCTGTTCTGCTGTCGCAGTCAGACGCTCTTCACGACTGCGGGCTCCCACTTTGTTCGCGGATGATTCCAGGCTCTGAGCCTCTGCAGTCTGATCCAGCGGACTTCCACTGCCACTCAGATAGCGGTCCATCGCCATGACCATGGACTGCCAGAGTTCCTGTTCTTCCGGTGGAAGAGATTCAATGACACTGACGGCGTCTCCTGATCGGTCTGCGATCAGATACAGAAGCCTCAGTTCAGCCTGACGCCGTGTCCAGATCTCCGGCTGCATTCGCTCACCGGATTCATCCCGCGGCCATTGCCTGAGATCTTCCTCCATCGCAAGTATTAGTTCCGCGACAGCTGATCTGCGATCAAGAGGTCGCCGGGACCCCTCTGTTTCGACATCGGAAGAGGATGCACCGGCTGCCGCTTCACGACTTTCTTCGTCAGTGGCAGCATCAGCCGTCTTTTCTTCGTCACCACTCGAATTCTCTGGGGGCTTTTCTTTCAGCAGTCCCCATGGGCCGGGAATTCTTCGAAACTGCTTTCGGATCAGCTGACCGGGATTTTCTTCCAGAGGAGCCGGGTAAAGCCCTTTTAATCGGTTCAGCATCGTGGGCTGTGGGGCCGAATCCGAAGGCTCTTCGGCGGACTCGACATCGTTGGAAGGATTGTCCGAAACTGCCTGATTCGTTTCGGCATCTATCTGCCGATCGCTGTCCGCCGCCTCACTCTCTGCAGAATGAAGGGAACTGGCCGACATCCCGCTGGCAGTTTCTGGATTCCCCTGTTGGTTTTGTTTCTTCTCCAGCGCTTCAGATCGTTTTCTGCTGACTGGAGCAACCTGAATCGGGGCGCTTTCCGAATCTGTCTGTGATCCGTCAACAGCATCTCCCACGACATCAGGTGTGTTTTCGGAAACCGAAGGGTTCCATGAGTCCCCTGAAATTGCCTGACTTCCCCGCCGGTCATCACCCGGCAGACCGTCCGAGTTCGACCGGGATCCAGCCGGAAACTGATTCGAGGAACGTGTTCCCGATCTGCTGTCCTTCGATCCGGTATCGGGAGACGTAACCGGATCTTCGGAAGGCCGCGGCCGTCTGAGTCGGACGCGGGCGGGAAAGGAATGCTGGCCAACTTCGGAAGGTAGACTCTCGACGGAAGAATTCTTTGCATCCTTGCGGATTGAGGAACTCGTCGGAAACCCCGACCATCCCCCGGAGTTCTGACCGCCGATCGATTCATCGGCAGCCGCTCGCACCGGAACCACTTTCGCTCCGTAAAGGCTGTTTCGGCGATAACCCTCTGTCAGAAAGGGGGTTTCGTTGTCGGAGGACCCGCCCGACAGGACGGATGCACAACCACACGAACAGAGAGCCAGGGAGAACAAAAAAACAGCCCGTAACTGCACCGGACAGCATTTTCCGGTGTTTCCGGAGGCCGTATTGCGTCGGTACGTTGGAGATAAGTCACGAGGCATGTCAGGAATATTCTGCGGTGCTGGCTCTGACTGAAGCCATGCTGAGCAACGAAAGGCGGGGAACCGGTCCAAAAGGACACTCAGCCGAAATTTATGGTGGTGAGGGCGATTGTCACAGTGCGATTCCCCTGCTCCGATCTCTCCCGAATGGCACCTCGGTGCGTCCATACCGGAAAGAAGCAGTTTCTGCCGAACTGCAAGTTGATTTTGTCGATCTTCGGCAGATTCTGCCGAAGATCGTCGCACCAGGTCCGTCTTTCGAAACCCGCCGAATTTCTCTCAGGATCAGGGAAACATTGACAATGGGAACAGATAAATCGGCAGGAATTGCCGATCTGGCATGCATAAATGCCACAAACTGATATTCTGTGAGAAAGCAGGACTGCGGACGGAGTCTGGTTCGAATACAGACTCAGCGATGTCCCTGCGTCGCTGTTTTTTGCATGATGCCTCTGACTGAGAGCTGCGGATTCAGAAATCGTCGTTGCAATCCGATTCGCGATGATTTCCCACTCCAGAACGTACTGAGTCTTCCGCCACGGATTCCGGCATTTGTCAGGATTTTCTTGACTCCCCCCTCTCGACCGGTAATCTTCACCAACGGCTCTCTTCGTGGTCAACCACATGATTTCTCCGGTGGAGGAACGCGTGGTGTTCTGATGGGCCGTTTCGGTGCCTTTTGCTCTCAACAACCAACAAATTCCGAAACCGGCTGCGTCGGCAGCAATGGAGCACTTGAATGGCTGCTCAGAACAACAACGGCCTGATCATCACACTGTCCTGCTCTATGCTGCTCAGCGTGGTTCTGGCAGTCTTTACGTGGCTCACGGTGCGTAACAACGCAGAACTTCTGCAGAAGACTGCGGATCTCGAAGCCAAGGCGAATAAAGCGGAATCTGAGCTTCGGGATCACATCACACAGGTCGAGAGCCTGAAAAAGGCTGTGATCGGAAGCGCTGAACAGCCCACAGACGCGGTTTTGACTGCCGTCGGTGAAACGGTGAAGGGAATTACGAAAGACGGCACCGAGACCGACCCAGGGCTCGAAGCGGCTCTTGTGAAGACCGGCACAGAACGCGATCTGCAGAAGCTGTCATCCGACGACCGCCTGCAGCAGCTGAATCTGAAGACCGTCGATCTCCAGCAGACAGTGGAGCGAAAGGATGCGGAGATCGCATCGCACAGGTCTGCGGCCGAACAGGCAAATGACACGCTGCGGAAATCGGAATCCAAACACAGCGAGCAACTTGCTGACATTACTTCCAAATACGATAACCTGAGTGAAGAACGAAATCGTCTTCAGGCAGAGTTCAACACGTTCAAATCACAGAAGGAACGTGAGCTCGAAGATCTTCGCAATGATCTGGATGCTCGTCGCAACACAATCGTTGTCCTTCGCCAGAAACTGTTCCAGCAGGAAGACCTCAGCTTCGACAAACCGGACGGTGCTCTGAAGTTTGTCGATCAGGAAGGTCTGAAGTGCTACATCAACCTGGGCTCCCACGACAAAGTCCAGGAAGGCACCTCATTCTCTGTCTACACGA
This sequence comes from Planctomyces sp., assembly GCA_046345315.1. Classification (GTDB taxonomy): domain Bacteria; phylum Planctomycetota; class Planctomycetia; order Planctomycetales; family Planctomycetaceae; genus F1-80-MAGs062. The sequence continues at coordinate 116,456 of JBKDKA010000138.1, forward strand.
AGAGCAACAACGGTGTGGGACGCCGGAACACGGAAGACGTCAAAGGAAAGATTGAGGTCGTCAATGTGATGGGACCAAATCTCTCGGAGGCACGCATCGTTGATCAGGACCTTGGACGACCGCTCGCCGCTGAGGATCCAATCTACTCACCGTTGTTCGCGGCAGGTCGGCAGCTTCAGATTGCAGTCGTCGGAAACCTCGATTTTGATGATCATCCGGGTTCAGACAGCGATGAGTTCCGTCGGATCGTCGAAAGTTCCGGTGCAATCATTACCGTGCAGACGAGCCCGAAAGGGGACCTGCTGGACGGAAAAGGAAATTCCATCGAGGATTCAGATCTGAGTAAATACATCTCTGAGCAGACGCGGTTTCTTGTGATCGGAGACACCGGGAAAGACTCAGAAACAAAAGACGCGTCGAGGGCTGCGGATTACCATCGGATTCAGAAACAGTTCGAAAAGATGAACGAACTGGCACTTTCCCATGGTGTCTATGTCATCAGCCTTTCGAGCTTCCTCGAGTTCATCGGATATTCAAAGAAACTGACGGCATGGACTCCGAAGGACGCATTTCCGGCAGCTCTCCCGAATGGTGCAAAAAGTTCCCGGCTCTCGGGAGGCCTTGGTCTCCGATCAAGCTCAGCAGCCATCGCGGGCAGCTTTTCAAGTCGACGTAAAGCAACATCTTCGTCCAATGGCCACACCAGCAAGGCCTTCAAACAGCCAACGAAGATCAACCCCTGAAGGTCCGTGACAACAAAAGATTCCTCGGGGAACCGGCTCCCTGAATTCCGGTTTTCATTCTGATATCTTCAATCAGGCCACGACGATTCTTCGTCGTGGCCTGATTTCTGATAGCTCTCTGACCTGAGATTGACTTCTGAAAGTGAATACTGAACTTCATCACTCCGGCGACCTGCGTTGAAGAGACACCTGATTGATTCGTATCGCTTTCGTCATCCCGACACTGGATCAGTCCGGCGCTGAAAGGCAACTGACGCTGCTTGCTCAGTCATTGCCTCGCGATCTTTATCAAACACACGTCTTTGCGCTCAATCGAGGAGGATATTTCGCTGATGAGCTGCGTTCTGCCGGCATCCCGGTCACGATACTCGGCAAACGATTTCGCTTTGATCCGCTGACCTGGTACCGACTCCGAAAAGAACTTTCACGATTTCATCCGGATATCGTTCAGTCGTACCTTTTTTCCGCAAACTCCTATGTTCGCCTCCCGGGCATCTGCCCGAAGGGCTGCCGCATTGTGGTTTCGGAACGCTGCGTGGATTCATGGAAATCATCGTGGCAGCTGAAACTGGATCGATGGCTGGTTTCACGTACGGATGCGATGACTGCAAATTCGAACTCCGTGGCCGAGTTCTACCAGGCAGTGGGAGTTCCGGGAAATCTGCTGCATGTCATCCCGAACAGTATTCCGGCACCATCCTCTGATGTGCCCCGTGATCGAACTTCCATTCAAAAGGAATTCGGTCTCGACGAGGATTGTCGTCTGATCGGTTATGTCGGCCGTCTGGCTCGCCAGAAACGGCTGGAGGACCTCATCTGGGCATTCCAGCTTCTTCGGCAGGTGGTCAACGGATCCCGTCTCATCCTCATCGGGGACGGTCCGGAACGAGATGCTCTTGCCGATGTGGCAATTAAACTCGACTGTCGAAATCTCATCACTTTTACAGGCCATCGTGATGATGCGGACAGGCTGATGGAAGGGCTGGATGTTTTTTGTCTTGCGAGTGAATTCGAAGGGATGTCGAACAGCCTGATGGAAGCGATGGCAATGGGAATCCCTTGTGTCGCCAGCAACATTCCATCCAATCGGGAACTGATCCGTTCGGAGGAGAACGGGCTTCTGTTCGAACCCGGTAACGCTCCTGATCTGATGAAACAGCTGCGACGAGTTCTGGATGATCCGGACCTCGCGATACGTCTGGGGGAAGCCGGGCATCAACAGATAGTCGGGAACCACAGTGTGGATCGGATGGTTTCCGAACACTGCAGACTTTATGAATCACTGCTTCTGCAGAACTGAATCTTCAACGAACAGTCGTTCGAGTTTATCGAGGAATCTCCATAGTGTGCGGTATTGCCGGGGCAATCTGGTGGCAGGCTGACAAGGCGATCAGTCGCGACGTCCTTCAGAGGATGACGGACAGCATCAGCCACCGGGGCCCGGATGCGGATGGGCACTATTTTCGCCCGGATCCCCCGCAATCCCCGGCAGATGGCTTTGTCGGCCTGAACGTTGCGCTGGGACACCGTCGTCTGAGCATCATTGACGTCGCCGGAAGTGCTCAGCCGCTTGGGAACGAAGACAATACGATTCAGATCATTTTCAACGGTGAAATCTACAACTACCGGGAACTCCGTCCCGAACTGATCGCCCGCGGACATCAGTTCCGGACTGACGGAGACACCGAAGTCATCGTTCATCTGTACGAAGAATACGGCCTGAATTTTGTCGATCATCTGCGAGGAATGTTTTCGATCGCGATCTGGGATTCCCGCAACCGAAGACTGATCCTTCTCCGCGATCGCATGGGGCAGAAACCCCTTTTCTACAGGATGGAATCCGGGCGTCTTTCGTTTGCGAGCGAACTCAAGGCTCTGCTTCAGATGCCGGGAGTCACACGCACCCTGGATCGGCATTCCGTAATGCGATTTCTGACGCTGCAGTACGTTCCTCACCCACACTGTATTCTGGAAGGTTTTCAGAAGCTGCCACCGGCCACGATGGGGATCTTCGAGCACGGTCGCCTGCGACTTCAGACTTACTGGACTCCACCGTTTAACGAGGTCGACGAAAGTCGAAGCACAACGGCCGACTGGAAGGACGAACTCCGCAGCACGTTGACCGAAGCCGTCCGCCTTCGACTTCGCAGCGACGTGCCTCTGGGAGCATTCCTTTCCGGAGGTATTGATTCCACAATCATCAGCGGGCTCATGCAGTCCCAGCTGGATCGTCCGGTGAAGACGTTCTCGATCGGCTTCCCGGTCGCAGCATTCGATGAACGAGCATTCGCCAGACAGGCTTCAGAGATGCTCGGAACAGAACATCATGAAGCGATGGTCGAACCAGATGCGATGAGCATTCTGCCGCAGTTGATCTGGCATTACGACGAACCATTCGGAGACAGTTCCGCTATTCCGACAATGTATCTGTCCCGGATGACACGGGAGCACGTGAAGGTCGCCCTGACCGGTGATGCAGGAGATGAACTCTTCTGCGGATACGACCGCTATCGTGCCGTGAATGTTGCCGGCATGCTCGATCGGGCACCAAAATGGTTTCGCAGTTTCTGGAACTCCGGAATCGCCGGTCTGATCCCGACATCAACAAGGCAGGGATCGTTCCGCAGACGACTGAAGCGATTCATTGAAACCATGGGACAGGAGCCCGAGAGGAGATACCTGAACTGGATCACAATTTTCAATACCGCGCAGCTTCAGGCAATCGTCTCCGAGGACCTCTGGAAACTGACGGCCGAGGAAGACCCGGCTGCCTGCATCTTCGACGCGTACCGCAGATATCCATCACGAGACTTCATCACGCGAACGACTGCAACCGACGTCCACACTTATCTTCCCTGCGACATTCTGACCAAAGTTGACATCGCCAGCATGGCCGTGGGCCTCGAGGCGCGAAGTCCGATGCTGGATCATCGTGTCGTCGAACTGGCGGCTCGAATGCCGATCCAGGTCAAGCAGAATCTGAAACGTGGTAAACAGGTTCTCGTTGACACGTTTTCCGACCTGATTCCGCCGGAAATTCAGACACGAAAAAAAATGGGCTTCGGAGTTCCGATCGACCACTGGTTCCGGAAGGAACTGAAAACGCTGCTGAATGATGTCCTGCTTTCGGACCGGTGTCTCAGTCGTGGCCTTCTGAATCCTCAGGCAGTCAGAGAACTCGTCGAACAGCACACGTCCGGTCGCGTGAATCAGGCCTATCGACTGTGGAATCTTCTCTGCCTCGAACTGTGGCAGCGAATGTACCTCGATCAGGAACCTCCTATGTCAGCTCCGAACAGCCTTCCCTGATCGCAGCAATCCGTCCACGACATTGCCATGAATATCCGTCAGGCGGAAATCCCGTCCCTGATAACGATACGTCAGCCGTTCGTGATCAAAGCCCAGACATCTCAGAATCGTCGCGTTCATGTCATGGATATGAACAGGGTTCTGGGCGATGTTGTAGCCGTAATCGTCCGTCTGACCGTAAACAGTCGCTGGACTGATACCGCCTCCGGCAAGCCACATGGAAAAACAGCGTCCGTGGTGGTCGCGACCGTAGTTTTCCTGCAGACCGCCCTGCCCATACACCGTTCTTCCGAACTCACCACCCCAGATGATCAGTGTGTCTTCCAGCATACCTCGCTGCTTCAGATCACGAATCAGTGCCGCCTGAGGCTGATCCACATCACGACACTGTTTCGGGATATTCGTCGGCAGTCCACCATGCTGGTCCCAGCCGCGATGATACAGCTGAACAAAACGAACACCCTGTTCCAGCAGACGACGAGTCAGCAGACAGTTCGCTGCAAACGTTCCGGGCTTTCGCGAATCTTCGCCGTACATCGCGAAGGTGCTTTCGGATTCCTTCGTGGTGTCAATCAGGCCGGGAACCGAGCTCTGCATGCGGAATGCCATCTCATACTGCTTCATCCGCGTTGCGATCTCCGGATCTCCGGAGCTTTCCAGCTGATGCTGATTCAGCTGAGCAATCCCGTCGAGCATCCGACGACGCATCGTGCGACTGATTCCGGGAGGATCTGACAGATACAGTACGGGATCGCCACTGCTGCGGAGTTTGACGCCCTGATGACTCGATGGCAGGAAGCCGCTGCCCCAGAGCCGTTCCAGCAACCCTTGATTGGCGTCGCTTCCGGAACCGTGAGAAATCAGAACCAGAAAGGCCGGAAGATTCTCCGCTTCGCTGCCGAGTCCGTAACTTGCCCACGCACCGAGCGACGGGCGGCCGGGCTGCTGTGACCCGGTCTGGATAAACGTGATTGCCGGATCGTGATTAATGGCCTCCGTGTGAACAGAGCGTACCAGACAGATCTCGTCTGCCACACTGCCCGTGTGCGGCAGCAGTTCACTCAGCCGCATTCCACACTGCCCAAAGGTCTGATATCCGAAGCGCGGAGCAATCACAGGAAAACTTTTCTGCCCGGAGGTCATTCCCGTCAGTCGCTGTCCCTGTCGAATGGAATCCGGCAGCTCGGTTCCGTGCAGTCGCTTCAGATCAGGCTTCTCGTCCAGCAGCTCAAGATGCGACGGTCCACCCGACTGAAACAGATAAACGACCCGTTTCGCCGTTGCTGGAAAATGACTTTCTCGGACCGCAGCAATACCATCGTTCTGCATCAGCGATGCCAGTGCAGCGCTTCCCAGTGCCGTCTTCAGCACACTGCGACGTGTCATGTCGTTGGAAGAAATCATCAGCACCTGACTCCCTGCCCGCGGCAGCTTTATTCTGTAATGGAAGCCCGCGAACTATGGTTTGGAAATGGTTTCATCCAGATTCAGAAGAACACTCATGACTGTCGTCCACGATGCGACCTCTTCCGCCGAAAGACGCGAATCTGAAGGCGAATTTCCGACGGCCAGAAGTCGCGTCGCCGCGTCACTCTGCCCCGCATATTCATCCTCAGCCGACTCCAGCAGTTCCCGCAGCCAGTTCAGCTCAGCAGGATCAGCATCCCTGACCAGAACAAAGCGAACGGCCATCTGAAGTCGAGCATCCACCGAGGATTCTCCCAGCAGAACCCGCTCAGCAAGTTTTCGCGACGCTTCCAGATAAGTGGGATCATTCAGCAGAACGAGTGCCTGAAGCGGAGTGTTCGTTCTCGCGCGACGGATCACACACGTCTCTCGATCCGGTGCATCAAACGTCGCCATGCTCGGTGGCGGACACGTTCGCTTCCAGAATGTGTACATGCTTCGACGGTACAGGCCGTCTCCCGGATCAGGAACATATTTCTCCCGCCGTTCCACGGAAACATCTTCCCAGAGACCCTCCGGCTGATACGGCATCACACTCGGCCCACCGGCCTTTTCCTTCAACAGTCCGCTGACAAACAGCGCGTTGTCACGCACCGTCTCCGCCGGAAGACGAAACCTTGGTCCCCGAGCCAGCAGACGATTCAGGGGATCACGTTCCTGCAGCTCGGGAGTGACTCGCGCCGACTGACGATAGCAGGCGCTCAGAACGATCTGCTTCAGGATATGACGATCATTCCAATGATGGTCGGTCAACTCGCTCGCCAGCCAGTCCAGCAGTTCCGGATGGCTGGGCAGAGCTCCCTGAATCCCGAAGTCTTCGGCAGTTTCGACGATCCCCGTGCCGAAAAGCATTTCCCACCAGCGATTCACGGCGACTCGTGATGTCAGCGGATGATCCGGGCGTGTCAGCCATCGTGCCAGATCCAGCCGGCTGAGAGTCTTCGCAGATTCCGTTGCACGCGAATCTGATCCGACTGTACTGCTCGTCTCCGGAGCCGTTGATTTCGACGTCAGACTCACGGAGTGGTGATCGCCGGAAAACACGGCGGGAAAGTCGGCCTGCACTTCGTCACCGCGCTGGTCATACTGACCACGTTTCAGCACGAAACATGGGCGTCGGGTATCCGACTCCGCCATCACCATCGTGGAGGGAATCTCCGACTCGATAACCCTTCGACGTTTCTCACCAGCAATAATCTGGTCTCTCAGACCACGTGTTGTGCTGTCTGCATGATCCCTGAAATAATGCTGAACAATCCTCTGTTCTGCTGAGGTTCGCTGAGGCGGCGGCACGGAAAGCAATGGTTTCAGAGGAACTGCAGGCTGAGCACGAAAAAGAAGTTCGACGTCGGAGTGATTCAGAGCCAGAGACCAGAGACGGACATCATCCACCAGACCTTTCAGTGGAAGCGATGCGGATCGACGACCAATCCGAAACGGCTCTGCAACGCGAAGACTTCCCTCCAGCGGCGCTTCACGGGTGACTTCAAGAGGCATGAGCTGTGAGTCTGCAAAGATACGTATTCCCGAAGCTTTGCCGGAACCATCCCAGGTCAGTACCACGTGATGCCAGTCATTGAGCGTGACTGCATCCCGAGTCATCACTCGAATTCCGCTTTCCGGCCATTTCGTTGCGATGTGACAGATCAGATGCCCATTCTCTATCAGGAGATCATATCCTCGATACGCCTGAGCCTCATCCTGACGACTGATGACTGCCGAAAGCTCTGCCGACTGAGGCTGTACCCAGAGTGAAACACTGAACGCATCACCGCTGTCAAAGTCTCCTGCTGCAGGAGCTTCGAACCAGGTCTTGCCGTCCAGGGCAATCGCCGAACCAACTTTCCCCGGGGCAGAAGTCTGTTTTCCACGCACGACGGCCACGTCGAGTGAATTGACGACGTTGATCTGATCGTCGCCATCGGCCTGATCCATCGGCCAGTGTGATACGAGCCCCGCAGAATGCAGCGAGCTTGCCTGCTCATCCGACAGTGATGCTTCCCATGCCGCTGTCAGCTCTGCCAGTACGTCGCTTCGCTTTTGCAGCAGTGCTTCGGCGTCGACTTTCTGCTGACTTAACTGTTCGAGCTCCCGCTGCTGTTCGGGTGAAGGCACGGCCAGCAGTGGTTCCGCCATGCGTCCTTTACTGTAAGAAACCACCTTGTCCGGTATGTTGTTGAAGAAGGCGGAGAACTGATAATACTCCCGCTGACTGATCGGATCGAATTTGTGATCATGGCAACGAGCACACTGAAACGACATCGCCATGAAGACGCTCGCCGTTGTATGAACCCGATCCGCCACGTACTCAACGTGGTACTCCTCCTCGATGATTCCGCCTTCCGTGGTCAGAACATGATTTCGATTGAAACCGGTCGCAACCTTCTGAGAAAGACTCGCATCTGGCAGCAGGTCGCCGGCAAGCTGCTCCGTCAGGAACTGGTCGTAGGGAAGCCCCCGGGCAAAGGCATCAATCACCCAGTCACGCCACGGCCACATCGTTCGTGATTCGTCATTGTTGTATCCGTTTGTGTCGGCGTAACGCGCCAGATCAAGCCAGTGCATCGCCATGCGTTCGGCATGTCGCGGTGATTGAAGCAGTCGATCCACGACCGACCCATAAACCTGATCGCGATTGGATCCCGGTTTCTTCAGATCCTTGAGAAACGCTTCCCGATCTTCAGGCGACGGAGGCAGCCCGGTCAGGTCGAGTGTCACGCGTCTCAGCCAGATCAGCGGATCAGCTTCGGGCGACGGATTCAGTTGCTCCGCTTCGAGACGACTGAGCACAAAACTGTCAATCGGGTTCTTCACCCATGATCCCTGACGAACTGACGGAACCTCCGGTCGTTTCGGGGACTGAAATGCCCAATGAGCAGAATTGGCGGCACCCTGTTCAATCCAGCGACGCAGGGTCGCCTTCTGGATTTCCGTCAGCTGTTTATCGGACTCCGGGGGAGGCATCCGGACTTCCGGGTCTGACGATTCGATCCTCGCCATCAACTCACTGGAAGCTGGATCTCCGGGAACGATGGCGATCCGACCGCTGTCGCCCTTTGTGCCTGCCTGATCGAATACATCAAGACGCAGCCCGCCCTTTCGAGCTGCCTCATCGGGCCCGTGACAGCTCACGCAATGGTTTGCCAGAATCGGGCGAATGTGCTGGTCATATCGGATGGTTTCAGGGATTGAAACCTGACTTCCGGCTGGAGACTCAGATGCCTGAACGACGGAAATCTCCGTGAGCAGCAGCAGAGGGATCAGCACCAGGGCGAATCTTGATTCCATAGCACTTTTCCGTCCTGCGATCCTGCCGGCATTCACGTTCGCATGAAGTCTCATCAGGATTTTACCCCGGTCCAAAAGTCTGACCACGACGATCTCAGTTCATTATCATCCAGACCGCCTTCAGATATTCTGTTTCAGGACAACTGGAAATAACCGGGTGGTCAGAGGCCGCACCGCTCTTTGCAATGATCTGCATGGAACGTGCCGCATAACGAGCCGCACGCTGTTCGGATTCGGGTTCAATTTCGTCACCGCTCTGGCGGGATGCCGCGATGAGCAGATCCAGAAATTCCGCTTCAGAGAGCAGGCCGGCGCAGGAACAGCTGAGCAGCAGTCCGCCCGGTTTCACCAGCCTCATTGCCAGACGATTGAGAGCGAAATGTTTTCGTGTCCCTTCTTCAATTTCCATTCGGGTCCGGATCAGTTTGGGCGGATCAAGAACGACAACATCGAACTGACGACCATTCCGAATCATTTCCCTCATGTAACTGAACGCATCTGCCTGAACAAACCGAACTCTGGCCTGATTCAGATTTGCGTTCTCCTTCGCCAGCTTAAGCGGCTCTTCATCGAGGTCCACGCCGATGACTTCCTCAGCGGCGCCCAGAACCTTCGCCTGAACCGCGAATCCGCCGGTATAACAGCAGAGATCCAGAACACTTCGACCTCGGCAGAACTCCGCCAGTCGGCGACGATTGTCACGCTGGTCACAGAAGAACCCCGTTTTGTGGCCACCCTCGAATCGCACTCGAAAACGAGTTCCGAATTCCCGAATCACGGTCTGCGTCGGACAGTCGGGGGACGAAAGTGCCGGTGGATCGCACCCTTCCTGCGACAGAAACTGAGGGCTGGTTCTGACAAGCCAGTGACTCGTTCCTGCGATGGGTGCGAGTCGTTCCATTAACTTCTGAGCGCGCTGGTACATTCCCAGGCTGAACGCTTCGACGGAGAGAATATCGTTGAAGCGATCGACGATCAGACCGGGCAGACCATCTGATTCAGCGTGAATCATTCTCCAGGCATCAGCTTGTTCATCGAGCCGCAGCGTGTCTTTTCGGAGCGACACGGCAGCTCGCAGTTTGTCATCCCAGTCACTGTCTGATGGAAGCGCGGGGGTGTGCCAGAGCATTCTCAGAGAAATTTCGCTGCGGGGATTGTAGATTCCGTATCCCTGCAGGTGTTTTGATTCCGAGTAGACAGCCACCAGATCGCCCGGGCGAGCATCTTCAACTCGGGAGATTCTCTTTCGGTAGACCAGCGGATGATGTGTTGCCCCCTTCACTGTCACGATGGGGATCGAATTTCGCGCCTCACTCCCGAGACTGGTTCTTTGCGCCACCATCTGCGACGTCTGGATCCCAGGGGAGCTTCCCGTTGATGAAAAGTCGTCTCCTGATGCTCCCAGTTGATCACGGGAATTCTGGCCGCTGCGGCTGCGAGCCATCGACTGACGCCATGGAGAAGCCCCGGCCTCAGAATCCTGAGCCTGAACATCGGATTCATGAATTGGCTGACGAGGATTTCGATCAGGAAATCCTCCGGTACTCCGCCGGGAACGATGTTTCACAGAATCAGGGCCTTTCAGGCAACGCGGGACTTTCGATCGCGAAATTTCAGGTCAGACTGCATTTTGACCGGTCCAGGAAGTGACAGCCAGCAAACACCGGGAAATTCATGTCACTGAGCATATTTTCAGATACTCGAAACGGTCTGTCGAACTAAAAGTACTCTCATTCGCAGAACCGAAATGACCGAGACCGGGTCTGTTGATCGGGATTCTGATGTCGGAGGATGGAAAAACTTCCCGGCAGTCCGAGATTTCTCCGCGGAACGTGGTGAGAAGTCGATACCTGGAACTTGTTTTCCCTTCCGTTTCAGGTGAAAATCGGGAGGAATTTTTCGTTTTTCAGGGAAGCGACCCGGGCAACAGTTCCTGATCTGCCCCCAGATTCCGAGCACCTTTTCTACGATGCAGACACAGTGTGAAACTCTGAATTCAGCAGCGCCCGTTCAGGCGATCAGTGCCATGACGTCAGTCGTGTCATTGAGGGCGGTGGCGCGCAACAGGTTTCTACTGGAGGTCCTGAAACGTCGACAGGCTGCATCCAAACGCACGGCGGCCCTGGCCGCTGAGCCACCGCGCTGACCCGAGTTTTCTGTGCGTCATGCGAGTCCCGGTGGCTGAATCGATGTGCACGCCGCGCCGACCGGTTGATGTCGGCTGAATTCAGAGCGTCTGCAGTCCCGTCTGTACTATCCCGACAGTCGGAAACTGCGTTGGTCAATTGAAAGGTCGAATCCATGGAAGACATCCGCGGTAACCAGTATCCAGCACCTTACTCGCCACCTTTCGGCGCACCAGAGGCTGCCGGATTGTACGACCCGGCCAATGAACACGAAAACTGCGGCGTTGGCTTCGTCGCTCACATCAAAGGCGTCCGATCCCGCCAGATCATCGATGATGCAGACCGGATTCTGCGTCACATGGATCATCGCGGTGCCTGTGGATGTGAACATAACACCGGTGACGGCGCCGGGATGCTCACCGCCCTGCCCCACCGATTCATGGCCCGCGTCGCAAAGCAGGACATCAACGTCACTCTGCCGGAACCCGGCCGATACGCCGCCGGTGTTGTTTTCCTGCCGCAGGATGCCGATCAGCGAAACATCTGTAAAAAGACTGTTGAGCAGTTCATCGCTCAGCAGGGTCAGATTCTTCTCGGATGGAGAAAAGTTCCGGTCGACTTTGAGAAGGCCGACATCGGCAAGACGGCCCGCGAGTTTGCTCCGGCGATGGAAATGCTCTTCGTTGGAGCAGCCCCTGGTCTGGATCAGAACGCGTTTGAGCGACAGTTGTTCATCATCCGCAAGCTTTCAAGCCACAAGCTGCGAAACGGCAGCATGTCTCAGGCACTCTCCTTCTATATCTGTTCACTTTCCACGAAGCTGATCATTTATAAGGGAATGCTGACGTCGTTTCAGGTGATGCCGTTCTTTCTCGATCTTCAGGCGGAAGACTACGAGAGTCACCTGGCGATGGTGCATTCCCGGTTCGCGACGAATACCTTCCCGAGCTGGGACCGGGCTCAACCGCTGCGGTTCATGAGCCACAATGGCGAGATCAACACGGTCAAAGGCAACTCGAACTGGATGTTTGCTCGTCAGGGGATGATGAAGAGCGACCTGTTCGGAGAAGACCTGGAGAAACTGTTCCCGATCATTGAACCGCACACTTCGGACTCGGGCTGTTTCGACAACGCTCTGGAGATGCTCTATCACTCCGGGAGGACTCTCCAGGAAGTGGTCATGATGATGGTGCCGGAGGCGTGGCAGAATCACTCCACGATGCCGGAACACAAAAGAGCATTCTACGAATATTATTCAGCCCTTCAGGAACCATGGGACGGCCCTGCCTCGATCTCGTTCACTGACGGTCACTTCATCGGTGCCACGCTGGACCGAAATGGTCTTCGCCCCAGTCGTTACTATGTCACGCACGACGACCGTGTTGTGATGGCGAGTGAAGTGGGCGTGCTGGACATCGAACCGGAGAATGTCGCCTACAAGGGACGCCTGCAGCCGGGACGCATGTTTCTTGTCGATTTCGAACAGGGCCGAATCATCGACGATGCCGAGCTCAAAGCGGATGTTGCTTCAAGAAGGCCGTACAAGCCGTGGCTGGAAGAACAGCGAATTCTTCTCAGTGATGTACCGAAAGTCACACCTCCGGAACGCATCGTCGATCAGGAACTTCTGAACAGGATGCAGGCTTTCGGGTACACATCCGAAACCATGCAGTTCATGCTGCTTCCTCTGATCAAGGTCGACAAAGACCCAATCGGTTCCATGGGAAATGACGCAGCTCTTGCGTGTCTGAGCGACCAGCCTCGCATGCTGTACGATTATTTCCATCAGCTGTTTGCGCAGGTGACGAATCCCGCTATCGACTCGATTCGGGAAGAAGTCATCATGTCGCTGGAATGCTACATCGGCCCGGAAGGAAATCTGCTCGACACGAAGGCAGAACATTGCCATCGTCTGGCGGTTCCTCATCCGATTCTGACCAACTATCAGATGGCCAATCTGAAGGGAATGGATTATCGCGGCTGGCGCAGCCGGGTCATCGACATCACCTATCCAAAGTCCGAAGGCGTTGGCGGCCTGAAGCCGGCACTCGAACGCATCTGTCGGGAAGCGCGAGACGCCATTCGCGACGGATACAGTCTGGTTGTCCTTTCAGATCGCGCCATCAGTGCCGATCGAATTCCGGTGAGCGCGCTTCTCGCGACTGGTGCGGTCCACCATCACCTCGTGAGACATGAACAGCGCACACAGATTGGTCTCATTGTCGAAACCGGTGAAGCGAGAGAAGTTCATCACTTCTGCCTGCTCATCGGCTATGGTGCTGACGCGGTCAGTCCGTACCTCGCGCTGTACGCTCTGCGGCAGGCCCGGGTTGACGGCAAGCTCAGCGAAGACTGGGATGACGATCGGATCATCGCGTCCTATCGTTCGGGAGTTGCGAACGGACTCCTTAAAGTCATGGCGAAGATGGGCATTTCGACGCTGCAGAGCTACAAGGGTGCTCAGATTTTCGAGGCGCTCGGACTGGCTCAGGAAGTGATTGATTTCTGCTTCGCCGGAACTGCCAGCCGCATCAAGGGCGTCGGATTCGATGTTCTCGCGCAGGAAGCCATGATGCGTCACCATCTGGGCTTTCCTGAGAATCCGGACAGCATTTCTCACGAACTGCCCAATCCGGGGCTCTTCCACTGGAGACGTGTTGGTGAAAAGCATGCGTGGAATCCGCACACCATCGGCCGGATTCAGCAGGCAGCTCGCACCGGCGATAAGAATGCGTATCGGGATTTCTCCGCACTCGTTAACGAACAGACGGTTCGCGAATGTCACCTCCGCGGTCTGCTGAAGTTTCGAACGGGAACTCCCGTTCCGCTGAACGAAGTAGAACCGGCCAGTGAAATCGTAAAACGCTTCTGCACCGGTGCGATGAGCTTCGGTTCGATTTCGAAAGAAGCTCACGAGACCATGGCTGTTGCGATGAACCGCATCGGCGGCAAGAGCAACACCGGAGAAGGCGGGGAGCAGTATGATCGCTTCCAGCCGTCTGAAAACGGTGATCTGCGTCGTTCTGCCATCAAGCAGGTTGCCTCAGGACGCTTCGGCGTCACCTCGTGGTACCTGACGAATGCTGACGAACTGCAGATCAAGATTTCTCAGGGAGCAAAACCCGGTGAGGGTGGAGAGCTGCCGGGGCACAAGGTCGACAAGGTGATCGCGGCGACGCGGCTTTCAACGCCGGGCGTGGGACTGATCAGCCCTCCACCACACCATGACATCTATTCCATCGAAGACCTTTCGCAGCTGATCTTTGACCTGAAGAACGCAAATCGTGCGGCTCGTATCAGTGTCAAACTGGTTTCAGAAGTCGGCGTCGGGACGGTGGCCGCAGGCGTTGCCAAGGGGCACGCGGATAACATTCTGATCTCGGGTTTCGAGGGTGGAACTGGTGCCTCTCCACTGACCAGCATCAAACATGCCGGTCTTCCGTGGGAACTCGGCATTGCGGAAACTCATCAGACACTGGTCATGAACGACCTGCGAAGCCGCGTTCGACTGCAGACCGATGGTCAGCTGAAGACGGGTCGCGATGTGGTCATTGCCACGATGCTCGGTGCCGAAGAATACGGATTCGCGACGGCACCGCTGATCACGCTGGGCTGCATCATGATGCGAAAGTGTCACCTGAACACCTGCCCGGTCGGGATCGCAACTCAGGATCCGTACCTGCGGAAGAAATTCCAGGGCAAACCTGAATATGTCGTCAACTATCTGTTCATGGTGGCAGAGGAAACCCGCGAGATCATGGCTCAGCTGGGATTCCGAACCATCAATGAAATGGTCGGGCGAAGTGATTATCTCGAACTCGATGAGAAAGTGACTCACTGGAAGGCGAAACAGCTGGATCTGTCACCGATTCTGCAGCCGGCCGTTAAGCCACATCCGGATGCCGGAACCTGGTGCACCATCGACCAGAATCATGCACTGGACACCGTTCGGGATATGGAGCTCGTTCAGAAGTGTCAGCCGGCAATTCAGGAACGTCGCCATGTGCGGATCGACACAACGATCCAGAACATTGATCGGGCGTTCGGAACGATCCTCAGTAATGAAGTGAGCAAGGCGCAAGGGGCAGACGGTCTTCCTCCGGAAACAATCCATATCAAGGCACTGGGATCGGCTGGTCAGAGTGTCGGTGCATGGCTTGCTCGAGGGATCACGATTGAGGTCGAAGGTGACGCGAACGACTATGCCGGGAAGGGGCTTTCCGGCGGTCGTCTGATCGTCTATCCGCCGAAGAATGCAAAGTTTGACGCGGAGAAAAACGTCATCATCGGCAACGTGGCCCTTTACGGAGCCACGTCCGGAGAAGCGTATTTCCGGGGTATTGCGGCGGAGCGATTCTGCGTTCGCAACTCCGGAGCCTGGGCGGTCATCGAAGGTGTGGGAGACCACGGCTGTGAATACATGACCGGCGGGCGAGCTGTGATTCTGGGGCCGACCGGTCGAAACTTTGCGGCCGGAATGTCCGGAGGGGTCGCCTATGTTTACGATCCTGAGGAGAAGCTTCTGGTCAACTGCAATCTGGAAATGGTGGAACTTGAACCCGTCGCAGCTCAGGAGGACATCGATGAGCTCAAAGGGATGATCGAGAACCACCAGAAACTGACCGGGTCGACTGTGGCGAAGCAGATCCTTGCGGCCTGGAAGCAGTCACTCGGCAAGTTCCGAAAGGTCATGCCGGTTGACTACAAAAAGGCACTGCTCGGACTTCCAATGGAGAAAGCGAAGGCCTGAGCCGACGTCCCGAGGACCGTGTCGAGCTGCGGGGCAACAAACCTCGGCAGCTTCGCCCCGGCAGATCGGACATGATCTTCGTATCGCGGTGACTCGCCCTTCTCTGAACAAATGTGTTTCTGATTATTGATGTACGAAAGCCGATATCATGGGTAAGCCAACTGGCTTCAAGGAATTCGTTCGCCAGACACCATCCGATCGCGAACCTCTTCTGCGGATTCTCGACTGGAATGAGTTCCACAATCATATGGCAGACGACGACCTGCGAAAGCAGGGAGCTCGCTGTATGGACTGTGGTGTTCCGTTCTGTCATACCGGCGACATGATGGCGAACATGGCGTCCGGTTGCCCGATCAATAATCTGATTCCGGAATGGAACGATCTGGTCTATAACGGTCGCTGGAAGGATGCTCTGGACCGGCTCCACAAGACCAACAACTTTCCGGAGTTTACCGGGCGAGTCTGTCCGGCTCCGTGTGAAGGCTCCTGCTGCCTCGGTGTCATCGAGCCGCCAGTCACGATCAAGAACATTGAATGTGCGATCATTGATCACGGCTTCGAGCAGGGCTGGGTGGTTCCTGAACCACCATCAGCCCGCACGGGGAAGAAAGTTGCCGTCGTCGGATCCGGTCCGGCCGGACTCGCCTGTGCCGCACAGCTGAACAAGGCCGGACATCTCGTCACCGTTTTTGAGCGTGACGACCGGGTCGGCGGTCTGCTCATGTACGGAATCCCGAACATGAAGCTGGAGAAGAAGGATGTCGTCGAACGACGAGTCCGCCTTCTGGAAGAAGAAGGAATTACCTTCATCACAGGCAAAGAGATCGGAAAGGATATTCCGGCCGATCAGCTGAAGAAAGACTTTGATGCGGTGGTGCTCTGCACCGGTGCCACCCGCCCTCGCGATCTGCCGATCCCGGGGCGTGATCTGAAGGGGATCCACTATGCGATGGATTTCCTTCGTCCCAACACACGCAGTCTGATGGACTCCGGACTGAAGGACGGAGACTACATCAGTGCAAAAGACAAGCACGTCGTGGTCATCGGCGGTGGCGACACCGGAAACGACTGCCTTGGCACATCCATGCGACATGGCTGCCGATCGCTCGTCAATTTCGAGATTGTCGAACGCCCTTCGCTCGAACGAGCACCGAACAACCCCTGGCCTCAGTGGCCACGAGTGTTTCGCGTCGACTACGGACATGAAGAAGCAGCCGCAAAGTTCGGTCGGGATCCCCGGGAGTTTTGCATTCAGACGGTGGAGTTTCTGGGAGATTCTCAGGGCAACGTGCGTGCCGTAAAGACCTGCGAAGTCGACTGGCAGAAGATGACCGAAGGTGGTGCTCCGTTCGATCCGATCCCGGGAACTGAAAAAGAATACCCTGCTGATCTGGTATTTCTTGCTCTGGGCTTCCTCGGACCGGAACACCCGGCAGCTCAGCAGCTGGGGATCAACATCCGCGAAGGCCGTGGCGGGATGAGCTGGTACACAGCGGACCACGAAAAATACACGACCAATGTCAATAATGTGTTCGTCGCCGGTGACTGCCGACGCGGTCAGAGCCTTGTTGTCTGGGCGATCAATGAAGGCCGTGGAGCTGCTCGCGAAGTCGATCGGTTCCTGATGGGCAGCACTGACCTGCCGTGAACGACGCGATGACATTCTGAACTGGTGATCCATCCTGAGGATTTGCTGACATGACTCACGTGCCCCGCAAAATGAGCTCGGTTATTCTCGCTGCGATCCTGTGCGTTTGTCATTTTTCGGATGTTCGCTCAGAGAACTGGCCGGGTTGGCGAGGCCCCTCAGGAAACGGGATCAGTTCGGAGAAGAACCTGCCCGTTGAGTGGAGTCCGACAAAGAACGTTGCGTGGAAGCTGGCCCTGCCGGGATCGGCGGGAGCAACTCCGGTCGTGTGGGGTGATCAGGTATTCCTGACATCAGCCAGCGAATCCGGAGAACTGCTCATGATGGCCGTCAGCACGGATGGCAAAGAACTCTGGAAACAGGTCGTCGCGACCGGGAATAAGGTCGCCCGAGGTGACGAAGGAAATTCCGCATCGCCATCCCCGGTCACCGACGGAAAACATGTCTGGACGTTCATGGGTGAAGGAACACTCGCGTGTTACACGGTCACAGGAAAGGAAGTCTGGAAGTTCAATGTTCAGGATCGTTACGGAAAGCTCAATATTCAGTTCGGCATGAGTTCGTCTCCTGTACTGGAAGACGGAACTCTTTACATGCAGCTGATTCACGGAGACGGTGATCCGAAGACACGTGAAGCCGTCGTTGTGGCTCTCGACGGTGCGACAGGAGCCGAAGTCTGGAAAGTCGATCGCCTGAGTGATGCGGAAAAAGAAAACGAGCATTCCTATGCATCTCCGATGCTGTATCGTGATGGCGACAAAAAATTCCTTCTGACACACGGAGCCGATCTGATCGTGGCTCATGATCTGAAGGATGGTCACGAGATCTGGCGCTGCGGTGGTCTGAATCGGCGCGATGACGCGGTGCTTGCATACGACCCGACTCTGAGATTCGTCGCATCTCCCGCATCGGCACCGGGAATCATTGTCGTCCCGTCCGCAAAACAGCATCCTGTTCTTACCATCCGTCCTGACGGAACCGGCGATATCACGGCAGCCGCTGACAAGCACCTCTGGTCCTGGAAGCGAACCCCTGACGTTCCCACTCCGATTATTCTGGACGGGCTCGTGTATCTCTGCATGGAAAACGGAAACCTCACCGTTCTGGAAGCAGAGACCGGCAAAGAAGTTTACTCGGAGGCGACTCATCGTCAGCGACATCGAGCATCCCCTGTCGTCGCCAACGGTCACCTGTATCTGACAGCTCGGGATGGACGAGTCACCGTGATTGAGACCGGCCGAACATTCAAAAAAGTCGCCGTCAATGAACTCGGGGAAGACCAGTCAGCTTCACCCGCGATTTCAGGCGGAACGATTTACCTCCGAACGTTCCAGCACCTCTGGGCAATTCGAAACCGTTGAGATCGGCAATCATTCGGCAGTTTTCGACGGCGGGGCCACTGCCAGAGGAAAAGACCGAACAAAACTCTCTGTGAACTCAGGCGTTCCGCTTGAAGTCCGACTGAACTGGCACGCGTAGACTCGGATAATGTAAGTCCCTGGAACATTGGGTATCCAGAATCGGTTGCTGCAGTCAATCTCGCCGTTCGGATTCGGGCGAGCTGAAACATTTGATTGCCATACAACAACCGCACCGTCTCCGAGCGATGACCGTCGCACCGCCTGAACACGAAACGACAGCAATGGTAACTGGCTGGTATTCCGCCTCCTGGCAAACCAGTCCTGACTCGTCCGGATCACTCCCGATGGATCCTTTGAGCGAAACTTTCCGACAGGGGCTTTGGCCAGCATCTTCATCGGAATAGTTTGAGACCAGGTGAACTCCTGCAGCTCATGGTCAACTCTTTTGCCACCAAAATGCACTTCCTGAATAACTACATCCTGATTTTCAGGAGATGGTTCCTTTAACGGGAGAGTAGCAGGCCCGTATGAATCCCAGTCGACGTTCTGAAAGAGTACAAACCCCATCACTGCTGTTACGCAGGTGAGCAAAGAAACAAGCCCTCGACGATAGTTCATGCGAAATGCCCTGCGGTGACTCAGATCCGCCAGTGATCGTGTTCACCACGCGAACTATTCTGACGACTCGCCGCCGGCGATCGACCCCATACCGCGATACACGGCAAGGTCAATTCCGGAGTAAGTAAACTTTACACTGCCATCCAGTCGCAGTATGTGAACCCCATTGGAATGAAGACTGCCTGCAGCAGCCCCACCGGTTCTCGATATTCCATCCCACGGGTCTGATCTTCGATTGGAAAACGACCAACTGTTCGGCGGCAAAAGGTGATCATAGACCCATTGGTCATAGACGAGAGAACACTGGTGCCACTCACCAAGGACAGATACCTGACGCCGAACCTCACCAGAGAGACAATGCATTGCAAATGCGTCTTCATCCCCTTCAGAGTAACTGACAAGAGTCTCAAAACTATATCGCAAAGGATTCCTTCTTCCCTCTTCGACTGGAATTCGGCCGAGCAGATCCAGCCAGACAAGCTTCTCGGACATGTAGGCTGTATTGGACAACCCGTCTGTCGCGTCCACGAATCGAAACCTTCCCCACCATTCAATTCCGCGGCCGCGACCGTCTTTCGAGAAACTGTGCCCTCTATTCAGCGCATAACTGATGTCTAACCTGCCCCGGTCAGCCACGAAATCATCCGGACAGATCAAAAACGCCGGCGATGACAGTCCTTCAGAATCCTGAGCGGCCAGTCGCTCCGCGAGGGCAGTTTCTCCCATTAAAGGCAGGAGGCTCTTGAGTGGTTCCTGAGCGCTGATATATCCATGGCTGGCGTGAAATGACTGTGCAGCTATCCCGACCTGATGCAGGTTGTTTCGACATTGAGTTGAGCGAGCCGCCGTCCGTGCCGACAACACTGCTGGTATCAGGAGGCTCATCAGCAGCGAAATGACACCCATCGCGACAAGCAGCTCCAACATGGTAACACCAGCCCGAGCCGTGTTACGATCGGATCGCTGATTTGCGGTGGATTTAATGCGAGCCAGCGGCGCAGACCGCGTCAAATTGCTCACGAAGGGGCCTCCCTGTTAAGCTAAAAAGCAGCAGGCACTCAATTATGAATCAGCTGCAACTGGTAACTCCCATCCCACTGATCAATGTTGTCTCTAAAGATCCATACTCCGCCACTGAACTGCTGTAACTCGCCGACATAAGTGTATGAGCCGAATACAAATTCGTCGCTCGCATAGGAAACCCAGTCGGAAGGTATCCCCGCCGGCCTGTCCTGATTGTTCAATGAGGTATCTACGGCTAAAGGAATGGGCAGGTTGTTGTGAGGATAGCCTGGGCCCGTGCCGTAACATACGACCTTGAGTGTCTGATTGGGCGGAGCAAAACAATAGAGCCTTGTCGTCCCACCGCCGGGCGGGTTCGGAAGTCCTTTCGGTGATGAAACACATCCGACAACTATGACCATCAGTATTCCTGAAAAGATCTTTATTCCTGAAAAGATCTTTCGACGTGTAAACGACATCCTGACAGACTTTACCCTTTTCGTAGCCACCTGGTCGACAGAACTCTTTGCAGACTCTCCTGTTGAACGATGACGTTGGCCACAAAGGACACGTCACCTAAGAACCACTATACCTCCCCCCCCCCATTCCAAAACTCAAACCTGACTGGGGGAGAATTCGAACTTTCATGATTTCCCGGTGATTGATGAATCTGTGAAATCCGCCATACTGTGGCGATAAAGGTTCAGCGAATTTCCAATTGAGTTACAGAAACATGGCAGCACAGGAAAAATCCGGGCTTCCCGGCAAACTGATTCGTCAGCTTGGTAAACGCAGTGATCGGCAGCTGGCAGAAGAGTATCAGGTCTCACTCTATCAGGTGCGTGCGGAAAGACAGCGGCGCGGCATCCATCGATACAGTATCATCGACTGGACACCCGGAAGACTGGCCATGCTGGGGAAGATGCCGGATGCTCACATTGCTGCAAAAATCGGAGCGACTGATTCTGCGGTCTTCGTAAAGCGAGTTTCGCTCGGAATCCCCGCGTTCGGATTGAAAAAGCAGCCCGAGGCTTTTCAATGGAAAGCTTCGCAACTGAAGCAGCTTGGCCGTATCTCCGATTCAGCTCTTGCGGCTGAACTTGGAACCTCCGTTCATATCGTGATCGCCAAACGACATTCGCTGGGAGTTCCCCCGGCAAACCCTCGCTCCGACGTCCGAAAACCATGGAGTCGATCCGAAATCGCGATGCTCGGAAAGAAGCCCGATCCTGTTGTGGCTGCCATCACCGGGCGAGGTCGACGACATATCCGAGCGAAACGTGAGTCGCTCGGAATTCCACCGTTCCAGCAGCAGACAAATGTCGACTGGACACCGGCCGTTGTGCGCAGACTCGGAAAGCGTCCTGATCAGGAGGTTGCGGCGGAACTCGGAGTCAGCGTCGGTACGGTCGCACTTCACCGTCGGCGGATGGGAATTCCTGCCTACAGGCGGGGCATAACTCAGCAGGGCGGTTCATCGAAAACTCGTCGCCGTTGAGACAACATCACTCCGACGAAAGTGTCGGGGCCTTGAATTCGGAACTGACGAGAATCGTGACATCGGAATTCTGAAAGAACACGCGCCAGGTCTCGTCGAAGTAGTTCACGTTCGATCCGAGCAGTGATGGGTATCCGACCACGTAAGCGACCTGTGGCCGAAGGCGACCAAACTCCGATAACATCTGATCCTCCTGTCGAACACTGATCAGGGCTGCCGGACAGTAACGTCCCATCGGCGGTCTGCCGAATTCCATCAGCCACAGGAGCGGATCTTCGCCAACAAAGAGGACGCGGTTCGACTTCTCCAGAAGTTCAAAGCCTCGGCGATATTTCTGCAGGTCGGCTCGAAACCGTTGAAACTCCTGTGTCGTTTCAGGCAGGGGGCGATTGAGCAGAAACCGGACGGATTTCACAATCGGTGACGGGTAGTACTGAACTCCGGAATTCCCGGCGAGAACAACCAGCAGCAGCAGACTCGCTCCCGCCGGAATCAGCGTTTCAGCAGAACGACCAAATCCGGAAGTCACATGGGTTGAACTTCTTTGCCGGTCCGCGATGCAGACAACCGTCAGAATGCATGCCGGTACAATGGGGTGAAACAGATTGTAGGGATGGGAGCGACCGACAAAGAGCAGAAACGTACCCAGTCCGACTGTGGCAATCCATGCGCACACCAGATCTCGATCGTCTGCCGTTCGATGCAGAATCGCCGCGATTTTTCCGGAGATGGTGAGCGAATACGTGCACAGGATAAAAAGCAGAAGGAGTGCATGACCCGGCGCTGTCAGCATCTCTGAAATGGGGAGTGCTCCGAAGCCACCTCCATAGTCAAGCAGCGATTCGTAATAGCCAGACCAGTATTCTGAACTCAGCAGAGTACCACGACTGACGATCAGCATTCCGGAGAGGAACACAGCAGAACATATCACCCAGAGTATCAGCAGCTCACGTCGACGAGTCGGCGTCGACGGCCTGACAGACGAGATGACCGAAAACAGCAATGTCGCAGATGCAACGTAGATTCCTGTATCCGTTCCGAAGAGAAGTGAAAGACCACAGAACACTCCGGCCATCACGGCAGCGCCCCATCCGAATCTTCTCAACAACAGAAGCGAGATTGCCAGACAGATATCAAACGGACATCGCAGTACACTCGACGATGGCGCCGCCCAGATGGGCAGGTCGGTTCCCGAGAAGAGCTGAAACTGCAGGCATGCCAGAATTCCGGCAGCTGACCAGAGAGCACTTCCGGTGAGCATTCGAAGCAGCACGTAAACCGAAGCAAAGTAGAAGACTCCGAAGATCGGCATGACCGCCAGCACGAACTGATGGTCTGTCCGAAAGAACAGACCCAGGAAATCAAATACCAGAACCCAACCGCTTCCGTACTGAGTATATGCTTCTGCTCCGAGAGCACGCCCATGCTGCCAGGCATGCAGTGGTCCCATCAGATAGTAATCCAGATGATGAAACCCGTCCGCAATAAAGCACTTTTCCGTCAGGTCAGCGGCGTCGATGACCAGGACAAGCCCCGGAATCAGCACCGTGACAAAACCATCGATAATATTCGAAATCCTGATGTTCTTTTGTGGGCCGGAACTGTCGGTTGAAGATGTGTCGGCACGGCGTCCCGCTGAAAAGAACAGGACACTGCCTGCGATCGTCGCCAGAACGGCAGACACCAGATAGATCGGGATATCACGATCCGGTCGATAGAACTCCCTGCCGACCTGAGTCAGATCATCGCGCAGCGAAGTCGGCACCGGAACGACGGACCAGGCAACAAACGCTGACAACCAGACGCAGATCACAAATGCAGCAGCGAAAAGCCGACGAGGGTAAAATTCCGTGCGGGCACGAGTGCCTGGTCTTCGGAGATCTGTGGCACCGGAAGGAGAAGTTTCGTTCATGCGGTTGAGTCGGTTTGACGGGAGCAACAGGCAGAACCCGAAGTACACTTACGCTCAGACAAAAATGCGCCGGCAGATTCTAGCCAGTATTGTTGAGCCTCGAAAACAATCAAAACGACATCTGCAGGATGGAACAAACTTTTCGCAGGAATCACCGAGCACTAAGATCTGGAAACTGATTCCCTGCATAACAGTCTGGATGTCATCATCGCCATATGCTTCCTGCTGGAGTGACTTCCCGCAGGATGAATAACTCACTGAACGAACGCCTGTCATCTGGAAGTCACGAGCCTGTACCAGGTCTGCTCGGTCCGCCATCCAATCCTGCTCAAGTGATCTGCTACTCCGGAAAGTATCTGTTCATGTCCTCCAGCAGCAATCGCCCACTTCAATCCCGGGATTACAGGCAGATCTGGTGGATTTTCGCCGTCATCAGTCTGGTGATGCACATTCCATCGCTGTTCGAACCACATCTTGAAGGCGATGAAGAAGTTTATCTGACGCTGGCAAAACAGATGAACTGGGATCTGAGTCATTACACCACGAAGGATGATCCTGACATCAGCCAGTTCCCGAATTCGATTTACCGTAGTGAACTGTTTCACCATCCGCCGCTGTATCCACTGGTTCTGAAGATCGGTGCAACGCTCCTTGGAAATGCTGCTCTGACCGGCCTGTTGTTTTCCAACGCAGTCATGGCACTGATGCTCTATTATGTCTCACGATGGATGGCATTTTCCGGCATTCCACCTGTGTGGGCTCTGCCTGCATTCGCCGGAGTCACATTCTGCCCGCTGCTGCTCTCTTCCACGATGCTCCTTCATCATGATGCCATCATGGGATGCCTGATGGCCTGCGGTCTCGTGGCCTACATCGAAGCACTCCGAAAGCCGTCGGTAGCGGGTGCTGTCGCAGCGGCATTACTGCTGACACTTGGTCTGAACGTGCGCTACAACTCGATTCTGTTTCTGCCCTGCCTGATCGCGATTCAGGTATTCGCGATACGGCGTACCAGAACTTCTGCCGCAGATGGAAAAACCCAGAATCACAACAGCAGCAACTGGCTCGTCTTCGGAATTGTGATGGCATTCGTAATGACGGTGGGGCTTCAGCATTTTTATCGAATTCTCTTCACCTACGGGTCTCTTCTGCCGTCAGCCTTTCTGATTCAGGACGCGAACTCCGAACAGTTCAGCGCTTTTCTTGCGATTGTCGCCGCGCAGACACGAGGTCGAACCGCGATTGAGCTCGCTCTGATCTATCCCGTCCTCACAGCATTTCTGATTCCGTTCCTGTACGTGCCCGTCGTGCGAAGTCTCCGGGAAAAGCGATTCGAATTTCTCTTTACTCCCATCTTCCTTTATCTTCTGATCGTGGAGTTCTATTTCTCCTACACTCAGCCGCGGTACTTCGCCACGATTACACCCTGCCTTTACCTCGGTCTGCCGACATTGATTCGTAATCAGTCGTCTCGTATTCAGTCGTTTCTGTTTTTCCTCTGCGGTCTGTCTCTTCTGTTCATGATCACCACCGGATATGAAAAGTCACGAGTCGCCCCTCCGGACGCGATGCGAATCATTCCCTCCACATTGCACTACTTTGGGATGTACTGATTCGCAATTGACTGAACACTGTCACGGGCTCGCTGCATTCGAAGAGGGTCAGACGGAAATGAAGAGCCAGGACATGCAGTCAACGTCCCTGTTTCTGTTCGACCGGCGTTCTTCGCTGGATCAGTTTTCGAAGATTGTCGCGGAAGATCAGCCGGCGATCCTCGTCGCTGATATCAGCTCCATACACCTTTGCCAGCTGCGAAGCAAAACTCCGTCCGGCAGCATCACTGCCGTAAATGACTCTGGAAGCCCCGAGCTCACGAACGGCCATCTCCGTGAATCCGGACGTCGGATCGGAACCGGCCAGCTCGACTGAAATATTGGGCGATGACCGAACGGCCCGTATCCCGAGCTCCCACTGTCCACCCGCGTGACCGCAGATGAAGTGAGTCTGCGGATGACGAGCCGCCAGTGCAACGAGATCCAGTGGCGTTGATTCCCCCGGATTCTGTGTTCCATCCTGCTTGAACCAGGTATGCTGAAAGATCACCGCTTTCAGCTCCGCGGCACGCCTGATGATGGCGTCAAGTGCCTCATCACCGGCCTTCCTGGCAATCCAGAGTTTGATCCCCACCATGGGCCCTCTGGCTATGCATCGGTCGATTTCTTCCAGGCTGGCCTGAACATGCTCTCCACTCACATAGCAGAACCCGAATGTTCGATCGGTCCAGTGAGCCATCGCCTGAAGAACGTAGTCGTTGTCTGCTCGCAGTTCTTCAGGTGTCGGTGTCTTTGCCCATGTGCTGCTGAAGAACAGACAGAGCTTTTCGATACCGTGGCGATCCGCAACCTCCAGCAGATGCGCCATTTTCTCTTCCGGCGTTCGGCCGGGAACTCCGAGAAGGTGACAATGAAGATCCCAGACAGGAAACAATGAAGTCATGCTGATTCACCTCAGAAGAAACTCAACCAGGCTCGACATTTCCTGCGTCGAAATCCGCTGTTCAAAACCGACCGGCATCAGTGACTGCCCCGTAGAAGTGAGTTCACTGATCTCCGAACGCGAAATCACTGTTTCCGAGCCGGAAGGAGCCTTGAGTGTCACGGTCGCAGCGTCTTCACGGCTGATGATGCCCGTCAGGTTTCTTCCGTCATTCAGAATGACGACCTGAGCTACATAATTGGAACCCACTTCGCGGTTCGGGTCGAGAATATGCAGCACAACTTCTTCCGGTGCACGATTTCGGATGGTCGCGAGGTTGGGCCCGAGTTCCTGGCCCTCCGATCCGGATCGATGGCAGGATTGACATTCTCGTCGGTAAACAGCCTCACCCTGCTGCCGATCCCCCTGAAGCATGATCATCGCATCGCGGTACTCGTTGACGACCTTCTGGCGTGATTCCGTCGCTGCAGCAAACAGTCCGGAGGCCTTTCCACTCACCTCTTTGTTGGAACTTCTGAGCAGAAGATTTCTGCGCAGCTGCGGCACGTCAAAAACCGCGATCGTGCCATTCTCTACAGCGTCCAGCAGTCGAGGATGCCATTCCGCTCTGGAGAGCAGGGCTTCTACCACGGCCATTCGCCCCGCTGCCTGAAGGCCGCGATAGGCCTGAAGCAGATCGTCGATCACCAGACTGTTTCCGTGCCCTGACAGCACCCTCACGGCGATCGACTGAGCTTCACTGGAATGAGTTTCCCGAAGCCAGGGGACCAGAATTTCTCGAGCCGTTGAAAACTCGGCCAACTCAAGCAGCTCGATCTTCTGCCTCTGATCATCCTGCACCAACACCACTCCATCCGCTTCTTTCGATAACTCGTCGATGGAACTGCGAAGCACAGCGGCGAGGCGGCCAGCACCCGGGCTGGACTCTTTCTCGAGAGTCTCCCGAACGGATCGCCCGGATCGCTTCATACCTTTTCCGAGTCCGATCACCACGGCAATGAGATCCTGCTGACGAGCTGTGTCGTCTTCGAAACCTGGCTGTGACGCAACGACCTCGAAAAACTGTTTCGTCTCAACGGGATCGGCACGCACACCGACAACAGACGCCAGACTTCTGATCAGCTCCGTACGCCCCGCCCGAAACTCCGTATCGTCAGAATGATCGGAGGGCCGACGCAGGATCTCGTTCATCAGAGGTACAGATACCTGCCCGACAGAACTCAGGACGGCAGATCGAATCAGCGGACTGGACGCATCGCGAAGACTTATCTCTGCCAGAGCTCCAATTGCAGCGTCTCGAATCTGTGCCTGTTGCACCGTCAGATCAGACCCGGAAGATTCCGACGACAGCTTCTGTTGTACCGGTGTCTCTCGGAGAAGTTCTCCAAGCGAAAATCCGGTCTGAAACCGAACTTCGATCGAATCATCATCGGCCATCGACAGCACTTCAGATCGTATTCGATCATTGATGCTGAGACGTGGCTCCGCAAGAAGCACCGCCTGCGACCGAACTCGAGGATGCGGGTCGCGAAGACCATGCATCAGGTCGTCATCGGACAGCTCACGCAGACCATCCAGAGACCAGAGCGCCAGTAATCGACCGACTGCCGGCAGGTCGTAAGCCCCTTCAGGACTCGACTTCCGATGATTCAGCACAGCCGAATCAGGCCCTTCAATCGGCGTCGGCAGCGTTCGAATCAGTCGGCGGAGCGGTTCGACGGCTAAAGAATCCTGTCGTTCAAAGATCAGACGATGTGCTGTGTCGCGATACCAGCCGCGAGCATCACTCAGCAATGCGACGAGTTCTGATGTTGTTGCGCTGCCCAGACGGGGTGATTCCCGGAGGCGAAAGTTCTTCGGTGCCAGACGATAGATACGACCTCTGTCCCGGCCGCTCTCGAGATCGAGCTGAGCTTTGATGTCGTCCGGGATGGACCACGGATGTTCAATGGTTTCGCGATACATATCCAGCACATGCAGCGTTCCATCAGGAGCATTCACAAAATTGACCGGCCGAAACCAGTTATCCGTGGATGCCAGAAACTCACGTTCCGGATCAGACGGAACAGCGTCATACAGAATGCCATTCTGAACCAGTCGTTCATGATGAATGAGATTCCCGGCAACCTCTCCCAGAAAGACAGACCCATAATATTCCGGTGGGTATGCATCACCCCGATAGATTGTCACTCCAGCTGCTGATGTCATATACCCGGCCGCGACAGTTTCACTTCGGGGTGATGCCAGTGTGCTGTCCGATGCCAGACGCCGAGCATTCATGACTCGCCATGGCTCCGGAGGACTGCGGCGCTTCACGGGAACAGAATCACCGGACGCCGCGGCATCATGAAGTACCGGTGCGTAAACTCCTGCAGGATTACGCGCCGTATAATGGCGAGGAATCACAACCTGCTGGATCGGGTTCCTGATATTGCAGATGAAGCGGTCACCCCAGTCATTGAACGTGTTCCCGAATCGAGCTCCGCCGGAAAGCACCTCAAACGTAGCCCCCGGACTGGCGGCCTGAAACCGAAAGTCTCCTGTCGGCATCAGAACTTCGGTTTCATCGGACACGTCTGCTGATCGAATTCGGCCACCATTCGACGAGCCGGCTCCGTAAAGCCGGTGGTCCAGGCCCCACTTCAGATTGTTGATGACCGCCTGAATGTTGAACTTTCGAAATCCGGTCAGGACTTTCTGTCGGACATCTGCGACACCATCATCATCGGTATCCCGGAGATACCAGAGATCGGGAGTCGCAACGACGAAAACTCCGCCTTTCCAAAGAGCAAGTCCAGTCGGCCAGGAAAGCCCTTCCGCGAAAACTTTGCTCTGGTCGAAAACCCCGTCCCCATTCGTGTCATCCAGAGTGCGAATCTGCCCCAGCGGAAGGCTTCCTGTCTGATCGGCGAATGGCTGATCAGCTTCGCGACCTGTGAACGGGTCGACACGCAACTCAGCAAACCACTCGCGTC